>NZ_JBLGBE010000076.1:0-15778 GCF_047617445.1 Congregibacter sp.
CTCGACGTCGATGCGCCTGACTCTGCTCTCATGGCATCCCTTAACACGCCAAGCTGCGCATCGAGGGAGAGTTCACTCATAGGCGTCATCTGCACATCGACTCGAAGTGACTGTAAAAAACCAAAAATGGGACCCAGACTCTCGCGCTCTATCACCAGCGCGTTGCCGGGAAGGCTTCGCTTAAACACTGTGGAATCGTTAATCCACACTAAGGGGGAATCGAAAAAGCCTTCGCCCCCACGGTGTAGAAGCACCTGCTCAAGATCTTGTGATGACCCCGTCTCACGATCAAGAATCACGCCAAGCTGGACCTGGGGACCCGATTCCGTGGTCTGCAGCAGAAGCAACGGTTGTGGCCAAAAATGCGTCAAGCCTCGCACGGCAAGTAAAGACAGCAGACCGATCAGGACAAGCAAGGCAAAAACCACTGCCCCGGCACTTAACCACACGATCGGCTCCGCACGCCGCACTCCAGACTGCAGACTTGAGACGCCGGTCAGACGCTTAGCGATTGGCATAGGCATACCGTAATCGCTGGCGAAACAACTCCGCGACTGTGTTCAGGATAAAGGTGAGTCCAAAGAGCACCAGAGCCACCAAAAACAATAGACGGAACTGCACACTCTCACTGCCCGCTTCGGGCAACTCAACAACAATACTGGCACTAAGACTGCGAAGACCTGAAAACGCACCAGGCTCCATAAGCGGCGTATTTCCCGTCGCGAGTAATACAATCATTGTCTCTCCGAGCCCCCGGGCCAAGCCAATCAACAAAGCCGATAAGATGGCCGGCGATGCGGCAGGTAGCACGACTCGCGCAAGGGATTGCCAGCGCGTTGCTCCCAGAGCAAGACTTCCGTCCGAGAGACTACGCGGTACAGCGAAGATTGAGTCTTCGACGATGGAAAACATCACCGGCGTAATCGCGATGCCCATGGCCATTCCTACCAACAAAGCATTTCTTTGTTCATAGGCAATACCCCATTCACTCCAAAGCCAGTCCCTCAGCGAATCATCAAACAGCCAAGTCTCCAGGCCATCCGCATTCATCATCAGGAGGACCAGGGCTGCCAAATACACTATGGAGATGAGCGCAATTCGAGGTGGTCGACGTTGAAATCGCGGAGACAAGAGTTGCAGTAGCCAGTGGAAGGTCGCCAGTAAAAGCGGTAATCCCAGTAACAAAATAGGAAGCAGCAATATTGGAAGCAGGTAGTCCAATAAAAGCGGCGCGAGCCATAGCCCAGCGACAAATCCCAGCACTACGGTAGGAAAAGCTTCGAGCATTTCGATTGCGGGTTTGACGCGATTGCGAATACGTGCCGGTAAAAAATATCCGGTGTATATCGCTGCGCCCAAAGCCAGAGGGATCGCCAGTAACATGCCATACAGCGCAGCCTTAAACGTGCCGTACAGCAAGGGTGACAAACTGAATTTGGATAAGGCGCCGATCGCTGCACCATCCGGGTGCCAGTAATGCCCCGGGGCGTCATAAGCGCCAAACCACTGAGGCAACCAAAGGCTTCTCCACCCGGTTTCCGGGTATGGATTCCGAATCCCCACACGCAAGAGCTTGTCACCCGTTAGTCGATAAACAAATCCGCCATCAGTGCCTATACCCAAACGACCCGGACCCCGAAGCTCAGCCACCGTCTGTCGAAGCAACTCTTCCCCGCTACTGGGAACCTGGATCAGGAGTTCACCATTGCTGCCAACCAAATACGTCACCCGTCGACTCGACTCACTACCCAACCACCGCACGTCTATAGCCATTTTTCGGGGATCACCCAGCCGCGGCATCGCAGCTCTGGCGACATCAAAGCGATGCAACTGATCACCCCGGTCAATTAGCAACAGTGTCTCGTGATTGGGTCCCCAAGCGATAAGCTTAGTCGCCGCACGCAGACCCGGCAGCAGCCCCTGAACAAGACGCTGGGAGCCCGCCCGATCAGGCTGCCATCGAAGATAGGACCTATCCTTCACTAGCAGTACTTGCCCGGACGCTGCATCCACTAGACTCTCACCACCCAAGAGCGATCCCGCCGGCGTCGACCAGCGAACCAAGGAGACTCCCGATTCGGCCGCATAGCTAAGCACCCCCGCGTGAAGAAGGCCGTCATTGTCAGAATACGAAAACATCAGGCGTTGATCGCGGCTATCAATACTCAGGCTGCCTGCTATAGCGTTGGATACAGGCACACGTGTGCGCAGTATTGCCTCTCCAACGTCGCTCTCTGATCCAATGCCAGGCAGCAAAAGATCGAATACCTGCAACATATCATTGCGCAAGTACACCGCATGCTCACCACTGCTCAGTAACTTTCCTGTCTGCGTCGCCGCTGTATCGGGTATCTTCAAAAGCACATCACCAGCCATTACAGCCAAGTCGCTCTGAAATGACAGCACCCGGGTTGATGGTGATTCCAGCTTCGCTGGCGCTGCCAACGGCAACGCTACGTACAGCAAATAACCCAAAATCAGCAGGATAAGCACGATCACTGCACCGCCTGCAGCGCCAATAGTCAGGCTCGCCAGCCGATCCCGCGCCCGCCGGCTCGACGAAATCTGCTGACGCGACTCAAGCATCGTCCAAACCCAGCTTTGAGCGCAGCCGCGCGAGCTCCGACTTACCGAGTTCTCCGTAGCCCAGCCGAGACACCTCTCGCTGACCCTCAGCACTAAACGCGACCTCCAGAAACGCAGCAGTTAGCGCATCAATAGGTGCTTTGGGGGGGCGATTGATATACACAAACAAGCGGCGAGAAAGAACCGCTTCTTGCACGCCGTCATTTTGCACGACACGCAACTGCTTCACGCTGGCATTCAGGTAACCCGCACTCGCATACCCGATACCGTTTACGTCCATGGCCACTGCCCTGACAACCGCTGAAGACCCCACAAGCCGGTTGAGATACACCGCAAAATCGCCGGAGCACAGTACCTGGCGTCGAAAGACGCTATAAGTCCCCGATGCCGCGCTACGGCCATACACACTTATCACTCTCCGGCCCCAAGGCGCGGACAAGCCCAACACACCCCAGTCGCGAATCGTAGCGGGAAACCCACAACGGCGCGTACTCGAAAAAACGGCATCAAGCTGCGCTGTGGTTATGCTATCCAGTGGATTATTCCTATGTACAAAAACCGCCAGCGCATCCTCTGCTACCGGGATAGCCGTGGGCTGATAGCCATACTTGCGACTAAAGGCATTGATCTCATCCGGAGACATGGGACGACTCATAGGTCCGATGTCAGCGGTTCCCTGAGTCAGGGCCGTTGGCGCTGCACCGGAACCGATGGCTCGAACTTGCATGGCAACTCGGGAATGTCGCGCAGTTAGCATTTCGGCCCAAATCGACGTAAGGGCGCCGAGTGTGTCAGATCCTGTACTGACAAGTTTGCCCACCAGGGGCTCTGCTGCCTGCGTCGCGGGGAACCCAATCAATACAGCGGTAACGAGACAAACGTTTAAGAAGGAGTGGCGCCTCACGTCAGAGGAAAGTGCAAAGAAAATCGGCTCCCCCGCCCCGGCTCGCTATCAATAGTTAGCTCAGCCCGATGCGATACTGCCACGTGCTTGACGATAGCCAGACCTAAACCGGTACCGCCGGTACGCGCATTCCGGCTCTCGTCAACCCGGTAAAAGCGCTCGGTAATACGGCTGATGTGTTGCTGTTCAATGCCCACACCAGAGTCCGCTACATGTAACACCAGTGAATCATCTTCCCGTACCCAACTTATCCGTACCGGCTCTTCTTCTCCGCTGTACTTCAGCGCGTTAATCACTAGATTGGACACAGCACTGCGCAACTCTCGATAATTTCCCGATACCGTTTCACGCGTTTCTAATTCGAGGACCACCAAACGCTCTGGATGACTGGAGCCTAGCTCCTCCTTCAACTCTTGAAGCATCGCCACCATGTTAACTGCATTGGTTTCACGATCCTCACTCACGGTCTCGATGCGGCTAAGCCAAAGCAAATCCGTGAGCAGGTTTTCCATGCGCTGCACCTGCAGATCCATTTGTCCTGCAGCTTTCTTAAACCGCACATCTTCAAACAATTCGCTTGAAGAAAGCGTATCGAGGTAGCCCTTAAACACGGTCAGCGGCGTGCGTAATTCGTGAGAGACGTTGCCGACAAAGTCGCGACGCATCCGCTCCATCTGAACCACCCGGGTAACATCCCGAAAAAAGAGTAGAAAATCACCGCCAGCGAAGGTCGTGATCTCTACTTGGAGAATTTGACGGCTATTGCTCGCGCTAGGCAGTTGCAGGGGTTGTTGAAAATCGCCCTTCAGAAAATACTCATGAAAAACCGGCCAGCGAAGGAGATTCAACACCGGCTGGCCACGATCCCGCGGGTAATCCAAACCTAGCAGGCCCTGAGCCGCATCATTGGACCACTCAATTGCACCGCTTTGCGTGAGAATCAAAACCCCGTCGTGCATAGAGGCAAAAGAACTTCTCAGATAGTCTACTGTTGACTGCAGACGCCCTCTGGCCTCGCGATTTTCGCGTTGCAAACCATAGATTGTGTCGTAAACAAGACCCCAGATTCCGGCACTTTCAGGAGGAGCCTGATTGGGGTCCTCCAACCAGCGACGCATAAGCCAGAGCTGCCAAAGCCAGATACCCGTGAGAACAAACAGTCCCAAGCACAGCATCTCAAGCGTAAAGCCCGTAGCCCAGCCGAGCACACCCGAGGCAGCAAGTACCAGTAGCAGCTTACGAAGTTCAGCGCGCCAACTGCCAGCGAGACTCAATCCGCGGGTACTCCCCGAGAAGAAAAGCGATAGCCCGTACCGCGAACGGTCTGAACAACGCCGCTGTAGTCCTTTCCGTCTATCTGCAGAGCCTTGCGCAGCCGTCGAATATGAACATCTATCGTTCGCTCTTCGACGTACACGTTCGCTCCCCAAACCTGATCCAGCATTTGGTTGCGACTATAGGCGCGCTCAGGATGCGACATAAAAAACTGCAACAAGTTGAACTCCGTTGGACCCATGTCCAAGGGTTGCTCCCCCAAAAACACCCGACGACTTTTGCCGTCCAGTACAAGCTCCGAGACTTGCATGCGATCCGTGCTCTCGCCCACGCCAGAGCGGCGCAGCAAAGCCTTGATACGTGCGATGAGTTCCCGGGGTGCAAAGGGTTTGGTCATATAGTCGTCCGCACCCACTTCTAAACCTTGAATCAAGTTGTCTTCAGCGGTCTTCGCCGTCAACATGATCACAGGGATCTCTTTAGTGGTTTCGTCTCGCTTCAGTCGCCGTAGCAACTCGATGCCACTACCACCTGGCAACATCCAATCAAGAAGAACAATATCCGGACGCTGATCCACGACTATGGCATGAGCATCCTGAATGTTGTCGGCTTCGAGACATCGATAATCAACAATCTCCAACGCCATTCGCAACATGTCGCGAATCGCGAATTCATCATCAACAACCAGTACCGTACGTTCGCTCATCCCTACTCTCCCACAGGATCGCTAAAGCCATGAATCTTGCAACCCTCGTATGACACTAAGATGACAATCCCAGGGCAATCTGACACAGACCTGTGGTAATCAGAACCACCCAAACCAACCCCTCCCTTCTTCCAATGCGGCTTGACAGCCCGCGAGCTGACGCTCATACACGGCAGAACGATCAGAGACCTTTCGCGCCACGCTCAGCAGCCAGTCTTTGGACCGATAACTGCCGCGCTCGTAACCGCCATGCCCCTCGTGATACGCCAAGTAAAGACGATAGGCATCGTTCTTGGAGATATCATTGCGGCGATATGACTGATGGTTGTACCAACCGACAAAATCGATCGCGTCGCCAAAGTCATCACGATCGGCGCCATAACGCCCCGCCGAGCGCTGATACCCACCCCAGGTCGACTCCAGAGCCTGACTGTATCCATAGGAATCGGAAGGTCGCGGCCCAGGAATGAAACCCAAAATCTTCTTCCGCGGTGGTTTCGCATTCGCGATAAACCGCGACTCCTGGTGCACGATTGCCATCATTACCGGGATTGAGCTGCCCCAGGCTTTTTCTGAGTCGCGCGCGTCTTTGTACCACCCGCGCTTGTCATCAAATATCCCGCAGATATTGCTAACATCCTTGGGAGGCGAAGTAGCACAGCCCACAAGAATAAACGCGGCAAGAAGCATCACAGGCAAAGCCGGAGGCGTCGAAGTCATTCCCTAGCCTGCGTAAGTCGAGCAAGAAACTCAGGCTCATCAACGATTTCCACACCCAAGGACTCTGCCTTGGACAGTTTGCTACCGGCACCAGGGCCTGCGAGTAAAACACAGGTCTTACTGGAAACTGACTTCGAGGTACGCGCACCCAAAGCGCGAAGCGCCTCTTCCGCCTCATCACGGGACTGACTCTCAAGCTTCCCGCTCACGACCCATGTTTGCCCCGCCAGGGGACCCTGAACCTCTCGTTTTGCAATCTCGATAGCCGGCCACACCACAGCGGCGCCTAACAGAGCCTCAAGCACCTGCTGATTCGCTGCCGTCGTAAAAAACGCGCACAGATGTTGTGCCACCACAGGACCTACATCCGGCACTTCGAGCAAGCTATCGAGATCTGCCTCTTCAATCGCCTTTATCGTGCCAAAGTACTTAGCGAGTGATATGGCCGTAGCCTCCCCAACTTCGCGAATACCCAGGGCGAAGATAAATCGAGATAGTGTCGTTTCTCGACTGGATGCGATCGCCGCCAGCAACTTTGTAGCCGATTTTTCTCCCATGCGATCTAGGGAGAGCAGCGCTGTTTGATCAAGCTTGAACAGGTCTGCAACATCGCGCACCAGCCCGTTATCTACCATCTGCTCGACCAGTTTCTCCCCCAGGCCATCGATGTCCATCGCCCGGCGGCTGGCAAAGTGGCGCACTGCGGCTTTAAGTTGCGCAGGGCATATCAGTCCTCCGGAGCATCTCAGGGTCGCCTCTCCCGCCACTCGATTCACTGCAGACGCACACACTGGACATGCAGTAGGCGTATCAATCAGCGCCGCACCCGCTATACGCCGTTCTTCGATAACAGACACGACCTGAGGAATGACATCTCCCGCACGTCGAACAACCACTGTATCTCCGTGATGGAGCTCCAGGCGCCCTATTTCATCCATGTTATGCAAAGTCGCATTACTCACGGTGACACCCCCAACAAACACAGGCTCCAGCCTGGCCACGGGTGTAATCGCGCCTGTGCGCCCCACCTGAAACTCGACCCCAGTGACCTTGGTCACGGCCTCCTGGGCCGGAAATTTTCGGGCAATAGACCACCGTGGTGCACGCGCAACGAATCCTAATTTGGTCTGCGCCTCAAAGTCATTGACCTTGTACACAATGCCATCAATATCAAAACTCAAACCGTCGCGCTGCTCGCCCAAGCGATGATAGTAATCAACGCACTCTTCGAGGGTGGACAGACGCTCCGCGTAACGACTAACAGGTACACCCCAACTGGCAAAGAGCTGCAACACATCCCAGTGTGACTTCGGCCAGTCCACCTCGGGGTGTTGACCTGATGCGTAGGCGCAAAACTCAAGTGGCCTGCGCGCGGTGATCTGTGAATCAAGTTGGCGTAAGGACCCCGCAGCTGCATTTCTTGGGTTTACAAAGGGCTTCTCACCACTGCGTCGCGCATGATCATTAAAAGCCTCAAAACCCGCGCGAGGCATAAATATCTCACCACGGATTTCTACTATTTGGGGCCAGGTGTTGCCTTGAAGCCTCAGAGGTACGGAGCCTATGGTTCGAACGTTGAGGGTTATATCTTCTCCGTGAGTTCCATCTCCACGGGTGGCTGCCCGACTGAGCACCCCTTCTCGGTAAATCAAACTGACTGCGATACCGTCAAGCTTGGGCTCTGCAACCAACTCCGGCAGCGAGGCCACATCCAAACGACCAACCACACGCTGAAGAAATGCATCGAGTTCATCATCACTGAAGGCATTGTCTAGAGATAGCATGGGCATAGGGTGTGCCACACTTTGAAAGGCATTGAGTGGCGGTGCACCCACACGCTGAGTCGGGGATGAAGGGTCCTGAAATCGGGGGTGCTCAGCTTCTAGCTTTTGAAGCTCACGCAGCGCTTTGTCGTAATCCTGATCGGGGACTGTTGGCTGATCGAGAACGTAGTACTGGTGATTCCAGTGCTCGACTTGCTCTCGCAGAGCCTCAAGCTGAGCTTGAATGTCGTCGTGCTCGGGCATGCCTATTCCTAGCCCCGCTGGGCAAGTAGTCGGCGTTCAAGTTCACGAATCTGCTGCCGGGAGTGCTCCACGGTCTGTTGGGTCAACACACTACGGGACTCATCCAGAAGATCTCCGCCAAGATTTCGGGCGACGACGCGGGCGGTTTCCAACATGTAGTCAAAAGCCTGGATCATGTCTTGGGGTCCAGGAAGAGTGATAAAAAACACTAAGCCTTTGGTAGATATACCATCCATACGATCGATGTCAAAGACACCGGGCTGGAGCATATTGGCGACGCTAAACTGGATCGGTCCTCTACCCGCCTGCTGCTCGTGACGATGAAAAAAGCTCATATCACCAAAGCGCAAATCGCAGGCCAACAGTATTTCTAGAATATCCTTGCCAGCAAAGCCTTCGGAGTTGCGAGACATCACGTGCAGAATGATTACTTCCGTCTGAACCGCGTGTTGCGACTCCACTGTAGCCTCCCCCGGCTCTGACTGTTGCTCGGGAATGTCATCAAGCCAATCTAAATTGGTGGGCTCAAGATCGTTGGCGTGCATACCCTCAAGTGAGACGTCGATCTCAGTCGGACTTGACTGAGGTTCCGTAGCGACGGGTTCTTCCGTGGTCGCTCCCGGAGTTCCAGCATGGCCCGCAAGATCAGAGATAGACGTGTCTTTTGCCGCATTTTCTGATGCTTCCCCCGCCAAAATCCTGGGGTTGTCGCTGGATGGTCCAAGACCATCGAGTCCCAGTAAATCTTCACGACTGACAAGACGTGCTCCACCGTTGGGGAGCTCACGAAAAACCATGGGTTCCCCACTCGGCCCGTCGCCGGGGACTTCCGGTGCTAGTTTCACGCGCAGGCGCTCGCGCTTCTGACTGCGCATTCTGCGCCAGGCATCAACCATCACCGCAAGAATCAGAAGACTCCCGACGAGCACCATTCCATCGCGCAAAGTCAATTCAGGCACGGGCTTTTTTACTCCTCCCCAAACAACAGCGAATAAGACACTCTATGGCAGTCGCGCATTATCAGCTTGCCGCCAATTCCGCAGCTTCTTCTACATCAACAGTCACCAGGCGTGATACACCCGGCTCGTGCATGGTCACACCCATGAGTTGATCGGCCATTTCCATGGTGATCTTGTTGTGGGTAATGAACACAAACTGCACCTTCTCTGACATTTCTTTAACCATCCGCGCGTAACGAGCTACGTTGGCGTCGTCCAGCGGCGCATCGACCTCGTCGAGCATACAAAACGGCGCGGGATTGAGCTGAAAGATCGAGAACACCAATGCGATCGCGGTGAGCGCTTTCTCTCCACCGGACAGCAAATGAATTGTGCTGTTCTTCTTTCCAGGAGGCTGGGCCAGAATGGATACACCGGTATCGAGCAAATCATCTCCTGTCATTTCGAGGCTTGCCGCACCACCGCCGAATACCCGAGGGAATAGCTCTTGTAAACCTGCATTGACCTGATCAAACGTATCTTTGAAGCGGTTACGGGTTTCTTTATCAATTTTTCGAATCGCCGCTTCGAGGGTATCCAATGCGGATTCAAGATCTTCGTTCTGAGCGTCGAGATAGCGCTTGCGCTCTGACTGCTGCTGAAACTCCTCGACGGCCGCGAGGTTGATCGGACCGAGTCGCGCAATTCGATTAGCGTAACGCTCAAGCTCCGTCTGCCAGGCAGACATATCCAGCGCTTCAGGCAGAGCTTCCAAAAGACTATCGAGATTGCCACCCAAGTCCTCTAGCTGACCTTGCAGGGTGTTTTGCTGGTGCTCCAGGCCCTGCACGGTAAAACGCCGAGACTCAAGCTTCTCGCGCAAGCTAGCAGCGCGCTGTTCGATTTGTAGCCGCTCTTGTTCTGCTTGGCGCAAGGTGTGCTCAATATCAGCCAGAGCCTGTCGGGCGGCCGTCAGTCGAGCCTCCGACTCAAGCCGCAATGCGAGCTGCGACTCTAGATCCATCCTCAAGCCTTCGAGAGGCTCATCGTTCTCCAAGCGAGAGCTTCGCAAGAACTCTAGACGCTCCCCCAGTCGCTCGACCTGCTCGCGACTTCTCACTAAAGCGCTTCGAATAGTTTCGCTCTGGGTAACCAGCGACTGATGTCGAAGTGCCGCTTGATGTGACGCATCGCGACTTTGGTGTGCTTCACTTCTGGCGGTGTCCAAGGCACTGCGAAGACCGTCGCGAAGAGACAGTCGCGTTTCTCGATCAGCGGTATCTCCATCCATAGACTCGATCGCGGCTGCAAGCTTAGTCCTCGCTTCACCGATAGCGCCCTGCTCTTGCTCAAACTGACCACGCAGCTCACTCACTTCATGATCCAGACGTTCGCGTCGCGCAAGCACCTGTTCTTGTTTAGCTTCTTCAGCCCGAACGCGGGACAAGACATCCGATCGCTTGCGTGCCCCCGTATCCGCTTCACTGCGCGATGCCTTGAGTTGCTGCTCCGCTGTCGCAAGGCGCTCATCACTATCTGTCAAAGCATCCTTTGCTTCTGACTCAGCATCTGCAAGCTGCGCTATCTCCTCGCCTAAGGACTCTAATTCCTGTTGCCGACCGATCAGGCCAGACTCCGTTTCACCGCCGTTGAGTGCTCTTACCCAATTGCGACCAAACCACAGACCCTCAGGCGTAATCAGCGATTCTCCAGGTGCAAGACTCGAACGCTTCGCCTGGGCATCCGCACTGTTATCAGCACAGCGCACTGCGGCCAACAAAGCTCGTGCACGGCTGTTACCCTGCAATTTTCCCGCAAGCGAGTCGTCTACGTAGGACGTATCGCCAGATGCCTCAAACAAGGTTAGATCACCGCTGGCAAGCTCACCCAGGGCCGCATCAAGCGTATCCACGCTCTCCACACAAACACCCTGCAAAGCACCGCCCAACACAACCTCTACCGCGCGCTGCCAACGATCCTCAACCTGAAGCTCATCCAATAAACGGGGGTTTTCGGACAGGCCACGTTGACGCAGCCAATCTCCAACCTTGCCGCCCTCAGCACGTTCTTTTGCGGCCTGCTGCAAAGCATCCAGCGAAGCTTCCCGGCCACGCTGAATCTGCAATTTTGACCGCATTTCGTTGAGCTGTTCCTGACGCTCTCGTCGCTCCGATCGCAGGCGGGTAACGTCGTTCTCCAAGCTTTGAAGCTTCTCTGACAGAGCCTCGCTGGCGACGTTGGCGTCTTCCAACTCCTCGCGAAGCGCTGCCAGAGCCTCTACGGCTTCATCATCGTTCTGGGACGCACGCTCTTGCCCCAACTGCTCCAAACGCTTCTGCAAACGCGCAAGGGAGTGCTCCAAATGCTGAATACGCGACTGCTGCACTTCGGTTTGCTGCCGGGGGACGGCGGCCTTTTGGTTGAATTCGTCCCAGTCTGTTTGCCAGGACTGCATTTTGGTTTCGGCATCCGCCAAAGCGGCGCTGGCACTTGACGCTGCGGCCCGCTGCGATTCTAAGGCAGGCCCTAATGACGCAAGCTCTTCTTCCCAGCCGGCCAAACGATCGCCGTCTTCTTCCAAATGCTGATTAGCCTGCTCGAGACCGACCTCAGTGCTGCGCAAATCATCATTGATCTGCTCGGCCTTCTCTCCCTGATACCGGATCTCTTGCTCTACGCGGCTCACTTCAGCCCCGATAGCGTAAAAGCGCCCCTGTACTTCGACTAGCGCGTCGTTTCGCTCACCATGGGTCACCCTATGTTCCTCAAGGGATGTATCCACACGCTGTTGATCGGCATACACAGCCTCGAGACGGACCTCGTGCTCGCCCACCTCATGAGCCGCCGCCGCGTATTGCGCTTGCAGCTCCCGCAACTGTCCAGCCATCAACTGCTGACGAAGCGCCCGTTCTTCGGACTTTAGATTCTTGTACTTTTCCGCGGCCTGGGATTGACGCTCGAGGTGTTGTAGTTGACGCTGTAATTCGTCGCGAAGGTCAGTCAGCCTCTCGAGGTTCTCAACGGTGCGGCGCATACGGGATTCTGTTTCCCGCCGGCGCTCTTTGTACTTGGATATACCAGCCGCTTCTTCAATAAAAATCCGCAGCTCTTCAGGCTTGGACTCGATCAGTCGGGAAATCATGCCCTGTTCGATAATAGCGTAGCTTCGCGGGCCTAAACCCGTGCCCAAAAATATATCGGTGATATCGCGTCGGCGGCACTTCGTGCCGTTTAGAAAATAGTCGGACTGCCCATCGCGGGTGACCTGGCGACGTATGCCGATCTCAGCATAACTGGCGTACTCACCGCCAACGCGGCCATCGCTGTTGTCAAAGATGAGTTCAATGGACGCCTGACCCACAGGCTGGCGATTACCGGATCCATTGAATATGACATCAGCCATGGATTCGCCGCGCAGGTTCTTGGCTGAGCTCTCGCCCATGACCCAGCGCACCGCGTCGATAATATTGGACTTCCCGCAACCATTAGGGCCGACAACGGCGCTCATATTGGTGGGAAAGTGCACAGCCGTGGGATCCACGAAGGACTTGAAGCCTGCCAGCTTAATAGACTTTAGACGCATCTAACTTTAGCTATCCTTCATAACATCTTGTTTTCTATCAAAAATAGTTAATCATTTATTGTGTGGCGCCCTTGTGATAACCACAAGATATAGTGTATCTACTTTGTGCGGATAACACTATGCCCGCCCAATAATCGACTCAACTGCGCTGGTCCTGCCCTTGAAGCTGGATCTGAATTGCGACTTCGCTACCGCCGGCAGCAATAGGACCGCCCACCCCTGTCAAGGAGGCGTTCGCAGCACCAGGCTGGCCATTGGCTGATACCTGTGCAGATACCAGAACATCACCGGCCTCGCTGAGGAGCTGACCTGCCATCGAATCTCCATCGCTCAACCTCAAGGTCAGCGGCAGTTGCGCTGCCCGCAGGCGGCGAACAGCAATGGGCATACCACCCTGCGCTCCAGCCTGTCGCGCAAACACGAACACCACAGCCTGAGGATCAGTCTGATGATCATCAGGTAATGCCAGCGTCACTGAAATACCAGGGGCGCTTTGGTCTACGTCAGGAGTCACCGCAAGCTCAAGGCCCAGGCCACTGCGCTCCTGCGCAACGCTAATCACTTGATTAAGCATCTCGTACCCGGTGGACCCCGGAGCTTCCTGTGCCTGAAGTCGACCCCAGTAGTTGATCGCCGCGCCGTAGGCTCCACTCTCAAAGGACGCCATACCCAACAGTCCAAGGGCGGTGCGCTGCTCAGGGTCTACGGCCAGTGCCCGCTCAGCCAGTAGCTGTGCATCACTATCCAGTTGCCGGTTGGCGGCCAGGAATCGTGCTTGCGCAGCCATGGCCAAAGCCTGAGGATCTTCAGGTGTTTTCTCTGCCAAACGCCCAAAGCTTTCGCTTGCCAAGGCGTACTCTTCCCCGGCCATATAAAGCTGCCCCAACAACCCGAGATACTGCAAGTTGTCTTCTTTCACACGACTGCGAGCAGCGATCCGTCCCAGCAGCGCCTCCCGTGTTACCTCGCTATCTTCCGGCGTTAACTGAGCCAAGTCTTCATAAATCAGTACGTCTTCGATAGAACCGGTTTGCAGATAAACTAATCCTGAAATCAGCAGCACGATCAGCAGCAGTGCCAGCCCCGGACCACGACCTGCAGTGAGCGTAGCGGCAGGTATTGCAGAGCTTGTTTTCGAGTCCTCAAGAAGCCGTAATTGTGCATCCTCCAAAAGCTGCGCGTCCTGCCCTTCAAGCTCGGCTTCGCGCTGGGCATACCAACCCAGATTTGGGTCACTGGCATCGGCCGCCCGAGGCGGACCTTGCTTTCGCAGCAGCAATAGTCCCGCCGCCAGCAGACACAAAGCCAGCACGCCCATCAAAAAGCCGATCATGTGTTGTCCGCCTCGTTGTTGATCAATTGATCCAGACGAGCACGCTCTTGCGGCGTCAAAGCTGCGTCGCTTGCCTTGGAAACTGCCCGCCCACGTCTCAGGAGTAGCAACAAAAGCAAAAATCCTGCGCCGAGCATTAGGGCTGGAGCGAGCCAGAGCCAGAGCGCCGCACCGCGTGTACCGGGTCGGTAGCGTACGAACTCACCATAGCGAGCCACCATGCCTTCAAGAATGGCTTCATCGCTAGCGCCCTCCTCTAATTTCTCGTAGAGGAGGGCACGGAGGTCCTGCGAAATAGGCGCATTCGAATCCGCAATATTTTGGTTTTGGCATTTAGGGCATCGCAATTCCTGACTAAGAACCCGGTAACGCGCTTCGAGCTGTGGCGATGAAAACTCGTAGGTCTCAATGACGGCAAATGTACATACGGACCAAAAAACACCCAAAAACAGACCGATTAACTTCAATGATTTCTTGGCTGACCCAACTGACATCAGGAATCAGCCGGCGTTCTGAGAGCGTCATAAATCGCCTTCAAACGTCCAGTCCATATACGCTCATCGATAACCCCTACGTGGCGATAGCGAATAACGCCATTGGCATCGATAAAGTAAGTCTCGGGAGCGCCATAAACGCCCAGATCAAGTCCCAGTGCTCCGTCTGCATCGACAACACTCGCCTGGTAGGGATCACCCAGGTTATCCAACCAGCTACGCGCAGCAACGGCGTCATCTTTGTAATTGAGTCCGTAGATACGCACACCGGTATCCGCTAAGCGCTGAAGATAGGGATGTTCCACACGACAGGAAATGCACCAGGTTGCCCAAACGTTAAGGAGTGCCGGCTCTCCCACAAGATCCGCATTGCTCAGTGTCTGTTCAGTGCGCAGCGCCGGCAAGCTGAATACTGGCAAAGGTTTATCAATGAGCGCCGAGGGCAATCCCTGGGGATCCAGTGACAGCCCGCGAAACAGCAATATCGCAAGCAGTACGAACAGCCCCAGGGGAACAAATAGCTTAAGCCTTGGCGACATTAGCGCCCCCGGCCTCGACAGCGCTTCGGCTTGGCTGACGCCGGTAGCGACGATCGGTTACCGTAAGCAAACCACCCGCACCCATAAATATCGCGCCCAACCACATCCAGCGCACCATCGGCTTGTAGTGCAGGCGAATGGCCCAAGCTCCGCCGTCGCCCACAGGCTCTCCCATGGCTACATACAAATCGCGGAACAAGCCACCGTCGATTGCCGCCTCGGTCATTACAGAACCTGATGCCAGATAGCGGCGTTTCTCCGCCAGCATTGTGCTGATGAGTTTGTCGTCCTGGTACACCTCGAAGCGGGCACCATCAGCTAGATAATTTGCCCCGCGCAGCCTGACAGTTTCAATAAACTCAAAACGGTAGCCTGCCAGCGTTTCCGATTCGCCCGGCGCCATGCGGAGGTCGCGTTCGATATTGTATTGCGATGTAGCCACCACACCGACGATGGCCAGCGCAAAGCCGCAATGCGCAAGCACCATGCCCCAGTAGCTGGGCGTTTGCCGACGGAGACTGCGAATCAGGTTCGGGCTATTACTAGTGCGATCTCGAAAATCCTGCACCAGCCCCGCAACCAGCCAGCCCGCGAGCACCACCGCAAGCGCCACCCAGACATTAAAAGCCTGATCGCTTAAAAACGGAAAACTCGCGCCGCAGGCAAGCACCAC
>NZ_JBLGBE010000077.1:0-15530 GCF_047617445.1 Congregibacter sp.
AGCGCTTTCGTGCTCAGGGCATTCACATTATCGACGCGGACAGCGCAGCAGAGCCTGTTCACGCGTCCGGTCATCCCTGCGCCGACGAGCTCGCGTCGATGTATCAATGGTTGAGACCCCGACTGGCGGTGCCCGTGCATGGAGAACAGCGACATATGCTGGCTAACGCCAAGATCGCTCGGGCAAATGGCGCGGCGATGGCCTTGACGGGATCCAACGGTGATTTGTTCTATCTGGCTCCCGAGCCGGGTATGCGCCGAAAGGTGGCGGTCGTGGGTCGTCTGGAGCAAGACGAAGAAGGACGATTGTCAGCGCTGCCTGAGTCGTCGCCCTAAACAATGCCGCTAACGGTCTTCGTCGGTGAATATCGAATGCACGAGCGCTTTGCTGGCGCTGTGGTTTTGTTCAGGATTACTTGGATTTTTCCGAGGGGTCTTTGCTCGCCTGATTTGCCGAGCGTTCCCCGCTGAGTATGCGGTCGTAGCGGGATCGCAAACGATCGTGATGCTCTACATCGGACAGCGCATCGAGACGGTCCCTGGCGGCCGGTTCCGGAGACTTACTCTTGTCCCCACGGCCCGGTAGATCGGCAGCTCTGGCCTCACCCGCCGAGCTGGCCTTTGCACCGCTTCGAAACTGTAGCAAGACAAGCACGAGAGAGCCGTAGACGATTACGATCTTTGCGATGAGCGCATAGATCAATGCCCCGGGATGTTGCTGGGCGAGGTAAATTCTAACGTCGTCGTAAATCAACGAGCTCACAAACGCGAACAACAGCACAGCGGCGGATCGGGCAAGCTTGTCGCGATGCTTACCTAGAAAGTAGAGCAGCGAGGAGTATTTGATAATCCGGAAAATGGACATATTCGTCAGATACCGATGTTGATGCCCAAAAGTAGAGCTACGATTCCGAAGCCCTTCCAGCCAAGACCCGACCAAATTTCTTTTTCTTTCTCGGCAACCAGATACTCAAGATCGTCCTGGGCATATTCTGCTTCTGTGCGGCCCGCGTGAATAATGTCCTGACGAACTTTGGCCACGGCCGCTTCTCGCAGACGTTTGCGTACGGCCTTGGGTATGCGGGGTTTTGATCCGCGGTCTGGCTCAGTCATGGTGTAAGCCCTGTTTTTAAAATGTACAACAGCATAAGTCACAGCATAGTACCGGCGTCATAGCAGATACAACCGATGCATTGCCGCACAGCGAATGTCTGCGTTCGCTTGAGGCCTTTGTGCGATAAATAGAAGGTTAGTTTGGAGAGTGTTGCGCTCGATCAAAAAATGACCGTTACAAACTCGGACTTTCTCCCTACACTGGGGTTGGGGTAAACCAATAACACTAAAGGTACCGCGTATGTTGGAAAAAGAATTAGCTCAAGCGACTAAGATGGCAGAACAGGCGAGTAAGCGTGTAGAGCAGCTTCGCCAGCGTCTGCTAAAAGAAACAGAGCGGGCCCATGGCTCCGCAAAGAAAGAACTCGCATCCGTCAAAAAGAAATACAAAGCCGCAAATGCACGTTTGAAGAAAGCACGTGCTTCGATGCGCAAAAAAGGAAACAACGCAGACAAGCAGCGTGTAGACGCCCTGATGAAGCAAGTGCAAGAGCTTGGAGATACGGTGAGCCAGATTTCCAGGGCCGCCTACGAGTACGCTGAAAAGCTCGTGCCCATGCGTGCAGATCTCGCCTTGGAAGCTCGCAAGGCTCAAGCTGCAAATCAGGCGGCGACCATGGTAGAGAAGGCAGCGGCGCGTCTAGCCAAAGCAAAGGCCAAGCCAAAAGCGAAGGCCAAAGCGCCCAGTAAGGCTGTAGCCAAAAAGGCAGTGGCTCGAAAAGCGCCCGCTAAGAAAAAGGCGCCCGCTAAGAAGAAAGTAGTGGCGAAGAAACCGGCGGCGAAAAAGAAGGCCCCAGCTAAAAAGAAAGTGCCTGCTAAAAAGAAAACGACAGCCCCTAAAAAAGTGGCCTAAGGGGTCGGAATCCCGCCGGCATAAAGCCGGCGATTTTTAATCTCTCGGATTTGCTTATCGACTCAGGACTTGAATAAGTGCGCCTTGTTCAGAATCCGTGAGTAAGTAGATATCGTCGCCAAATACTCGAATGTCGCGAATGCGGCTGTCGAGCTCTTTGAACAGTGTTTCTTCCTTGATGACTTTGCCCTTGCGCATCTCTAGTCGTCGAGCTTCCTTATCGGCCAGCGCGCCAATAAAAAGGCTGTCCCGCCACGCGGGAAACAGTTTTCCGTCATACCAGGCCATGCCTGACGGCGCGATACTCGGCACCCAGGTCCACAGTGGGTCTTCGAACCCCGGAGCGCTTTTAAACGGCGATACATAGGCTCCGCTGTAGTCCACGCCATGGGTCACCGCGGGCCAGCCATAGTTATTTCCACCCTCAAGAAGATTGAGCTCATCACCGCCTTGGGGGCCATACTCGTGAAGATAGATACTTCCGGTATTGGGATCCAGGGCAAGGCCCTGAGAGTTTCGATGGCCCAAAGTCCAGATTCGCCCGGGCTCTCCCTCGGCATCCAGAAGGCCTGCAGGACGTCCGTCATCGTTGATTCGAAGTACTTTGCCGAGCTCACTGACTCGGGATTGTGCTTGCTCCCGATGTTCGAATCCATCGCCGGTGGTGATGAGCAGGGTCTCGTCTTCAAGAAATAATATTCTTGCGCCGTAGTTTTGGGGTGTGGCCTTGTCGGGGACTACGCGAAGAATCCGCTGTCCCTCGCTCAGCTTTCCATCCTCAAACCGGGCTCTGAAAATCGCTGTGCCATTCGCGTTTTCCAGACCCTCGGCGTAACTCAGATAGATCAAGCGGTTCTTGGCAAAATTTGGATGCAGCACGATATCGAAGTAGCCGCCTTGCCCGGCAAACAAGGTATCTGGAGTGCCCTCAAGAACGTGGCGCTGACCATTTTCGTCGAGGTGGATTAAGCGGCCCTCACGTTCTGTGATCAAAAAACCATTGTCTGGGAGCCTAGCCACACTCCAGGGCCAGCGTAAGTCGTCCGCCACGGTGAGCAGGCGATAGTTTTGTGCGCTGGCTACCGATGCTTCCAGGCTAAGCAGCATCATGAGCAATACAAGCCAGTACTTTTGCAGTGGTGTCTGTCGTGCTGACACGGCATCATGCGCGCTGAGCAAAGAGAAGAGAATTGGAATGTTACGTGCGGTCATGGCGTTTTTTCCTGCGGTGCTAGGCGCTTATATCGTTGGCAGTGTTTTTGCGACTCAGACGATATTAGCTGAGCTGCAAGCCATGGCGATGCCCGTCACTTTGCGCGATCGCCTGCACGCGAGTTGGCACGATCTCCTTGGGCTCACTACTAGCTACCTGCCACTTATACTGATCGCTTTTCTTGTTGCGATGCCCATTGCCGCGGGCTTAAGCCGATACCTGCCACGTGCCCGCGTTTTTCTCTATGGTCTTGCCGGGGCGATAGCGATTCTTGCTCTGCATCTCATAATGAAAGCCGTTTTGGGTCTAAACGGCATTGCGGCGGTAAGAGAGCCCCTTGGTCTCGCCTTACAATGCCTCGCCGGGTGGTTCGGCGGTTATCTGTTTTATGTATTTACTGGTCGAGCGCATCGCTGATACCGATAGCGCGCCGCGCTTCTGCGCGTTTGAGCTCCTGCTTGGCAACCATACGATAGGTCAGGTAGTAGCGATAAATATTTGATACGTATTGGACGGTTTCGCGTCCGATGTCCTCGGCGGCGATCAGCTCAACATTGTCAAACCAGACATTGGGGTCGTAGCCTCGTTCGGCGGCTTTCGCACGCAGGCGGATCATGCGCGATGGCCCGGCATTGTAAGCGCCCAGTGCGAGTAAGGCCTGGTTCAACGGTGTGACTTCTGGATCATCGAAATAGCGGTCGCGAAGGTAGTCCATGTATTTGATGCCGGCGTGAATATTGGGCTCCACCTCATGAATATTCGGAATACCGACACTCTTGTCCGACGCGGTTGAGGGGAGGAGCTGCATGACACCGACGGCACCGGCGTGGCTGCGCACGCTCTGATCCAGGCGCGATTCCTGATAGCCCTGAGCGGCTGCGAACAAATACTCCATTTCATAGAGCTCGCCATATTTTTGGAAAAGATACTGCAGATCATTGAAGCGCTGATAGTCCTCATCGCCCAGCGCGTTGCTGGCCCAATCAAAGTCCCGGACATAGCGGTTGATCAGAATATTGCCGTAGAGCGTGCCTGCGCGGTTCTTCTTGAGGAAGGCATCCACTGAGGCCTTCAGTAAGGGGCTGTCTTTTCGCAGCGCCCAGGCCGTGCGTCCGCCCTCGCGAAAGACCAGATCATTGCGAACAACCAGATCCTTGAATACACCCTCCCACATCTGTGGTTTGTAGTCGTCCACCACGGCCCAGGGAAGCAAGCCGGCATTGACCATTTCGATGAGGTCGTCGTCTTCCAGAGAACCGGGCATGACTTCGATATCGATGAGGGGGAGTCCTTGTGCTTCAAGACGATCATTAAGCGCATCCACGCTTTCCCGGTAACTGCTGCTCTCTCTCAGGTATACGGTTTTTCCGGAGAGGTCTTCAAGCTGGTCTAGCTGTGGTGCGCTGGGACCGGTAACAAGTATCTCGTTCAATACCTTGCTGGCGGGAATGCTGAAGTCCACAATTTCCTGACGCTCAGAAGTAATAGTCAGCCCGGCCGCAATGACATCGCCTCGACCCGCAAGCAACGCAGGAACAAGCTGATCCCGGGCTATGGGGATTACGAGGGTGAACATCCGGATGTGTTTGCGTTCTGGGTCCTTGTTCAGATGCTCTTCAAGTCGAGTGGCCATTTCGGCAACGATACCAACGCCCCGACCTTCGTCCAGGTGGAAGCGCCCCGGGCCATAAACCGTGAGAATCCTAAGGACGCGGTGCTCTTCCATGGCATCCAGGTCACCGACCCAGCGTCGCAGCCCCGGTGCTTCAGGATTTGCGGCAGGGTTTAAATCACCCGGGGGGGCAGAGCTGGCGTTGGCTTCCAGCGGCTCTGTCGTAGTTTCTAATGCTGAGCCTGACTCGCTTGCGACCACCGAGGACGTAGGCGATCCCGAACCTTCATTTTCCAGGGACTGACTGTCTCCGCAGGCGCAGAGGAGGCCGGCGGCCAGCAGAAGGATACTAAGCTTTCTCGTTGGGAACCCGGTCATGGCACTGTTGCTTCTCGTCGTAAGGAGTTTAAGGCCCGTATTTTGCCATTAATTTGGGTGTTGGCGCTCGCCACACCGGGAAAGGCTACGAGATATTCGATGGAGAAGTTTAGATCGTTCCGATTGCGATCAAAGTTAACTGTCAGTGGCTGATCAATGGTGAGGTACGCGCCACAGGCCTCGCCCTCGTCACAAATCACCAGATCATTGTCCAGATCAGTGCCGGCAAACAGTTGATACAGTCCGGCAGGGGTTTCGGGGAACGCAAAATCAAAGGTTTCGCTATTGGTCTGTAGGGTCGTTTGGGCGACCACCGTGTCTGTTGCAGGATCAAACAGGAGTAGGTACACGATGCCCAGTTCTGCATCGGTGGCGTCCGTCACAGAGAGAAGCACCCGCACGGAGAGCTCGTTGGCATTGGAAGTCGCGGTGAGACTCCCTTCATAGACACCGGGCGTGAGCCCGTCTCGATCGACTTCGATGGCATAGCGTCCCAGGCCCTGCTCATCGACGCTGACAGAGCTTGCGGTGATCCATGCATCATTGGAGCGCAACTGGACACTCTGCAGGTCGCCACCGCCGCTGTTTCGAAGAACGATTTCTAACCGTGTTCGAAGAGAGCTGAAGTTAAGGGCACTGCTGGAGCTGCCGAGTCGCGGCTCGCTGCCGGAGCTGCTGCCAGCCTCCGCCAGAGCGGCCTCGATAGCTTTACGCGCATTGATGATTCCATGGCCGTAGAGGTTGTCCCGGCCCACACTGCCAATATCGTCGCTGAGATCACCCTGCTCGAGCAGTCTGCTCACATCGTTGGCGCTCAGATTTGGATTGACGCTTTTCATCAACGCCATCACGCCGGCAACATGCGGTGCAGCCATGGAGGTGCCGCTGAGAAAGGTGTAAGCAAACTCACCATCGGACCCGCCAGTGCTAAGGATGCCGTCCGGGTAGCCGTCACCGTTAAAGTCCTGACTGCCATCACCACCCGGCGCCGCAAGATCAATAGCGCTGCCGGTGTTGGAGTAATTGGTGATCTGTTGCTGCGTGTTTACGGCACTCACCGAAATCACATTGTCGTAGCTCGCCGGATAACTTGGCGAGGTACTGCTCTCGTTGCCTGCCGCCGCTACGACAATGATGCCAAGCGCGCTAATCTCGTCGTAGAGTCTCTGGGTGCTGGCGCTAAAGCCACCTCCACTCAAACTGAGATTGATAACCTGCACCGGCGCATCGGGAAATGTCCCGGAATCATTCTCTAGTCCCGCGGCATAGCGCACCGCTTGATTAACGTCATAGCCAGTACCGCCACTGGCTGCCAGAGCGCGCAAAGGCATTACCCGCGCTCCATAAGCCACGCCCGTAACGCCGATGCCGTTATTGCCTCGCGCCGCAATAGTGCCGGTTACGTGGGTGCCGTGAAAATTCACTGCAGCCGGGTCTCCCCCGTCGATGGTTTCTTCCGGGTTAGGGTCTATCCCGTCACCGTCGGCGGCTTCCCGGGGATCGCGAATAAAGTCATAGCCGGGGACCAGCTGTCCTGCCAGATCCGGGTGGCCTGTCAGTACGCCGGTATCCACCACGGCGACGATAACCCCGGGGTTTCCAACGGTGGTTTCCCAGGCCCCGGGCACACTGATCAAGGGATAATGCCATTGCAAAGCGTAAGCTTCATCGTTCACGGATGCGGAGGGGCGCACGCGGTAATTCGGCTCGGCACTGTCTATCCCGGGCGAGCGCGCTAAACGCTTGATACTGATCAAAGTACGCCAGCGCTCTGCCAGCGCCTGCTTTTCGAACTGCGCAAAGCGAAAGTGCTGGTAGCCCAGTCGGCGGTTAATGAGCTGGCTGTCCTGGCCTGCGTCATCCAGAACCATGAGGCGGGCCCGACGTGGGCCCCCGCCAAGCTGGCGCATACGCAGGCGACGAGCAAAAGCCTCTGCCGTGTTCGTCTGTGTATTGGAGTCGGCATAGGACACAATGATCTGGCCGGGAATGACATCTTCGTAGGCGGTGCGACTGACCGGCACAAGACTCGATCCAATGGCCAGCGTGTAATTGGTCGCCCCCGAGAAGATGGACACATTG
Source organism: Congregibacter sp. (assembly GCF_047617445.1). Lineage (GTDB taxonomy): Bacteria > Pseudomonadota > Gammaproteobacteria > Pseudomonadales > Halieaceae > Congregibacter. Next base: position 7,251 of record NZ_JBLGBE010000077.1, read on the forward strand.
ACGAGGTAGCTGCCGCTCTGCTCAATGACAAGGCTCTCGCTGGGTCCCGTTTCTATAGAGAAATCAATCAACGCTTCCGCGGGAGAGTAGAGATATAGATCGGCGTCAGCATCCTGAAACTCCGCCACTAACAAACTAATGCTTTGTCCCTGGAGGAGATCTACAAGGAAGTAGTCCTCACGATCGCCGGCGATCTGCGACCGACCTTCGGCACCCGCCCCGGGTTCATTGACGTAGCCGCCCAGGGTCGTGGGGTTGGCGATGGATTGAGGCTGTGCCGGTTCATCATTGTTAAGGAAAGGATTGAAAGGATCATTGGTGTCGCCATCCAGGCTCTGACTTGCGGATGGCTCGATGCGGCCACTGATAGACACCTGCTCCGCGATCATGGCTGCAGAGACATTGATGGTTACAGAGTCGCTGGCAGTGGCACCATCATCGTCGGCAACTATCAGTGTAAACACGAGCTCCCTATCTTCACCCAGACTCGGTGCTGTAAAGGTGGTTTGGGACTGGTCGGCGCCGACAAGGTCCACCGTGGGGCCCTCACTCTGGGACCAGGCGATGGTGACGATGTTGCCATCGCTATCACGACTGTTGCCCGCGTCCAGCGTCACTGCGTCACCCGCGCCCACGCTTTGCGCGATGCCAGCTTCAGCCACCGGCGGAATATTGGCCGGTGTTGGCGTGCTGCTACTCCCGCCCCCACCACCTCCACCGCAGGCGGCAAGAGCCCAGGTCAGTGCCGTGACAGCGAGTGTTTTATAGCCATTGGATAGTCGTTGCATGCGTGAATCGAAGTTAGGGGCGCAGCAGGATTTTGCCCATGTGAACGCCGGACTCCATGTAGTCCTGCGCTGCTTGGGCCTGATCCAGAGAGAACTCCTTGTCGATAACAACCTTGATCGTTCCAGCATTGAGGTGTGGGAACAGTTGTTCGCGTATTTCAAACACCATCTGAGCCTTTTGCGCTTCAGACTGTGCTCTAAGGGTGGACCCCGTGAGAGTGAGTCGCTTCATTAACATAGGAAGAAAATTGACCTCGGCGCTAAATCCTCTAAGAAAGGCGATATTGACGATGCGTCCTTCTGGCGCCGCGACTTCAAAATTGCGGCCAATATAGTCGCCACCGACCATGTCCAGAATGACCGAAATGCCACCCTTTAGTCCCAGAGCGTCGAGTTCTGCGACAAAATCTTGTTCCTTATAGTTGAATGCTTTAGTCGCACCCAGAGCCTCAATGCGGCGACACTTCTCGGCGCTACCAGCAGTGCTGTACACCGAGGCGCCCATGGCCTTACAGATACCGACGCCCAGTGTGCCAATGCCGCTGGCACCGCCGTGTATAAGCACGTTTTCACCGGCCTCCAGACCCGCCCGTTGAAAGACGTTGTGCCAAACGGTGAGCAGTGCTTCGGGAAGCGCGGCAGCTTCACTCAGGCTGTACCCCGACGGCACCGGTAAAGTCTGGCTCTGTGGCGCGATTGTATGACTTGCATAGCCCCCACCATGGGTAAGAGCACAGACCTCATCGCCGGGTTTAAAGTTGGACACGGCTTCGCCACAGGCCAACACTGTTCCGGATACTTCCAATCCCATAATGGGTGATGCATCCGAGGGCGGGGGGTAAAGGCCTTTGCGTTGCAGCAGGTCGGCGCGATTCAGGCCGGCAGCGGCAACTTCGATGAGAACCTCCTCAGCACCCGGGACCGGGGCTCGGTCTTCTCTTAGCGAGAGACTTCGGTCGGCCTCGTCGATGTGCACATACCGGCGCGTGATGGCTGTCATGGAGAGTATTCCTTTGCTGTTGAACTTGTATGTTGTTGATTGATGGCCAACATCGCATTCGATGGAAGGAAGGGCAAGCTATCTTCTCTCGCTGAGGGCGATACGAATTGTTACTCTTCTCTACTTTAACGACTACCTTGACGATCAGGGCCTGAGTAAAACCATGAATAAAATCAAAAACGCACTCCTCTTTATTTTAGCCAAAATTCTCACGGCTTCATCGCCGGGAGCGACTTATCTTGCCTTTGCAGGCTCCGGTAGTTCTGCGCAGCTTTGTGCGCACATTCGTCGATCGGGATTCAAGCGAGTATTGGTGGTTACCGACAAGCCACTTCGTGAACTGGGAATCGTGGATCGCGCGCTGGAAGGTTTTGCCGGTTCTGATATCGACATCGCTTTTTACGATGGCGTGGAGCCGGACCCCACCTTTGACCAGGTTGCCGAAGGTCTGGCTGAGTTAAAAAAGCACAATAGCGATGTGGTGCTGGCTATCGGGGGCGGTTCCTCAATTGATTGTGCCAAGCTCGTTGCGGCACGGGCCACCAGCGACGAAGATCCACGGAACTGGATCGGGTTTGGCAAGGTAAAGCACGAGGTGCTGCCGATTTTTGCGATTCCAACTACCGCGGGAACCGGCTCCGAGGCGACCATGGGCGCGGTTATCTCCGATCCAGTGACCCATGAAAAAGGCGTTATCTCTGGCGCCGGTTTGGGCATGGGCGCCACCGCGCTGGATCCGGATCTGCAGCTGGGTATGCCCCCGGCGATTACCGCTGCGACTGGCATGGATGCCTTGACCCACGCTGTAGAGACCGTTATCTGTCGCTGGGACCGGGGCACGAGTAAAGAGCATGCGAAACGCGCAATTCGCATTATTTTCGAAAATCTCACACGTGCCTACGACCAGGGTGATGATGCCGAAGCGCGAGAATCCATGGCGCTGGCTTCTTATTACGCAGGCATCGCCATCAACCAGGTAAACGTTGGCTCGGTTCATGCCATTGCACATCAACTGGGTGGCAAGTATCAGATTCCCCATGGGCTTGCGAACGCTATGGTGTTGCCACATGTACTGAACTACTGCGCCGCAGAGGCAGAAGGCGCCTTAGCAGAGCTTGCTCAGCTGATTGGAGTTGCTGCTTCAGGGCAAAGCGCCGGGGATCAGGCGAGAGCGTTCATCGACGCCGTTATTCAGCTTAGAGATGACGTAGGTATTCCCGCTACCTCTGAGAAGATTAAGGCCGAAGACTTTGATTATCTAGTGGATCTCGCAGTAGCCGAGGGAACAGGCTACTTTCCGCCCAAGATGCTTGATAAGGCGGGCGCGCGGGATATCCTCTCAAAGATTGCCGGCTAGTCCGGCAGTGTTTTAACGCTGCGCTATCCACGCTGCGCAGCGTGCAAGCCAGGCTTTATAATCATCAGTGGGGCCCATGGAACAGGCAAAACCGTGCTCTGAGTCAGGATAGTGCTCTTGTTCTAGGGCAACACCGGCGTCGCGCAATGCGTCTGCCATGGCCATGCCTTCATCCCGGAGCGGGTCCCGCCCGGCGGTACATAGAATCGCCGGGGGCAGTGTTCCCAATGCTGAGCTTCGCATCGGAAACGCGCGCTGCGTTGCCTCGGCCTCCGGATCTGTGCCTCCCAAATAGCTATCCCAGAACCAGCGCATCAGGTCGCTGCTCAGTGCCTGTCCCTTAGCGCAATCGATGTAAGACGGCGATGGTCGACTGTAGTGATCAACTACCGGGTAGGTTAGCAACATGCCTTTAAGCTTGGGCTTGAGTTCTTCATCTGCCTCAAGTGCTGTGCACAGAGATAATTGACCGCCGGCACTGTCGCCCGCGAGCACAATACCGCCGTTGCTCGGACCAAAGTCCGGAAGTCCGGCGACGATGGCATTGACTGCAGCCAGGCAGTCATCCTGGGCAGTAGGAAATCGGTGCTCCGGCGCCAGGCGATAGTCCACAGCGATGACCGACGCACCTGAGGCGTCGCACAGTGCCTGACAGTAAGCATGGTGGGTCTGGAGGTCGCCGATCACCCAGCCACCACCGTGAAAATAGATAACTAAAGGACGCTCGGCGGCCTTGCCCCCTCGATAAAGGTGGCCACGCAGGGGGCCGGCGCTTGTGGGTAACTCGAGAGCCCCCGGTGATGTATGAACATTAGGTGCGTGCCAGGCCTGTCGGGCGCTGAAGCGATAAAACGTTCGATAAAAGCTGACTTTGAGCTTTTGCAACATAAGCGTCACCTCTGAAATTTAGTCGTCATCGAGATCGATAGCATCGGGATCTTGCACGTACCAGTGCACCCCTTGCTCGTCGCTATGGCGACGAATTCTGCGGCGACCGAGAAGGCAGTTCAGATGCGCGAGAGTTTCGCCGGTGGCCAAACCTAGCAAGCCTTTGCCGATCTCACGTTTGAATAGCGCCGGAAAACAATCCACTGCACGCTGAGGCTCTGCAAGCAATTTGAACAGGGCGCTGAGGTCTTCTTTGTGGGACTCCAGTATCTGGGTCAATCGCACGTGCAGACCCATAAAGGGCGCTTCGTGTGAAGGCAGAACCAGCAAATCCTCTGGAAGGCGCTCACGCAGTCGCGCAGAGGAGTGCAGCCAATACTTTAAAGGGTCGCCTTCCGGCTCTGTGGGAAATACAGAGACATTGGGTGTTATGCGCGGCAGTACCTGATCACCGGAGATAAACAGCTTAAGCGCCGGGCAATACAGGCAAAGATGCTCGGGGGAGTGTCCACTGCCTTCCATCATTTGCCAGTAGCGATCACCGATAGTCAGGGTTTCCAGGTCCACGAGACGCCGATAGCGGTCCGGCAAGGGTGATACGGCTTTGCCGAAAAACCCAAAGCGTTTTTTGTACTGCTCCAGTTGCTCTTCGTCGTAGCCGGCCCGGTGATAGAAATCCACCGCGACCTGCGGGGCCGCACGACCGGTGTCTGCAACTAAAGATCGGCACATGAGGTACTCGGCGCGGGACATCCACAGGTCGCAGCCAAAGTGCTCGCAGATCCAGCCCGCGAGGCCTACATGGTCCGGGTGCATATGCGTGCAGATGACACGGGTGACCGGCTTGCCGCCCATGAATCCCTCAAAAAGAGACTCCCAGAGCTCCCGGGCATCCGGCAGATTCAGACAGGTATCAACAATTGTCCAACCGTCTCCGTCTTCCAGCAACCAGAGATTGATGTGGTTAAGGGACATGGGCATAGGAAAACGCACCCAATAGACGCCTTCGGCAATTCGTCGGGGCTCACCGGGTTCGGGGTTCACTCCGCGACCCCAGGGGTATTGGAGGCCGCGATAGATTTCTAGAGTTTCTTGATGCATAAAGGCAGGGAGAACCGCTTAGAGAGTGCGTTATAGTGGTGTCTGTTGAAGTCACTGTCCAGTTGGCTATGGTTAGCCGATAACGCTTGAGCTGGTATTTAGGAGGAAACGCGGTGTCCACCGCACTGCGCGATAAGAATCTCAGTAGCCTTGATGGGCAAGAATATGACGTTCTCATTGTTGGGGGCGGCATCAATGGGGCGGTATCCGCCGCCGCGCTCGCAGGAAAGGGTGTCCGCGTTGCGCTGATTGATCGTGGCGACTTTGCCAGTGGCGTCAGCTCTAATTCCAGCAACCTCGCCTGGGGCGGTATCAAGTATCTGGAGACCCTCGAGTTCTTTCTGGTAAACAAGCTCTGTCGGTCGCGAAACGAGCTTATGCGCGCCTACCCTGCAACGGTCAAAGAGATACGCTTTTTTACCACCATTCAGCGCGGTTTTCGGTTTTGGTCTTTCTTCGTATTCCTCGGTAGCGTGCTGTATTGGCTCATGGGTCGCTGTAAAACGCGTGCCCCTAGATACCTGTCAGCCCGGGCGATCAAAAAGCTCGAGCCAGAAATTAACACCAGCCGGGCGGCGGGAGGTCTTGAATACTCGGACTGTTACCTCTACGACAATGACGCACGTTTTGTTTTTAGCTTCATCCGTCGGGCATTGGATATGGGCTGTATCGCGGCCAACTATGTGAATTTGGATCAAGCGACCCGCCGTGATGGCGCTTGGGATTGCCGTCTTCGGGATTGTGAAAGCGAGCAAACCTATTCTCTGCGTGCCCGGGTGGTAGTCAATGCCTGTGGCCCCTGGGTCGATTCCCTGAACACGATGCTGGGTGTCGAGACACAGTATCGGCACCTGTTCTCAAAGGGTATTCATCTGATTGTTGATCGGGTGACTGACAGCCGCCGGGTGTTGACGTTCTTCGCCAGTGATGGACGGCTGTTTTTCTTGATTCCCATGGGACCCAAGACCTGTATAGGCACTACGGACATGCCGGTCAGCGACCCGTCTGTGGGAGTTACCGCGGAGGACCGCCAGTTCGTACTCGATAACGTCAACCAGTTGATTGATTTACGAGAGCCCATTCGCCCGGAAGATGTCATCGCAGAGAGAGTAGGCGTGCGTCCCCTGGCGGTCACCGGCTCTCAAGGTGCAGCTGACTGGGTGCAGCTCTCCCGTAAACACGAGATCGAAGTAAACAGAGAGCTCTCACAAATCAGTATTTTTGGCGGCAAGCTCACTGACTGCCTAAACGTGGGCGATGAAGTGGTAGAGGCCGTGGCGAGTTTGGGTATTGCAGTGCCAAAACCCAAGGCCGTTTGGTACGGGGAACCGCGAGGTTCTGTGAAAGAGACGTTCATGCAGCAGGCGAGCCAGTTGGGCCTGGACGAAATGACGGATCCTGGGTCATCCGAACCTTTGAGTGAACGTTTTTGGCGGCGCTATGGCGAGTCTGCATTTCAGTTGCTGGATCGTATTCGTGAAGTACCGCAAAGCGTTGAGTTGCTTATCGAGCATGCGGAGTACACGCGCTGCGAGATCGAGCTCACCGCCCGACGAGAGATGGTGGTACGACTCGAAGATTTCATGCGCCGACGCTCCAAGATCGAACAGGTAGTGCGTGCTGAGGATATTCGCAGCGCCCCAGGACTGGCCGAAGCTAGCCGAATTTTGTTCGGAGACACCGCGCAGGCGCGTTTAGATGAATATCTGACTACCGTGGATCGAGGTGCAAGTGACGGTTTAGAAAGTACAGACCCGCTTGCGGAAGCTCCGGTTCCACAGCCTTAGCCCGGTCAGTCAATGGGGACCGCAAGGCGTGGCCCCGCTAAGTAGCGCTCTTGCCCAGCAGAGCCTGCCGAATGTCCGGCCGAGTGCAATCTTCAGAGAGCCAGATGTCCACAAACTCCTGACCGAACTCCGGATCCTCTATGTGTCCGAGGAGTTCTCCATTGCGGCGAAAGGTGCTGCGGTTAGCGCTATCGAGTTCCAAGCTGAGTACGTCACCTGACTGAATATCTGTCCAGATATTGGCCAACTCACTGCGCCATTGTTCCTGACTCGGATGACTGCGGCCCATGTTGCTCCACTCCATTAGCGTCCTTTCTAATAGCGCATCAGCTGTGATATCCAGCAGATACTGAATTTCGAGTTTGAGGGGGCGTTCACCCTCGTTGTACGCCCCGCTCAGGGTGTACAGCCGAGAGTCATAGACTGACCAAAATAGGAACTTTAGGCGTGCCTCGCCCACTTTTAACAAGGAGGCTTGCTCGGTGTCGGGCATGCTGGTGCTTTCAGCAGACTGGCTCGTCAAGCGGTCATCAGATTGCGCTGCACAGGCGAGCAACAATATCAGCGGAAGAAGCCCGACACGCTTGCGGCGAGCGTTGTCATGTTTTGACTTGGACATTTTTGATACAAAACTTCCAAAGGATCTTATGACTTACATTTACGGTGTGTCTCGCCTATCAGATGTTTTTGGTTTTGCGCGTTCGGCGACGCGAATTACAGCCTCTCCGAGAGCCAGGGCCAGAACGACGCCGATAATGACCTTCCACTGCGGGCCGTCGTCTGGCGTAACCATGAAAAGTGCTATGGCGACGAGTAAAATAAACGCGCAAAGCAACGCGCAGAAAAGGGCGCCTGGCGCGCCCCCGGGGACCCGAAAGGGCCGTGCCCGGTCACCATCGATAGAGCGCATACGCAGGAAGGCCAATACCATTCCCACATACGGCAGCATGAACAACACAGAGCTAAAACCGAATAAAGACCAGAAAAGATCCTCATTGTCGCCAGACATGAATCCATAACCCAGCAGCGCTAAGGTACTTACCAGGCCGGTGAGCACGGCAGCGCCAAGCGGTGAACCATTGCTCGCCATCTCCACACCAAACCAGGAGGGGAGCTCTCCTTCCAACGCTGCTTCCGCCGCTGCGCGGTTTGCGCCCATAGACCATGCAGCACAGCTGGAGAAGATTCCGAATAGGAAGCAAAGTCCTAGTAGAAGCACCAAGGTGCTGGCGCCGCTCATGCCTGCAAAGGACACTCGGAGTGTGTCTATGAGTCCTTCTACAAGATTGATCTCTTCTGCGGGTATCGCTGCCAGAACGGCCAGAGTGCCCAGCACAGAGAGCGCCAGAATAATGAGTC
>NZ_JBLGBE010000078.1:0-15508 GCF_047617445.1 Congregibacter sp.
AAGGCAATGTTCTCAAGGAGCATTCAGGGAATGGCTTTATTCGCGAGAATGGGGACATGCGTTACGACCAATGGGGTGAAAATCGCCTCGAACCACTCTTCGGACTCGGCTTTACCATCTCGGGCCGAGATCTAAAGGATCGCTACTTGTTGACGGCACTCGCACCCGGGTCTTGGAACTCACCCCAAAGCGCGACTTAGGCCGCGCAATCGCGGGAAAAATACGGCTTTGGATTGATCAGGCGTCCTGGATGCCCGCCGTCAGGAGTTCGGGGCCACGGCAAAGCGTGTGACCACGACGGTTAACTACACAGATATAGCGCGTAACCTTCGTCTGAATCCGGAACTCTTCAAAGCAAAATGACCCAAAGGCACAAAGAAAGTTCGTCCCTAGTCGTTTTTAACGGCGCTAATCGAGCAAACGATAGCGCCGCCCACGAAGCTCGCTTTCAACGCAGGCCCCGTCAATGATTGCGGGACGTGCATGGGAGTCTCGCAACCACCGTCCGACCCTGCCCGCGAGCCCACTACTCCCGTCGTCCTCAACAGTCGCATCAACTCGCGAAATATCGCCTCGTGCCGAAACACGAAAATCTGCGTTAATTACAACCTTTACAGGGATGCCCGCGTCGATCAAAGAAGTCCACAGCGCTGAGTCCTCAGGAAGCTCGGCAGCAAGGGACATCTGCTTTCGAAGTGCCGCACCGTCTTCTTCTCCTGTGAGATCCCAGGCAAGCGCATAGGTATCGCAAGCCTGCCCCCACTTGGCGTTCCACTGCTGCCAGTTTCCCAGACGGAAATACAACAGAGCGCGGGTTGCCGCGGGCTGACTCTCCGAGGACTCTATGAGTTCCTCGAGTAGCTTTCGACCTTTGCCGTAGGTGAGCATCTGGCTACGCTGCATGAAATCAACCGCCGGATTGGTGGCATCTCCGGAGATTCCCGACATCAGGACAAAGTCAGTCCCCAGAAGCAAATAGAGATTTCGCAGATGGCTGAGCGATAAGGCCTCCCGCGCTGCGTAGTTGAGATCATCGCGCTGCAGCTGTGTCTCAAGCATATGCTCGTTGTCGTTATAAGCCTCAAAGAAGAGATTCATTTTACCGCGGGAGCGAGGATCGATAAAAATGGCACGGGCACGGGAGAAGTACGCCAGACTGTCGCGTAGGGCAGCAGCATCCAGTTCACCCTGCCCCATATCGTGAATACGAAACACGGAGCGCATGCTTTGCTGGGCCGATTCAAAATCCCCAATGGCCTGGTAACTATCCGCCAGGGCTTTTAGATAAGGGATCTGGGCGGGAGTCATAAGACCATCGTTGACCCGGACAATCTGCAGGGCTTTGCGATACGCATCCAAAGAGGCGGGGTGATTACAGAGCGAGGAATAAAGCTTCCCAAGTTCGCCAATAGGATCGGCTAGCTTCGGGTTGTAAGCGCCTGAATCCAAAAGCGCACTATCGAGTTCGTCCCGCAAACTATTCGCTTCTCCACGCATCAGCTGTCGATTGCCCTCACAGGCAACAGGAGCTGGCGTTGACTCAACGCTCACCAGCACATACTTGCGACCGAAATACTCGGGTAAATGGGCTTGCGCAGACACAGTCACAAATAACAGCAGCGACAATAACGATGACGTTAACGACGACAATAGCACTGCGCGTAGACGACGATTCTCAGGCAACTTGTTGTTCTCTTTGTTGTAAGCTATAGGACAACGATCTTGCGCTTAGTTTTTTGGCAACACGCTCCCCACTCGCAAGGGGTGGGTGATTACTAACAAACTAGAGCTTACAGCCTCAGGGAGAGATTCTCGATGGATATAAGAAAAACTCAGGGCCGCGGCCGCCTTTATGACAACATTCTGGATACGATCGGGGACACGCCCTGTATTCGTCTCAACCGAATCGCGCCAAAACACGTGCAGATATACGTCAAGGCCGAAGCCTTTAACCCCGGTGGTTCCGTGAAGGATCGTCTGGCGTTGAATATTATTGAGGCCGCGGAGCGCGAGGGGCGACTCGCACCAGGTCAAACGATCGTAGAGGCGACCTCCGGAAACACCGGTATCGGGCTTGCCATGGTTTGCGCGGCCAAAGGCTACCCCTTAGTGATCACCATGGCGGAGAGCTTCTCTGTGGAGCGCCGAAAACTGATGCGCTTTTTGGGCGCGCAGGTCGTCTTGACGCCCAAAGAGCACAAGGGTCTGGGCATGTATAACAAGGCGAAAGAACTGGCAGAGGCCAATGGCTGGTTCTTCGCAAGACAGTTTGAGACCGCCGATAACGCCGACATCCACGAAAACACCACGGGTCAGGAAATCGTCGCGGACTTTGATGGCGAGCGACTGGATTACTGGGTGACCGGTTACGGTACGGGGGGCACGGTCACGGGGGTTGCTCGAGTGCTTCGAGCGGCACGCCCGGAGGTCAAAATCATTCTTACCGAACCGGCGAATGCGGCCATCGTAGCCTCTGGCCACGCGCAGGAGCGCGATGAACAAGGCTCGCCCACGGTCAGTCACCCGGCCTTCGAGCCCCATCCTATTCAAGGCTGGACGCCGGACTTTATCCCCCTGGTGTTGCAAGAAACGCTGGACAAAGGTTTCTACGATGAACTTTTGCCCGTCGTCGGCGCTGATGGCATGGCCTGGTCCCGACGCCTCGCCGCAGAGGAAGGAATTTTTACCGGCGTATCCGGCGGCGCTACTCTGGCCATTGCCATACAAGTCGCCGAGACCGCGCCGGAAGGCTCGGTGATTCTGGTGATGCTACCGGATACCGGTGAGCGTTATCTGTCGACGCCTTTATTCGATGGCGTTGCAGAGATCATGACAGACGAAGAAATCGCCCTTTCGCAGTCAACGCCCGGACACCAGATCAGCTAGGGGTCGCTAACTGTGCACAACACTTTCCTGGCGGTCATCATTGCCTTGGGGCTGGTCACCAGTGGCGCTTTTATTGGTAACGGCCTTGAACGCTTTCGCATGGCTGATCGAAGCATCGTCATCAAAGGACTGGCCGAGCAGAGCGTGGACAGTGACTACGTCACCTGGCCTCTCACCGTGCGCCGGGCGGGCGATAGTTTTTTATCCGTGCAACAATCGCTCGCGGCTGATCGGGACAAATTGGTGGGCTTTCTTCACGGCCTAGGCTTTACCGGCTCAGAGATGGAGATACGCCCCCTAGTCGTCACGGATGCCTACTCCCGCGAGTATGCATCTTCAAACAGCCCAACTCGCTATAGCGGGTCCGCAGTCGTCATCGTTAATAGTGAGCGGGTTGCCGCGGTATCAGCCGCAGCATTGGCGACAGACCCTCTTATCGCGGCCGGTGTGCAGCTGGATTTGGGCACGGGGCCGAGCTATGCCCTGCGGGCATTCAATGATGCCAAAGGGCCGTTACTCAAAGCGGCCACCGAAAATGCGCGAGCACAGGCCGTCAAGTTTGCCAGCGAATCCAACGCCAGCCTTGGAGACCTCAAAAGCGCCAACCAGGGCATCATTCAAATCAGTGGCACCGGCGGCAACCCCTACGACAGCGCCTCAAGCAGAGAGAAGCGACTGCGCGTAGTGAGCACCTTTGTGTATTACCTTAAGTAGCTGAGTCAGCAAACGATCAGCCAAAATCACTAAAGTCATGCTTTGACAATGGGAGTTCGCGAACCCGTAAACCCGTGGCATCAAACACCGCATTGACCAATGCCGGTGCAATACCCGGCGTACCCGGTTCACCCGCGCCGCCCCAGGCCTCTCCACTGTTAATGATATGCGTCTCAATCACCGGAGAATCCTTCATGCGACCCATGGGGTAATCGTGAAAATTACTTTGCTGAACCGCACCATTCTCAATCGTAATCTCGCCATAGAGCGCCGCCGTCAAACCGAAACTCACACCAGATTCCATCTGCGCCGTAAGACCGTCGGGCGACACAGCAAAGCCTGCATCTACGGCAAGCACTACACGATCGACGCTCACCTTACCGTCGCGCACGCTGACATCTACAACCTGAGCAACCAGGGAACCAAAGGACTCCTGTAAGGAAATGCCACGACCCATACCCTGAGGCAGGTCTTCTCCCCAGCCCGCGCGCTCGGCAGCGGTACGCAGTACGTTCTGGTGTCGCGGCTTATCTGCGAGGAGGGACATGCGATATTCGTAGGGATCCTTGCCTGCTGCTACAGCGACCTCATCAAAAAAAGCCTCGGTAAAAAAGCCATGCTGCGAGTGATCAACACTCCGCCAAGCACCAAAAGGCACGTGCGTGGGACTGTCTACCGAGTGGATCTTTTGAGCGCTCACAGCATAGGGAATTGTCGGGGCTTCTGCAGGCTCATGTTTCTCGTGATAAACATTCTCCCAGGCTGTGATCTGACCGCCCGCATCCAGTGCAACCCTAAACCGCGACGCCACCGCAGGACGATAATGATCATGCCGAACATCTTCTTCCCGGGACCAAATCAACTTCACGGGCGCTCCCACAGCCCGAGCGATTTTCGCCGCCTGTATCGCAGAGTCCGACATTGAGCGACGACCAAAACCGCCCCCCATGTAATGCTGGTGTATCTGAACCTGCTCAACATCCATATCCATGGCATCGGCAACTTCATAGCGAAAACCCAAAGGATTCTGAGTGCCGATCCAAACCTGGCAGCTCTCATCGGTGACCAAAGCAGTGGCATTCATGGGCTCCATACAGGCATGGGCCAAATAAGGCACGCGATAGATGGCATCTAAGGTTGCGGCGGCGCTGGCCAAAGCCGCGGGCACATCGCCTTTATCTACATCGGCCTTACTGCTACCGCCATCCATACCGTGAGCCAGACTTTGATCAAACTGCCTGAACAAGGACTCGCTGCTAGTTAGATCGTTGTCGGTTTCTGACCAACGCGGCTTCAGTGTTTTGAGCGCCTCACTGGCATGCCAGTAACCGTCAGCCACCACTGCAACGGCATCTTCAAGAGACACAATCTGCGCTACGCCGGGCATGGCCTGCGCCTTCGCACTATCAACAGACACCAACTGGGCACCAAACACCGGCGCTGCAAGGATCGCCGCGTACTTCATGCCTTCTACCTGTGCGTCGATACCGAACACGGCGCTGCCATCTACTTTTGCGGGTATGTCCAGGCGCGGTGTGCTCTTGCCCATAACCCGAAATTGATCCGGCGTTTTAAGTGTGGGCGTCGCCGAGGGTGCCGTCTGAGAAGCGGCCAGCGCGAATTCGGCAAACGGAGCGCGCTTATCACTATTGCGGTCAATAATATGCGTGTCTTTCGCGTCTAGCTGCGAGACCGGGACACCCCAGGCGTCACTCGCTGCCTGAAGCAGTAACTCTCTGGCTGCGGCTCCGGCAACACGAACACCAGCAACACCCGTCGCGCGGATGGACGTACTGCCACCAGTAATCTGCATCTTCATCGCTTTGGCGACCTGCAATATGGCGCCATCAATAGTAGGCACCAAAGCCGCCGGTATATCGGCATCGCCCAGGAGAAAGCCCTTACCCAGCGCCCAGTTGGCATACTCATCAATTGCAGGAGCTTCCATAAACTCCATGTCTTCCCAGCTCGCATCCAATTCATCGGCAAGCATTTGGGTCAGCGCAGTATGCGCGCCCTGCCCCATTTCACTATGTGCCGCAATGAGCGTGACTTTGTTCGAAGGGTCAATTTTGACCCACATACTCACCAGTACTTCGCCATCATCGGTTACTTGCCCAGCAACCTTCGGCGCTCTATGACCGGGTCGTATGGCCACGCCTACCGCCAGAGCACCGCCGGCTAAAATCCCCGTGGTGATAAATGCGCGTCTCGTCCATTTACCCATGACTCGCGCCCTCATGATCTACTGCTAGCGTTGGATCGAAGGTCTGCACCGCCGAAGCTGTTTGCGCTGCCGCAAGCTTCACGGCACTTCGAATGCGGGGGTACATGCCACAGCGACAGACATTACCGGACATCGCCGCATCAATAGCTGCGTCATCGGGGTTCGGATTACTGTCTAAAAGGGCAGCGGCACTCATTAGTTGCCCTGACTGACAATAGCCACATTGAGGGACCTGCTTTTCTATCCACGCTTCCTGAAGGGGGTGCAAACCTTCTCCGGGAGCCAGATCCGCCAGGCCTTCAATGGTTGTGACCTCTCCGTTTGCGGCGGCTGCTACCGGCGTTACGCAACTGCGAATCGCCTTGCCGTTCAGATGCACGGTACAGGCACCACACTGGGCAATGCCGCAGCCAAATTTGGTGCCGGTCATGGCCAGATTCTCTCGGATGGCCCAAAGCAAGGGCATCTGCGGATCGACGTCCAGCTCCCGTTGCTCGCCATTTATTCGCAGACTGATCATTGTGTGCCTCTCTCTCCGAATCAGCTTCGATGTTGTCTTGCCTTATTCAATTCAAACGAATGCCCATCAAGCATCACAGCTCAGTGTTGTTCGCAAAATAGTTCTTGAGTGATTGCAATGCGCGCTTGGGAGTCTCTATAACTCTGGCGTTAGCGAGCCCGCTGGGGATATTGCCTCCCGGCTCCACATGAAACTCCCAGTGCAAAGCTGTACCGCCATCAGCTGCGACCAGCTCCCAGAGGCCAGCAGCGGCGCGAATGCGTACCGCATCCTTGGACTCCGGCACGGTATCGGGGGCCACACCCACGGTGATTTGAATGCCCTGTACAGTCCGCGTGAGCTTTTGGGTATAAACGGCATCACGGTCCTTTAATGGCCACGGTGCATCCGTGCGAACGTAGTTCGCCCAACGGTCACCCCCAAGCTCCAATCGTCGGGCTTCCAGGGTATCGGGAAACCAATCGGGGTAGCGCTCAACATCCTGAAGTCGCGCCAGCACTTCATCGGGAGTCGCCGCAATCAGCGCCTGGGCACGAAAAGCCTTGTAATCAGAACCAGCGACATCGCGCGTTTCCACGCGCACCCCGCCCTCATCAAACTGAGTCTCCCATTCACTGGACGTCGCAAAGCCTGCCCAAGTGATAGTAAGCAGCAGGGCCGCCATACGGCAGACGTGGGCAACGAGGTTCCTCATCGCTTTAGATCGGCTGCGCTATGACGCTCCAGCACCTGATCTTCCTCCGGACCCCAAGCCCGATTGACACAGCGTCCACGCACAACCCCGGGGCGCTCAAAAATCTCTTGCGCCCAGCGTAAAACATGGGTGTACGAAGTCACGTCTAAGAACTCTCCGGCCTCATAGAGTTTGCCCATCACTAGCGCGCCGTACCAGGGGAAGGTAGCGATGTCCGCGATGGTGTACTCATCGCCACACAGGAACCTGCGGTCTGCAAGATTGCGATCCAATACATCCAACTGACGCTTCACCTCCATGGCATAGCGATTGATGGGGTACTCGAACTTTTCTGGCGCATAGGCATAAAAATGACCAAAGCCACCGCCCAGAAACGGTGCGCTACCCATCTGCCACATTAACCACGAATAGCACTCTCCCCGCGAAGCAAGATCCTTGGGGAGAAACGCGCCAAACTTCTCGGCGAGATACATCAACATCGCGCCGCTCTCAAAAAGTCTCACCGGCGTATCGCCGCTACGATCCACCATTGCGGGAATTTTGGAGTTGGGGTTGATATCCACAAAGCCGCTAGAAAACTGAGCGCCCTCCTGAATATTGACCAGCCAGGCATCGTATTCCGCCTCGGAGATGCCCAGATGCAGGAGCTCTTCGAACATCACGGTGACTTTCACCCCATTGGGCGTAGCCAGTGAGTACAACTGAAAAGGATGCTCGCCAACCGGAAGCTCTTTCTCGTGGGTCGCACCAGCTATGGGTCGATTAATGCTGGCAAACTTGCCGCCGCTTTCGGTATCCCAAGTCCAAATCTTGGGTGGTTCGTATTGTGCATCGCTCATTGAGTAGAAATTCCTTTATTAGAAGTTGACCTGAAAACGGGCCCAGGCGCCGCGGCCGAAAGAGTCATACGCTACCATCGTTTCATGCATTTTTCGTCGAGCATTCACGTCGATCATGGAACCGGGCAACAGCGGGTCGCTATTGATCTGTCGAATCACCGCTTCGCCTAGCAAAAACGTCTCCCGCGCAAGGGTGTCGCTATGCTGAGCGGAGCCTCGCTGCATGCTTTCCTGCATGGCGTTGGTGAGTGCTCGATACCGTGATTCGAGATCATGCCTAGGCCAAAGTTCCTCTAAAGAGAGAGACTCCCCCAAAAGCGAATCGCCGCGAACAAGGATCGCTCTGCTCTCGAGGCCCAGCTCCACAAGACGTGATCGCGTTTGAGCAGGTGTTTCCAGGTAATTAGCGGGTCTGCACCAAAGGCCCGAACTGAGTGTGGCAAAGCCCACCAGCGCCAGCGCGCGCTCTCTGGTTGTCAAAGCAGTCTTGTCGCGTCGCCCCAGGTGCGCGGTGTGAACGAGCAACCACTGTCCGTCCCAGGGGCCAATACGTTGTTCCCTTGAGACCCAGCCCCGAGCCGTCTCGCTGAGCACTTTGCCTCGCTCACCGATGGCATAACGCCCTCGGGCAACACTTCGCAGAAAACCGGCTTTCACCAATCGTCCCAGTGCCACGCGCATAGAGGTGGGATCAATACCAAAGAGCAGTCCCCACTGAGCGTATTCCCGCGCACTGATTTCCTGAAGATCAGGAGAGCTCAGTAAAGAGAGCACCAGACGCTTTGGGGTCGGCGCCGCATGGGTTTTCGATTCAAACATCCATGGAGCTTAGCATCGAAAACATAACAAAAGATTACGCATAGTGTATTTCTGTGTTACTTTTTAGTCTGAGTAGATAGATAATAAAGAGTACTCGCATGAAAGCAGCAGACTACCTCAGTCGTGAAGAGATACAGGCTTATACCCGACGCAGCGATCTCATGGGTACCTGGCTGATACTTAAAAGCTGGCTGAGCATTGTCGCGATCTTTGCCATGGTTGCGTTCTGGACCAACCCGCTAACAGTGGTCCTCGCGATTCTCTTGCTCGGTGGACGCCAGTTGGGTCTGTCAATATTAATGCATGAAGCCGGACATAAGACACTCTTCAAAACCCAGAGGCTCAATGAAACTCTGGGACAGTGGCTTGGCGCATATCCCGTGCTTGGCGACTGTGATGCCTATGGCGCCTCGCACCGGGAGCATCACCGGCTCGCCGGCACAGATCAAGATCCCGATCTACCCAATTATCGCAAGTACCCCATTGCTGCGCAGAGTTTCCGACGCAAACTTCTCAGGGACATCAGTGGACAAACAGGTGTTAAGCAAGTCACGAGTTTGCTCAGCGGGGCGGGGAATCGCATCATGATGCGCAGCGGCGAAGGCGGTAGCGCCCTCCGTCAGGGCCTCATCGCAAACGCCGCCTTACTCAGTATCCTTTGGCTAAGTGGTGCTGCCTGGCTCTACCTTCTCTGGGTAGCGGCCTACCTGACAAGCTATCCCTTGGTCGCCCGTATTCGACAAGTCGCAGAACATGGCAATGTCCCTGCACTGTACGAACTCGATCCTCGCGGTAACACGCGCACGACTCGAGCGAACTGGCTGGAACGCTTGATCCTTTGCCCCAACAAGGTCAACTTCCACATCGAACATCACCTGCTCCCCAGCGTACCGCTGTGGCAACTCAACGCGCTGCACAACACGCTCAGTGCGCGAGGGTTTTACGCGGAGTATCCCCATGCCGTTGCGGATGGATACTGGAACGTCATCAAGCGAGTAGTGCCCGACATTCATCCCAGCGCGGCCGCCGCGGCCTAAAGCTTGCACCCTCTAAAGCTTCGTAAGCTACAGGCATTCTTCACGATGTAATCAGTCCTAGGCTTTTCCTTCTTCTTTTCTATACTGAAAAGACATCACAACAATAAGAAGGAGTACGCACATGGTATTTGATTACATGCTCTACCCCCCGATGTTAGGCGCGGCAGGGCTTGTCGTTGCGTTTGTCATCTATCACATCATGATCCGTCACAATCATGGCGACGGGAAAGTGAAGAAAATTGGCGACCAAATTCACCTCGGCGCTATGGTCTTTATGAAGCGCGAGTACAAAATGCTCGCGATGTTTTCCGCGGTATTGCTACTGGGCATTCTTGTATCGCCCCTGGGCACTGACACAGCTATCGCGTTCACCGCTGGCGCCGTGTCGTCGGCTACCGCCGGGCTTCTTGGCATGTTCGCTGCCACCAAAGCCAATGTTCGCACTGCCGTAGCGGCACACAATCACGGAGAGGCGCAGGCCTTAACCGTAGCCTTTTACGGCGGCTCTATCATGGGGCTTTGCGTCGCTTCTCTGGGCTTGATTGGTCTTGGCAGCCTCTACTATTACTTCGGTGGAGACCCCGAAACGACCCATGCTATCCATGGCTTTGGCATGGGAGCATCGGTCGTCGCTTTGTTCTCTCGTGTTGGCGGCGGCATTTTTACAAAAAGTGCCGACGTTGGAGCAGACCTTGTAGGAAAAATCGAAGCCGGCATTCCCGAAGATGACCCCCGCAACCCCGGAGTTATTGCGGACAACGTGGGGGATAACGTTGGGGATATCGCCGGCATGGGCTCAGATATTTTTGAATCCTACTGCGGCGCCATGATCGCCTGCATCGCTATCGCATCTACCATGGCCATCGATAAGCAGGCCGAGATGATGTTCTTGCCACTGGCACTGGCAAGTATCGGCTTACTCGCATCTGTGCTGGGTATTTTGGTCGTACGACTCCGCGCCAGCGCCGCACCTGAAGCTGCGCTGCGTACCGGCACTCTAATCGCACCCGCAGTGTTCGCCGGAATTGCCTGGTTGATGATGCAGGAAATGGGACTGGACATGAACATCTGGTGGTCAGTCGTGGCCGGCGCCGTCGGTGGTATTTTCATCGGATTGATTACCGAGTACTACACAGGCTCGCATCCGGTGCGCAAAATCGCTAAAGCGGGCGAAACAGGACCTGCCACGGTGATGATTAGTGGTCTCGCCATAGGTATGGAATCCGTTGTTCTGCCCGTGCTTTTTTTAGCAGCCATCATCTGGGTGTCTACAGAACTCTCAGGCTTGTACGGTGTTGGGATTGCTGCGGTAGGCATGCTTTCGACCGTGGGTATCACCATGGCAATTGATGCTTATGGTCCTGTGGCAGACAACGCTGGCGGCATCGCTGAGATGGCCGGTATGGGTGAAGAAACCCGACGTATTACTGATGGTCTCGATGAGGTTGGCAATACCACTGCAGCCATCGGTAAGGGCTTTGCTATTGGGGCTGCGGCACTGGCTGCGTTAGCGATCATCGCGGCCTTTGTGCAAACAGTGCAGGCGAATAATCCAGGCTTCTCTTTGGAACTCTCTGACCCTACTGTTTTAGTGGGCATGTTCATCGGAGGTACGATCCCCTTCCTTATCGCTTCGATCACCATGAATGCTGTGGGCGATGCTGCCTTCGATATGATTAACGAAATCCGCAGGCAGTTTCACGAAATTCCCGGCCTGCTCGAAGGCACTGCGGAGCCAGACACCGCTCGCTGCGTGGACATTGCGACCACCGCCGCGCTGCGGCGAATGATTCTTCCCGGAGCTATTGCCGTATCAGCACCTGTGGTCGTTGGCATGGGACTCGGAGCCGCATCACTGGGTGGCATGCTGGGAGGAGCGCTGCTAGGCTGCGTGCTCATGGCACTGATGATGGCTAACGCCGGAGGCGCCTGGGACAATGCCAAGAAGTATGTTGAAAAGGGCAATCACGGTGGCAAAGGATCACCCACGCACTCTGCCTGCGTAGTGGGTGACACGGTGGGAGATCCGTTCAAAGATACCTCTGGCCCAGCCATGAACATCCTGATCAATGTAATGGCAATTGTCAGTTTGGTAATAGCTCCATTGTTGTAACGGTTGTTTATAGCAATTGTTGCGGCAACGGTCGTAGCAACAATTGCTTTTGAAACACGTGTAAAAGGAACCATGCCGCCATGATTGAGGCTGATCTCGCTATTACCGGCGGCGAACTGCTTTGTATGACTGGGCAAAGCACAGGTGAATCGGGAACGGTGCCGACAGGCACCGTCCTCGTGTTTGGCAATCGTATTGTTGCCGTGGGCAGTGAATCGCAGATCGGTCCTTACACCGCCACCAAGACTATCGACGCCACGGACCAGGTCGTCATGCCGGGCTTTAGCAATTGCCACACGCACGTCGGGTCGAACGTATTACTGCGGGGTCTCAACGAAGACGCCAAACTCTTCGAGTGGTTGCAGAGCATGTGGCGACTCAAGCAAAACTTTGATCACGAGACTCTGCGTCTGGCCAGCCTCGCCGGGCTTGCAGAGATGGCGCTGGCAGGCATCACGAGTTTCAACGAGCATTTCGATGCGTACTCCGTGACGCCAGAGATTGACGCCCTGAAGACCATCCCCCTGCGCGCCACGCTAGGTTATGGATTTGCGGATATCGGCTTATATGGTGAGCTTGCCGACTGGTCTTATCGAGCACTCGACGGCTTCGGTGATATTGTGAGCCGCCACCACAACACCCTAGACGGACGCCTGCGCGTCGCTCTGTCCCCTCACGCCACCTACTCCTGTACAGACAAGCTTTGGCGCCGCTGTGCTGAGGTGGCCAAGGAGTATGAGCTTACAATTCACACGCATCTGTCCGAAGGGCAACAAGAACATCAATTCGTGGCCGACAATCACGACATGACACCAACGGCCTGGCTGCACAGCTTAGGCCTGCTGGCTCCCAACCTCACCGCCGCACACTGCACCACGCTAACTGACGATGACATCGCTCTCATGGCCGAACATCAAGTGAAAGTCGCGCACTGCCCCATCAGCAACGCTAAACTCTGTTCGGGCATCATGCCCATACGCAAACTCATGGCAGCCGGCGTTACCGTGGGACTCGCGACCGATGGACCGGCCAGTCACAACACGCTGGATATGTTTCAGGAAATGAAATTTGGCGCCATTACCCACAAAAACCACCACCTTGATCCAGAATTACTGACGGTGACCGACATGCTCGAAATGGGAACTCGCGAAGCCGCAAAGGCCATGCATCTGGATGAGGCCGGCACACTCGCGCCCGGGCAACTTGCGGACATCATTGTCGTCGATCTGAACAACGCCCATTGTGCGCCGCGCTATGATTCTCAGGCCGCGTTGGTGTATTCCAGCAGAGCCGATGATGTTGTGCACACTATTGTGAACGGTCAGGCCGTTGTCGAGAACGGTGTTCTTCAGGGTCTGGATCTGGGGGCCATGCTGGCAGAACTGCGCGATCGCGCCGCTTCTTTGCGTCAGCGAAGCCGTGCCTGACGATGCAGGATTCTCACAGCACGCATCCTGTCGACGAATGGCTGCCCCTGCGCTGGGCCCTACCTCTGGGTTTTCAGCAGCTCTTGGCCGCCTACGCGAGCATCATAATTGCGCCTTTGGTTCTTGCCAGCGCCCTGGGCTGGCCCCAGGAACAAACAACCTTCCTGCTTGCCTCAGGACTATTCGGTAGCGGTGTCGCAACACTCATTCAGTGCCTGGGCATCCCCGGGCTACCGATCGGCACGCGCTTACCCGTTGTGCAGGGCACGACTGTCGCGGTCATCCCCCCCCTTATAGCCATCGGCGCCAACGGTGACCTAACCGCCATGTTCGGAGGCACAATCGTTGGCGGCATCATATGCCTGCTCCTCGCAGGTTCCTGGAGCAAGCTACTGCGTTTCTTCCCGCCACTGGTCACTGGAACGGTTATTACGGTGATCGGTGTCAGCCTCATGCCCGTCGCCGTGATGTGGTTGAGCGGCGGACGGGGGTTTGGCGCGCAGGATACGAGTATTCAAGAAATCAGCTTAGGCTTGGGAACATTGCTACTGGTGTTACTGGTCATGCGTTTCGGCCATGATTTTTTAGCCCGCACTTCCATACTTGTGGGGCTAATTGCCGGAGGCGTCGCCGGCGCAGTCATGGGCATGTCCGACTTTAGCGGTGTATCGAGTGCGAGCTGGGTTAGCATCCCCCTGCCCTTTGCCTTTGGGCCGCCCACCTTTACCGTCGCGGCCTGCGCGGCAATGACCGTCACCATGCTGGTGACCATGGTGGAGTCCACCGGTGACTATCTGGCTATTGGTGAAGTCTGCGAACAAGAGGTGGATGAGGGGCGACTTGCCGCAGGTCTGCGTGCTGAAGGTCTGGGAACAATTATTGGTGGCCTATTCAACGCCTTTCCATTCACCACCTTCTCTCAAAACATCGGCGTTATTCGCGTATCCGGGGTGCGCAGTCGCTACGTAATCGCGGTTACAGGCGTGATGCTCATCGGGCTAAGTCTCGCGCCCAAGGCCGCCGCAATTGCAGCCAACATCCCGACTCCGGTGCTCGGCGGCTGCGGCCTCGTCTTGTTTGGCTCTATCGCTGCTACAGGCATTCAGACTCTGCGGCGCGTCGATTTTGAAAACACAGGCAATGTATTGACGGTTGGTATCAGCCTCAGTGCTGCGATGCTGGTCGTGGCTAACCCGATCTACTTTTCTGCATTGCCAAAAGCTGTGGCGGACATCCTCAACAACCCCATCACCCTGGGCGCGGTGAGTGCAGTGACCTTAAACCTACTGTTTAACGGTTCAGGTAAGGCTGAATAATGTCGTAGAGCGCCGGGCGCTGTTCGGCGACTTCGGCGGCACTCAGACCCTCCAGGGAATGCGGGTATTTTAGCCACTGATCCGTTTCGTGAAGGTAATAATCCGGTACACGATTGGTCACGTTGCGCGCGGGCTTGAAGTAGGGAACAGCCACCCGAATATCTTTGGGCGTATTTAGACGTGCTTTTTCCTCGATGTATCGAATCACCGCATCAATGGTACTACCGGTATCAAATACATCATCAACAATGAGCAAGCTATCCTCATTACGCAGCTTCTTGATCAGGTAGTTCATTCCGTGAATGCGGATTTCTGAGGATCGATCATCAATCTCCGGCTTGTACAACGAGGTGCGAATCGCAATGTGATCAGCCTCAATACCGCTGTATGCGAGCATCTCCTGCACCGCGACACCTACGGGCGCCCCGCCGCGCCAGATAGCGATCATCATCGTCGGCTTAAAACCGCTAGCCACCACTTTCGCGCCTAAACGACATGAATCTTCGAGGAGCTCCTGCGCGCTTAGGTAAACTTTTTCAGACATAGTCTTTCTCTCAATCGGGTCTTCGGTCAATTTAAAGCATCGAATCAGCATAGAACAGATTGCCTAATCGCGGAGCATTGGTATACGATCGAGTCAACCCTCGCGCGGTCGCCAGGTAAAAAAACTACTATTCCGCAAGCCATCGACCGCTATTCCCTGCACCGGGAGGTAGCATGAAGCACTACCTGGCAGCTGCGTTGCTTTGCGTATCGCAAAGCATCGCGGCACAGTCTTACGACTCTATCATTGGGGACTCTCTATCGCTGGGTGTGCCTAACGATCACTGGTTTTCTGTACGCGGCAGTGAAATCGCCTATCTTATAGACGGCGATGAAGGCACTGTTCAGGGCACGCTGACCCTGTCAATGTTTT
>NZ_JBLGBE010000079.1:0-15504 GCF_047617445.1 Congregibacter sp.
GCGATGAGATCGTGATTTACCCGGGCTACATTGGTCGGCAAATGCAGGGCCAATGACTGCCGCAGCCTGAGCATCGCACAAGTCATCTCACTCCATAAATAAGGCGCTTTAAGCGCCCTATTTTATTACTAGTAAGCGTGTAGCTTAAGCAGCAACAGAATCTTGCTGTGACTCATTCGCCGCTTCCGGCATCGCAGAACTATGATGCTCGACGATTTTCCACTCGCCATCTATCTTGCGATAAAGGTAGGTGAATCGGGCGGTTACTTGCGACTCGTCGCCAAAAGTAAAGGTATAGACCCCGGAGTTAATCGCAAGGCCATCGGCGAGAAAACGGATATTAGCTTCCTCGATAGTTCCCTCGGGCTTCCTGGCGAGAAAATTCACGAAGTAATCGCGAATCTCTTCGTGATTATGCCGAACCTGATTGGACACCGTGGGTAGCAAGATCGCATCGTCAGCATATAAGGCCGTCACAGCGTCGGGGTTACCCGTTGCCAGAGCATCGTTCCAGCGCTGAAAAAACTTCATTACATTTGCTTCGGTCATGTTGATTTCCTTGGATTACGTGTCAACAACAGTGCTTGGGTACTAGGGTTAGTTGGCCGCAACTAGTCGCGCAGGGCGACCACGTTCATCGGTCCCACTGCGAGCGGCGATTGCTTGCAGGGCCTCAAATCGGGTTTCGTAATGTGCGTCGTCAGTCAGACTTTCATCTGAACCGAGACTGCTCAATGTGTCTTGAATAGACTGCGCCATACCAGCGATGTACACGCGCTTGCCCGCTTTATGGGCGTCGTCAGCGATGGTCTCTACCGCCCGCGCTGCAGACACATCCAGATAGGGCACGCGGTTGAAGTCCAGAATGATGGAGTGCGTGGCATCTTTGTAACGCTCGCGAACATGGTGGCCCACGTCAGCAGCCGCACCAAAGCTCAGAGGACCGCCAAACTCAAAGATGGTGACCTGCGTGCCCAGGCGCTCCAGCAGTGAACGCTCTTCTTCTGAGGTTTGCGCATGGGGTCGAGACGCCAGCTCGTCGAGCTGAATCTTGGCAACTTGCTGCACATAGGCCAGAGCAGCCAGTACGACACCAGCGCCAACCGCAGTGATGAGGTCCACGAATACCGTAAGACCCAATACCAGCGCCATGAGAGCTAGATCCCAACGAGGCCCGCGGTGCGCGCGCTTGAGGTAGCTAAAGTCGATGATATCCATGCCAACTTTGACCAATACTCCGGCCAGCGCCGCGTGGGGAATCACAGAAGCGACCGACCCAACACCGAGGAGCACGGCGATGAGCACAAGAGAGTGAATCATGCCGGAGAGACGAGTGACACCACCGGACCGAATGTTGATGACCGTGCGCATGGTTGCACCGGCACCGGCGATACCGCCGAACAAACCCGCTACTGCATTACCAATGCCCTGGCCGATAAGCTCTCTGTTGGAGTCGTGACGGGAGCGGGTCATATTGTCGGCGACCAGCGAGGTCAGCAGGCTATCAATGGAACCCAGCACCGCTAAGATAAAGGCCGCTTCTATCACCAGCATCATGGCCGACTGATCGAAAACCGGCATGTGGAATGACGGAAGACCCGAAGGAATGCTGCCCAGGATAGGCATGATGGGCATGAACAGGCTCAGTACCGTACCAATGGCTAGCGCGGCCAAAGCCCCAGGAACGTAAACCCCCCATTTAGTGGGCCATTTGTAGGCGACAAATAGTGTCACGGCACCCACAACCAGCGCCGAATAGTTGATGTCCGATAACACCGTGGGCAGGTGCGCTAGGGCGTTCAAGGTGCCCGAGGGCGACTCATGGCCAAAGAAAGCATCGGCCTGAAGAATAATAATGATGACACCGATGCCGCTCATAAAGCCGGATACCACGGGGTACGGCACCAAGCGGATGTAACTACCGAAGCCAATGGCGCCAAACACAATCTGAAACAGGCCGGCGAGCATCACCGCGGTGAAAATCAGGCCGACATCGCCAGAAAGACTCGCAAACAACCCTGCCAGAACAACGACTATGGGACCCGTTGGCCCGGAAACGTTCGTCGGAGTTCCACCAAGCATGGCCGCAAAGAAACCAACGATAATGGCACCGTACATACCGGCAATGGGACCTAGGCCTGATGCAACACCGAAGGCCAGTGCCAAAGGAATGGCAACAACACCGGCAGTCAACCCACCATAGACGTCTCCGCGGAGGTGGGTCAGATCAAACTTCAATAACGATCGCATTCTTGGGTCCTTCTCCGGTTGATGAGGGATTTCTTACTTGACGCGCCCACTATGGATCTTGTGAAATGTAAAACAAATACAAGCTTTTCTTTTCTGTTATAGTTTTTACCTATATAGCCGGTAGCTGTCGGAGCCACTCCATGGCGACAATCAAGCAGGTTCAATACTTTCAAGCTGTAGCCGAAACTCAGTCCATTCGACGGGCTGCTGATCGTCTTCATATCGCCCAACCAACGCTTTCCACACAGTTAGCGGCCCTGGAAAAGAGCCTGGGCGTCACGCTGTTTGAGCGAACGCGCCGGGTCACTCAGCTCACCCCCGCGGGGCGGCAACTACTCCCCGTCGCGAAGCAATTGATCGCTCAATGGCACGAGATGCAGGAACTCGCCCATACCTTGTCGGACACCGCCGCCTCGACCCACCGAATGGGCGTACCGCCGACGTTGGGCCCCTATCTACTCCCCAACATCGTTCCTGCGATCCACAAGCAATTCGACCGGCTCAAGCTGTACGTCCGCGAAGAACCGCCAAGTCAGTTAGAAGCAGGAGTGAAAGAAGGGCGCCACGATTTGGCATTAGTCCCGCTGCCTCTCAAATCCAGTAATCTGGCTGTAGAGGTGCTGTTTCGCGAACCCCTTCTGCTGGTTGCCTCTAAAGAGGCCGGTTTGGCGGTGGACGGCGTGCTTCAGGAGCAAGAATTGGCGGGTATGAGTATCCTGAGTTTGGATGAGCGTCATCAGCTGTATCAGGAGGTCCAGCGAATCTGCGAGCGCACCGGCGCTGTGCTCAACCGTGACTACGAAGGCACTAGTCTGGATACGTTACGGCAGATGGTCGTGATGGGTATGGGCGTCGCCTTCTTGCCCGCGCTGTACATCCGTTCGGAACTTCATCGTCCGGAGGAACTGGACGTCATTCGTATTGAGGGCTCAAGGCTCTACAGAGAACACGCACTGGTGTATCGCACCGGTAGTCCGGTGAGGCACCTTTACCAGGCCTTGGCTCAGCTGATTCGTGAGCGCATGGCTGAGTCGTTTAGCGATGTTGTGACGCCGATTTTTGATCGGGGCGAATAGGCAACAGGCGCTTTGCCCGAGCAGCCAGATCACGTAGCATCGCCGCTCACTTTCCTTAAATCCCTGCCTTTGGAGGAACAACTCATGGGTCGCCCCCTACTTATCAATATCCATCTTTATCTGTCGTCGTTTTTTGCCGCCGTCGTGGTTCTGGTCGCGTTTTCTGGCGGCATGTATCTATTGGGCGTCAAAGGCTCTCTAGAGACAACAGAGGTAGCTCAAATTAATGGCGGCGTTGCCCTCATGGCCGATCCCAGCAAAGAGGCAGTTTTGACCGCGCTTCGCAGCGCTGGCATCGAAGATTTTGGCTTTGATTACGTCATCACCCGGGGCGATACGCTAATCACACGCCCCACCTCACGCAGCTACTATGGCCTTACGGTGGATGGCGATAGCGTTACGGTAAGCCGCAACCAACCGAGCTTTCAAAAGCGCATGCAGGAACTGCACTTTGGCCACGGGCCTTCTATGTATCGTGAATTCCAAAAGGTGTTTGCCACCGGAATGCTGTTCATCATCCTCAGTGGAGTGTGGCTGGGTTTATCATCTCCGCGCTTGCGAACCAGAACACTCATTTCTGCGGGTAGCGGACTGATCCTCTTTCTTGCCCTCATAATGTCCTAAGGCTGAACTCAGAATTTGCTCAGCACACAATAAATACAAAACTAGCGGAGAGTAGGATGCCAAACGCCACCACACTTATCGAAGGACTGTACTTTGGAGAGGGCCCGCGCTGGCACAAGGGACGCCTGTGGTTCAGCGACTTCTACGATCATGCTGTCAAATCTAGCGACTTGAGTGGCAAAGTTCGCATCGAACACCAACTCGACGACCAGCCTTCGGGATTGGGATGGTTGCCAAACGGCCAGCTACTCGTAGTTTCTATGAAGGCGCTCAAAGTACTCCGAGAGGAGAATGGCGCATTAGTCCCTCATGCAGACCTCTCGCAATACGCTAAGCATCTGTGCAACGACATGGTGGTCGATGGCCAAGGCCGTGCTTATGTGGGTAATTTTGGCTTTGATCTTGACGAGCATATGGCAACGCGCGGCGTCGAAGCCGTTTTAGCCGATCACCCCGCCACCCATCTGGTGCGTGTGGACCTTGATGGCAGCGTTCACGTCGCGTCGGATGACATGCATTTTCCCAATGGCAGCGTTATCACGGCAGATGGCAAGACACTGATCATTGCAGAAACCCTTGCCATGCGCCTCAGCGCATTTGATATTGACGCCCATGGCCATTTATCCAACCGACGGGTATGGGCGGAGTTGGGTTTGTTTGCGCCAGACGGTATCTGTCTGGATGCCGACAACAATGTCTGGGTCGCCAACGCGCTTGCCACAGAGTGCGTGTTGTTTGCCGAAGGCGGGGGCCGGCTCCAAACCATAGAGACCAGCCAAAATTGCTATGCCTGTATGCTCGGAGGCGATGACGGCCGGGATCTCTTTATGATTACAGCCAAAGATAGCGATCACACCGTCGTATCGGCCCAGCGCACAGGCAAGATCGAAACGATCCGAGTCGAGGTACCCGGGGCGGGCTGGCCTTAAGACAAGGCAAGGCGATCTTTGTTTACCCCTGAAATTCACCGCGTAACGCTTTTGTAGAAAAAGGAATCAAGCCATGTCTGAACTGGTCACCGTAAACGAAGAAGAGTCCTACGTCCTCCTCAGCATGGATGACGGCAAGGCCAATGCCCTGTCCTTCGCGATGTTCGAAGCACTCAACACAGGTCTTGATGCTGCCCAAGCAGCAGGCAAAGTGGTGATCATTGCAGGTCGGCCCGGCAAATTTTCCGCAGGCTTTGATCTGTCGGTGATGGGCGGCGGTGGCGATGCGATGGTGAGCCTCCTTCGTCAGGGCGCTGAGCTATCCAAGCGTCTGTTGTCCTTTGATGTACCCGTGGTGCTCGCGGTGAGCGGTCATGCGCTGGCCATGGGCGCGTTGCTGTGTCTGTCTGCAGACTATCGCGTCGGCATGAAAGGTAGCTACAAGCTGGGCCTTAACGAAGTAGCCATTGGCATGACCTTGCCGTGGTTTGGTATCGAGCTGGCCCGCGCCCGTCTTGAAGAAACCCAGCTTAATAATGCGGTCGGCTTAGCCCATATTTACGATCCCGAAGGTGCAGTATCT
Organism: Congregibacter sp.; assembly: GCF_047617445.1. Lineage (GTDB taxonomy): Bacteria > Pseudomonadota > Gammaproteobacteria > Pseudomonadales > Halieaceae > Congregibacter. Next base: position 5,463 of record NZ_JBLGBE010000079.1, read on the forward strand.
GTGGGTTACTTAGATGAGGTGGTAGAGGAAGCGCAACTGCTCGCCCGAGCGGCAGAACTTGCCACAGGCTTTGCCGCCCTCAATATGCCGGCCCATAAAGGAACAAAAGCACGCATTCGCGAGCCACTCATGGCACGGCTTGAAGAGGCATTGTGGCGTGATTTTGAAGCGGGAGATGCTGCCATTGCTGCCGCAGTTTGATCGACGCTGATCGCTAGCACCCACAGGCATTATGAGTCTGCGCTACGAGTCTGCAATATGAGTCCGCAATATGAGTAAAAAAACCGATCAAGCTCTGGGTATGCGTACATCGATCACTCGCCGTGATCTGATCCACGATGCCGCACTGGCGACACTGGCAGCCGCATTCGCACCTGCGAGCCTGGCAGCGAGCCTCGCTGCCGTCAGCTCAGAGTCACCACCCTCTGCTAAGGACTATCCGCCGGTTCGAACCGGCTTACGCGGCTCCCATCCCGGGGCTTTTGAGGCGGCCCACGCCCTTGCACGTGAAGGCAAAGGGTTTCCGGAACCCCAGGACACCGGCGAAAACTATGACCTTGTGATTGTCGGCGCCGGCATCTCAGGCCTTGCCACTGCGCACTACTATCGAGAGCGTTTTGGACAGCATGCGCGCATCTTGTTGATCGAGAATCACGACGATTTTGGTGGTCATGCCAAGCGCAACGAGTTTCATCAAGGCGGCCGGATGGTCTTGTCCATGGGGGGTACTCACAATCTGGAGTGGTGGAACTTCAGTGACACCGTAAACGCGTTTCTTGATGAGCATGATGTGGACGTCAAAGCCATGCGCGGGCGTATGGACTTCGAATATGGACATAGCGCTCCGAACAGTCCGGCTATGTGGTTCGACGATGAAACATTTGGCGATACGCGACTGCTGAACAACTGCGATCTGGGTAAGCGACTCGACCACGCTATGATCGACCTGATGCCTATCTCCCAGGAGGGTCGCGAGTCACTCAAACAATTTTACCGAGAGCCGCAGGACATCTTTGAAGACAAAGATGAGGATGAGCGCGAGGTCTATCTGCGCAGTATCTCCTACACCGAGTTTTTACGTCTCCACGGCGGTCTCACAGAAGACGCTATCGCACTGTTTGCCAAGCTCCAGCACGGTAGTTGGGGACTCGAAATACGCGCGCTCTCCGCCATGGAGGGCATGGAAAGTGGTGCTCCTGGCAAACATCTAACGGGTGGAGACTGGAAAACCGAAGGCAGGAATTATCCGGTGGCGATGTGGCCTGACGGCAATGCAAGTCTGGCGCGGCTACAAGTGGCGCGTCTTATTCCTGAGGTAGCACCGGGGACGACTGCGGACAATGTCGCCCTGGCAAAGTTTGATTACGACGCACTGGACCAGGCAGAGAGCCCGGCACGCCTACGCCTTAGTTCGACGGTCGTTAATGTCACAAACACTGAAAACGGCACAGATGTAACCTACTTCGCCGATGGCAGAACTTTTCGGGTGCGCAGTAAGCACTGCGTGTTGGCGTGCTATCACAGTATCATCCCCCACTTGTGCCCGCAGTTGCCGGAAACGCAGCGCGAGGCTCTGGCGTATCAGGTCAAACACCCCCTGCTTTTAAGCAACGTTCTCATTCGCAATACCGACGCGCTGGACAAACTAGGTATCGATGCGGTGGCGTGCCCTGGACGGCTACACGCGCGGCTATTTACGTTTCGCGGGATCAACAACGGGGGCTATGAGCATGACATTGATGACAGTGGTCCGGTGTCACTCATTTTTTGGGGCACCATCTCCCCGCCGCCCGAAGCGGTCGATTTGAAAAGTCAGCTGCGCGCATCGCGGGCCACCATGCTGGGACTCTCCTTTGAGGACTATGAGCGTGAAATACGTACGGTTCTCGATGGTCTTTTGGGCCCCGCAGGCTTTGATGTGCAAAAGGATGTTTTGGCTATCACCGTCAATCGCTGGCCCCACGGCTACGCCTATGAATATCTGGACCTGTGGGATGAGGACTATGCCGCAGGTGAGGCACCTCACGAGATTGCCCGGCAAAGCTTTGGAAACATTGCCATCGCGAACGCTGATGCCGGAGCCTCCGCATACACGCATGTCGCTATCGATCAGGCGTTTCGAGCCGTCCAGGAACTGGGCTAAAGCGATTAAACAATGAAGAGCCCATTGTTGTTTGCGACGCCCAGCGCCTGGACAGACACCGTTCTGAAAGACTTTGATCGATTTCTTCAGGACCATGCCGCCGCCGAGAAAAAAGCGTCCGGCATGGCAATGTCGATGCTGTCTCATTATCCGGATCGCGTCGAACTGGTCGAGGCCATGGCAGACCTTGCCATCGAAGAACTTTCTCACTACCGGGAAGTGGTCAAGTGGATCCATAAGCGCGGCAGTCGCACCGCGGCTGACGCAAAAGACCCCTATGTCATCAGTTTTCGCAAATCGATGCGTGACGGTAAAGAAGACTATCTTCTGGACAGACTACTCATTGCAGGGATTATCGAGGCCCGGGGTGCCGAACGCTTTGGCTTGGTCGCCGAAGCCCTGGAGGGGGGAGCGCTAAAGAAATTTTATCAGGCTATCGCGCGCTCTGAGGAGCGGCATTTCGAGCTATTTCGTGAGTTGGCCGAAATCTATTTTGCCCAGGATAAGGTGGCCCTGCGCTGGGACGAATTGCTGGAGGACGAAGCAGCGATTGTGCGGGCATTACCCCTGCGCGCTGCCTTGCATTGAGCAATGTCCACAAGTATCTGACTCGGTACGCAGAACCCGAGGCGCGAGAATGCCTGGCGACGACCTGGTCGGAGTCCTGGGAACAGGTGCTCGTCATACCTGCCTATGGGGAGTCGCCGGCGGTTCTTGAGAACCTCAGTCAATACAGGAAAACCTTGCTGATACTGGTGCTTAACCATCCCGATACCGATACAAGCTCCGAGGCTAACGACGCCCTACGAGAGCATCTCTCAACGCTAACCGAACAGCAGCGTATTCGCGACGCAAACGCCAGCCTAAGGCAGCTACCCGAGGAAAATCATGTACTGGCCGTTGAACGACCCGCTCCGCTGCCGGCCAAAGAAGGCGTGGGTCTGGCACGCAAAATAGGCTGTGACATCGCCCTTGCATTGCACGCGAGGGGCCATGTTCGCGGTGACTGGATTCATTGCAGCGATGCCGATGCCAAGCTGCCCCCGGATTACTTTGAGGCAACAAAAACCGCGAAAACAGGGGCGGCGCTCACGTATCCATTTACCCACTTACCACCTATCGATCCCCGGGAGCGCGCTGCGATAGCGCTTTATGAACGCTACCTTCAAAGTTACGTAGACGGGCTACGCCAAGCGGGGTCACCCTACGCGTTTCATACTATCGGCAGCTGCATTGCGGTTAATTTTGCGGCCTACGCGCAAGTTCGGGGCTTTCCGCGTCGAGCGGCCGGCGAAGATTTTTACCTGTTAAACAAGATAGCTAAGCAAGGCCCGTTGATCACGCCGCGCTGCACGCCAATATCACTATCTGCGCGCTTATCCCAACGTGTACCGTTTGGTACGGGACCCGCATTGACCACGCTCTTATCGCAAGAGAGCCTCACTGACATTCGATATTTCTATGACCCTCGCTGCTTCAAAGCTTTGGCTGCGGTCCTAAGCTATGTCGAAAATTATGGGAGTCCCGGCACTCAAAAGGATGACTTTGAAAAAGCACTGAGAGATCACGCGGAAGCGTTTATCGCGCTTGAGCGTCTGGGGCTCGCAGAATTTTTGGCGCATGCAAAAAAGCAGTGTTCAGACAGAGACGCTTTTGTGAAGCAGTTTCATCAATGGCTTGATGGATTCAAGACGCTCAAGCTTATTCACGCCTTAACTCAGCACTGGCCAAAAGTGACGGCGCCCGGCTAGACCTGCAAACGTAGCTGGCCAAAGGAAACCGAAACGCCAAAACAAAAAAACCTCACCCAAGGGCGAGGTTTTTTGCACAAAGCAGGACCCACCGGTGGTGAGCCCGCCGCTACGTTAATGCTTAAGCGTGAGGAGTCACCAGATACTTCTCACCGGTCTTCATGGTGCGGTAATCCAGCGCCGCTTCACGAGTCAGCATCTCTTCCAAATTAACCCGGCTCTTGTAGCTGCTCTTGAACGTCGTTGTCAGACCTGCAAGTACGCGCTGACGCATACGAACCATGGTCTCCATACCCGCATTTGCCAGGAACGGCGTGAGCAACCAACCAGACAAAGTCCAGCCAAAACCATAGGCTGGAGTTAGCACAGTCGGAGAAAAATCAAGACGGCCATAGATGTACATCTTCTTGGCCTGCTCCGAGCCATAGCGAGAGAACTCAGTCATCTTACTGACCGCGACCTGCTCCATTGCCTTGAAGCAGGTATCTACTGCATTTCCACCACCGATGGGGTCGAATCCGTAGTATGCGCCGGTGGTTTCGATTGCAGCCTTGAGTTGCTTGAAGTAGTCATCGTCGGATGAATTAACCACGTGCTCTGCGCCAAGACCTTTAAGCATGTCAATGTGCTCGGCTTTGCGAACGATGTTCACGAGAGGAATATTGTCTTCCTTACAGATCTTCACCAGCATCTGACCCAGGTTTGAGGCTGCCGCCGTGTGGAGAATCGCACTTTGGCCTTCCATTTTTGCGGTTTCGACAAAGCCCAAAGCTGTCATCGGGTTAACAAAGGCAGAAGCGCCGTCTTCACAGGAGATGTCACCCAAAGGCAGGGACATACCAGCATCGGCATAGCAGTATTGCGAGTAGGCATTGCCTGGTACACAGGCAACACGTTGGCCCATCAGTGCTTTGGCAGCATCGCTATCACCCGTGGCGATTACGGTGCCCGCACCTTCGTTACCAACCGGAAGGCGCTGACCGTGGCGTGCTTTTTGGGCACTGTAAAAAGGCTCTGGCATGTCCGCAACGAACTTGCCTGGCGAGTATTCGGCGTTCTCAAGATCCGCAGCGCTGGTAAGAATAGCGAGATCAGACGGGTTAATCGGTGCCGCCTCCATCTGAACCAGAACCTGATTGCCCTTGGGCTCTGCAAACTCTTTTTCTACGATCTCTACGGTCAATTTGCCGTCGGCGAGGGTGCTGTAAAGCTGTTTACCTGTAATCATGGATAACTATCCTTGTTATTGATGAAAGTTTTGGGGCGCATAGTATACGCGCAGCCCCGAACATCCCACTAGAGCCCCCGCAATACACAGCCAAAATAGCTTGGCGATGAAGAATATCGAAGCTTTGTCGCGGACCTTAGTGGGTCTTTTGGATTCTAGGTAAACTTTTACGGCGCACCACGGACCCTAGGGGTTGATCTGAGCTATAGCTGATAAGCGGCAAGCCATATTGGACGTAAATTGTCCCGGGAGCTATAGGCTCTCTTTTTTATCCCAGCAGCAAAATCAGACCGTCGCGCCTTGAAGCTCGGTGCCACGCAGGGCAACCAAAATCAAGGGAATAACCAAGGTAGCGGCCATGCGGCTTGCCGCAAAACGTCCGACCGGGCTAGCACTTTGGAATGGTTAACCTAGGACCTCAGAGGCCACCAAGCTCAAGAGGCTTAGGCGTAGACTCAGCCGTGTGCGTCAGCCCGGCATGACAGTCAATACAGGTGCTCTTACCGGAGCGCAGCACCTTATGAAACGCTTGTGCTTTCTTCGATTGCAGCGCCACTTGCATATGGTCCACTTCATGACAGTTACGGCACTCCTGTGAGTCGTTGGCCTTAAGCCGCGCGATCTCGCGATCAATAAGGTCTAGAGGAATAAAATCCAAGGTCGCTGACGGTACTTTGCTCTTGATTTCTTCCATAGCGGCATGCGCTTTTGCTTCGGTGCGACAGGCTAGGACCACTGTATAACCCGCCCGGGCTAGCCTCCATACCCACCTAGCTAGCCACACCAAGAAAGCCAGGAACTTGTACATCACCGGCACTATCAATCGACTCAATAAACGCTTTTGTAAACATCGAGCTTCCTTTATCCGTCTCCCAAGCTTCCGCTAGCACTGGGTTGTTTAGGATGCCCTTTGCATACCCTCGTCGAAGCTCCCACACCTCTTCATCAAGAATGCCGGCTGAGTAAAGGGCAAATTGTGCCTCCATTCTCTGAAACCAGCCCCTGCAAAAACGATGTACCAGATACTTTTCATAGGAAGACAACTCCGCTGGGTCAGAAAGAGTCTTGTATATGAGCTGACTGACGGTGCCTCCGTCTCCCAGGACTTCATTTACCTCCACAAATGAAACCTGAGCATCCCACACCGCCCTAGATCTCATGACTCGCACATTGTCACGGGTTTGAACCGCAAGATAGGCGAGCGTTATTAGTACGGCCAGGGCACCAATCACTTCGGCAAATGCAATAATTGCGTCCCAGTTCAAAACTTTTCCACCCTCAGACTCGCCGTAATTCGCCTCGCCCCATAATGCTCAAAGAATCGGCGGCGAGGCCGTCGGGTTCCTTTACTTGTTACGCGACGCTGCCAGTCCATTCTATGCACTAGTCCAACAGCGCTTGAAGGAAGGATTCATTACCTTCTCGCACGCGCTGATCGACGGCCTCCGCAAATGTCTCATCGAAAAACCCTCGAAGTCTGGGCCAAACGGCCTGCCCACCATCGCTTCGGATGACGAGTGCAACTCCGGTTACGTAGGTCTCGACCCACTCCATGTTTGGCATTCCTCTTTGGCTGACGACCCACGCATCTTCAGCTTGATTAATCCATGTGAACAGCCAGATTGCCCACGTGACTTTCTCCGCATCGGTAAGACTTTCGAACTCGGACTGCCCTCGAATGTGGAGCTTAACCAAATCTGGGTTTTGGATGAGCTGGTGGTAAGCTTCATTGTTGTCTCGCTTGATCTCACGCGTCATCTGGGCTGACATTTCAGTCCGGGCGCCACGGACTTGAACCACGAGAATTACCAGGGTAATCAGAACCGCGAGCGACCCTACAATTTCTCCAAGAGATCCTAGTTCTGAAAGCGTCATGTATCAGTACCTCCTGGCGCTTAACGCCCGCGGCAACGGCAGCCGCTTGTCGGCTGCCCCTGTTGCCCGTTCTTGTCAGGCGGCTTACGCACCGGGCTTGCCTGTTTTAAAAATTGGGATCAAGTCGATAAAAGACGGGCCATCCGGATTCTCCGCAATAGCCTTGTTTACGAGGTTTGAAACAGTCGGAGTAATGACTTTTTCACAGTGCGGCCACATCGCCGCTCCTCCAGGAGATCTCAATAACGTGGCTGTGTATGCAAGCCACGCCTCGTAGTCTACTTCAGGAATCAACTCACGCTCACGGAGATGCATAACTTGTTGCAGCTGGAAAAGCTGCTCGTACATCATGTAGAAAAATCTTCTGACTTCTTTTTCATCCAGATTCTCTAATGAATTTAGTCCTCGTGCATAGATGTCCGCCATGTCTGAATCCGAAGCCATCGGCAAAAAATACCGGTCTCGTGGACCGTTGAGGACTGACTCTAGGCTGGCAGCCTGTAGGCTTCGGGTGTTATCTCGGATTTGTATCGCGAGATATGCAAGGGTCATCAGCACTCCAAGAGCACCTACAACCTCTGCTATTGCACCCACGATATCCCAGTTGAACATGAAATCTCCTCAGAGCCGCTAACGTCGCAATCACCGGGCGCCAAAATTCGCAGAGCGAAGCGATGCGGCTTTAGGTAGCCCGCGTGAATTTTTTTTGTTAGGTTTTAGCTTGCTTCACCTGCTTCAGTTGCTTCAGGAACCTCCATGAGGTTTCCCGTTTTACAGTCATAGATATAACCATAAATTGGAATATCACTTGGAACCATTGAGTTACTTCTGATTCGTTGGACATCCTCCAAGACACTTTTCCCTTGATCACTGATAGTTAACCAATTGATGTACTTACCATCAGTTGTACCACCGCCAGCATTGCTATCATGCCAACCCGAGGCATCAACGCTTGCGGTTTTGAGACTTCCAGACAACAAATCACTTATGATTTCAGTTGTGAATGTTTCCATTCCACAATCAGTATGATGGATAACAAACCACTCTTTTGTGCCCAGTAATTTGTAAGAAATCACTAATGAACGGATGGCGTCATCACTCGCTCGGCCCCCCGCATTGCGAATCACATGGGCATCACCTTCAGCAAGACCTGCATATTTTGCAGGATCTAAACGGGCATCCATGCATGTAAGTATTGCAAACTGCCTCCCAGGAGGCATTGGTAAATTACCTTTATCTCCAAAGTCAGCCGCGTAATCAGCATTTGCAGATGTTACTTCTTTTAATATTTTACTCATCACCATTCTCCTCTGCTTTGCCGCTAATTTCTCTCTATTGCTAGTTTCCACGACGGCGGTTATGGAAGTCTAACGCCTCAAGCAGCGGCGCGCGTTAGCGCGTCCAGCCATGAAGTGGCGTTGCTGCTTTGACTTGTTATGTCATTTTGGGCTGATTGCTTATTCTCATCGAACTTCACCCGTTGTGAGCCACTGGGCACATTCGCTACCGAGTTCGTCTACAGCACGACGCTCATACTTGGAAGCCTCCTCCGCGCTGAGAACCTCACGCCAACGACCATTCGTTCCTTTATGAATGAAAGTTTGTGCACCTCCATTCCAAAATGCGCCGCCAAGAGGCACGCTTTTTGTGGCATTTTCTTTCATATAGTCGAAACTGCAGTGGTGCAGTATGGACGGCCATTTAGCTTCATCGATTGGGGTTTCGATAAATGCTGCTAGCCGGCGAATTTCTCCAGGCATATCAATTTTAAGGTTTGCGAAGTGCAAGATATAAACATTAGGTAAATTTCTGATCGCCCACCATGATCGAACATTTTCCCAAAACGGCCACCACGGATGCCCATCTTTATCGAGCCAGTCATGGTAATACTGGGTTATCGATGATGGTGGAAGCTCGATAGGTGGTCCTACTCTCCCTGGCGTTTCATTCAAAGCTTCATACCAAGCCTCATTCGCTGTCGAATGGTGGTTATACATACTCCATAAAACATCTCGACCGTCGCGGCCGATATAGATGTACTTAGCCTTGTCAGAAAAAACTAGCGCGTCAACTGGTAGATGCGTTTTCAGAAACCTGCGATGAGCCTGTGACTCAATCATCGGAAGCTTTACTTCCTTCGGCGGAATTCTTAAATCGACCCATGGTGACATTTCTGCCACTTCCATTCCTTCCTCACCGTTGAACAATAGCTGAGCGATGATCTGCTGCACCCAAGTTGTACCTGATTTAGCATAGGTTGAAATGACAATATCATCATCTCTAAAATTTACGTCGTTCCAGATAGTGGAGTCAAAATGATGATTCTGAAACTCTCGGAGTTTGACTGGACTGGAATTATGATTCATACATACCTCGTCGTTTCTCAGCCATGGATGCATAACACCTTGCTAAGTGGCGGAAAAATCAACCGTTTGGCTGTCCCACGGAGGCCCGAAGGGCCGGAGTACACTTGGGCGTCTTGTTATGCGGCTGAGTTCTAATTGGCCCTGCCCTCTCGAAAATATCGCCCATTCTCAAAGCGTGAAAAATAATGCGCGAGTACTGGATGAACGATCGGCTCGGCACTAGTATCACGCTCCAAATTCTTCTCGGCTACGTAAGTGCTATGTGCCGATCCATGTACTAGAACGTTGTACCAAGGCTTGTCTTTGGGCGGTCGTGACCTTGCAACCGTCTCGTACCATTCCTCCGTTGATTGAAAAGTAGCATCAACATCTACAACAACTCCGCGATAATCGAAGAGCTCATGATGAACTAGATCACCAATCGAAAAATTCGCCCTGCTAATGTTCGTCACCGTGCCCATAAATTCCTTACCGCTTTACTCTGTGATATATCGCTGGCCGCATAACGCCTACAACAGGGGCAGCCACTGTGTGGCTGCCCCTGTTGTCCGTACTTGTTATGTGCCGCTCTCAAAATTGTCATATTGATACATTGTTCCAGGGCTATGTGTGAACCATGGTCTCTGCTAGTCCCATTGACTCTCTATGAAGCTTGCGAACTCTTCTGGGAAACCACCTC
>NZ_JBLGBE010000080.1:0-15314 GCF_047617445.1 Congregibacter sp.
AGGTTTTTGTTGCTTCCAGATGGCTCGGCTCAATGTCAAAAGCGATCACCCGCTCGGCGGTCCCTGCAAGACTCTGCAGATACACCCCGGATCCGGGACCCACCTCCAACGCGGTAGCAACAGCCCGCTGTCTAGCCAAGTGCACAATCTGTCCCTGCACCCAGTCGCGGCGCCCACAGTGCAGATAGCGCCGGGTGGGATTGCGCGAGGCGTAGAGCGTTTTCTGCAGCGCCACCAGACGTTCCGCCGCAGCCGCCGGGGAATCCGTCACCGGTTGACCTCAAAAATTATAATGTCGCCGACAAACTGCGTAAAACTGCCATAGGCGGCATAGTGCAGGCGTAACTCCGGCATAAAGGTTGGCGCACGGTAATGCGCGCGTTTGACGAGCGTCGGATGTGCGTCAACTACCACCTGACGATAAAAATGCGCCGCTTCGGGAGTCGTCTTAATGAGGAGAGCCGGATCATTCACCAGCGGCCCGTTCAGTTCATTTGCAAATGCCGTGTCGTACCAATTCTCACTCAGAATAACCGCATCGGCTTGCTGCAGGCGTGGGCTGTTTGCCACCGCGTAGCCAGGTCGGAATAGACTATGACGCGCGCCGGACCCGCTAGGCGGACTTACGTAATAGCTGGCCAACACTATGGACGGCTGATGTTCGACATACCACTGGGGCAACTGACGTCGTGGGTCGAAGTGATAATCCGTCACCAGATCCACAGCGAGGACGCCCTGCCAACACAACATCACAGCAACCACGGCATGACGCAGGGGCATTCGCACATAGCTCGCACCCAGCGCTGCCAGCAGACAGGCAGCTGGCAGCAGCGGTAAATAATGGCGGTAATACGTCACCGGTGCCAAGAAGAACATATACAAGGCAAACGTCAGAATAGGCAGAAGTGCGAGCCAGGCGCGATCAAAGCAGGACTTTGTCCATAAACGCCGCACTCCCTCCAGGGCTAGTACAAACGCCGGAAGCCCCAATCCCATGACCAAGACGACCGGAATGTTCAAAGGGTTGCGCAACCACTTATGCCAGGCAATAGCGCCATAGCCCGCACCAAAGCGGCCCTCCAGCCCCCCGGAGGTGAAGGCTACAAATAGCTCAACTTGCATCAAGAGCGGCGCCAACCAGGGCATCAACAGCATAAATATTTTGCCGCTGCTGCTCAGCCTAGACCACGGAATCAACAGGTAGAACGAAAATGGCAACACCATTGTTGCTGGTAGCGAAAGCTCAGAGTTACTCACCAATCCAAATAGAGCAGCGTAGGCGAACAAAAGTAGAGCAGCGCGTCGGCGACTAATCCCCCCAAACAATGAGTGGCAAAAAGTCGACGGCAATACCACCAACACCGACGCGAGGGCGAACACCCAGTACTTTGTCCAGATTGCAGGGACCAGCAACAGCGCCGCCAACACCCAACGCCAACCACCGTCTCGGGCACTCCACACCAGGACACCCATAAATAGATAGTTAAAGAAGGTAGATGCTGAATCGACCGTGCCCATCAAGGATTCACTAATATGCCAGCCCGACAGCGCAAGCAAGGTACTGGCGATAGGCGCCAAGCTGGGTTTGTCTGGAAACAACAACGCCGCAAGTAGCCAAAGAGCCGCGACGGTCAACGCCCCCGTCGTTGCCGAGTAAAGCCTTGCTATTACGATGTGCGCTTGACTGTGACAAAACGCCTTTGCAGCTCGAGCGTCGCCGCTAATCCCCGTCGGCACAGAATGCCCCGCGGCATCCGCCAGGGCCAAGGTTTGCCAACCTACCCAGGGAGAGTAATCAAAACCTTTTAGAGCGGCACGGCAGGAGCCGGCTTCATCAAAGTTGATGAGCGTAAAACTATCCGATGCATACCAATCCTGCCCGTAATCCAGCGCCGCAAACATTCGCGTGAAAAATGCCAGCACCAGAATCGCCAGTAGCAGGCCGTATGATCTGGTTCGAGATATGGCGTGGGCAGGTACGGGCAAGCTCGGCTCGTGATAAATCTAGCGTGACGGGAGTCTAACAGAGCCCCAAAACCGACTCTGTTACACACATATTCACATGCTAAACTTGAAGATTCCGCGATTAATCACAGCACAGGATCTTTAGCTGATGAGCAGTAACGTGAATCCTTTACTCGACGCAATCAATGCCAGTCCAGATGGACCCGAGATATGCGCCATTTTTGATTTTGATGGCACGATTATTTCTGGCTACTCAGCGATCGCCTTCATTCGTGAACAGCTGCGCCGGGGTGACCTCTCCGTTCGCGACTTTCTTGATCTGGCCAGCGCCATGACCAATTTCGGCCTCGGTAATCTTGGTTTCTCCGGAATGATGGCGGTAACAGCGCAGTTTATGCGAGGGATCGACGAACAGGCCTACGTGGATCTGGGTGAGGACCTCTTTACCAAGCAAATCGCCCGGCTGATTTATCCCGAGTCCCGCGCGCTCATCAATGCACACTTGGACAAGGGACACACGGTTGGCATTATTTCTTCTGCCACGCCCTATCAGGTCGAGCCTGCAGCACGAGACCTTGGGATCGAGAACGTACTCTGCACCCAGCTCGAAGTAACAGACGGCGTTTTTACCGGTAGTGTCGTGAAGCCCACATGCTTTGGGCAGGGCAAAGTCGACGCAGCCGAAGTGCTTGCCGATAGCGTCGGTGCCGATTTAGATGAGGGGTTTTTCTACTCCGACAGCACTGATGACCAGTTACTGCTTGAACGCGTGGGCAATCCGGTAGCCCTCAATCCCAGCGATAAGCTCCGTGCAGTAGCCAGAGACAAGAGCTGGCCCACCGCAAGCTTCGGCAGTCGCGGTCGCCCCACCCTAGGACAATTTGTACGGTCCGTCGCAGCGACCGTGAGCCTGGTTCCCACATTTGCTGCGGGCCTTCCGATATACGCCCTCACAGGATCTCGCCGCGAAGCCACCAACTTTTCCATCAATTTGTTTGCAGAGACCGCCAGCGCGCTGATTAATCTGGATCTGCGGGTTAATGGTGAAGAGAACCTCTGGAAAAAGCGCCCTGCCGTATTCGTCTTCAACCATCAGAGCAAAGCTGATGTGGTCATCGGCGCCAAGCTTCTACGACGCGATATGGCAGGGGTTGGAAAGCAGGAAATCAAAAAAATGCCTATCATCGGCAAAGTGCTGGAGATGGGTGGCGTCGTAATGATTGACCGCAAAAATGCCGCCTCAGCCATTGAGGCGATGAAGCCCTTGGTCGATGCCATGCGCAATGAAGGCAAGTCCGTCGCCCTCGCCCCCGAGGGAACACGCACTGTGTCGCCCAATCTTGGTCCCTTTAAAAAGGGCGCATTCCATCTTGCTATACAAGCCGGCGTACCTATGGTGCCCGTCGTGATCCGCAATGCTGGGGACGTCGCTCCAAAGGGCGACTTCATATTCCGTCCAGCAACGGTAGAAGTTGATGTTCTGCCGCCAGTGGATACCAGCGATTGGACGACAGAAACCATTGATGATCACGTCCGCGACGTTCGGAACATGTTTCTGAAGTGCCTCGGCCAGACGGAAGAAAAAGCACCGGCAGCTGAAAAATCTAAAACCAAGGCTACTGCGGCGAAAGCTAAAAAGAAGCCAGCAACCAAAGCCACAACCAAGCCAAGAGCAAAAAGCAAAGCGCCTGCTAAAACAAAGACGCCCGTCGCAAAGAAAGCCGCGACAAAAAAGCAGCCAAGCGCAAAATCGCCCGCCAAAGCCAAGAGCGAGACGGTCGCAAAAGCTCGGCCTAAGACCGCCATAAAGCTACAAGCCAAGGCACGCCCCAAATCGCGTCCCAAGTCAGCGAGAAGCTAGTCGCTAAGCCGGGAAGTCATTTCGTCACAATAAGGAGAATAAAATGAGCGATCTGAAAATCGCCGTACTGGGAGGTGGGTCCTGGGGTACCACTGTGGCAGCGCTGACGACCCGCAACGCGCCAGTCACAATTTGGGCGCGCAATCCCGCTACCGTTAATGAAATCAACACTAAACATCGCAATCAAACCTACTTACCCGATGCACCACTGCCAGAAAGCCTCCGCGCCACCAACGATATTGGTGAAGCAGTGGCCAATGCCGACGTTGTAGTGATGGGCATACCCTCACAAAATTTCCGCAGCGTACTTCTGGAAGTCAAAAAGCATTTACGCGCCTGGGTGCCGGTGATCAGCCTTACCAAGGGCTTGGAGCTGGACACTCGCATGCGTATGACGGAGATCATCGCCGAGATACTCCCGGGGCATCCCGTGGGCGTACTGACGGGCCCCAACCTTGCCCGAGAGATTATGGCTGGGCAAGCTGCAGCCAGCGTAATCGCCATGGACGACGACATTATCGTTCGCTCACTGCAAAAGGTATTCAAGAGTGGCTTGTTTCGTGTGTACACCAACACCGATGTCGTGGGCTGTGAATTAGGTGGCGTGCTCAAAAATATCATCGCCATTGCCGTAGGTATGGGTGATGGTCAGGGTGCTGGTGACAACACCCGTGCAGCACTGATCACACGAGGCCTTGCAGAAGTCACCCGCCTTGGCGTTGCCATGGGCGGTTGCGCCGAAACCTTTTCTGGCCTTGCCGGCATGGGCGATATGATTGCGACCTGCACCAGCCCCCAGAGTCGTAACCGACATGTGGGTATTGAGCTGGGTAGGGGCAAAACCATGGAACAGATCGCCAGTGAGATGTTTATGGTCGCCGAAGGTGCCAAAAGTGCACCTGCGGTTATGGCCCTCGCTGAACAATATGGCATTGATATGCCCATCGCTCGGGATGTTTACCGCGTGGTGAGTGGAGAGACTAATGCCCGAGGCGCCTATCGCGGTCTTCTGCGAACCGCCGCCGGTGCAGAGTCCGAACCCGGCTAAGTGCTTTTAGCCGACATCAAGTTTCCAGCTATTGAGAGATTTTACGCATGATGCGCGTCACCTATCCCGCTGTCCTGGCCCTCTTCGTCTCGGGCTGTATGAGTATCACTGTAGTCGAATCCGGCTCGGTGGATGATGTACAACTCGCCAAGAGTTCCATACACGTGGCTGCATCGCCCATTCCTGACTATCAACGTAACAGCACCTGGTATACAGACGCGCAGGCTAGAGTAAGCAGAGCGAAGACCAGCGGCAAAGCTAAAAATGTTGTGCTTTTCCTAGGCGACGGCATGGGCATCTCCACAATCACCGCGGCACGCATTCTCGCGGGACAACGCGAAGGTAATCCCGGCGAAGAAAATCGTCTGAGCTTTGAAGAGTTTCCAGTGACCGGTTTGGTAAAAACCTACAACGTGGACGCTCAGACCCCGGACTCTGCAGGCACTATGAGCGCCATCATGACGGGCGTAAAAACCAAAATTGGCGTGTTTGGTGTTGATGAACGAATCACACAGGAAGACTGCCAGAGTGGTCAGGGCAGTGAACTACTATCTCTTTTAGATATCGCTGAGTTGGCCGGCAAGTCTACGGGTGTTGTGAGTACCGCAAGACTCACCCATGCAACGCCTGCTGCTACCTACGCAAAAACTGTTAGTCGCGATTGGGAAGATGACGGTGAAATGTCCGACGAAGCAAAAGCCCAAGGCTGCACCGATATCGCGACACAATTTTTAGCCGCCGAAGAACGCCTGAACTCACAGTTTGGTAGCGGTGCCAGCAACGGTGTAGATGTCGCATTGGGTGGTGGGCGGCGGCACTTTCTGCCAAGCAGCGTCGAAGGTGGTCATCGTAAAGACCAACGTAATCTCATCAATGAGTGGGAGTCTGCAAACCCTGAGGGCAGCTACGTCAGCGATAAAACGGGACTAAACGCCGTAAGCCAAATGCCTTTATTGGGGCTGTTCAATGGGTCGCACATGGCTTACGCGTCCGAGCGCGCAGAACCAGGATCAGAGCAACCAACGCTTACCGCCATGACGCTCAAAGCTCTGACCTTGCTGCAAGGCAACGATGAGGGCTTCCTGCTTGTTGTTGAGGCCGGGCGTATTGATCACGCGCACCACGCGGGAAATGCCGCAAATGCCCTTAACGACACTATCGAGCTATCCGAGGCCGTCGCGGCGGTTATGCAAAACATCGATTCTGACGACACGCTGGTCATGGTCACGGCCGACCACAGTCATGTATTCACCATGGCCGGGTATCCCCGACGCGGTAACCCCATACTTGGCAAAGTGATCTCACCCTGGAGTGATGAGCCTACGCTCGACGAGGACGGCCTCCCCTACACCACACTTGGATACATGAATGGCCGCGGCTTTCGCGACCATGGCGATCAATTGAATGCCGACAGCACCTATGCAGAGGCGCCAACGACAGGTCGCAAGGATATCAGTGATGTAGATACCACCCGGCCCGGCTATCATCAGGAAGCGCTAGTGCCGCTCAGCGCCGAAACCCACGGCGGTGAGGATGTCGCGGTCTACGCAAACGGGCCGGGCGCGGAAGGTGCCATGGGCGCTATCGAGCAAAATCAGCTATTCCACGTCATGCTTCAAGCGACCTCCTGGGAGGCCGACGCGGCAGCGCGTATCAAAGAGCTTAGCGACCAGCGTTAGTAGCGCCCGTACGCACTCCGGGCGGAATTTTTTGGCACCGGCGCGATCAAAGCAAGTAACAGTTCTTTTCTGATTACGCGGGAGACAGACCCATGCGTTTGAAACAACATTATCAAATGGTCAGCCATCTACGCGCTGCGCTTTTGGCTGCCACCGCAGTGAGCGTGATAGCAGCCTGCACTACCAGCCCCACCGGGCGCAGTCAGTTCATGCTCATCTCCCCCGAGTCCGCAATCGTGGAATCCAAGCAGGCTTACCTGAGTACGGTTGGTCAACTGGATCAAGAGAACAAGCTGGTGGATGACCCGCGCATGGCTGATCGCGTCGCCACAATCACCGGACGAATTGTCACCGAAGCGATCGCGCTCTATCCCAACTCTGCCGACTGGGAGTGGAGCGTCGCGATTATCGATGATGATGAAACAGTCAACGCCTGGTGTATGGCCGGAGGCCGCATGGCTGCCTACACCGGACTATTTGAACAGCTGAAACTCACGGACGATGAGTTTGCGCAGATCATGGGACATGAGATATCTCATGCCCTCGCCAACCACACGGCAGAACGCATGTCGCGAGCCATGGCCATTAACGTCGGCGTTCTGGCCGCCGGTATCGCATCTGACAATCATGTCGCCACACTGGCCGGTGCTTCTCTTGCCGCCAAGTTGGCACTGGAACTGCCAAACAGTCGCGTGGCGGAATCCGAAGCTGATCAAATTGGCATCGAGCTGGCCACCCGAGCCGGCTATGACCCTGAGGCTGCCGTTACCTTGTGGCAAAAAATGGGCGGTCTGTCGGAGAGTCGTCCTGCGGCATTCATGAGTACCCATCCTGCCCCAGAAAACCGTCAGGCGGCGTTAAATGCCCTGGTGCCAGAAATGCGCGCGCTCAACCCTCAAGCCCGCATGGCCAAGGTGACCCCTATCACCATTGTCCGCTAGCTGCCGGCGGGTATACCCCGGGGTGCACTCGTCGCACTTCGGGCATAGCTGAACTCGGGGATTTCTGCGACGCCCGTAGCACTCAAAAACCTGGCAGCTGACTCCCGTAGTGACGCCTCATCGGATAGATGTGCTTCGAAGAACGCGGTAATCACCACACGGGCAATCATCTGCTGACGTAAGACATTCATGGTTTTTGGCAAGGGATCAATCATGCACAGCTCGTTCGGCGCGCTGTAATCAATGCCGAAGTCCACAGGACCAAACAGCCCTTCCCATTGGCTCTGCTCGTTGGGGTCAATATAGCGACCCACTGACCAACAGCCGATCGCATCTGTATTGTCCATCGCTCGCAGCAAGGCCGTGCCGCCAGAAAATCCGGTGTGTGATCCACCGCTGATAGTAACTAATTCAGCCCCGGGCTTTTTGCCGGGTATGGTCGCCGCGTTACTCGCATAGGGCACCAATACGTCCAGGTCTCCGGCGAGCATCATGAAGGGAACATCCGGGGTCGCAAAGAACTTGCTGCTAAAGAAATTGCTAGGGCCTGCGATAGACAACACCGCAGCAATCCGGGAATCACGCCACTCGGGATGAAAGCCCGCAAGCGTAGACGTCAAACCGCCCAGTGAGATGCCTAGAACACCGATTCGCTCAGGATCGATCTTCCCCGATAGCGCATGCCCAGACACAGCGCTGTATCCAAGCAGCGTATCGATAAGGAAACTCACATCACCCGGCTGATTAATCACGTCCTCGACCAAGGCTCCGCCAGGGGCGCCCATACTGGTCAATGGGTAATCCACCGCGACCACCACAAAACCATGGCTCGCAAGATGCTCAGCGAGGTAGGCCCCATTGCGACGCCCAGAGGTAAAACCATGACTGAATACCAGCAATGGTCGCGGGCCTGCTTCGGCCTCAAAGGGGTACCAGACATCGCCGTCGAGAGCGCGTTGATCGTCTCCGGGATAATCACCGTTGGCCTGCGTGGGTCGGTCGCGATCGACAAAAACCTCATCAAAAGTGGCGACTGACCAAAGCCCCGGGGCGAGACGTGCTTCGCTCTCGCTCCCGGCTGGGAACTCTTTCGGCTGGTGCGAGAAGGTCACGTAGGCTGCCAGAAGCGCAAGCAAAACGGCGAAAGTGGCAAGAATTTTTAGCAGCAATTTCACCGATCACACCTCAAAAGTTGATCACGAACTTTTAACATAGAAACGGCCTCAGGCATCGCCCCAAGGGTCGCCAATGAGATCTCCGTCATGTTCTCCAAGGCGCGGTGGCGGGCGCCCATAGGCAACCGGTGTACGAGACAGTTTTATGGGGTTTCCCACCACCTTAAGATCCGCGTTGTCGGGATGCGGCAGATTCACAATCATTCCCCGCGCTACAAGCTGTGGCTCGCTCAACGCCTCCGCAATACTGTTGATCGGCCCTGCAGGAACACCTGCAGCCTCAAGCAGGGCCAGCCATTGCGCTGCATCGCGCGACGCAAAGCAGTCTGCCAACAAGGGAACCAGTGTTTCTCGATGCGCCACTCTTCCGGCATTCTTAGTAAAACACGAATCCTCGCTCAGCTCGGGTCGCTCGAGAAGCGTGGCGAGTTTCGCAAACTGGGAATCATTGCCCACAGCCAAAATGAACTCTCGATCCCGTGCGGCAAAGCTCTGATAAGGAACAATATTGGGGTGCGCATTACCCAGGCGCGTGGGAGTGACTTCTCCAACCAGAAAGTTACTGGCCTGATTCGCCAATGTGGCGGCCGTCACGTCGAGCAAGGCAAGATCCACTTGTTGCCCCACTCCTGAGCGTTCTCGCTCCGCAAGCGCAGCAAGAATACCGATATTTGCGTAAAGCCCAGTCATAATATCGGTAAGCGCAACACCCACTTTTTGCGGACCCGCACCCGGTCGTCCATCGGCCTCGCCGGTCACACTCATGAGACCACCCATGGCCTGTACGAGAAAGTCATAACCAGGACGTGCCGCAAGAGGCCCCGTCTGACCAAAACCTGTAATCGAACAGTAAATAAGCTTGGGGTTATCGCGACTTAAGCTTGGGTAGTCGAGACCGTAACGCGCGGCGGCGCCCACTTTAAAATTCTCAATGACTACATCTGCGTTCGCCGCAAGGTCTTGCAATTGTTTCTGACCGTCGGCGGACTGAATGTCGATACAAATCGACCGCTTACCGCGATTAGTGCAAAGAAAGTACGCTGACTCCGTGCCGCCCTGACCCGCGTCGTCTGACAGCCAGGGCGGCCCCCAGCCCCGCGTGTCATCACCGCTAACAGGACGCTCAATCTTTATGACGTTCGCGCCCAGGTCTGCAAGCGTCTGGCTGGCCCAAGGACCCGCAAGCACTCGAGATAGATCCAGAACGCGAAGACCGTCCAGGGCGGACATCAAAAAGCGGGGATATCCGTTTGCGAACGTCCCAGAATCAGCGCATGAATGTCATGCGTCCCCTCGTAGGTATTAACCACCTCAAGATTCAGCATATGACGCATCACCGGATACTCGTCCGAAATCCCATTCGCCCCCAACATATCTCTAGCCTGGCGGGCGACGTGCAGGGCCTTCCCGCAGGAGTTGCGTTTGATCAGTGAAATTAGATCCGGGGCAATCGCCCCTGCATCCATCAACTGCCCAGCCCGCGCACAACCCTGAAGACCGAGGGCAATTTCAGTTTGCATGTCGGCAAGTTTAAGTTGCACCAACTGATTGGCAGCCAAGGGTCGATCAAACTGCTTACGCCCAAGCGTGTAATCCAAGGCCGCATGCCAACAAGCTTCGGCCGCACCCAGCGCTCCCCAGGAGATGCCGTAGCGGGCATTGTTCAGACACCCAAAGGGACCTTTGAGTCCTTGAACGTTGGGGAGTAACTGCTCCTCTCCCACAAAGACCTCGTCCATCACTATTTCGCCGGTAATGGACGCCCGCAGGGCAAGCTTGCCCTCGATTTTGGGTGCACTGAGACCCTCCATGCCTTTTTCCAGCACAAAGCCCCGGATAACGCCATCATCGGTCTTTGCCCAAACGACAAACACGTCAGCCACGGGGCTGTTACTGATCCACATTTTGGCGCCGCTAATACGATAGCCGCCGTCGACACTGCGTGCCCGCGTGACCATGCCGCCCGGGTCAGAACCGTAATCAGGCTCAGTGAGGCCAAAGCAGCCGATCCACTCGCCCGTGGCTAACTTGGGTAAGTATTTTTCTCGCTGCGACTCACTGCCATAGGCGTAGATGGGATACATCACCAACGATGACTGGACGCTCAACATGGAACGATAACCCGAATCTATGCGTTCGATTTCCCGTGCGACCAAACCATAGCTGGTGTAGTCCACCCCCGGACACCCGTAGCCGTCGATGGTCGAACCCAGCAGTCCCAGCTCACCCATCTCACGAAAAATCGCAAGGTCAGTGTCCTCTTGGCGAAAAGCATCTTTGACGCGGGGCTGCAGCTTTGCCTGCGCATATTGCGCAGCAGTGTCACGCACCATGCGTTGCTCATCAGTGAGCTGTGAATCCAACAAGAATGGATCTTTCCAGTCGAGCTTTTCCCAGCGTATCTTCTGTACCGCCATGATGTGCTTCTCCGGTGCATTGTTAAGGGTCGTAATGATGCGCGACATCGCCTTCAATCGCCATACCGCGAGAGTGGTACGCGAACAATCAGATATTCCTCAGGGAGCTGGCCGGGGCTATGATGGGCCCACCACTTTCCGACTCATAGGCTAGCCGCAACTTGGCTTCAAATCCTGATCCCAAGCTCGACTCTCTGCTGGACAAGAAACTCGCGGCACTATCGAACCTCGTCGCCCGGTGCTTGCCGGCGCTGCACAGCGACAGCTTTGCCGGAGAATTGATTATGGGGCTGCGTGCTCTGGTGCCCATCGATGACGCCTCGGTGCTCTACTATGCCCGCGGTGACCTCCCTAAGCTGGTGTATCGCGAATCACCCGAGTCCCGAAGCGAAAGCAACATGGAGCGTTTTCTCGCCGGGGCATTTCTTCTTGATCCTTTTTACCAGGCTGCAGCTGAAAATCGTCGTTTTGGGGTCTTCCCCCTTAAGGAACTCGCCCCCGAACGCTTTCGTGACAGCGAGTATTACCATAGCTGGTATCGCAACTGCGGCTTTTCAGATGAGTGCGGATTTTTAATCGAAATCGGCAAAGATGCGTTTGTAAATGTGGCGTTAGGGCGTATACAGCAACGACGTTTTAGCCAGGCTCAATTACGCATCCTGCGCAGCCTACGGTCCGCGGTAGAAGAGCTCTGCCGGCAGCACTGGACGTCCGAGAGTGGATCCGGAGTAGGCATACGCAAGCACCTGCATCTAGCCTTGGACGACTTTGGCTCCAGCTTGCTCACCGAACGCGAGACGCAGGTCATCAATCTCGTCTTACATGGTCACAGCACCAAGTCTGTGGCTCACCGCCTCGGTATATCGGTAGAAACGGTAAAGCTGCATCGAAAACATGCCTACGCGAAGCTGGAAGTGAGCTCTCAGGCCGAGCTTTTTTATCTCTTTTTGGATTCACTAATGAGCGCTAATGACTATCGCGGTGGCGATACGCTCGTGAGCTACCTGGCAAAACCTGAACGCCATAGTTAGGGGCCGTTCGCCAGGCACAGCACGCTCAGCGGAGCACTGGAAGCAACGCCAAAACAATTAATACATTGCCCTACTCACAAACTCGTGTCGTATTCCAAGGGCGTGACATGACGCCCGAACTCATCAATCTCTTGTTGCTTCAGGAGACTGTAAACCTCCTGAAACGATGAGCCCAGATAGTCGGACACAAAGCGCGACTGCCGAAAAACATCAAGCGCCGTGTTCCAGTGCTGCGGCAAGCTCGGCTCCAGCTGCTCCCAAGCATTGCCTTCCATCGGAGGAGGCGGCTCCAGCTCATTTTCTATGCCGTACAACATGCCAGCAAGAAGCGCCGCGATGGCCAGATGCGGCTGGGCATCAGCCCCGGCTACTCGATGCTCAAGACGCATAGCCTGCAACGGCCCCGCCGGTACACGCAACGCCACCGTGCGATTCTCGTAACCCCAGCACGGGGCCAAAGGGGCATGCATGCCCTTTTGAAAACGACGATAAGAATTCATGGTCGGCGCCAGCAACAGCATGACGTCGGGCAAGGTATGCATACATCCGGCAATGGCATGGCGCAGCAGCTTGCTCCCTGTCGGGCTACCGTCATTAAACAAGTTGTTCCCACCGGCATCTTGCAAGCTGCAGTGCAGATGCATGCCATTACCGGCTAGATCACCAAAGGGTTTCGCCATAAATGTGGCGACTTGCTCAAAACTTCTGGCGATACCGCGGATTGCACGCTTAAGAAGCATCGCCTGGTCTGCAGCGAGCAAAGCGTCGGGGTGGTGCAAGAGATTGATCTCATACTGCGACGGCGCGCTTTCCTTAATCAGGGTGTCCACCGGGAGGTCCTGAAGCTTGCAGCAGTCTTGCACGGCGTGCATAAACTCATCGACCTCCGCCATCGCCTCAAGACCGTAGGTTTGGCCTCTTGCTAAAGCGCCTCCCACGCTGTCGCGCTGAGTATGCTGCGGTCGACCCTGGGCATCTCGCTGTGGATCGAGAAGAAAAAACTCCATCTCGCTGGCAACCACAGGCTGCAAGTCTCGCTCTCGAAACCGTGCCTCCACAGCACCGAGAATTCGCCTCGGATCCAGAAGATTAGTCGTTCCGTCCTCGTGATCGAGGCTGACAAGCAACTGTGCCATGGGGCGTTTTCCCCAGGGCATGACGACGAGCGACTGGGGCTCGGGAACACAGCAGCCGTCCCCATCGCCGCTGAGAAACACCCACTCCTCGACGTCTCTGCCCCAACTATCAAACACCACAGAGCTCATGGGCAATTTCAATTGTCCGCTGAACACGCTCGCGATCTTGTCTCGCGTTACCCATTTACCACGTAGCCCGCCGGCAAGGTCGGTAAGCACCACTTCGAACAAATCAATATCCGGGTGACTCGCAAGAAAGGTTTCGAGCAGCTGTGACTTACTCATGGGGTGTTTCACCGGGGACTGAGGCAAAAGACAATGACATTGGGCAACACCTTTGGGTTAATGGCAGGAACCTGTTGCTGTGACACACTTTGTATTTTAGAAGCTCGCAAACTATAGCATCGCGTGGCGCAAGCACCGTCACACTGGCAACGACCTCCGCTACCACATTAGCTGAGACAGTGGCTGCGACCATAGCTGCGACAATGACCGGGACACTTAATATGAATAGCACCGTAGACACTGCCAGCTTGAAAGCTCTTGACCGAGCTCATCACCTCCACCCCTTCACTGACTTTCACGACTACGCGCACGGCGATGGACGTATTTTTAGTCGCGCAGAGGGCGTATTCATTTACGATAGCGATGGCAACGGGATGCTCGACGGTATGTCAGGTCTTTGGTGCTGCAACCTGGGATACAGCCAGGATCGCATCAAGCAAGCTGTATTTGATCAAATGCAGCAACTCCCCTACTACAACAATTTCTTTAACTGCTCGAACCAGCCTGCAGTTGAGCTTGCGGCGAAACTGACCAGTGTGGCGCCTGATGGATTCGATCATGTGTTCTTTACGAACTCCGGATCCGAAGCAAACGACACCAATATCCGCCTGGTACACCGCTACTACGATCTGTTGGAAAAGCCCGAGAAAAAGCTGATCATCAGCCGTAAGAATGCGTATCACGGAAGTACGGTTGCGGCCGCCTCTCTGGGCGGCATGCAGGCGATGCATGAGCAAGCCATCGGCCTCAATTACATCCATCACATCAACCAACCCCACTGGTTTGAGGTCGCCGAACCAGGCGAAGACGAAGACAGCTTTGGCCTGCGCGTTGCTCGGGAACTGGAAGCCAAGATTGATGAACTTGGAGAACACCGTGTCGCTGCGTTTATCGCTGAGCCCGTACAGGGCGCCGGCGGCGTAATCATCCCACCGGACACATACTGGCCAGAACTCCAGCGAATCTGCAACGAGCGCGATATCCTGCTCATTGCCGACGAAGTGATCTGTGGTTTTGGTCGCACCGGTGAGTGGTGGGGCAGCCAAACGTATGGCATGCAGCCAGACTTGATTACCTTTGCGAAGGCCGTGACCAACGGTTATATGCCTCTGGGTGGCGTGCTGGTGTCAAACAAAATGACAGACGTACTCATGGCCAGTGGCGGCGAGTTCGCCCATGGTCTGACGTATTCGGGACACCCCGCATCCTGCGCAGCGGGTCTGGCCACTCTGGCCATACTCAAGGAACAGAATATTGTCGAGAACGCGGCCGAACATCTAGCGCCGTATTTCCAGGACCAGTTGGCAACACTGAAGGATCACCCCATCGTCGGCCAGGTTCGTGGGCGAGGATGCTTTGCAGCGATCGAGCTGGTTCGCAACAAAGAGAGTCGTGAGCGCCTCACAGAGGGCTCCGCCGGCGCGGTCTTCTGCCGTGAAACCGCAAACAACCTCGGCCTCATGGTTCGCCAAACCGGCAATGCCATGATCATGGCGCCACCGCTGATTTGCGAGCATGCACATATCGACTACCTCATGGAGAGGCTCACAGCAGCGCTTAACGCTACTGCAGAACACTACAAAGTCGGCTGATCGGCTGTATCGCGTTCCGGTGATTCAGTGGCCCGGCCAGCCGGCGCCCTAGACGAAGGCAGTCCGCTCGCTTACGAGTGAATGGTGAAGAGTGGTGATGACTCAAGAGCCAGTGGACTTTTCTTTCTGGCGAGAGTGTCGTCACCACTCTTCGCGACTCAACGCACATCAGTGGCCTTTCCTT
>NZ_JBLGBE010000081.1:0-15228 GCF_047617445.1 Congregibacter sp.
CCTCTTGGACTACGCCATCCATAACCGCAAAGCCATTGTTCAACTCGCCCAGAAGCGCATCAGCGCCCACGCTAACGTCCTTGAAGGTGATATTGGCAACAGTCTGGCCATCCATGAGTCGATAACCGACTCGCTCGACGCCGGACGCGCCTGCATCTACTAGGAACAGGCTGATACCACTACGATCAACTTGCTCACCAGCTGTGCGCGCAGCCACGATGAACGTGTCTGCATTCATGCCGTTGCTGACGACAACCTTCTCACCATTGAGCACAAAACTATCGCCAGAGGCTGTCGCCGTGGTGAGTACATCTGCCAACTCATAGCGGCTTTGACGCTCAAGGTATGCGAATGAGCCCAAGCGACTACCATCAATAATGCCTGGAATGTACTGGGCTTTTTGGCTCTCACTTCCCGCCGCGCTCAACAGTCCGCCAAACATCACTACGGTAGCAAAGTAAGGCTCAACGATCAGACCCTTACCAAACTCTTCCATCATCACCATGAGGTCCACCGGACCACCACCAAAGCCGCCGTACTCTTCTTCGAAAGGCACGCTCAGCCAGCCTAACTCGGCAAACGTCTGCCAGATCTCGCGACTCATACCCGCTTCTGAAGCAACGATTCCTTGACGAGTGTAAAAGTCATAATCGTCTTGCACAAACCGCGCGACGCTATCGCGCAACATTGTCTGCTCTTCTGAAAAATCAAAATTCATTGTTTATCTCCTGACTTTGCTCAGAGCCTTAAAGACCTAAAACAGCCTTGGCTATAATATTTTTCTGGATCTCGTTAGAGCCACCGTAAACCGTGGCCGCGCGACCATACATGTAGCTTTGGCGCGCTATGCTGCCAAACTCGTGACCAATCACATTGTTATCGAGTTCCGTAGGTAACACGCCCTGGTAGTGAGCGGCGACATCCATGCGTAGTTCCTGCACCTGCTGCTGAATCTCCGTGCCCTTAATCTTGAGCAGTGATGATTCAGCACCCGGAGCGCCGCCGGCGGCCACCGATGCGAGTACCCGAAGATCGGTGAACTCAAGCGCCATCAATTCAATTTCGATATCT
The DNA here is from genome assembly GCF_047617445.1 of Congregibacter sp. Lineage (GTDB taxonomy): Bacteria > Pseudomonadota > Gammaproteobacteria > Pseudomonadales > Halieaceae > Congregibacter. The sequence goes on from NZ_JBLGBE010000081.1 coordinate 1,072, forward strand.
GATACACGCTTTTGAAACAACGGGTCATCAATCATCGCTTTGCCGCCATTCACTTCGGCTTCCGCTAAACGTCGAACTTCACGCAAGGCACGCTTGGAGTCGGCAACACCTGCAATACCGGTTCGCTCGTGAGCCAGCAGAGCCTTGGCGTAAGTCCAGCCCTTATCCTGTTCACCGATAAGGTTAATAGCGGGAACCCGCACATTATTGAACTCTACTTCGTTCAGGCTGTGATGGTTGTCGATAGACTCAATGGGATTAACCTTGATCCCCTCGGACTTCATGTCGATCAACAAAAAGCTGATTCCATGCTGCCTTTTGCCTTCGCTGCTGGTACGTACCAGACAAAAAATCCAGTCGGCGTACTGAGCATAGGTCGTCCAAATCTTCGCGCCGTTGACGACGTAGTGATCGCCATCCAGTTCGGCCTTGGTTTTGAGTGCTGCCAGGTCTGAACCTGCACCCGGCTCGGAATAACCCTGACACCACCAATCATCGCTATCGAGAATGCGAGGAAGGAAGCGTGCTTTCTGCTCTTCGTTACCAAAGGTGTAAATCACCGGGGCAACCATCTTGAGACCGAAAGGCACAACATCCCGAATGCCGCGAGACGAGCGCTCCGATTCGTAAATAAAATTCTGTGTAGGCGTCCAACCGGCTCCGCCATACTCGACAGGCCAGTTGGGAGCGACCCAGCCCTTTGCGTTGAGTTTCTTCTGCCAATCGACTATCGCTTGCCGATACTGCTTGCTGTCGCTCATACGATCACGCAGATCGTCGGTGTAGGCCTCATCGAAGAATGTACGTACCTCATCGCGAAAGGCGATGTCCTCGGTTGAAAAACTGGTATCCACAGTTTCTGTCTCCTGTTACTAGGCCTCGCGGGCCGGGATGTGAGCGCATGATGGGTTCAAAATCACCTAATCCAACGCTTTTGAATTTGGAGTATGTTTTTCCTAGCGCCGGTACTCTAGCGCCCTTTAGGGCAAGGTACAAGCGGGCTGGGTCGCAATATCTCCGCCTAAAAATTGCTGTAGTTCGAAGGAATAAGGCCGGAAAAAAGCCAGCTCTGCCTAAAAGACAGTGCAATCACTAGTACAGAAGACTGAATAGCTTCCGTTGGTACTCTGCAGCCAGGGGATCGCCCTTTCCGAGAGACGCGATGGTGTCCAGAAACGCTTTTTTGGTGGCGCCATCCTTGTGATCCAGGTTTGTACGCAGAATAAACATCAGGCTCTCAAGAGCCTCTCGATACTGGCCCGCCGCGCTGTAATGCACCGCTATTTGCTCCAACAAATCAAGATTGTCAGGGTCTGTCGCCAGCTGTTCTTCCAGAGCCAATAATTCGGGGGACCGAGATGCCTCTCGGGCGAGAGTTAACTGGGCCAGTAATTGATCATAAAGCGGGTCCTGATCCACCATCGGTACCGCATCTAGCAGTACCTGCGCGTCGTCAAGGCGTCGCGCCTCAATCAGAGCATGAACCAGAGACATAGCAATGTCGTGACGGCGACCGCTCTCCTCGTACACGCCGCGCAAGATGCTCACCGCAGCCGCGGCGTCACCCGCCTCAAGCATCGCATTAGCTTCCACAAGGGCCGCGTCATAGGGAGACGGAAGATGCTTTTCAAGCATTTCCCGGATAGCCTGCTCTGACTGCGCTCCGGAAAAACCATCTACCGGCTGCCCATCTAGCATCACCATTACTGTCGGGAGACTGCGTACGCCAAATTGCTGGGCAATCATTTGCTGATCATCAGCGTTGACTTTGGCGAGCAAAAACGCGCCGGCATACTCGGTCGCCAGCTTTTCCAGCAAGGGCATTAATACTTTACAGGGCTCACACCAGTCAGCCCAAAAGTCGATCACTACCGGACGCTGACTGGACTCCTCAATGAGGTACTGAGCAGCGTTGCTCTCATCAATATTGACGATTACTTCTGGCGTCGCGTCCATCATCACTCTTCCCTAATCCCGAAGCTGCAGGACATCCTGCATATCGTAAAGCCCTGCAGACCGCCCGTTCAGCCAAGAAGCTGCACGACAGGCGCCGCGAGCAAAGGCCAGCCGAGTCCCAGCGCGATGAGTGATCTCCAAACGCTCACCCTCGCTGGCAAACAGTGCTGTGTGGTCACCAACAATGTCACCACCACGAATCGTGGCAAAACCAATACTGCCCTGAGGCCGTGCACCGGTAATACCCTCTCGGCTCATTACGGCTTGCTCATCGAGCGAAACATCACGTCCCGCGGCCATGGCCTTACCAATCGCAAGCGCAGTGCCCGAGGGTGCATCGACCTTATGACGATGATGCGCCTCAATGACCTCAAGGTCAGTGTCGTCATCCGAAGCGCGAGTGGCAAGTTCTACCAGGCGTAGCATCAAATTCACGCCGGTGCTGAAGTTTGCCGACTGGCAAATGGCAATCTGCTGCGCTGCAGCTGCCACACAGGACTGCTGAGATGCATCAAGCCCTGTAGTACCGATCACCCAGCTCACTCCCGCGCTCGTGCAAGCCTTGGCATGCATTACAGTAGTTTCGGGTGTCGTAAAGTCAACAAGGACGTCGGCGCTGGCTAATGCCGTTGCAATATCATGGGTATAGAGCTCTGCCGGCACGGGTGCCGGTGCCGGCGCGGTTTCATTCTGAGCAAGCGTGATAGCCGCCAGAGACAGGGCGTCGCTGCTTTGGATCAGCTCAATGAGGGTACGACCCATACGGCCATTCCCGCCGGCAATAGCAATGCGCACACTCATGGTTTGAGCTCATCAAAAAAGTGCTTCACTCCATCGAACCAGCTTTTCTGTCGGGGACTATGCGCGTGGCCGCCCTCCCCCATACTTGTCTGAAGCTCGTCCAGAAGCTCTTTTTGGCGCTTATTCAAATTCACCGGCGTCTCTATGACGGCGCGGCACAAGAGATCACCAACACCACCGCCGCGAACCGGCTGAACGCCTTTACCGCGCAGCCTGAAAAGCTTTCCGGTTTGAGTTTCTGCAGGAATTTTAAGCTTCACGCGGCCATCAAGCGTCGGCACTTCCAATTCCCCCCCTAGAGCGGCGTCGGCAAAGGTAATGGGTACTTCGCAGTACAGATGCTTGCCATCGCGCTCGAAAATCGGATGTTGCTTGACCGACATTTGCACAAATAGATCGCCAGACGGACCACCTTCGCTTCCGGCCTCGCCTTCACCGCCCAGGCGAATGCGATCTCCGGTATCTACACCCGGCGGCACCTTGACCGACAGTTTCTTGGTTTTTTCTACGCGCCCTTGTCCACGGCAAGAGGTACAGGGATCGGAGATCGTGCTGCCGCGACCTCGACAGGTCGGACAGGTCTGCTGCACCTGGAAAAATCCTTGCTGCATGCGCACCTGACCGGCCCCTCCACAGGTTCCGCAGGTTGTAGGACTACTTCCTTTTCGAGCACCGCTTCCGTCACAGGTAGAGCAGGACGCCAATGTCGGCACACGGATCTCTACCGTAGTGCCACGAACCGCGTCTTCGAGAGAGATATCCAGGGTATAGCGCAGATCTGAACCGCGCTGCGCACCGCCACGACCCCGGCCGCCACCACCACCGAAAATATCGCCAAAGACGTCGCCAAAAATGTCGGAAAAATTCCCGCCGCCACTGCCACCAAAGCCACCGCCCATCTGCCCTTCCAGGCCAGCGTGACCATACTGATCATAGGCCGTGCGCTTCTGACTATCGCTAAGAACCTCATAGGCTTCCGAGGCTTCTTTAAACTTCTCATCGGCATTCGGATCATCTGGATTGCGATCCGGATGGTATTTCATCGCGACGCGGCGATAGGCTTTCTTAACGTCCTTCTCGTCGTCACTGCGGCTGACGCCCAGCACTTCATAGTAGTCGCGTTTTGACATATCACTCTGCGGTCAGGCCGCACCCCTTCCCAAATAGACAACGCGGGCACATAAGTCCCGCGTCACATTCAATTGACGATCCGGCGGGACAAAAGACATCGTCTTGTGCCCCACCAAATCAACAAGTTTACTTCTTGTCGTCGCTGACTTCTTCAAATTCAGCATCAACCGCGTCATCAGCGCCTGAGCTTTCGCCAGCATCTCCTGATGCTTCAGGACCTGCTCCTGCCTGCGCTGCCTGCGCTGCTTCCGCTTGCGCCGCATACATCTTCTGCGCCACAGGGCCGGTAGCCTCAGTCAGCTTGGTCGCCGCCGCATCGATGGCATCCTTGTCATCGCTCTTGAGGGCTTCTTCAGCTTCGGTTAGCGCAGCTTCAATCGCGGCCTTCTCGTCGTCGCTGGCATGCTCACCGGCTTCTTCGACAGTTTTCTTTGCCGCGTGAACCAGACCATCACAGGTATTACGTGACGCGATCAGCTCTTCGAAATGCTTGTCAGCCGCGGCGTTCACCTCGGCATCCGCCACCATTGATTCGATCTCGTCGTCAGACAAACCACCAGAGGCGGTAATACGAATCGACTGCTCCTTACCGGTCGCCTTGTCCTTAGCGGACACGTTCAGGATACCGTTGGCGTCCAGGTCAAAGGTCACTTCGATCTGCGGCATGCCGCGCTGTGCCGGCGGAAGATCTGCCAAGTCAAAGCGTCCCAGTGACTTGTTTTCCGTAGCTTGCTTACGCTCACCCTGCACGACATGAATCGTCACAGCGGTCTGATTGTCGTCTGCGGTCGAGAAGATCTGCGACTTCTTGGTCGGAATCGTCGTGTTCTTCTCGATCAAAGGTGTCGCTACGCCACCCATGGTTTCGATACCCAGAGTCAACGGAGTCACGTCCAGCAGGAGTACGTCCTTCACTTCTCCAGCCAGAACCGCACCTTGAATCGACGCGCCCATAGCCACGGCTTCATCGGGATTCACGTCCTTGCGAGGCTCTTTGCCAAAGAAATCAGCAACCTTCTGCTGCACCATGGGCATGCGTGTCTGCCCACCGACCAGAATCACGTCGTCAATCTCACTGGGCGACAAACCGGCATCCTTCAGCGCAATCTTCAACGGCTCGATGGTGCGGTTCACCAACTCTTCAACCAAAGACTCAAGCTTGGAGCGGCTCAACTTAACCACCAAGTGCTTAGGTCCCGTTGCGTCAGCCGTTATATACGGCAGGTTCACCTCAGTCTGTTGAGCGTGCGAAAGCTCAATCTTGGCTTTTTCTGCCGCTTCTTTTAGACGCTGAAGCGCCAGCGGATCGTTGTGTAGATTGATACCGCTCTCACGTTTGAACTGCTCCGTAAGATATTCGATGAGGCGCATATCAAAGTCTTCACCACCAAGGAAGGTATCCCCGTTAGTGGACAACACCTCAAACTGGTGCTCGCCGTCGACTTCTGCAATTTCGATGATAGAGATGTCAAAGGTACCACCACCCAAGTCGTAGACCGCGATGGTGTGGTCGCCCTTGGACTTATCCATGCCATAGGCCAATGCCGCCGCGGTGGGCTCATTGATTATGCGCTTAACCTCAAGTCCCGCAATCTTTCCCGCGTCCTTGGTTGCCTGACGCTGGGAGTCGTTGAAGTAGGCCGGAACAGTAATGACGGCCTCGGTAACGGGCTCACCAAGAAACTCCTCGGCGGTCTTCTTCATCTTGCGCAGCACTTCTGCAGAAACCTGCGGGGGTGCCATTTTTTCGCCCCTGACTTCTACCCAGGCATCGCCGTTGTCGGCTGCAACAATTTTGTAAGGCACCATAGAGATGTCTTTTTGAACTACATCATCGGTAAACTTTCGGCCAATAAGACGCTTGACCGCATACAAGGTGTTGTGCGGATTAGTGACAGCCTGACGCTTTGCGCTCTGTCCCACGAGGATTTCGCCGTCATCGGTGTAACCAACAATCGATGGTGTTGTGCGATCGCCCTCGGAGTTTTCTATAACGCGGGGCTTACCGCCGTCCAGCACAGAAACACACGAGTTCGTGGTTCCCAGGTCAATACCAATAATCTTGCCCATATCATTTCTCCTGGCTAGCTAACATCTGCGTACAGCGATGTAGCCGTTGCTATGTAATCTGTTCTGTATGTGGGTCCTGCACGGCGCTTTTTCAAGAGGGCCGGGCAATATTCCCAGCGTCTTAGCCTGCCGATGGCGCTTTGCTGACCATCACCATGGCTGGACGGACTAACCGGCCGTTCAAGGTGTAGCCCTTTTGCATCACCGCAAGAACCGTGTTGGGCTCCGCATCGGGGTTTTCAATCATGCTCATGGCTTGATGGTGCTGAGGATCGAAGGGCTCGCCTACGGGATCCAGCTGTTCAATCTGAAACTTGCTCAGTGCGCCCACAAAGCTCTTGAGCGTCAAATCCACCCCCTCGGCAATCGAGCCAAGGGCAGGGTCGTCGCTGTTAATGGCTTCCAGCGCTCGCTCAAGATTGTCCACCACCGGGAGAAGCTCACTACAAAAGCGCTCCAGCGCAAACTTGCGAGCCTTTTCCACGTCCTGTTCAGCCCGACGCTGCGCATTCTGAGTATCCGCTTGAGCACGCAAAGCCTGATCCTTAGCCCTTTCAAGCTCTTCCTGGAGTAGTTCTACCTGGGCATCCACCGAGAGCTCGGACTCACTGGCGCTCCCCCCGGACATGTCATCATCCTCTGACGACGCCGCATCCAATGGATCCTGGCCGTCCGTCACTAACTCGTCCGCTGCCGCATCGGCAAACGAATCCTGATCGCGTTCATCTTCCGCCACCGTATTCTCCTGGTGTTCCAATAAAAGGGTTCAAATGCCAGCCAGACAGCCGACGATGATTGTGATTCACCGGAAATGGGGGCACTTTAGAAAAATACAAGGCAGGCTGCCGCAAATAGAGCCTGTGCTTTAGCCGGCCAGGGCGGCACTCAGCATTCGTGAGGTTACGTCAACAATGGGAATAACGCGGTCATAGGCCATACGCGTGGGTCCAATGACTCCCAATACCCCCAAAGTTCGAGCGCCGTCGCCATAGGGCGCAGTAATCAGGGAGTAATCACCCAAAATCTGTGATCCCGCCTCCTCGCCGATAAAAATTTTCACGCCATCGGCCTCTGAACAGCGCTCCAGCAGATGCAGTAAATCCTGCTTACTCTCGAGCATCGCAAACAACTCTTTAAGCCGCTGTAGTTCTTCAGGGCTCGCACCTTCAAACAAACGAGATTCGCCAACGATCAGGTACTCGGACGGGTTTTCTTCATCAGCTAAGGCGCGCTGCGCGAGATCCAGCGTCGCCGCGAGATAATCATCAATTGTACTTTGCGCGGCGAGGAGCTCCCGATCCACCTGCTCTTGAACTTCGGCAAGCGCCCGCCCCGCAAATCGCTCGTTGATCTGCGCAGCCGCGGCACGCAGCTCCTTGTCCGAGAACACCCGCCGAGTATGGATAATGCGGTTCTGCACCTCGCGCTGGTTAATCACCAGAATGACAAGCACCCGATCACCAGACAGCGGCAGAAACTGCACCTGCCGCAGCGGCTGTCGTGTAGGGCGGGGGACGGTTACTACTCCGGCCTGAGACGTAATCGACGAAAGCATAGTCGAGGCGGCTTGCACCAAATCCGCCGTATTTCGGTCAGGGTTCAACTCCTGACGGAGCACGTCAAAGGCGCTGGAGTCCAGATTATCGGTTACCTGCAAAAGGCTATCGACAAAAAATCGATAGCCTAGATCCGTGGGAACCCTCCCGGCAGAGGTATGTGGCGAGTGAAGAAAACCTCGTTCTTCGAGATCAGACATGGCATTTCTAACAGTCGCTGGACTTACGCTCAGCCCCGCTTCCTGGCGCAGGGTTTGCGAACCCACCGGACTGCCATCGCGAATATGCAGCGCAACCAGCGTCCGCAGCAGCGTCCCTGCCCTATCTGTTAGATCATGAGCCAACTCAATAATCTCTGCTGTGAATCAAGAAAGGTTTTAGCACACACCACCCGGAACACAAAGCGAGAGGCCTTATCTTTGCAATTTGCTGTTTATGCGTTTGGGCGTATAGGTTATAAACCTCTGGTACACGGAATTGGATCCCAATGCTCACCCAGATAACCATCAGCCAGTTTACTGTTGTGGATACCCTCGAGGTCAACTTCCGCGGCGGTCTAACAGTCGTCACCGGCGAAACCGGCGCCGGCAAGTCCATTATGCTGGACGCTCTGGCGCTCTGCCTGGGCGATCGTGCGGACCCCAGCGCCATCCGCCCCGGTCATGACCGCTCCGACATCAGCGCGCGCTTCGACATTGATGGCATGGCCGCCGCGCAAAGCTGGTTGACTGAACATGACCTCGACGCCGACGGCGACTGTTTGTTTCGGCGCGTGATTACCAGAGAGGGACGATCTCGTGCCTACATTAACGGCCGGCCTGCGACACTTCAGGATTGCGCGGCCCTTGGCGAGCTTCTGGTGGACATCCATGGCCAGCACACCCATCAATCACTGCTTCGGCGCCCGCAGCAACGCCTGCTCCTTGACAGCTATGCAGGTCAGATCTCCGCCGCTCAAAAAACCGCAGACATCGCCAATGAATGGGTACGGTTGCGCGATGAGCTCGATGGACTGCGCAGTAGCCAACAAGAGCAGGCAGACCGAGAGCAACTCCTGCGCTATCAGGTGGGTGAACTAGATGAACTCGCACTCGCAAGCGGCGAGTTGCAGCGTCTCGAAGACGAGCAACGCATATTAGAGAATGCCGACGCCATTCAACGCCAAGCCGCCACTGCCATCGACCTGTGCGACACCAACGAGACCGGCGTACGTGCGGCGCTAGGCGCACTGACCAAGGACCTTCATCAAGGCAAGGTCATCGATAGCGTACGTGAAATGCTCGACTCCGCGGCCATCCAACTCGGAGAAGCACGGAGTGAATTGCAGCAGTATCTGGCCAGCACCGAGAACAACCCGCAACGCCTCGCAGACGTTCAGGCGCGGCTTGAGTCCATCTACAGCTTGGCTCGAAAGCACCGGATCATGCCTGAGCAGCTAGATGCTCATCACGAAGCTCTAAGTAAGGAGCTCGCCACACTGGATTCCAGTGATGAGCGAATCGAAGGACTGGAAGCAGCACTCGCACAGCAGCAAGCTGAGTACAAAACCATCTCCACCAAGCTCAGCAGCGCTCGCAAAAAATCCGCGACAAAGCTCGAAAAGGAAGTCACCAGGCTTCTCACCAAACTGTCCATGAGCAATTGTCAGTTCAATATCTCACTCAAAAAACGTGACATGAGTGCTCCCCACCCTCTGGGCCAAGAAGAGGTTGAGCTACTCATTAGCACCAACCCCGGTGCTGAGCCTCAACCCTTGGGACGTATCGCCTCGGGCGGCGAGTTGTCACGGATAAGCCTCGCAATTCAGGTAGCCACCGCGGGGAACACGACGGTCCCGAGCATGGTTTTTGACGAAGTTGATGTAGGTATCGGCGGTGCCGTTGCAGAAGTCGTAGGACGCCTGCTGGCGGATATGGGCAAAAATACACAGGTTCTGTGCGTAACCCACCTCCCCCAGGTCGCCGCTCAGGGGCAGCAACACCTACGGGTCGAAAAGTCCGGAAAAGGCCAACAGCTCGCCTCTACGCTACAGGAACTTAGCGACGGCGAACGCGTCGATGAGATTGCACGGATGCTAGGCGGAGTGAAGATGACCGAAAACACCCTCGCGCACGCCAGAGAAATGCTCGCTGGCGGTGACTAACAGGTCAATCGACCACGCCTGGACTAACTGTCCTCGCGCTTACGCACTTTGAGCACCAGTGAATGGCCGACAAGGTCAAAACCATGCTCGGCGGCGACCTTCTTTTGACGCTCCTCGATAATCGGATCATTAAATTCGATCACCTGACCTGTATCTTCACAGACCATATGATCGTGATGCTCGCCGTGATCCATCTCAAAAACTGAATGACCACCCTCGAAGTTGTGTCGGATCACTAGTCCAGCGCCCTCAAACTGCGTGAGAACCCGGTAAACCGTTGCAAGCCCCACGTCCTCACCTGCATCGCGGAGCGCCTGGTAGACGTCCTCAGCACTCATATGTCGTGCGTGCTGACCGGAATCCTCCAGAATTTGCAGGATCTTGACTCTTGGAAGCGTGACTTTCAGGCCAGCACTTCGTAGATCTTGATTACTAAACGTCATACGGGATGCACTTCTCTGATACGGATCTGAGCGGTATGATGCCACCCCTCTTAGGTTAGTGGAAGTTTGTCCTTGATTCGACCTCGGTACATTTTGAGTGCTTTGCTCGTCACGGTACCCCTCCTGGGAGTGGCATCCTGCGGATTCGTGGGCTTTCCTGGTGTGTACAAGATTGATATTGAGCAGGGAAACCTGGTCACTCAGGAGATAATCGATCAACTTCAGCCAGGCATGAGCCGGCGGCAGGTTCGCTTTATCATGGGATCATCGCTGGTAGAAGACACGTTTCAGCCAGATCGCTGGGATTACCCCTACGTGATCCGTAACGGCCCGGACATCATCCGCGAGGCTCAGGTGCGGATTTTCTTCGAGGGTGACAATCTTGTGAATATTACGGGTGACTATTTACCGAGCTGGGCGAACCCCAACGCCGAAAGCCCCGACGACAATGACAATTCCGAAAGTGACCCCGCAGCGAAACCCGTGGAGCCCGTAGAGGACGATCAGTCGTCCGGCTGATGCTCTCGGCGCGCTTTCGCGCGAGCTGCCCGCTCTTTTCGAATCTCTTTGGGATCTGCCAGTAGCGGCCGGTAAATCTCCACTCGATCACCGTCTCGCAGTACCCGCGTTAGGGCTGTCAGCTGACCAAAAATACCCAGCCGACTGTCTTCATTAATATTGAGATCATCAAACTGCTTATCCAGACCCGATTGCTGAGCCGCAGCAAGGGCGGTCGTACCCTGCGGCACCGTCAGCTTGACGATCGACTGCTGATCCGGCATCGCGTAAACCACCTCTATCGAAATTGTCTCAGCATCACTCATGTGCCGTAGATGTCTTGCGCTCGTCGCACCACCGCATCTACAAGATTGCCTGTGACCCGATCAAAGAGCCTGGCCGCCGCTGCGCTCAGTAACCCACCACGAAAGCTAAATTCAAGATCTAAAGACACCTTGCAAGCCTGCTCCGCCAGCGCCTGAAACCGCCACGCCCCAGCAAATTGTTCAAAAGGTCCATCCTTGAGCGTTAGGCGAATGATTTCATACGGCACCAGTTCGTTACACGTGGTGAAACTCTGCGATATGCCCCCGCGGGATAGATCAAGGCGCGCCTCCATATGCTCACCATCGGTGTGCAGTACCGACGCCCCCACGCAGCCATCCATAAATTGTGGATAGGCCTCGACGTCGTTGACGAGAACGAACAATTGCCTGTCTGAGAATGGCAAAAGAGCACTGCGATGAATTGAGGTCATAAATTCCGATATTTAGTTTCAAGGCACCATGGATAGCCACAGCCACGCGAAAGCGATCACGGGCACAGCCACAAAGCGAATGAGAAAATACCACAGCGAAAACAGTATGTCGGGCTCTCGAGAAAGCTCCTTGCGTAGCACCTCCCGCGGCATTCGCCACCCCACGAACAGTGCCAGCAATAGTACCGCTGCAGGAATCAGCCACTCTGATGTGACGCGGTCGAGCCAAAGTAAAAAGCCCTGACCTTGCGCAGCTGCACTGAGGTCAACCGTCGCATAGGCTGACAAAAGGAAGGCAACGCCCGTCATGGCAATCGCTGCGTGCAATCGGCGCACACGAAACTGCTGTTCTAACACACTGACTATCGGCTCGATCAGTGCCACAGCAGTACCCATAGTCACAACGAACACCGCGAGGAAAAACAATGCGCCATACAGATCCCCAAAGGGCATGTTCCCAAAGGCATAGGGAACACTGATAAACAGAAGACCGAAGCCCTCAGCCGGCATCAGGTTGTTGGCAAACAGCAAGGGAAAAATCGCAACGCCGGCAGCCACAGCCACACCGACATCAAACAGCGCCACAGTCAGCACCGAGCGCACAATAGGCAAGCGATCTGGCGTGTAGGCACCGTAACTCATGCCCACGGCCACACCGATGGACAAGGTGTACAGCGCATGCCCCAGCGCAGCCATAAAGGATCCGCGATCAAAGTCCAGGGGTTGCCAGGCGAACAGATAACTCCCTGCTGCGCTCAAATCGCCAAATTCGATAGAGAAACTAATGAGCACACCCAAAAGGGTGATCAGTAGGGGGACAGCGATCCAGACGAACAGGCCAATGCCTCGACGAGCGCCGATGGCGGCCAGTGCAGCTAGGAAAACCGCCGCCAGAAACTGCCAGCGCAAAAATTCAGCGGGGGTAGCGAGCTGCGCCGAGAAGTAGTCCGCGGCTCCCGCAAGACTAATGGCTGCAAAGCCGCCTAATTGCAACTGGTAGGCGTAGGAGAGACTCCAGCCAGCCATGAGTAGGTAGGACACGAGCAGCAAGAATCCTGCGAGGCATGACAACAAAGCCACCGTGAGCCAGACCCTGGAACGACCCGAGACCTCGGTAGCCCAACTCATAGTCAGAAAGGGCGACCCACGCCCGTGACTACCCAGAACCACCTCAGCCACGAGCAGCGGCACACCGATCAGAAGGAGGCAAAACATGTAGCTCAAGAAAAACGGCGCTCCGCCGTGCTCCCCCATAAGCCAGGCAAACCGCCAGAGATTGCCAAGACCCACCGCCGCAATAGCGAGCGCGAACACGAAGGTCGTGCGCGATTGCCAGCGTTCAACAGGTAGATAGAGCTTCATTGAGATCCGATGAGCTGAGTCAGCTGACAGCTTGCCCCAGCAAGAGGCACTTGCAAAGCATATTGAACACTCCACTTGAGAAGTCTGCCTGTACAATACGCCCCATGGGAAACAAAAAAGCCAAAACAACAGATACCACGATCGCCCAAAATAAACGGGCGCGCTTTGACTATCACTTGCTGGATAGCTTTGAGGCGGGAGTCGTACTCACCGGCTGGGAAGTCAAAGCCTTGCGTGCAGGAAAAGCGCAGCTAACGGATTCCTACGTGCTTATGAAAGATGGCGAGGCGTTCCTTCTGGGCACGCAGATCACCCCTCTTGCGACTGCTTCGACTCACTATGTTCCGGATCCCACCCGCACGCGTAAGCTTTTGCTGAACCGGCGGGAGCTGGCCAGGATTCTTGCCGCAGTCAGCGCTAAGGGTCAGACCTGCGTATGCACTAAGCTCTACTGGAAAGGCCACTTGGTAAAAGCAGATATTGCACTGGCCCACGGAAAGCAAAGCCACGATAAGCGTGCAACACAAAAAGACCGTGAATGGGGCGTGCAAAAGCAACGGATCATGCGCGATGCGGTAAAGCAATAATCAAACGCACTGTGCGCCACAACCCGCCTAAGCCAATAAGGCCTTTAGGGTAATGCTGATACCCACGGCATAAAGCACGCCAAGGGCAATGCGTCGATAAAGCCGCGTACCAAACCTTGCAAACAGCGCGTGCCCCAAACGATCGCCAATTAACATAGCGGGCATTCCAAGTACGAACATCCATAAGCTTCGAAACGTCAGATAACCCGATACCGCAAATACGCACAATGCGATGACTGCCGCGAGCATGAAGTACGTCAAAAGCATGGCTCTGCTGTGACGGGCCTCTCCCTGAGTCGCCATAGCAAAAACGATGACCGGGGGGCCAGGTATGGCAAAGGCGCCGTTCATGAGCCCCGATATCAGCCCTGTGACTATGGGGACACCCCATTTTGGTGGACGCGGCGTCGGGTGATAAAATGTCAGCACGACACAGCCCGTAATCACACCCAGGCCAATCCACAACTGAAACTGCTCCACCGATATACGCAGCAGTAACTGCGCTCCGATAGCCGTACCGACTATCGACATCAACAAAATGGGTATCAAAGGACGCTTGGGCGCCTCTGGCCAGAACCTGTGCACCGATAAAAGGCTGGTACCCAGGGTCAGGCCGGCCGTAATCACCACAGCCTCGGTGGGCGCGACAAAGAGTGCCAGAACCGGCATAGCTGCCAACGCGAAACCAAAACCCGTGAATGCCCTAAGTAGTGAGGCAAACAGCAGGGCAGCCCAGATAGCCAGCATCTGATAAAAGCCAATCTCGACAAACGTTTGCGCAATAGCGTCAATCATGTGTAATCCAAATAAAAACGCCCCGGCCGAAGAACGACCGGGGCGTGCTGAGGGCGTT
>NZ_JBLGBE010000082.1:0-14993 GCF_047617445.1 Congregibacter sp.
GCTCAATTTCTCGCTCCACGGTGGGGACTTCATCGCAAACAAGAAGTGAAGAAAGATAATGCAACTGCACAGTCTCATCGTCTACGAGCCGTGCGGGGTACTTTTTCCAGCGAGCCTTCAGCAGTGCAGCGTCACCGGTAACGGCCGCCTGCTCCAATAGATCGTGATAAACACGTGCCTCAAGCTCATCAAGCTCCAAAGCCCCGCTTACACGGTGCTTACGCAGCGCCGGAAGCAAAGCCAGCAGCGCTTCGATATCGCCAAGACCGTCAAAGGCTTTACACAGGAGATGCAGTACCTGGGGATGCTTCCCCGGGCTTTTCCTAGCAGCTTCGAGTGTTTTCAATGCCTTTTCGTATTGCCGATCGTTTAACTGCAGCTCTGCTTGAGTAAGGTCTACGGCAATTATCGCCTCAAGATCGCTCTCCGCAGCTTGCATCAAATGGCGGCGCATCTCCTCGGGCTCCTGAAGGCGGTAACTCGCCCGCGCCGACAACAGATAATTAAGCAAAGGCGATTCGCTATAGCGAGCGCCTCGCAGTAACTGCTTTCGAGATCGTGCCCAATTGCCCTCTACAAAATTGATCAGTCCACGACTGGTGAGCCGCGCTGATTGGCGAAGGCGACGCTCCCCCGCCCAGTTCAAGACATTGGCAGGGCTGGTAACAAGACGATGCAGAAAGCGTACGGACGCATACAAAAGCAGTACGACCGTTGCGATAAGTAGGATTCCCACCCAAAAACTGGTCTCTACCGTGTAACCACCGTAGGCAATGAGCAGGTATCCAGGCTCTGTCTCGATCAGCGCGACAATACCCACACCAGCGACCAGCGCCAGCAGTGCAATAACAAATAAGCCGCCCATCGCTCTAGTTACCGCTGCGCGCGAGGCGCGCCTGCATCACAGTATCCAAAGCCACAAGAGAGGCGTTGAGGTCAGGCAAGCTAACCGACACACGCTCATCCCGAATGAGCCTAAGCTCCTCGGCCATCGCCACTGCGGACTGCTCGTCGGCTTTAAAAAACTGTGTCACCCAACCTTCGGCCCGCTCCAGGCTCTGGCGAAATAGCAGCTCATTGCCAGAGAGCATGGCCACCTGGGCTTGCTCGAGCAGCATGCGCATATTTTGCCGAACCAGTCCTTCGTACTGCGGGTCCATGAGGGTCTCGACGGGCACGTCGCGGCGACTCACAACAATGTATTCAGACAATTTGCTCAGGGCCATTTCATAACCTTGAGACAGTCGCGTCTGCCAGTCTTCTCCAGCTATGGGCTCCATCTCCACTCGACGCTCGGGTAACTCAAATAGGACGAG
This sequence comes from Congregibacter sp., assembly GCF_047617445.1. Lineage (GTDB taxonomy): Bacteria > Pseudomonadota > Gammaproteobacteria > Pseudomonadales > Halieaceae > Congregibacter. Next base: position 1,317 of record NZ_JBLGBE010000082.1, read on the forward strand.
TGCATCCGTCTGGCGTATCAGCGCATCGAGACGCAAATACAGCCCTTGAATATCCAGCTTGGGCACGGCACGCAAAGCCGCCACGTCAGCGGCAACCGCTGAACGCAGGCCATGGAGGTCCGCATCATCCATGGCCCGTAAAACAGTGTCCGCGCTTCGCAGTAGGGCCTCAGCAGACACGTTGTCGCCGGTCATAATCAAGCGTTGATTGGCTAAACGCAGAAGGTACTGCACCTCCGCGAGCTGCCAGCTTTCACGATCCTCAACGGTGAGATCATTAATACGCTGCTGCTGCTCGCGCAGCGCGCGCTGTAACCCTGCTAACTGCTCATCAACGACGCGCTGCACACTTCCCGCCACATCGTTAGTAGCCGATTCCAGTCGACTCACCTGGCTTTGCTGTGTTTCCAGAGCGCGTCGAAGATCCTCCCCCGCACGCTGTTGCCGGGCCTGGATAGCCTCTACCTCGAGCTCGATTTTGCGCTGGAGGTTGTCACGCATCTGATCAAAGGTTGTAACGTCCTGTCCGGACACTGACTCCAGGCCCTGCACTCGCTGAAGCAACAGTCCTTCACGACGTTGCATATCAGTGATGAGATAAAAAACACCGACAGCCATTACCAGCACCAGTAGCAAGGCTAGCCAGGCGATAGGTGTAGCGCCCGAGCGCTGAGGCGCCGCGGGGGGAGCCACAGGCGCTGATGCGGGGGTCACCGTTATTGCCTCTGGACTTGCTGCAGATGCGACTGTACTGGACGGTTTGGATACAGCGGCCTGCCCATCGGCATCGACAGACTCAGCATCTGTGTTTTGGACATCAGTGATCTCAGCGTCAATCGCGCTGCCTGGATCATCCTGATTTTTCTCATCGCTCAATACCGTGTCTCCCAAGATGCGCCTTGCGCCAGGTTGTCGCGGCCGCCAACATGGCGGAATCAGAGGCATTTCCGGCCTGCTCGACGCGCTCCCAACCAAGCTGGCCGGCCTGCTCTGCTACTCGCAGCGAAGGCACCAGCAACGTTATCATCGCTAAGTTAGTGTGTTCTCGGGGCTGAAGCAAACCTGACAGCCGCTCCAAACCTTCCCCGCTGCTGACCAAAATAAGCGCCAGTTCCTGCATCGCGACCAAGTCGCGACATTCTTGGGCATCCTGCACAGCAAGGCCCCGTTTGTAGCACTCCAAAGAGTCTACCTTGGCGCCACGCTCCCGTAATTGCTGCTCGAGAAATTTGCGACCCCCCTCACCTTTGACGATCAAAACCTGCTGCGACTGCAAATCCGCCAAACCGGGCATCGCTAGTAGGCCCTCGCTGCTCATATCGCTCTTGGGACGAGCGACCTGCAAACCCTCTGCCTCCAGACAAAGCGCCGTACTCTCCCCCACCGCCCAATAGATCTGCCCCAGAGGAAGTTGCGGCCAATAATCGTGAATGCATGCCATCCCCAGGCGCGCCGCATTGGCGCTCACAAAAATGACATGTTCGTAGCGATCAAGATCAAGTATTCGCTGACGCTGAACACCCGGTAAAGGATCAACAGGGTCAATCGTCAACATGGGCATATGCAAGGGCGTAAAGCCGGCTTTGCCGAGTGACGACATCAGGCTATCGGCCTGATCTAGAGGCCGGGTAACCAGAACGCGCGGCTCAGCGCTCATAAACCTCGGCGAGTATCGCTGCCGCGCCTGCTTCAAGAAGTGCATCGGCTACCGAAATACCCAGAGCCTCAGGATGATCGCGATTACCCCGAGCATCGGCACGTAAAGTATTGCTGCCATCGGGTCGACCGACGAGGCCGCGCAACCACAGCTGATCTCCCTCATGCACCGCATACGCGGCAATGGGCACTTCGCAGCCACCCTGAAGGCGACGATTCAGCGCTCGCTCGGCCAATACGCACTCGGCTGTGGGTCCGTGATTGAGTGGTGCAAGCAGCTTTTGGGTGGCAATGTCATCGCTGCGTACTTCAATGCCGACAGCACCCTGACCTCCCGCGGGAAGCGATTCGGTGACGGGAATGCGCGCGCGAATACGCCCGGCCATCTCCAAACGAATCAAGCCAGCACAAGCCAGTATGATCGCGTCGTACTCCCCTTCATCGAGCTTGCGAAGACGTGTATTGACATTGCCTCTGAGAAATCGAACCGTGAGATCCCGGCGATTCGCACGTAACTGGCACTCCCGGCGCAGACTGGAAGTGCCCACGACAGCGCCGGCTGGCAGCGCATCAAGATTTTCGTAGCCGTTGCTCACAAAAGCATCGGCAGGCTCTTCGCGCTCGCAAATCACCCCAAGCTCTAGACCTTCGGGAAACCCCATGGGGAGATCTTTCATAGAGTGCACAGCGATGTGCGCGCGGCCATCCAGTAATGCAGTCTCTAGCTCTTTGACGAACAGGCCTTTACCACCTACCTTTGCCAGTGGTACATCCAGAATCTGATCGCCTCGGCTGGTCATCCCCAGAAGCTCTACGCTAATACCCGGATGCATCTCCAGCAAAGAGTCGCGAACAAAGTAGGCCTGCCACAAGGCAAGTGGGCTTTCTCGGGTGGCAATAACAACGTCAGCAGGCATGGAAACTCAGTAGAGCAAAAACCTAATAATAGCATTTGAGAGCTCAGGCCTACGCCGTCATTGCCGCCTTAATTTCACTGAGATGACGACGGCTCACCTGAGGCCGCTCGGCAACATCCGCAAGCTCCACCAACCAGCCGTCATCCGCGCGAAGCATCCGCAAAATATGTGCTCTGGCCACCAGTGCGTTGCGATGAACCCGCAGGAAACGCCCGTTAAATTCGGCTTCCAAATCTTTGAGCGACTCGCTGAGTAGAATTTCCCCGCTGGGAGCGCAGGCTCGCACGTACTTGTCTTCCGCCAGGAAACAACGAATGTCGGCAAGCTGCAGGCTTTCTATTCCCCTGTGCCCAACGCTGACCACTTGATCCCGGCCAGCGCCCGCTACCCCAAGAGAATCCAGCTGGGCCCGATTAACCCGCACCGCTGCCTGCAGCGCACGCTCCAACTCCCGCTCGCGCACGGGCTTGAAAAGATAGGCGATGGCGTGATTGCGTAGGGCTGCTAAAGCGTACTCATCATAAGCCGTGCAAAAAATGACCGCCGGAGCAGCTGGCTCATGTAGCAACTGTGCTGCGACTTCGACGCCATCCATCTCTGGCATTCGAATATCCAGAAGCAAAATCTGCGGCTGCTCCTTGCGCACCTGCTCAAGTGCTTCGACGCCATTGGCCGCTTCAAACAAGTCGTCATCTGGTCGCAATCTTGTCAGAAGGCGAAGTAGTCGCTGCCTGGCGAGAGGCTCATCATCAACAACTAGAATCTTCACGCAGGGACCTCCCGCTCAAGGGGGATGCTTATTCGCGCCCGATAGCCATCAGGCTCCAAACCCACTAAGAGTGATGCGGACGCGCCGTACTGCGCATCCAGCCGTTGCCGAATGTTGTCCAAGGCAATGCGATTACCACCAGGCCGATCAACGACTCGCTGAGGCACCGGGTTATGTACTTCTACACAGAGCAGCGAGGACTCCCGCCACGCACGGATTCGTACCGTACCGCCTTTGGGGCGCTGAGAAATACCGTGATAGACCGCATTTTCAACCAAGGGCTGCAGCAGCAGAGCGGGCAAGGTCGTATCGCTTAAAGCCTTATCTATCTCCCAGTCCACGATGAGCCGATCTCCCAGACGTAAGCGCTCAATCTCCAGGTAGAGTTCACAGAGACGGCATTCCTCACCCAGACTGCTGTCGCGACCATCCCCGGACAGCGCGGCACGAAACAGCTCCGCCACATCCTCGATAGCCTGCTCCGCACGATCTGGCTGCACAGCGATAAGGCTGGCAATGCTATTGAGTGTATTAAACAAAAAGTGTGGTCGAATTCGTGCGCGCAGAGCATCCAGTCTCAGCTGCAACTCGCTTCGCTGCTGCAACGCCACCCGCTGCTGCAAATAGGCATAGCGCAAAACGATTGCCGCAAGAATCAGGGCCAGCAGAGCATTACGTAGCGCCCAGTCTGTGAGGCCACCACTCTGAGGCCCAAGCAGTGGATAGAACCGAAACACCAGCACACTGGACAGTGTGCTTACCAACAGGACAACGCCCAAACAGACCGCCGCAGCGGCAGCCGGCGTGAAATGGAGTAAACCTTGTCGCAGGCGACAGATAATTGCGATGCACAACAGTACGTTCCACTGCACGAAAATAGATCCCGTACCCAGTAACCGCCAGTCAAACTCTGCCAATGGCCCCAACGCCAGCACGTGCAGCAACACCATCAGTTCCGCCAAAAGCACGGCGAGAAACACGGCCTGTGCTGCGCAGAGGTCGGGGATAATAAAGCCATCATCACGAGGCTCTGTATTGTCGGTCGCTGGGGGCCGCGGGCTCTGCATACTGGACCTCCGGGCTATCACTACAAAAAATTAGTACAAAATTAATCCACAACAGCGCTTACAAACCAAATCTGGAAGAAGCGTATTGTTACCAGACACCGAGTGAATCACATATTCACGGTCCAGCGCGCTGATATACTTGCACGCCTTCCAGACCGGGACAAGAAACAGCCCGGTTAGACACCGCATTTATAGGAATAGTCACAGTATGTCGGATCAGAGCGACAGTCCCAGCCTTTGGGGTGGACGCTTCAGCGAGGCTACAGACAGCTTCGTGCAGCGTTTCACCGCCTCCGTAAGTTTCGACCAGCGCATGGCGGAGCAGGATATTCGCGGCTCTTTGGCGCATGCGCGCATGCTCGCCGCCACGGATATTTTGAGCAAGGAGGAGCTTGAGTCCATCGAAGATGGCCTGGCGACCGTGCAACAAGAAATCAACAGCAACACGTTTCCCTGGTCTGTCGAACGGGAAGATGTGCACATGAACATCGAGGCACGACTGACCGCGCTCATCGGCGAAGCGGGAAAAAAACTGCATACAGGTCGCTCACGTAACGATCAGGTCGCGACAGATATCCGCTTATACCTCCGAGATGCAATTGATGCCATTGCCGCAGAACTCACTCGCCTACAAACAGGCTTAATTGAGCTGGCCAGCACTCACGCCGCCACCATCATGCCCGGCTTTACGCATCTGCAAGGTGCGCAACCGGTAACCTTTGGCCATCATATGCTGGCCTGGAACGAAATGCTTGAACGCGACTACAGTCGTCTTATGGACTGTCGCAAACGTATGAACCAATGCCCCCTGGGCGCAGCGGCGTTGGCGGGAACGACCTTCCCTATTGATCGCGAGCTGACCGCCGCCGCGCTCGGATTCACTCAGCCCACAAATAACTCGCTGGACTCGGTCTCAGATCGCGACTTTGCCATTGAATTCGCTGCGGCATCGGCACTGATCCTCACGCATCTATCACGCATGAGTGAAGAACTGGTGCTGTGGACATCGGCACAGTTTCAGTTTGTCGAGCTGCCGGATCGCTTTTGTACCGGTTCATCCATCATGCCCCAAAAGAAAAACCCGGATGTACCTGAGTTGGTTCGAGGTAAAACCGGTCGGGTCACCGGCCACTTAGTAGCGTTGCTTACGCTCATGAAAGGACAGCCGCTGGCTTACAACAAAGACAATCAGGAAGACAAAGAACCGCTCTTTGACTGCATCGACACGGTTTTGGACTGCCTCCGGGCGTTCGCCGACATGATGCCGCATGTTATGCCGCGCAAAGAGCGTCTCCGGGAGGCCGCCAAAGCCGGATTTGCTACCGCCACAGACCTTGCGGATTATCTGGTGCGCAAAGGTTTAGCCTTTCGCGATGCGCATGAGATTGTGGGCAAAGCCGTGGCCGAAGGTGTGAGACAAGAGCTGGACCTTGCTGACATGTCGCTGTCCGCGCTCCAAAGCTTCAGCACCCTCATCGAGGCCGATGTATTCGACGTCTTGACCGTGGAAGGCTCCGTCGCTGCCCGGGATCATTTGGGCGGCACGGCGCCAGCACAAGTACGCATAGCCGCAATCAATGCGGGTAGGGCTCTGGAGACTCGCTAGGTGGGGGAGCGGGCGTTTATACTCCTATCCTTTTTGCGTGGCAGCATGCAGCATTTACTGACATTCAACATCCTCAGGCACAGGCGACGCTCGCCAGGGAAGACGGCGACCCTGAGCCACAGCCTAGCGTGTGCGCTTGCACTGACGCTTACAGGCTGTGGTCAGATGGGGCCTCTGTATCAGCCCCTGCCGGAGCAGCCGGCAGCGGAGTCCTCGGCTGCCGATGATGAGACAGCACCAGGACGAGGCAACTGAAGCACCATGGGATTCACCTACCGTAACGAGCGTTTGTTCGCAGAAGAACTGGATTGCGAGGCCATCGCAAAAGAATACGGCACACCGTGCTACGTGTACTCCCGCGCAGCCATGGAGGCCGCGCTTGCCCAGTATCATGAGGCGCTCAAGGGCTGCGAGCATCTTGTTTGCTATGCGGTAAAAGCCAACTCCAACATTGCCGTGCTGGATACTCTAGCGCGCTGCGGCGCTGGCTTTGACATTGTCTCCCTAGGCGAGCTGGAACGGGTGCTCGCCGCAGGCGGTGATCCCGGCAAAGTCGTGTTTTCGGGTGTCGTTAAACGTCGGGATGAGATGCGCCGGGCCTTGCAAGTCGGTATTCGCTGTTTCAACGTTGAATCCGAAGCCGAGCTTGAAGTACTCCAATCTGTCGCCGCGGAGATGAATCTTCGCGCACCGGTGTCAGTACGCGTCAATCCAGATGTCGACGCGGGCACCCACCCTTACATCTCCACGGGACTGCGAGAAAACAAGTTCGGTGTCGCTACTGATGCAGCCATGGCACTACTACGCCGTGCCAAGACACTGGCAAACATTGATGTCAAGGGGCTGGACTGCCATATCGGATCCCAGCTTGTGGATATGTCACCGCTGCTGGATGCTCTGCAGCAGCTGCTGCTCATGGTCGATGTCCTGGAAGCCGAGGGCATCCACATACATCACCTGGACCTCGGCGGCGGTATCGGTGTGCGGTACCGAGACGAGGAGCCCCCTGCCGTAGCTGATTATATTGCCGCGGTACGCAAGGCTCTGGGTGATCGCAATCTATGCCTGGTGTTTGAGCCGGGGCGCTCTATTGTCGCCAATGCCGGCGTACTGCTGACTCGCGTTCACTACCTCAAAGAAACCGATACCCACAGCTTCGCGCTGGTCGATGCCGCAATGAATGACTTTATTCGTCCAGCGCTGTATCAGGCCTGGGTCGATATCCAGGCCACAAGTCCGAACGACGCCCAACCGCGTCTTTGGAACGTTGTGGGGCCGGTTTGCGAGACCGGGGACTTTCTTGGCAAGGATCGCGAGCTGGCACTGACTCCCGATACTCTTCTGGCCATCCACGGGGCAGGTGCCTACGGCTTTGTGATGAGTTCCAACTACAACACCCGGCCTCGGGCTGCAGAAGTTATGATTGATGGCGATAGCGCTCACCTCATTAGGGAGCGGGAGACCATAGAAGACCTGTTGCGCGGCGAACATCGTTTGCCGCAGTGAATCGACAAGCCGGACAACAACAATCATATGCCAGTGAAATTCACGAAAATGCATGGCGCGGGAAACGATTTCGTCATGATCGATACCATCAGCCAACGCATCAAGCTGAGGCCGAGGGATATCCGGAAAATTGCCGACCGCCGTCGGGGTATCGGTTGTGATCAAGTGCTCCTGGTCGAACCCCCCGGGCAACCCGACGCCGACTTTCGCTACCGCATCTTCAATGCGGATGGCAGTGAGGCCGGACAATGTGGCAATGGCGCTCGCTGCTTCGCGCGTTTCGTGCGCCATCGACGACTCACACACCTGCAAAAAATGGTGGTAGAGACTGGCAGTAGTCTCATGACGCTGACGATTCGGGATAACCACGAGGTGGAGGTCGACATGGGTCCTCCACAATTTGCCCCCAAAGACATCCCCTTGCGTCGGGATTGCGTGGCCGCAGAGTACGATCTCATGGCCGCCGGCGAACAGCTACGCATTGGCGCAGTTTCCATGGGTAATCCACATGCCGTTTTGCGTGTGGATACTGTGGACGATGGAAGCCTGGAAAGACTCGGTGAAGCGATTCGAAGCCACGTGGATTTTCCCGAGGGAAGCAACGCCGGATTTTTAGAGATTGTGGACCGAAAAAACGTTCGTTTGCGCGTCTTTGAGCGCGGCGTTGGCGAAACCGAGGCCTGCGGATCCGGCGCTTGTGCGGCCGTGGTCTACGGTCGACGCATGGGCTGGCTGGATGATCGGGTGACAGTGGAATTGACCGGGGGTAAGCTGAACATTCACTGGCAAGGCGATGACAGTTCGGTGCTTATGACCGGTCCAACAGCCATCAGTTTCGAAGGTACTATCAGGCTGTAGTCCCCAGCCTTTATTCTGGGAACAGTTTTAGCGCTATGTTTAGTAAAGGTTTATCGGCGGGAGCATTGCCCCGCTTTTCTAGTTGAGTAAAAGAGGCAAACAGACCCGTGGACGAAGACGATGTTCGTGACTTTCTAGTACAGAACCCCGACTATTTTCAGAAGAATCCCGAGCTTCTGGGGCTCATACAAATCCCTCACTCAACCGGTGCTGCAGTTTCTCTGGTGGAACGTCAGGTGAGCGTCCTTCGCGATAGAAACGTTGATCTACGCCATCGTCTCAGAGATCTTGGGAGCACAGCAAAAGACAACGATCAAATGTTTTCCGATACCCGGGAGCTGGTGCTTGGCTTACTGCCCGCGCGAAACCTCGCAGAACTTGAGTCAGCGCTCATCAAAGTGCTGCGTGAAGCTTTTGATATCGAGTACGGGGGCTTGATGCTCTTTGATGACGCGGATGAACACTCGGATCCGGTGCGCCGCGTCCCGGAATCACAACTCAAAGGCAAGCTGGGATCATTGTTGGCTCGCGGATCCGCTGGCTGCGGCGCGCTGAGAGCTGAGGACTTCAGCTTTCTGTTTCCCGGCGCAAAAATTGTTGGCTCGGCCGCTATTGCCCTCATTCAAAGTGATGGCAAATCCCTGGGCGCACTGGCCGTGGGCAGCTCCAATGCCAACCACTACGATAGTGACATGGGTACGCTGTTTTTGGAGTTTGCTGCCGAAGTCGTCGCGGGGCTACTGATACGGCTCGATCGATCCTAAGCGATGTCTGGCCCCGCCCCTCTATCGGCGAGCCTGGCACAGCGAATCGCCGCGTTCCTGGAGTACCTCCGAAGTGTGCGCAGACTCTCCATGCACACCGTCGCGGCCTACCGCAGAGACCTCGACAGCTTCGAGGGCTTTTGCCAACAGCAGGCCTTAGATACCTGTAGGAATGTTCAGGAGAGCCATGTCCGTCAATGGCTCGCTCAGGGGCATAGGACAGGTTTGGCGCCCAACAGCCTGCAACGTCGCCTCTCTGCTTTACGCGCCTATTTTCAATGGGAAAGCAGAGATACCGGGCAACGTCGAAACCCTGCGCTGGCGGTGCAAGCCCCCCGAAAGCGACGCAAGCTACCGGGAACCCTCGAAGCGGATCAAGTCGGCGTGTATTTGCGCGCCGACGACAATGACCCACTGCAGCTCCGTGATTTAGCCATGGCCGAACTGCTCTACTCCTCGGGTTTGCGTCTTGCAGAGTTGCGCGCGGTGAACGTCCACGATATCGACCGAAGTCAGAGCCTCATATCCGTAACGGGTAAAGGCAGTAAAACGCGCACGGTGCCCGTGGGCCGTGCAGCTATCAATGCTATCGATGCTTATCTTCCCCATCGGCCAACACCCTCAAACCCTGCGGACGCACAGGCCCTTTTTGTGAGTGGTCGCGGCAGACGTATCAGTGAGCGCTCCATACAATCACGGATTCAGCTCCTGGCAGAACGCAATGGACTGGGTCGGAATGTTCACCCGCATATGCTTCGCCACTCCTTTGCCAGCCACCTACTGGAATCCAGTGGTGACCTGCGGGCCGTACAAGAGTTACTGGGACACAGTGATATCTCTACCACCCAGATTTACACTCATCTTGATTTCCAACATTTGGCCAAAGTCTACGACGGCGCTCATCCCAGGGCGCGAAAACGAAAGGATGAAGACAGCTAATGCCCATCAAAGTCGTGACCTTCGATCTCGACAATACGCTCTGGGACGTCGAGCCGGCACTGCTGCGCGCCGAAGAAGTACAGCGGGAGTGGCTGCTGACGCACCGCCCCGGCGCCATCGACGATATCAGTCATGATGAACTGTGGAGCCTGAAGAAGCGTGTTTGGAAAGCCCATCCAGAACTGGCTCACAATGTCAGCGGGATGCGCCAATTATTCCTTCAGGAGCTCCAACGCGCAGCAGGGTATGACGAAGAGGCAGCCAGAGATGGTGCACGTCAGGCCTTTGAGGTCTTTCTTGCCGAGCGACAAATAGTCGAACTCTATAGCGAAGCTCTGACAGTTCTCGAGACTCTAGCCCGACGCTTTCGACTCGGAGCCCTAACCAACGGCAACGCCGATGTGTACAAAACAGATGCTGGCGAATACTTCGATTTTGCGTTTCTTGCAGAAGACATCGGGGCCAGCAAACCGGCCCCTGATATGTTCCGTGCGGCTTTGAGCACTACCGGCGTCGACGCTAGCGAAATCTTGCATGTCGGAGACAACCCAGAGCACGACGTTATAGGCGCTCTGCAGGTAGGCATGCATGCCATATGGCTCAATGCTGACGGGACATCCTGGCCCTCGGTTCATAGCAGCGAAGGCTATGCGCCGCACGCGACGATCAAAGCTATCGGCGAGTTACCTGCGGCCGTGACACAACTTGAGCTGCAGTTAAGTAAAGCTGCGCGATAAACAACTAGTTGCCAAAACGGGCACCGCCGTAGCTAGGACACTGCATCTCGCACATGTGGGCGGGACCCACACCCACAGTATTTAGCTCCAGTGTGAATTCGGCCTAGTCATCGCGTACAGATCTTTGATCGTCACCTGCACATAAGCCCACACGGTGGCTGGCGTTTGTTGACGTACTGCCTAAGGCTCCCCAGGGGCTGCATAAAGTGCGACGCCACCGGTGGATACACCAGCAAGAGACAAGAGCGTCTGCCAGAACGTTAGACGCAGGTATGCACGTTCGATGCTTGCAAAGCCGCCTGCGGCTTTCTCCTCCCCGGTACTTCGATGGTCTTCACTCGAGGGAGATTAGTGCACCGGGGTAATTAGATAGCTTCCTCGCCGGTTTCCCGGGTTCGGATACGAATCACCTGCTCAAGGCTGGATACAAAAATCTTGCCGTCACCAATCTTGCCCGTATCGGCCGCGGACACGATTGCCTCGACAGAGGCATCCAGCTGAGCATCACCCACGGCTACCTCGACTTTGATCTTAGGCAGGAAGTCCACCACGTACTCGGCACCGCGATACAGCTCAGTGTGTCCTTTCTGGCGACCAAAGCCCTTAACTTCAGTCACAGTAATACCCTGAACCCCTACGTCGGCGAGTGCGGATCGGACATCGTCGAGTTTGAACGGCTTGATGATCGCGGTAATGAGTTTCATGGCAGCACTGCTCTGGTCTTGAATTGATAGCCGATGATAGGGACTCAAGGTATCCGGCTGCAAGCGCTTCGCATCTATGGCACCGCCATTACGTCAAAGAAAACGAGAGTTCCCCGTCTCAAACAAACGATGATTCACCCCGAAAATGTAAATACTAACGAGAATGATTCTTATTTATTGTAACTTTATCATTTAGTCAGTAACATCATTTGGGTTAGGGTCACTACCTCGACTCCCCCAGTAATGCTTGGAGAGCATAATGAACAACAGCCACATCTGCTTCCGCCACACTTCTTTGGTGCTGGTTGTATCCGCCGTTCTGACTGCCGCCACCTTCACCACCGCAGTGCAGGCCGTTGAAGAGGTGTTTGTTTTTGCTAACACAGACGATGTTCGCTCACTTCCCGGCTCCGCCGCCTTGGTCGGCGAAGAGCAGTTCCAGATCGAATTTGCCAATGATATCAATCAGCTACTGAAAACCGTGCCCGGCATCTATATCCGTGAAGAAGATGGCTACGGCCTCCGCCCGAACATCGGGATTCGCGGCGCCACATCCGAGCGGTCTTCAAAAATCACCCTCATGGAAGACGGTGTAATGATGGCGCCGGCCCCCTACTCCAACCCCTCCGCTTACTACTTCCCCACCACGATGCGTATGCACAGTGTAGAAGTACTCAAAGGCGCACCGCTGCTACGCTACGGCCCGCAGACGACGGGCGGTGTTGTGAACATGATCTCTACCCCAATACCCGAAGCTCTGAGCGGCAATCTTGACCTTCGGGCCGGACAGAACGGCGAGCAGGATCTCTTGGCCAACGTCGGCGGCCAATACGGTCAATTTGGCTTTCTGCTGGAAACAGCCCAACGGCGCAGCGATGGCTTTAAGGAAATCGACCGCGGAAACGACAGCGGCTACGACATCGAGGATTATCTGGTGAAACTCGCCTGGACCGGCGAGCGTCAGTCTCTTCTCTTTAAAGCGCAGTATTCCAACGAGGTATCCAACGAGACCTACCTGGGCCTCACGGACGCTAATTTTGCCAACAACGAAGACCGCCGCTACGGACTATCGTCTGTGGATCAGATGAATAACTATCACGCGGGTGTGAGCCTCCGCTATGGACTGCAAGTAAGCGATGATCTGTCGCTGACGGTTACGGCCTACCAAAACAACTTTTCTAGGGACTGGTTCAAGCTTAGCGGTGGCAACTCCTTTGTGAGCGCAGCCAATGCCGGGGATACAACGGCTCAGGCGATTCTTGACGGTAGCGCCGACACTTTCGGGCTCGGATACAAGCACAACAATCGCGACTATGAGTCCCGGGGCATAGAACTCAACTTCGACCAAAGCTTTGGCGACCACAGCCTGAGCTACGGCGCACGCATCCACGAAGACGAAATGGATCGCTTCCAGCCCATCGATGTTTACGATCAGATTAATGGGGAGCTGCTGCTCTCTGGGCGTATTGAGCCGACGGGGAGTAATAATCGCCTGGAGGACGCCCAAGCGCTCTCCGGCTGGATCGTTGATAGCTGGCAACTGAACAGTGCACTGAATCTGAATCTTGCGCTGCGCTACGAAGATGTCGATAGCAGTCGGCGGCAGTTTTCGGATCCCGATCGCGAGACCGGCCCAAGCCGTCGCAGCAACAACTCCAGCGAATGGCTGCCGGGGGCATCGTTCACCTATGAGCTCAGTGATAAGTGGCAGGCGCTGGCAGGCGTGCACCGAGGATTCTCACCACTTGGCGGTGGTGCGCAGGACTTTGAAGAGGCCGAGACAAGCATCAACTGGGAAGCAGGAGTCCGTTATACGGGCAGCTGGTACTTGGAAGCCATTGCCTTTTACAGCGATTTTGACAACAAAACAGAAAACTGTTCTAACGCCAACCCGTGCAGCAATGGTGCAACTGCCGGTGCGTTTACTACGGGTCAAGCGGTCATTCAGGGCCTAGAGCTGCAAGCGAGCACCGTGCTCAGCTTTGGCAACATGAATGCTCCTATTGATCTTGCATACACCTACACAGACGCGGCGATCAGTCGTGACAACCCGGAGGAAGGGTTCGATGACGGCGACACCCTCGCCTCGGTTCCACAGAATACGCTCAGCCTGCGAATGGGGCTCGAGACAGCTATGAACTGGGACAATTACGC
>NZ_JBLGBE010000083.1:0-14894 GCF_047617445.1 Congregibacter sp.
ACATTGATACCTCTGAGCAGAATAATGTAAGTGCTCACTACTACTTCATGCCTCTGCTTTAGATCGGTGGTTTGCAGTGTCGGTGATCTTAGGCAAGCTTGTCTATCAGCATCTGAGCGACGCCATCTATGGACGCGAGGGCGGAAGGTCCGTGCGGATTTACTCGAGTCGTTGCTGCACACTGTTGTCCCAGGGGCTGGCCAAGTAATGTTGATCCAGTCGACCAAATCAAGTGTTGTTAAAACGCAGGCATCGGTCATCAAGTCATGGCGCCGAGACTCTCGATCTGCAACAACACCTCGTCGATAAAGCCCTGCAGGGCCACGGGTACGGGCCTATCTGAGAGTGTTGCAATAACGCCCGGCGAGGCAATGTGTGACAAATCCGCGATATGCAGCATGGAGAAGTCCGCTGACGACAGGTCGGGTGGAAACGTATTGAACAAGCTTGCGGTGACGGCGTCGGTTTCGCGCACGATCTGGCGAATAACGGTTAAATCGTCGGCGCGTAAAAACAGGTCGTGCAACTCTTCGCTGGAGTGGGTCGTACTGTACTGCTCTCCCAGCCAATCGAGATACCACCCCGGGAGTTTAGGTACGACAAGTGGGTAGGGCAAAACGTCCGCGATATGCAGCGCTGGCAGGCGCGTTAAGGGATGCTCTCGCCGGCAAATAATAACGGGAGAGGACAGAGCAAAAGACTGCGTATGAATACCTGAATGCACATTTTCCAAACGGGAACCCACGTAGACATCAACGTTGCGCGCGAGCAGGTCCTCCTGCAGTTCATCCCAGCCGTGGGTGCGCAGGCGGAAACGCAGCTTGGGATATTTGCGCAATAAGCGCGCGAGAGCGGGAGCCACGATTCTGTCCGCCATCCATGGGTCCGAGCCGATCACCACCCGTCCGCTGTTGAGGTTACTCAAAAGGTCTACCTCTCGCCGGGCCTGATCGATGTTGCCCAGCGTCGTCCGCGCAGTGCGAGCGATAATCTCCCCAAACTCCGTGGCATGCACCCCGCTTTGCCCCCGCTCAAACAGGGCTACCCCGTAGTCATCTTCAAGACGGCGAATACTCACCGACAGTGCGGATTGGGTCAGGCCGAGAGATTCGGCGGCACGCCGATAGTTTCGATGCTCGCAAAGAGCAAGAACATGTCTGAGTTGTCGGAGGGATTCAGCCATGACAAAAATTCATTAATTTTGCGCATTTAATGAATTGGACTACAAAAATAGGGTTGTGTCATGCTTATTCGGCTGAATAATTCTAAGAAAGGATCCCGCTATGTCGCTCCAGGCTCTGAGTGCTGATGGCCAGACCATCACTTATACAGATCGTCGCCGCTGGTTATGGTCCCTCTCACTCTTCTGGCCGCTAATGCCTGCGATCTCCTGCTGGCTGGCAGCAAGCTCTGGTCAGATGGTTTGGTTTTGGGGAACCCTAATCGTGTGGTACTGCCTGGTACCCGTTGTTGATCACCTGCTTCCCACCGACAAGAGCAACCCTCCGGAGGAAGTCGTACCCCAGCTTGAAGCGGACCGTTATTACAGAGTGCTGACCTACCTCACTGTCCCCATCCATTACTTCACGCTGATTTACACGGCTTACGTTGTTGGCACCCAGAACCTCCCCTGGCACGCTGTCCTTGGACTGGCGCTCTCTGTGGGCGTGGTCAACGGCTTAGCCATAAACACCGGGCATGAACTTGGGCACAAGAAAACCACCACAGAACGCTGGCTGGCGAAAATTGTTCTAGCGGTAGTGGGCTACGGCCACTTTCTCATCGAGCACAATCGCGGTCACCATGTTGATGTCGCCACCCCCATTGATCCGGCCAGCGCCAAAATGGGTCAGTCGATTTATGGCTTTGCGACCGGGGAAATCCCCAATGCGGTGCGCCGCGCATGGACATCCGAGAAAAACCGCCTGGCCCGCCAAGGCCGCGGTGGACCCTGGACCCTGCAAAACGAAGTGTTGCAACCCACCTTAATGACGATCGTGCTTTACGGCAGTTTACTGCTGGCTTTTGGCTGGATCATGGTGCCCTACCTATTCCTACAGGCACTGTGGGGCTGGTTTGGGATTCTCACCAGCGCGAACTATGTCGAGCACTATGGACTGCTACGAAAAAAGTTGGAGAACGGGCGCTACGAACAGTGCCAGCCACACCACTCCTGGAACTCGAATCACATCATGTCCAACCTGATTTTGTTCAATCTACAACGTCATTCCGATCATCACGCCAACGCCACTCGCCGCTACCAAAGTCTGCGGAGTTTTGATGACTTACCGGAACTGCCCAGTGGCTATCCACTGATGTTTGCCATCGCCTTGATCCCGCCTCTGTGGTTCGCCCTGATGGACAAGCGTGTGATGGCCTGGTCAGATGGAGACTTGGCCAAATTGAATGTCCTGCCCTCAAAAAAGGAACGCTTGATGGCGCAGTTTGCATCGGGCTATAACCCAAGTGCATGAGCCACGGCGTTCTTTGATAAAAGGGTCAAGCGCATCAACTTCAAGAGGCGAGTGGTGTGACGTTCAGGCCGCCTAGTCGGCACCTCGCGCGGATCGCAGCTCATCCACAAACTCCGGTAACGCGGGAATAACCACCGCATGCGCGTCTTCCTGCATGAAGTGCCCCGCGTTCTCGACGCGCGTGACGTCCGCATGCGGTAGCGATTCAAGCCACATGTTGTCGAGGGTCTCGGTGCCAGGACCTCGACAGGGCCGACCGTCAGATCCAGCACCGCCGACGTGGATAGCGTGTCATTGTTGAGCGTTGTAACGACGCGTGATGAGGGATCACTCAGATCTTTCACATGGATAGGGCGATTAATGACTGGCTCGCCATCCCATTCGGGGTACTGCTCCTTGACGCGCTCTGCGTCAAAAAGACCTTGCCCCGCTGCCTGGCCCGAAAGAACCTAGATCCTGCTGGCAAACTCGTACAGGCCAAATGCGTAAAGCAGGGGCGCCCGAATCTCGGATGCCATTGATAAAAGACGAAGCAAAGCAGCCCCACCCGCCATAGCAAGCATCGCTCCACCGCCCAGTAAAACTGATCGCCTTGAGATCATGACAAAATCTTTGCGGCTCTCAATCTTGCACTACGAGTTCGCGTTGCACGTATTTGTTCATAATCTTGAGATACCCGGCTGGGAAAAGGCGACTTATCCGGTCGAGCATTTTTGCTTGGCGTGTAATAACGATCCGGCTTTTGCCGCGGGCTACGCCGCGTAAAATATCTCGTGCGGCTTTGTCGGCCGGATAGGTCAACAGCTTGTTTTCATAAAAATCCAGTTGCCTTAAGCGCTGTGCGTGGGTCTCGGGAGGCGCTTCAGAAAGCATCCCAACATTCGCTCTGGCGATATTGGTTTTGATGCCACCCGGATGCACACAGACGATCTGCATCGGCGTGCCATGTAGCAGCGCATCGGCGCGCAAGGCTTCGGTAAGACCGCGCACGGCAAATTTGGTGGCGCAATACACGGGTAATCCCGGCATCCCTGCAAATCCATTCAGACTGGATATATTGACAAGCGCGCCCTTGCCAGATTTCTCGAGGAGAGGCAAAAAGGCCCTGCAGCCGTGCAAGACGCCGAGAAAATTTATATCGATCACACGCTGAATAAGCGCCTCAGACATATCGGTGAGCTCACCCATCCCAGAAACACCCGCATTGTTGTAAAGCTGGTGTACTTCTCCAAAGTGAGCCTCAACAGATTCTGCATAAGCGTAGATCGACGCATGGTCAGCCACATCGAGGTGCGCGGCGTGTACCTGCACACCAAGATCCCTGACATCACTCTCGGTCTTGGCAAGCTCCTCGCTGTCCACGTCAGAAATCGCCAGGCGTGCTCCTCGCCGCGCAAGTTCGAGCGCCAGTTCACGACCAATGCCGCCAGCGGCACCGGTTATGACACAGGTTTTGTTTTTAAATGAGACTTTCATGCTGCTTCTGCGCCTATGAGGTGGTTCGTGACTTCGGCTGTGCTCAGTGTTAGCGCGGGGTCCAGCACCGAACGATTTCGTAGCGACTTTAGATCGGCCATGTAATCAAGGGTCATTTCCCAGGGATAATCAGCGCCTTGCTTGGGCAGTTCTTTAATTGAGCGCCTGACATAGCCTGCGGCAAAATCGAGGAGTGGCCTTGTTTCTTGCGTGGCTGCAGGTGCCTTGGCGACGCATGTCGTCTTGCGCTGGTCATCCATCGCCGACATCAGTTTGCAGAGATATTTGCACAGGATGTCGACCTTCAGGGTCCAGGAGGAATTTGTATATCCCACAGCGAAGGCAAAGTTGGGAACATCGCTGAGCATCATCCCGCGAAAAACCAGACAAGATGGCACATCAACCAGTTCCCCATCGACCGCTAGCGGGATCCCACCGAGCATTTTGAGCTTCAGCCCCGTGGCGACGACAACTGTATCGGCAATGACGAGTTCACCCGATTTCATGCGGACACCTTTAGCCTCAAACTCATCGATGTCGCCGGTCATAATTGACGCTCGGCCCCTCCTGATTGCCTCAAAAAAATCACCATCAGGAGCGGCACAAAGCCTCTGATCCCATGGGTTGTAGGGCGGATTGAAGTGCGTATCGATGGGGTAATTTTTCGGAAGACGCTTGGCGTTTGCCTTCCGAATGAGGCGTCTTGCCGGCTTGGGGAATCGCTGACAGAACAGGTAAAAGTAGCGCTGTAAGCGGGTGTTTTTCCAGCGCACGACAGCATGGGCTTGTTTGGGCGTCAGAAAGGACTTCAGGACTTTCGCGAGGCCGTCTTGTTTCGGAAGCGGATAGATATATGCGGGTGTACGCTGTATCTGTGTGACATGGGCTGCCTCGCTCGCCATCGCGGGGAGCAGTGTCACAGCCGTAGCCCCACTACCGATGATGGCGATACGTTTACCGGCATATTCGTAGTTTTCTGGCCAAAATTGCGGGTGAATGACATCGCCTTCAAAGCTGCTCTCTCCCGAGAATTCGGGCCGAAAAGCTGCCTCGTAGTCGTAGTAACCTGTCGCCGAGAAGACCCACCGACACTTGGCTTGAATTAAACCGCAGGGGCCTTGAACGCCGAGGGTCCACAGACCGGTATGACTATCCCAATCAGCGCTAACCACTTGGTGGCGATAGTTAATCTTGTCGCTGACGCCATATTCATCCGCAGCGTCGCGGAGATAGCTCATGATTTCGCCAGCGGATGCGATCGCATTGGGGCTGGCCCAAGGCTTAAACCCGTAAGAAAAAGTATGGAGATCAGAGTCTGAGCGGATCCCCGGGTATTTGAACAGGTCCCAGGTCCCGCCGAGGTCTTCCCGGGCTTCCAAAATAGCCCAGGTTTTCTCTGGCAACTCACGCGCCAGATGACACGCGCAGCCTATGCCTGAAATCCCCGCGCCTATGATGAAAACGTCGAATATGTGTGTTTCGGGACTCGGCATGTCGCTAGTCTTCTATGGTTTCATTGTGCTCAGAATAAACACCGGCTCTTAATTTAGATATGTACACTGTGAACAAACAGAGAACCTAAATAATGCAGAATGACCCAATGCGCTCTACGGTACTGAGCCTCATGCAGGAAGGTGCGAAGCACTTACTCACATCTGAGGCCAAATGGCGCGATCAATTACAAGACGCCGTCATCGACAGCTTTAATACACTGAATGATCCAGCAGCAGAAACCGCAATCCGGCGCTATAACATGCTGACTGTCATGCACTGGGCAAATTCGGTACTGCGGGATCCAAACGTCCCGGTCGAACCTTTTGTTGATCCGGCTATTCGACTGCAGATCCGTGAGCAGATCCGTCAGGGAACGCCGGAAACCATTTTGAATGGCTACCGCGCGGCCCAGATTCTTGCTTGGCGAGCCTGGATGCATCTCGCGTTCAATCTAAGCTCCACCAAGACTGAGCTTGAAGCGCTGCTAGACTTCTCATCCGAGCACATAAACACGTTCTCTCAGAGTTGCGTGGAGTTGCTTGCCAAAATGATTGAAGATGAGCGCGTTGAGTACGCCCATCAATCCTCAGATCGGCAATACGAAGCCGCGAAGGCTATTTTGTCGGGGTCGGTGCGGGACCCGAAAATGGCAATGCATGAACTCGGGTACCGCCTTGGTCAGACTCATCAGGCAATCATCATCTGGAGCCGAGAGCCAGAAGTTTCAGCTGGTGCTTTGGAGGCAGCTGCCGATCGGGTCGAACTCACGGCATCGGGCACTAGCCCCCTTCGCATTATGGCGAAAGCAAGTACCGCTTGGCTTTGGCTATCAGCACCCGTTACGGTTGATGTTCTGAGCTCGGTTGTCAAAGAGGGTTTTGAAATCGCTATTGGACGGGTATTGCAGGGGTTGTCAGGGTTTAAAGAAAGCCACCAGAGCGCGTTAGTTACCCAGCAAATTATGCTCCAAAGCAAGCAACAACATCGCGTTGTTGCCTACGATCAAATCAAACTGGCTTACCGGATGCTTCAGCAAATCGATTTTGCTCAGTTTGCTAATGAGACGTTAGGAAGATTGTGTCAGGCGCCAGCAGACGTCAGAGAGAGCCTGCGAGTCTATCTCGCCGAAGGCGCCAATGCTGCACAAGCGGCGAAGGTGCTTGGATTGCACCGAAATACAATGAACCGACATCTTGAACGCGCCAATGATTTGCTCCCGGAACCGTTGAATTCACAAAACCGCCTTCAAGTTGGAGCCGTGCTGGATGCACTATATTGGTCGTGAGACGATCAGCGGCCCGAGTGAGTTAGGCGTACATCCACCACTACAACACCTCAGCCAGATCACCCTTGGTCTCTAACCAGGCCTTGCGATCCCCCGCGCGCTTCTTCGAAAGCAGCATATCGAGCATTTCATTGGTCTCATCGCCTGCTTCCAGGCGCAGCTGCACCAAACGGCGCGTATCCGGACTCATCGTCGTCTCGCGCAGCTGCAAGGGGTTCATCTCGCCCAGCCCCTTAAAGCGCTGCACGTTGACCTTACCGCGCTTTTTCTCCGCTTCGATACGATCCAGAACGCCTTGCTTCTCTGCCTCATCCAGGGCGTAAAAAACCTCTTTGCCAATATCAATGCGATAAAGCGGCGGCATCGCTACATAAACATGGCCTGCCGTCACTAAGGCCCGAAAATGCCGCACAAAGAGGGCGCAGATAAGCGTCGCGATGTGCAGGCCGTCGGAGTCGGCATCAGCAAGAATGCAGACCTTGCCGTAGCGTAGCCCGGAGAGGTCATCGTCAGCGGGATCAATACCCAGCGCGATGGAAATATTGTGTACTTCCTGGGACGCCAGAATTTCCTGAGAGTCTATTTCCCAAGTGTTGAGGATTTTTCCACGCAGCGGCAAAATGGCTTGAATCTCTCGATCCCTTGCCTGCTTGGCACTGCCGCCAGCGGAGTCACCCTCTACCAAAAACAGTTCCGTACGAGAGATGTCTTCGCCAGAACAGTCCGCGAGTTTACCGGGCAAGGCCGGACCTGAACTGATCTTTTTGCGTACGACCTTTTTCGCACTACGCAGGCGCCGTTGAGCCGTGTTGATGCACAGCTCAGCCAGTGCTTCGGCGTCGGTCGTATGCTGATTCAGCCAAAGGCTGAAGGCATCTTTCGCGACACCGGCAACAAAAGCAGCGGCCTGCCGAGAACTCAGACGCTCTTTGGTCTGCCCCGAAAACTGTGGGTCTTCGAGCTTGGAAGAAAGCACATAACTACAGCGCTCCCAAATATCATCGGGCGCCAGCTTCACGCCCCGGGGTAACAGGGAGCGAATCTCGCAAAAGTCCCGCATAGCATCCAGCAGACCCGTGCGTAGACCATTGACGTGCGTTCCGCCCTGCGCTGTCGGAATCAGGTTGACGTAGGACTCAGTAATCAGCTCACCGCCCTCGGGCAGCCACTGCACAGCCCAGTCAACAGCCTCGGTGCTACCGCTGAAGCTACCGGTAAATGGATCGGTGGGCAATGTGGGAAAGCCATCGGTAGCTGAAAGCAAATAGTCCGTTAGCCCATCTTCGTAATACCACTCTTCTTTTTCGTTCTTCTTTTCATCGAGGAAGCTCACCCGTAACCCTGGGCACAGCACGGCTTTAGCCCGGAGCACGTGCCTAAGTCGCGGCACAGAAAAATTGATGGAATCGAAGTACTGGGGATCTGGTGTGAAACGCACATTGGTGCCGGTGTTGCGCTTGCCGCAGGTACCAATCACCTTGAGCTCCGACGTTTTCTCGCCGCCGGCAAAACTCATCTCGTGGACTTCGCCATCGCGACGGATCGTAACGGTCAGCTGCTTCGACAGCGCATTAACAACCGAAATACCTACACCATGCAGCCCGCCGCTAAACTGGTAGTTTTTGCCCGAGAACTTACCGCCGGCGTGCAAAGTGCAAAGAATGACCTCTACGCCAGGCTTCTTTTGTTCCGGATGCATATCTACAGGCATGCCGCGACCGTCATCACTGCCGGACAATGAACCGTCGGAATGCAACACCACGTCGATTTGCCGGGCGAATCCCGCCAAGGCTTCGTCAACACTGTTATCGATAATCTCCTGGGCCAGGTGATTAGGGCGCGTGGTGTCGGTGTACATGCCGGGGCGTTTGCGCACCGGCTCAAGGCCCGTAAGGACCTCGATGGATTCAGAAGAATAATCGCTCACTGCGGTGACAATCGCCTGCTTATGAAGACCGCGGCATTGTACACGGGAGGATCTAAAAACGTCGCCACACTCGATCAAGCAAGTGCGAAAATCACGCGAGCCCTCTTTAAAGGTAGCCCGAAGCCTTTCTATCCACGGGAAAGGCTTGCGATACGGCGCGAGAGACATCAGTTCTGATGCTCCCGTCGGCATCCAGCTCCAGCCAACGATAGCCCGGCTCCCGAGTATCCACCGCAAAATCGATCTGCTGGGGAAGAAACTGTACGCAGGTAGACGGGGTACATAGCAAACGTAAGTCCTCCCGCTGCTGATCCAACTCCTGATGTACATGGCCCCAAAGCAGGGCCCGTACCCGGGGATAGCGAGCAAGAATCTCGAAAAATGAATCGGCGTCCGACACCATTTGCTCGTCCAGCCACTCGCAGCCCACTGGAACAGGCTGATGATGCAGGCAGATCAATGTATGCAGGCCTGCTTCAGCGCCCGCGGTGAGGCACTCTTGGAGACGCTGGAGTTCCGAGTGCCCCAAATGGCCGCCGACTTCTCCGGGAAGCTGAGAGTCGAGCATCACAATCTGCCAAGCACCCATGCGAATTTCACCGGGAACACGCTCAGCCCCCCCAACCTCGATCATGACATCGCGAAGGTCGTGGTTTCCCGGCAGCCAGAAATGCTCTGGGCTCACTTGATCAAAATAGCCAATAAGCCTGCGGTACGCATCTTCCGAGCCAGAGTCTGCAAGATCACCCGTGCCCAGCACACAGTCAGGCTTGGGATATTCCTTGTTCACCAGGTCGACGATAGCCTGTAATGAATAGTCTGTGTCGAGACCCAGCAGCTTGCCGCCCTCATGCGTCTTCAGGTGGGTATCCGTGAGTTGAACCACACGGACAGTCTCGCCCTGCACACTCAGTTCACAAACACTGTTTTGGATATCGCGCATGAATACGTCGCCCTTAGGCGTGCTGGGGCCCAGGGTTTAGCAGACCTGCCAAATCCGCCTGACCATGATGCAGGCAGTGCGACAGCCAATCCGCAAGAAAGCTATTCTGTTGATTCTTTTCGTCCTGCTGATACATGGACGGGTTGGGATATACATAACGCCCCTGAGTCTTACCGGCCGCCTGAAATCGTACGACTTCGATCATTCCCGCGTCGTGGTAGGCCCGAGCTTCCATCACGAGAGGCGTTAACCAAGTCAAACCCGAGTCATCCGGGCTTTCGGTACTCGCGACCGGATAACTCTTAAGACAAAAAAGAGTGGTGTAACGGCTGCGCTCGATCACGTCAAACCGCACTTGGGCGCCATCGACAGAGAATCGTTTGCTATTGCAGCTTTCATAGTCCGAAAACAAGCGTAACATCCGCGCATAGTTAGCCTCGCAGAGGGCATGCAACGCGCGCAAATCGACTTTGTAGGGGCCTTTTATCACCGCTTATCTCTTTTCCTTCGTCACCTTTATCTACGCACAGGTGTTTTTGCAATTCTTTGATGCGTCTTAATCTACCTTCTTTCGGCAAACGCCAATACACGCTTTACCGTGAACCAATAACTTGGCTTTTCACGTATTTATCATCGATAAGCAGCTTAGCTGCCTACAAAATCGATCAATTGCAGCTTAAACGCGATGGGTCGCACGCGAGTCGCTGGCCTTGAATCGAGTGTACCACCTAAGATTGTTGCCTAGTGTGGCAAAGGAATAGTCACTATTGCGCACTGCGAAGTAGTCGTCATTACTGGTAAAATTTGCGCGGTTTTATTCCGCATACCCAAGGATTTCATTATGCATGTCCCCGGCAAGGTTTTCCTCGCCTCACTGACCCTGGTAGCCGCTACCGCGGCGAACGC
This sequence comes from Congregibacter sp., assembly GCF_047617445.1. Taxonomy (GTDB): domain Bacteria; phylum Pseudomonadota; class Gammaproteobacteria; order Pseudomonadales; family Halieaceae; genus Congregibacter. Next base: position 10,506 of record NZ_JBLGBE010000083.1, read on the forward strand.
CGAGTCACTGCGTGATATTTACGAGCTAGCACTGGAAAACGATGCAACACTCAAGGCCCAGCAGGCCCAGTATATGGCGGGCCTGGAGGACGAGAACGCCGCGTTTTCGGTGCTTCTCCCGCAGGTCACAGCCACTGCTGGTATCCAAAACACAGATACCGACACCACCAGTCCGGGCATTATCGGCTTCGACAACAACGGTATTCCTGTCATCGGTAACACCTTTGACAATACCGATGTGGACATAGAAACCTATCAAGTGACACTCCAGCAGTCGATCTTCGACCTCCCCGCGTGGTTTTCTTTTCAGTCGGGCAAAGAGCTTTCAAAGCAGGTGGAAGCGACTTTTGCCGCAAATCAGCAAAACCTCATTGTTCGCGTCGTTCAGGCCTACCTCGCTGTTTTGCGTGCGCAGGACAATTTGCGGGCATCCGTCGCCCGAGAAGAGGCCTTTGGTCGTCAATTAGAGCAAAACCAACAGCGCTTCGAGGTTGGTCTGATCGCTATAACGGACGTTTACGAATCTCAAGCAGCCTTTGACCTGTCTCAGGTTGATCGAATCTCAGACGAAAACTCCGTCGCTGTTGCGCTGGAAAACCTGAGCGTCCTGACCGGAAAAGGTCATGACACACTGGATGTGCTGGTAGAGACCTTTGACGTCAATAAGCCAGAACCTGCGGATCGCAGCGCCTGGGTTGAATTTGCCTTGGCGAACAACTTCAACCTCAAAGCCTCGCAGTACGCAGAAGAAGCGGCCCGGCAGAATGCCAAGGCCCGACGCCTGGCGCATGCGCCAACAATTAGCGGCACCGCGCAATACACGGATTCGGCGATCGACGGTACGCGTTTTCAGGATCCTGCAGGTATTTTTAACTTCCCCCCAGAGCAGGAGCGCCAGCAGACTTTATTGGGCGTGCAGCTTACTGTGCCGATCTACACGGGCGGCGCTGTCAGCTCTGAACGTCGTCGTGCAGCGCAGCAATTCAACCAGGCCAGAGAGGAGCGAATCAACCTCACTCGCCAGACGGTTACCGATGCTCGCTCATTGCACATGACCGTGGTCAACGACGTTGCTCGCGTCGCGGCTCGCAAACAGAGCATTAAATCGTCCAAGAGTGCGCTCGATGCCACACAGGCAGGGTATGAAGTCGGTACACGGAATATTGTGGACGTGCTGAATGCTCAAAACACGCTGTTTTCTGCGTTTCGGGATTATGCCAATAGCCGCTATGACTACATCGTCAATACGCTGCTGCTCAAGGAGCAAGCGGGACTATTGAGCCCTGAGGACGTGATTACACTGGATAGTTATCTGGAGACTGCTGCAGCTCCAACCAGTTCAGCGATGGGCAGTAAGTAGGGCTCCAACGCCATTAACTAACGCGTCTAACGCCCCTCGATTATTTTCGAGTACCGTCAACGCGGCCGTTCCCCGGCGGCGGTTTTCGTTCTCATCCCCTAGCAGCAACTCAAATTGCGCCAGTAACTGCCCCTCATCGGCGCAATGTTGTAGCGCACCTGCCTCGCGGAGCCTTGAGGTGATGTCCTCAAAATTGAACATCGAGGGCCCACAGAGAATCGGCATACCCCAGGCAGCTGCTTCCAGCGGATTATGACCACCCCTGGGAATGAAACTCCCGCCGATGACCGCAATGTCTGCTGCACCAAACAACTGAGACAGCTCACCTAAAGAATCCAGCAGTACTAGGTCAGTGTTCGCATCCACGGGTGCTAATTGCGATCGACGGGAAACACGCAATCCTGCGCTCGCGCAAAGCTCAAAAACCGCGTCAAAGCGCTCCGGATGCCTGGGAGCGAGGAGCAGAAGAGCATTTGCGTGCTGCGCACGAAAAGCCGCGAAGCTAGACAGGGCGAGCTGTTCCTCACCTTCATGGGTGCTGGCAAAGATGATCACCGGGCGCTGGGACACCGCCCATTGCTCGCGTAGTTCGCGAACAGCCTGCCGTATCTCATCATCGAGATGCACATCAAATTTGATGCTTCCGGTCACGTTCATTCGCGCAGAATCCATCCCCAACTGTAGAAAACGGTCCGCATCAGCACTGCTTTGTGCACCGAGCCAGTCAAGCGTGTCCAACATCTCCCGCGTTGTAAGCGCCACCCGGGCATAACCAGCGGCGGATCGTGCGGACAAACGGCCATTGGCCAGCAAGATCTGACAGTCCGCGCACTTACTGTAATGCAGCAAATTGGGCCATAGCTCGGTCTCCATCAGGATCAATAGTTCAGGCTGTGCGCGCTTTAAGAACCGCTTTACCGCACCGGGCGTGTCCCAAGGCGCATACACGTGAAAAACACGGTCGCCAAACAGTCGTCGCACCTGAGCAGACCCGGTGGGTGTGGTGGTCGTTACAAGCAGACGATACTGGGGGAACTCCTTAAGTAGGCGCTCCACCAAGGGTCGCGCGGCGAGGGTCTCACCCAAAGAAACAGCATGAACCCACAGGCAAGGCCTGACATCCTCTGGGGGAGAAAAAAAACCAAACCGCTCAAGTAAACGTTGGCGATAAGCCGGCGCGCGGCGTGAACGCAGCAGCATGCGCAGCACAATAAACGGCAGTAGCACTATGAACAGCGCGCTATAGGCTATGCGAACCACATTTGACGCTCAGATCAGGGCGAGGAGTTACAGCATAACGACCAAAACCAGCGCAGACCACAGCTTGCCAGTGACAGCCGGTATCGGTAGTGTCATCGCCCCGGCAAAACTGAACGGTTAAGCGTGTCCCAACTCCCTGATTTGTCTCTTCCTATCGATATCGATGGCGTTAAAGGCTTTCTCTCCCATGCCGAGGGTGAGGCGCTTTTTCGCTGCGCTGCTGAGCTACAAGATAGCGCCGTCGCCTTAGAAATTGGCAGCTACTGCGGCAAATCAACCGTCTATTTGGGCCTCGGCTGCAAAGCCGCGGGCAGTGCCTTGTTTGCCGTGGACCATCATCGTGGCTCCGAAGAACATCAGCCCGGTGAGATGTTCCATGATCCACAGCTGCTCGATGATGCCGGCGCTTTCAGTACCCTGGCGAGTTTTCGTCGCACCGTAACGGCAGCCAATTTGGATGACACGGTGATTCCCATCCTTAGCAGCTCAGCGCAGTTCGCGCGCACCTGGCAAGGCCTCTTGGGCTTGGTCTTCATCGATGGCGGCCACAGCTTGGATGCGGCATTGCTGGATTATCGAAGCTGGGTCGGCTTTATCGCATCAAAGGGTCGCTTAGCGATCCACGATGTCTACCCCGGATCAGAAACGGGAGGTCAGGCCCCTATTACCGTGTATCGCCTTGCCTTGGCATCGGGACTATTTAGAGAAATTGCATCCGTGGACAGCCTGCGGGTTCTCGAACGGCTCTAGGAGCCGCCCGCTGTCTTACTTGACGCGTCGGGCAGGTGCTTCAGTAGCGCTATCAAGGAGTTCGACGCGGGTAAAAAGGTGGGCTGCAGCGGTATGCTGAGTAAGCGCATCTGCGGCCAACAAAACGGCTCCAGCCGTCCACGTGGGGCGCTCATCGGGCCACAACAGGTCTTCTGCAAATTGATAGCCTGTCCAGTAATCGCCGTCGTCGCTGCGCCACTGATGGAGCCAGCTATACAGCTCCACCGCGCGCGCATGATCACCGGCTGCCAGTAAAGCCATGACCAACTCGCAGGACTCTGCAACGGTCACCCAGGGCTCTTCGACGACACAGCGACAACCCATGCCATCTTCTACAAACTCAGTCCACCGCGACGCCAGACGCTCACGTGCCGCTGCACCGGTGATAACGCCGGTGAGTACGGGATAGAACCAATCCATGGAATAACGGGACTTGCTCTCCCAGGTACGATCAAAACGCTCGGGACGAGTGCGCAGAGCATCTCCCAGCGCGCCGCGAGCCTCGAGAAAACCTGGCCGCTCCTCGCCCAGAGTCACAGCGATATTGTGCGCACATTCCAGGCTCTTATAGATTGAGCTGCAGCCCGTGATCAGGGCATCACTGCGCGGCGTGCCGTCTTCGTCTACCGCCCAATCGATGTCCCCATGCTCTGACTGCCGAGAAACAACGAAACCCATGGCTGAATCAACTACCGGCCACAGCTCCGCGAGAAATTCACGGTTCTGGCTTATCAGATAGTGATGCCAAACACCGGTGGCTACATAGGCAACAAAATTAGTTTCGCGGCGCTCGCGATTGTCCGGCACTCCGTTGCGATAGGACGCCCACCAACTGCCGTCACTTAGCTGCTGCTCTGCAAGCCAGCGATAAGCGCGCTCAGCAGCATCCCATTCACCGCCAATGGAAAGACCCATGGCCGCTTCGACGTGATCCCAAGGGTCAGCGTAGTTGCCGGGTGACCAGGGGATTTCGCCATTCGATAGCTGAGCATCGCGAA
>NZ_JBLGBE010000084.1:0-14875 GCF_047617445.1 Congregibacter sp.
CGACATCCTGACCTTTGATATGGGGGGTACGTCTACTGACGTTGCTTTGATTCAGGATGCACGGGCGCGAGTGCGACGAGAGACGATTGTGGGTGATGTGCGGGTGCGAGCGCCTTCCGTGGATGTCCGCACAGTGGGCGCTGGTGGTGGCTCAATCGCTTTTGTACCGGAGTTGACCAAAGCGTTGCGCGTCGGCCCGGAGTCGGCTGGTGCAGTACCTGGTCCTGCATGCTACATGAAGGGAGGCGAAGAGCCGACAGTCTGCGATGCAAACGTCGTGCTTGGTTACTTGCCCTCGGATGTGCAGCTTGGTGGAAAGATGCAGATCAATCGTGATGCATCAGAAAAAGCCGTGCAGAAGGTTGCCGACGCCATGGGTATCGGACTCATGGAAGCAGCAGAGGGCATCATCAAGATTGTTAACGAGTCCATGTTCGGTGCCTTGCGACTTGTTTCTGTAGAGCAGGGCTATGACCCTCGAGATTTTGCACTGGTGGGCTTTGGTGGGGCTGGGCCTTTGCATGCAAACGCTTTGGGCATTCTCACCGATGCCTGGCCGGTGATTGTTCCTCCAGGCCCCGGTGTTCTTTGTGCCTATGGCGATGCAACGACACAAGTACAGGACGAAGCTGCGCGAACCTACCTGACTATGGCCGATGATCTGAGTGACGCTCAGATGCTCAAAGACCTGCATGAGTTGCGAGACCGCGCTGGCGAAGCATTGCGGACGGACGGCATACCTGACGAAGAGCACGAGGTCTCCTATCAGGCGGACTTACGGTATGCAGGCCAAGCTTTCCAGATCACCGTGGACTTTGATGAGCAGGAGCTAGGGGAACGAGGCGTTGCACTGCTCACCGAGGCCTTTGACGCCGAGCATCAGCAGCTGTTTACGTTCAAGCTCGGCGATGGTCACGAGATACTCATGATTCGGGCCGTCGTGAAAGCCGCCGCTCGTAAGATTGCGGATAAGCAACTTGGTGAGAGCGACAGCTCTTTGGAAGACTGCAAGATTCACGATAGTCGCTTTTATTTTGACGGCGCTTGGCATTCCGCTCCAATTTACGACCGCGGTCGGCTGCACAGCGGGCTGGAAGTTCCAGGCCCCTGCGTTGTTGCAGAAATGGATTCGACCACGGTAGTGCTTCCGGGCTACACGGCCGCCGTTGACGCTATCGGCAATTTACTGATTAACCCTAACGACGGAGGCGTCTGATATGACTGCAAGAATTATTGAAAGCAACACAGCGCCGCTGCAGTCCGTGGATGTCGATGGGGTTACCGTCGATATCATTGAAAATGCACTGCGAAATGCCCGTGAAGAAATGGACGCAGTTCTGTTTCGCACCGCCATGTCGCCGGGAATTCGGGAGCAAGGTGACTGTTTTCCGATGATTGCTAATCGCGACGGCAAAATGGTCGTGGGTCAGTTTGGTTCGTTCATTGGGCCATTTCTGGAAGCCTACGATGCGGAGATCGAAGAGGGAGATATCATCCTCACTAATGACCCGTACATGTGTAATGCCGCGGTATCTCATCTTCCGGACTGGGTTGTTCTGGTGCCTGTTTTTAAAGGCGGTCGACATATTGCCTGGTCGGCGATGTTTGGTCACATGTCAGATAATGGTGGCATGGTGCCTGGCTCGATTCCCATTGAGGCAACAACGATTTATCAGGAAGGGATTCGTATTCCCCCCACAAAACTCTACAAGCGCGGTGAGCTGCAAACAGATTTGCTTGAGCTGATTCTGCACAACGTGAGAACACCGCAGTGGAATCGCTTCGATCTCAACGCATTGGTTGCGGCCTGTAATACAGCGGCCAAACGCTGTGTTGAGCTGGCCGAGCGCTTTGGAGACGATGTTTTTAAGTCGACCATGGACGTTATGCTCCAGCGTAATCACACCGCGATGAAGCATATTATTGAAATGTTTATTCCCGAGGAGCCTCGTGAATTTGAGGATTACCTCTGTGATGACGGCATGGGGATGGGTCCCTATCGCATCAAGTGCCGTATGTGGCGAGAAGGTTCTACCGCCATTTTCGATTTTGATGGTACCGACCCCCAGGCTCAGAGCTCAGTAAACTTTTTCCTCAACGAAGACATGTTCAAAATGTTCTTTGGCTCGTTCACGATCAATGTTGTGGATCCACAGATCGTCTTTAACGATGGATTCTATGATCTTGTGGATGTGCGCATTCCGGAAGGCACCTTACTCAAGCCGAAGTTCCCTGCGGCCTTGTCTGGCCGAACGCACGCCTTGGGTAGAATCTTTGACCTACTGGGCGCGCTTTTAGGAATGGGGGCCCCGGAGCAAATGCTTAACGCCGCAGGCTTCTCTGACTCGCCGCACCTTTTCTATTCAGGTTACGACCACCGTCCCGGTAAAGACGGGGAGTGGTTCCAGTTGTTTCAGATAGGCTTTGGTGGTATTCCCGGTCGTCCCGTGGGTGATGGACCCGATGGACATTCCTTGTGGCCTGGCTTTACAAACGTGCCCAACGAATTCATCGAGTCGTACTTCCCACTGCGCATTGAGCGTTACGAAACTATTCGCGACTCTGGCGGTGCAGGTCTCCACCGTGGCGGCAACGGTCTTTCTGTCGCTTACCGATTTCTGGCAGATGGCGAGGTCGGCATTCACGATGATCGCTGGTTAATGCACCCGTGGGGCGTTCTTGGTGGCGATACGGGTCAACGATCTACCAAGCGATTGGTGCGGGTCGACGGCAGTGAGCAGTGGTTGCCCGCGAAGGTCGAGGGTGTGAAGGTGAAGGCTGGTGATTTGTTGTACTTCAACACCTGGGGTGGCGGTGGATGGGGCGACCCTTATGCTCGCGATCCTGAGCTGGTGCGTGCTGATGTCGCTCGGCGCTTGGTTAGCGCCGAGGGTGCTAAACGCTACGGGGTTGTGATCGCTGCCGATGGAAGCGTGGACCAGGCTGAGACGGAGGCTCTTCGTGAGCAACTGCGCGCAGCTCGAAGCGACGATCAACCACTGTTCAATCGCGGAGGCACTATCGAAGAGATTAAGGCCCGCTGTGAAGAAGAGACGCACTTGCCGCCGCCCGTAACACCGCAATTCTCATCGCAGTTTCAGGCCTGAAAATTGGTCGACCTTGCTCGACAGTCACAGTCTCTTGGAGCGCGTCCGGCGTTACTACTGATCGATATGATCAACGCCTTCACCGATCCAGAGAGCCCTCTAGGGTCGCCGAGTGACGCTGTAGTGGGTGCTTGCGCGCAATTGCAAAGAGCATTTCGTAGCAAAGGCCTGCCGGTATGCTTTACGACGGTCGTCTATTCCGATCTAAGTCAGGCGCAGGTATTTCGCGCACGGCTGCCGGCTTTGAATATTCTGGCGAAGGGCAGCTCTGCGGTAGCTGTCGACGAGCGGCTTTACCCCGGCGACGGGGAGCCGGTTTTCGAAAAGCAATACGCAAGCGCGTTCTTCGGTACAGAGCTCTCCCAGTGGCTTGATGTACAGAACGCTGATTCGCTGGTCGTGGTGGGCTTAACCACCAGCGGCTGTGTGAGAGCGTCGGTGGTGGATGCTCTGCAGCACGATTACGTCGTGTGGGTTCCCAGAGAAGCAGTGGGAGATCGAAATACAGAGGCCCATGCCGCGAACTTGCATGATATGCATGCGAAGTACGCCGAGGTCGTTTCTTTGAGCAACACTCTTGACGCTTTAGGGGTCGGATCGTGAGTAATCGTGCCCGCATATTGTTGATTGGCTATCGCAAGTTTAGTGAACTCATTAATTCGGTCGTTGCTGAATACAAAGATCAGGCAGAGATCATTATTGTTGAGTCTGTTGCCTCGGGTAGTGTGGACTATCACGCACTCGTAAAAGAGCATAAGCCGGATGTTGTCGCCAGCGCAGGCTCCAATGCCGCATATTTGCAGAATTCACTTAAGATCCCTGTGATTGCCCAACCGGTGACCGACACAGACATTGTTGACGCAGTCGCCCGGGCTCGACGTATTGGTGAGCGGATCCATGTGTTCACTTATTCCGCGCAACCTGACAATCAGAGTCGGCTCTTCACCGCGTTACCCTCATTGTTAGGCAATTGCTTGCAGCATGAGAGTTACACGACAACGGATGAGGCGGCCGAAAGATTGCTGGCTATGGCAGCTGCCGGTGAAACCGATGTGGTGGTAGGGCCCAGTTATATTTGTGAATTAGCGAGTCGTCGCGGGCTGCCCGCTGTGCTGCTGTACAGCCGGGAGTCGGCACGACAAATGCTCGATGAGGCTTTGCGCCAGGCGCGCGTCCGTTCAGCTGAGCGCGACACAGTGCAGCAGCCTGGACGTTTTGTGATTGACTCTCCCCAGATGTCCCGCGTTGCTGAGCTGGCGCGAACCTACGCTCGCGGCAACGCCGCGGTACTTGTGCAAGGGGAGAGCGGCACAGGTAAGGAACACATAGCCAGAGAACTGCATCAGGCCTCGGACTACTGTGATGGTGCATTGGTGGCCATTAACTGCGGAAGCATCCCCAACGAGCTATTCGAGAGTGAGTTGTTTGGCTATGTTGATGGTGCATTTACGACCTCCCGGCGCGGGGGTCGCGTTGGACTCGTTGAGCAGGCGAATGGGGGCGTACTCTATCTTGATGAGATTGGAGAAATGCCGCTGTCGCAACAGGTGAAATTGTTGCGTGTACTGCAAGAGCGGAGCGTGCGTCCCGTGGGAAGCACCCGAGAGTTTGCATTGGATTTTAAGGTCATCGCAGCTACCAATTCGGACCTTCAAGCCGCCGTGGACGCCGGGACCTTTCGCGATGATCTTTATTATCGACTCAACGTATTTTCTTTACGGCTTCCGCCTCTTCGCGAGCGTCCAGAGGATGTCTCGGCGATAGCAGAGCATTATCTGCGAGAGTATGCGCAGCAGTACGGGGCGGAGCTGAATGTTGTGACGTTAATGCGAAAGCTTTCCGGGCCTTTTAAGGAGTATCGATGGCCGGGAAACGTTCGTGAACTGCAGAACTTTTCTGAGCGTTTGGCGGTAAATGCGGCGCATGGTGTGTCCATTGATGAGCTTACTTTACATGAGCTACTCCCGGAGTTGTTCACACCGTCCCATGCAGAACAATTGCCTCCGGGCTTACTGAAGGAACAGGAAGCACGGGCCATTGCCGATGCCATGCGTCGGTTTTCCGGCGACAAGGCTGCGGTGAGCAAGGCATTAGGTATTAGTCCGACCACCTTGTGGCGACGCCTCAGGGAAATGGACTGGAACGAGGGTTTTGGCACTCAAGGTGTCGGTGATAAAAAAAGCAAGCAATACTCACGAGCGTAGGAGAACGTTAATGCAAAGCATGAAGAAACCGCTAGTGCAGGCCCTGGCAGCCACGCTGTTACTGCCGGCAACACAATGGGTGATGGCGCAAGGTAATAACCTGGCGATCGAAGAGGTTGTCGTGACCGCGCGGAAACGTTCTGAGAATCTCCAGGACGTCCCCATCGCGATTTCGGCGATTGATGAGGATACGATTCAGCGTGCGGGAATTCAACGCGCTGGCGATTACGTGGGCTTGATTCCCAACGTCACCTTGGTCAATTCGGCGAATGTCGGGGACACGCAGCTAAGTATTCGCGGCATCATCTCTACACGGGATGCTGAGTCGACTTTCGCATACGTCGTTGACGGCGTCTTGAGCACTAATCCGAACAGCTTTAACGAAGAGCTGTTTGACGTACAACAAATTGAAGTTCTTAAGGGGCCTCAGGGCGCTTTGTATGGCCGTAACGCGGTAGCCGGCGCGATTCTTGTTACCACCAAAGAGCCTACCAATGAATTTGAAGGGCGTGTTGGCGGCACCGTTGGTAACGTGGGAACTTTACGCGGTAACGCGATGTTCAGTGGCCCAATTATTAAGGACAAGTTATTGGGTCGTATCGCGATTAGCACCAGCGAAACCGACGGTTTTTACGAGAACATCTTCACCAATCAAGACGATGTTGTCGACTACATGGAAGACACCAGTGTCCGGGGCCGACTCAAGTGGAACGTCACGGACAACCTCACTATGGATTTTCGTGGCGGTTACTCCGATGTTACGGCGGGCGCGATCAACTTTAATGCCGGCTTTGCACTGCCTGCATTTGAGGCGGGATTTGGCGCGCCGAATTTCAATCAGGATGTGAACGATGTTGATTTCCGTTTTGCTTTCAACACGCCTGGTGAGAACGAGCAGACTACGACTGATTTTGCGATCAAGCTTGATTGGGCCCTCGATTTTGCAGATCTTGTAGCCAACGTTGCCTACAGTAATCTTGAAGAATCGCTCCTTTCTGACGGTACCGCTGCGACGTTTTACGGCTATGAACTCACGCCATCGTGCCAATCTGGTCGTGGCGAATTGAATAGCTTTACGCGGCCAGATTTGTTCGGCGAGTTCTTTAATCCTTTTGGGGTTCTGCCTCCGGGTGCAGACTTTCAGGGCGTATACGGTCCTTATACGCCACTGACTTGTGATGGTTATCAATATCAAGAGCGTAATCAGGAAGACGTAAGTCTTGATGTTAGATTGGTTGGCCCAGAAGATGATGCTATTCGTTGGATTGGGGGTGCGTACTACGCAGACATCGAGCGTGAGTCGCTGGTGGGCTACGGCGCCGATCAGGGGCAGGGGTTTCTTAAGCAGCCCTATGTAGATGCTACGGGCCCTAACCCAACCGACCTGTTGTTCTGGGACGAGTTCAACACCGAGGTGTATGCACTCTACGGCCAATTGGAGTTTGACCTGTCCGACACGATGGAGCTGGCATTCGCTTTGCGCTATGACCGCGAGGAACGTGAAGTTACCAACAAGGTGCCGAACGTTCCAAACTCGGGGCTGAATATCAACCTGTTAGATCCGACGACCGGCGCAGCACTTCCCATCAATCCGGCCTTTGCCAGTAATCCTGATGGCATTCCGGATCGAGGAGCTAACTTTAGCCAGTTTCAGCCCAAGGTAACCTGGAACTGGGCCATGACGGACGATGTGAATGTCTACGCCAGTTATGGCCTCGGGTTTCGTAGTGGAGGCTTTAACGCCATCGGTACTGAAGATCTACTGAACTTCTGGTTTAATTCTGGATTTGGTGGTCCTGGTGAGCTTGTAGATGCTCAGCTACAAGTGCCTGATGAGTACGACAAGGAAGTCTCCACCGCCTTTGAGGTCGGATTTAAGTCTGAGTGGTTGGATCGACGCTTGCGTATTAACGCAGCCGCGTTCCGCACCGATGTAGAAGACAACCAGTTCTTCGAGTTTTATGCCGGCCCCTTTGGGATCTTGCGAACGGTTACCACAATCGATGAGTTGTACATACAAGGTGTAGAGGCCGACTTTACCTTCGTGGCTACCGAATACCTGATGCTGTACGGCGGCATTGGTCTCATGGATTCAGAGATCCAGAAGAATGAGCATCGGCCCTTATCGGAAGGTAACGACGTACCGCAGGCTCCGGATATGACCGGCAATCTGGGCGCTGAACTGAGCTTTCCCATGGGCGGAAGCCTGCAGTTAGTGAGCAGATTAGATTGGCAGTACACCGGAGAGATGTGGTTCCACACGCTTCAGGGCGAAGAAACACCGACGATTTGGAATGTGTTCCAGCCGCCTAACACTGGGTACAACCAGAATTTCTCCAAGTCCTCACGCGATGCGTTCAGCACCATAGATCTGCGCGTAGGTCTTGAGGGAGAGAACTGGGCAGTAACCGCTTGGGGTCGTAATATCACCGACGAAGAATATCTTCAAGAAGTGATTCCTACACCTGAGTTTGGCGGAAGCTTCCTGCATCCATCGGCGCTTCGCAGCTATGGAGTGGACTTTCGCTATAGCTTCTGACAAGTCTTACTTGTTCTGAATACGGCGCCTTCGGGCGCCGTTTTTTTAGCTTCGTCGCGGATTCAGCGCCCGTTTTTGTTGACGCTAGACTTCGTAGTGGTTTTGGGCGGCCCGTCGCCGCTTTACTCGAGCTGCTCGTGCATCTCCATCGGCACCAGAGTGTTAAATAACGCACTCGACAGACGCTCGAGCAAAGCGGCGCCGAACCGCCACCCGGCGTCAGGACACGTCGCAGCCGGCACAACACCTAGCTGTAGCCCTGACGAGGCAAGAGCAGGCGGCAGCCCCCTTGAGCGTCCGTCGCGTGGGTCTGACAATGCTGAGGCTTCTCTAGAGATGCGCGAGCAGCTCAAAAGACTGCCGTCTGCCGCGCCGACTTCAAGACTCAGCGTGTGGTCGTCAGCGAATGCCTCTCAGAACAATGATTGAACTTAAGCTCTACCCGATGCTGGCCTCGTTTTCCGGCGCATCCCGAAAACTGTCGATGGACGGACAGGCGCAAAACACGTTTCGATCGCCATACACATTGTCGATGCGGCTTACGGGTGGCCAATACTTATCTTGCTGGAGTGAGTCCATGGCAAAGGCAGCTTGCTCTCGACTATAGGCATGATTCCATTGCTCGGCGGTAAGATCCCGTAGGGTGTGAGGCGCGTTCACTAGGGGATTGTCTTCCAGGGACCAACGTCCGCTCTCGACCTCGCGAATTTCTTCACGGATGGTGATCAGCGCATCACAGAATCGGTCTATCTCGGTAATGGACTCGGATTCGGTAGGCTCAATCATGAGAGTGCCTGCAACAGGAAAGGACATGGTTGGCGAATGAAAGCCAAAGTCCATGAGTCGTTTGGCAATGTCTTCTTCACCGATGCCGGTGGTTTCTTTGATGGGGCGAATATCAATAATGCATTCGTGAGCAACAGTGCCACTGCGTCCGGTGTAGAGCACCGCGTAGTGATCGCGCAGACGATGTGCAATGTAGTTTGCAGACACGATGGCAATCTTACTGGCCTCAGTAAGACCTCGGGCACCCATGAGTGCGATGTAAGCCCAAGAGATGGGGAGTATCGATGCGCTGCCGTAGGGCGCCGCAGATACCACATCATTGTCTGGCGATAGCCCCGGGACTGGCGCTACAGGATGGGAGGGTAAAAACGGTTGTAGGTGGGCACCCACGCCGATAGGTCCCATACCAGGGCCTCCGCCACCGTGAGGTATGCAGAAGGTCTTGTGTAGATTCAGGTGAGAAACGTCAGCCCCAAATTTTCCGGGTGCAGCTAGTCCGACGAGAGCATTCAGGTTGGCGCCATCCACGTAGACCTGTCCGCCATGCTCATGCACAAGCGCACAGACTTCCACGATATCCTCTTCAAATACGCCATGGGTCGATGGATACGTCACCATGATGGCGGCCAGTTGCTCGCTGTGTTGCCTTGCTTTCACGCGAAGATCCGCTATGTCCACATTCCCCTGGACATCACACTCAACGATAACTACGCGCATGCCGGCAAGCACCGCACTGGCCGGGTTGGTGCCGTGTGCGGAGGATGGAATAAGGCAGACGTTTCGCTCCGTATCGCCACGACTCTCGTGATAGCGCTTGATCACGAGGAGGCCTGCGTACTCTCCTTGAGAGCCTGCGTTAGGTTGCAAAGAAACGGCATCATATCCGGTGCACTGGGTGAGCATTCGCTCAAGGTCATCAAGAAGCTCCCGATATCCTAAAGCCTGCTCTGCAGGCGCAAAGGGATGCATGGCGCCAAATGCAGCCCAGGTGACCGGCAACATCTCGGTAGTGGCGTTGAGCTTCATGGTGCAGCTACCCAGCGCAATCATAGATCGATTAAGCGCGATATCTTTGCTCTCGAGGCGACGCATATACCTCAGCATTTCTGTTTCGCTGTGATACTCGTTGAACAGTGGATGTTGGAGGTAATCGACCTCGCGGCACAGTGGGGCAGGGATGCCGCGGTCTGCTGTCAGGTCGTCCAGAGTTGTTGCCGGCTCACCGGTAAGCACTTCCATCAGCAACTGCAAGTCAGCGCGGGTGCTTGTTTCGTCGAGAGAAACTGCCAGCGTTTCTGCATCGTCGCAGCGCAGATTTACTTCGCTCGCCGCTGCACGGGACAAGATCGCATCTCGCTGGTCGCCGGGCTCGATCGTCAGGGTATCGAAGAATTGCTTATTGCGAATCTGCACGCCCGCCGTGCGCAAATCCCTTGCCAGGAGGCTCGTGAGCAGGTGAGTGCGCTCGGCAATGCGACGCAATCCCCCGGGCCCGTGGTACATGGCGTAGAAGGCAGCCATCACGGCGAGCAATGCCTGCGCGGTGCAAATATTGCTCGTAGCCTTCTCGCGGCGGATATGTTGTTCTCGGGTCTGCATGGCCATACGCAGCGCCGGTCGTCCATCTCGATCCACCGATACGCCGATGATGCGGCCAGGGGTCGAACGCTTATACGCATCCCGGGTAGCGAAAAACGCGGCATGGGGGCCCCCATAGCCCATGGGTACACCAAAGCGCTGGCTGTTGCCTACCACTACGTCTGCGCCAAGCTCCCCGGGAGACTTGAGCAGCAAAAGCGCCAACAGATCGCTGGCGACTACAACCAGAGTGTTTTTTGTATGTGCTGCTTCGATGAGTGTTGAGGGGTCAGATATCTGACCGCTACTTCCCGGGTATTGAAGAAATACGCCAAATGCGTCCCCGGCGTCGAGCAGTTCTTTTGCATTGCCGTAAACGATGTGTATCCCTAAGGGCTGGGCCCGAGTTTTTAATACTGCGAGAGTCTGTGGATGGCAGTCGCTATCCACAATAAAACGCATGCTTTTGTTCTTTTTATTGACCCGCTGGAGAAGGGTCATTGCTTCTGCGGCAGCGCTGGCTTCATCGAGCATGGAGGCATTGGCCAGTTCCATGCCCGTGAGGTCCATGATGACTTGCTGATAGCTGAGCAGAGCCTCGAGCCGACCTTGAGAAATTTCGGCCTGATAAGGCGTGTACGCTGTATACCAGCCAGGATTTTCCAGCACATTGCGTTGAATGACCGCGGGTGTATGCGTGCCGTAATAGCCCATGCCGATAAAATTTTTGCAGACCCGGTTTTTATCAGCCATAGCCTTAAGACGCGCGATGACGTCTACCTCGCGCTGGGGGCCGTCCAGCGCCATAGCCTCCTTCAGGCGGATGCTGGCGGGAACGGTCGCGTCAATCAAGGCTTCTACGCTGTCGTAACCTACGGCTAGGGCCATTTCAGCTTGCTGTGTAGTACTGGGGCCGATGTGGCGAGCGAGGAATTCGTCGTGGCCTTCGAGTTCTGTAAGGCGATGCATACTCATGTCAGGGATCCAAGCGGATGAGGGGTTTTACACCCTAGGAAAAGCAGTGAATCTTAGCAGTGTGGCCCCTACCTCAGCAATTGACGTGGCAGTTTTGTATATCTTAATCATGGCCTTTATTACACTGCGTGTTTTTATGGCAAAGTGACTCGGAGCCGCTCCTTATGGATTTGAAGCACCTTAACCCAGTAGCAGCGGGAATGGATGAGCATCGTCTTGAGCGAATCGGTGAGCATCTTGAAAGCCGCTATATCAACCCGGGGAAAATCTCGGGTTGTTTAACGGCGGTGCTGCGACGAGATGAGTTGGCCTACGTGCATGTGGCGGGGGAGCGTGATCTGGAGCGCAAGCTTCCGGTCACTAATGACACAGTGTTTCGCATTTACTCCATGAGCAAGCCGGTCACCTCCATTGCGCTGATGACCCTTTGGGAACGCGGCTTATTTACTCTCGATGACCCGGTATCACGATTCATTCCTGAGTGGGCGGCGCTGCAAGTCTGTGTCGGCGGGAGTTGGCCTGAGTTTGAAACACGGGCCCCGGATCGTGCTATGCGTATTCGCGATCTGTTCACCCATCAATCCGGTCTCACTTATGACTTTATGTACGCCACAAAACTCGATAAGGCTTATCGAGAGCTGAAGCTGGGCCGAGCTCAGCAGGGCTACACGCTGCAGGACATGATTGAGCAGCTGGCGATGCTGCCTCTGGAGTTTTCTCCGGGAGAGCGCTGGAATTACTCTATAGCCACTGATGTACTTGGGTATCTTATCGAACGCATCAGCGGCCAGAGTCTCCCGGACTTTTTACGCACTGTGATTTTTGAGCCCTTAGGCATGATTGATACGGTCTTTAGTCCTCGGGATGAGCAGCTTGAAAAATTCGCCTCCTGCTACACCAGGGACGCCCAGAAACGCCTGGTGCTGCAGGATGATGCGCAGGCCTCGCAGTATGTGGGACGGAGCTTTTTCTCCGGTGGCGGTGGTCTTTTGTCTACCGCGTCGGACTACCTGCGTTTTTGCCAGATGCTCCTGGGTGGCGGTGCGCTGGGTGAACAGCGAATCATCGGTCGTAAGACACTGGAGTTAATGGTTGCTAATCACTTGCCCAGTGGTGCTGATTTGGCCAGCGTGGCCATGGCGGGCTTTAGCGAAACGCATCACGAGGGCGTGGGGTTTGGTTTGGGCTTCGCTTCCAAGATTCAACCCGTTCGTAACGGTTATCCTGCAAGTCGTGGGAGCTATTACTGGGGAGGGTTGGCCAGCACGCTGTTTTGGGTTGATCCGCAGGAAGAGTTGGCGGTCGTTTTTATGACGCAGTTGATTCCGTCCAGCACCTTTAACTTCCGTGGTCAGCTAGAAGCATTGATTTACGCGGCACTAGACTAAATTTTTTCAGCTAGGTGTGCTGATACTGGATATCCAGGACTTCGAGCTCCCGCTCTCCTCCGGGGCTGTCCAGACGCACGCTATCGCCAATGGTTTTGCCCAGAAGCACTCGGGCGATGGGGGAGTCTATGGAGACTTCACTGCGAGATGACTCGAATTCATCGGGCCCCAAAATTGTCACCGATTGGGTAACTTCATTCTGGTCTTCTACCTTAACGGTGGCGCCAAAGAAGATACGGCTTTTATCGCTGGGCGTTTCACGAACAATTTGAAGAATCTCTAGACGTTTACTGATGAACCTCACGCGACCATCGATTTCTCGAAGGCGCTTTTTCCCGTAAATGTAATCACCATTTTCTGAGCGGTCGCCGTTCTTTGCAGCATCTTGTACCGCCAACGCTACTATGGGGCGCTCCTTGCGCCACAGCTTATCAAGCTCCGCGCGCAGTCGTGCTTCACCTGCGGCGGTGATTAACGGTGTCCCTCGCGGGCGTGGTGCTCGATAGCGTCCCATGCATCTATTCTAGCGCGAGAACCTGTATGTAAGCTTCATCCTTCAGCCTTAACTCACGTTCGGTTTAGTCTGCACGGAGAGTGATTGCCTCAAACATTCATCGGGCACTACACTAATGCGATGCAAATACAACGCTTTATACAAAACAGCTTAGTTAGTGGCCTCGCGGCGATACTTGTCTCGCCGGTAGGGGCGCAGTGCGTCGATGTTCAAGGTGACCCCACCGAGGGGGGGGTGATTTGGGCGAAAGTTGAGCCCAACACAAGCGTCTGGCTGGATGATCAAGATCTGGATGTACTTCCAAACGGTTACGTAGTTGCCGCATTCCATCGAGATGCGCCGGCAAAAAGTCGGCTGCGGATCGGCGAGGAGTGCGAGTATGAATTGACCGTCGAGCAGAGGGATTATCAAATTCAACGTGTTGAGGGTGTGCCTCAGCGAACGGTGACGCCGCCTCAAGAGCAGCTGGAGCGAATACGCCGCGAGCGGCAATTAGTCGCCGCTGCAAAGGCTCAGCTCGTGGAACGTCCCGATTGGCTTATGCAGATTGACGGGGGCTTTGTGTGGCCTGTTCAAGGGCCTATTTCCGGAGTGTACGGCAGTCAGCGCGTGTACAACGGAACGCCCGGCAGTCCGCACTACGGCGTTGATATAGCGGTTCCCACGGGGACGGTTATTTACGCGCCCGCAGCGGGCCGGGTAACCTTGGCAGAGCCTGATTTGTTCTATTCAGGGGGTACCGTCATTCTTGATCACGGCTACGGCCTGTCATCATCCTTCTTGCACATGAGCGAAGTGTTTGCACAGCTGGGGGATGAATTAGAGCCGGGGGATCGAATTGGTGCGGTGGGCGCTACCGGAAGGGCAACAGGGCCGCATTTGGATTGGCGTATGAGTTGGCGAGACCGAAGAGTAGACCCTCAGCGTCTTGTTCCGCCGATGCCGGTCTTGGTAAAGAATTCAGGGGCTGAGTGAGGAGAAAGCGCCCGTGAATGAGTCACGGGCGCGAACTTGAGCAGGTAAACGCGAACTACATTGCGTCCGCTTTTTCGATACCAACTGCCAGAGCTTGGGTAAAGGTCATTACCACTGACTGACCAATGCGCAGTTGCTCAATGCGCTCTGGCTTTACGTCACCGATAACGTGGGCCTTGCCACGAGAATCCATGATGGTGACCGTACCGATAAGGCGGTTCATGCCTTCGATGGTGCACACGGCACGTACCGCAGCGATCATAGCGCCACCGGGTGCTTCCTCAGCGCCAGCGATACCAGCGTCAGCGCCTTCAACCCAAGGGTTGGCCATTTCTTCTTCCGTAGGCTCTCTAAGTTCGGCGGCGAGTGCGGCGAGATAGGTCACGACCAAAAAGTCGCCAGCTGCGATTTCAGAAAAACGTGCAACCTTTGGATCAACAACGGTGGTCATTTGCTCGCCGGTGGGCAGCTGCAGAACCAATTCGCGTGTTTCGGTGTCTACGGCAACAACTTCAGCGTCTATTTCGATCGCCATGGCCCGCTCTGCGTGATCGGACATAGGCTCTTCATGGTGAGCGGCACCGGCGAGAGGTGCGATCGCCAAGCTGCTGGCGAGAAGAATGCTGGGTAGGATTTTAGATAGAGACATACTGATAAACTCTCAAATAGATAATTTGCGCCCAAGATCTTCCGCCATGACGGCGGGAAACACAAGTGGCGCACTCCTGTGGGCTCGTGCGTGGACTAAAAAAAATCGTATACTTGTGGCTTTGCTAATAAGGACCATAAACCGTGCTCGACAAGAAGCT
>NZ_JBLGBE010000085.1:0-14827 GCF_047617445.1 Congregibacter sp.
GGCACCACCTGTCGCCGGATTAATCGTGCAGGCGGGCAGCACGGCGAGCGTAGCACCTAGCGCAGATGCTAGGAGCAGGCCTTGGAGCTTAGTGTTCACTGGATAAGAACTGCAGCAATTGATCCCCTAGGCCGTCACAGGCGGTGCTCTGAACTGGCGCGATGATGGGAATGGGTATAATCACAGCAGGCATATAAGACTGCCCGCTGGTGCTCGTGTTCAAACGGCCTACTTCGGCCTTGTCTGTAAAATCCCAAATTTTGGCTTCGTAGTCCGATGCGTTGCCCCAGGTACCAAACCCGAAGCACCCGGCGCCTCCCGGCCCAACGCCACAGGTCATAGAGCCTGCGGAGTTGGTTTGTACTGTGCTTCCGTCCACCCAAATCATGTACTCAAGCTTGAGGTCGATCAATCGTTCTGCCACCGGTTCTTGTTGTACTAAACGATCTATGTCCGCTGGGCGCAGGGGGGCCGTGCGAGGCTCGAACCAGGGGTAAAGCATGTTAATAAATTCAATCTCATCGATAATTTCAATACTGGAGTCTCTGGCCACAACGTGATCGGCGATGCATTCAATAAAGTCGAATTCGGTTTCGTAGTCACTGGCGTGGCGGCGGCCCAAAATCACGACGGTCGAATCGCCAATACCCTCAGTAGGCTCGTTAAAGACCATTTCATCCACTGTCGATGTGACGCAGCCCGTGAGAAGCAGCGCCGTGAGTCCTAGCAGTAGATTGCGTTTCTGACTCACCGGGCGGCTACCGCGGCGCGTTGTTGCTGCAGCTGTTCCAGCCATTGGGCAACCTCCGGCACTTTATGGAAGCTGGTGATAAAGTGCGCACCGGCATCGCGCAATGCGACCACAGCGGCTAGGTTGACCGCAGCCTCATCGCTTTGTAGAAACGCGGTTGGGGTCTTGCCGTAGGCCGTCATGGTCCACTCAGCGATGGGTTCGCCATTGGTCGTTACGAGCTGAAACGCGTAACGCATCCAGATCTCATAGACCTTCACGTTAGTGTGCGCAGGAATGGCGTATTGCAGTTCGTCCACGCGGGGAATTAACACCGCATCAACGATGGGGTTCATTTGCTCCGGTGCAGGTTTGCCGTCCATTTTGGTGACGCCGACGAACATATTGTTTAGCAGTTGACTCCACATCTGCACTTGGGCGTCGCCGGTTTTGACGATCCAGGCGGATTCTGTCCTGCCTTTAGCTTCATCAAAAAACTCATGGCTCACAAACTCCGGCTCATACCAGACCCCAAGATTGACCTCCAGGGGAGTCATTAAAGGCGGCGGGAAGTTTCCGACGACCACGACTTCCTTAGCGCCGCAGCCCGCTAGAAATATGAGCGTGAACAACAGGCTCGCCAAAGCGAAGCCATGGCGGCGCGGCATTTGCCTGTTAGGGCCTGAAGTCATTGAGTCCGACAAACGTGCCTCCATTGCGATAGGTTAGCTCGCGCATGAGTGCGGCAAAGCGAATACCCGTAGTCTGCAGATTAGCTGCCCGAATGAATTGTACGGGGAAGCCTACAGCATGGATTCGCACTCGCCGTTGGCCATCGGAGGCCTCGCGATTGATTCTCTCTACAGTGTCCACTACTTCCCCTATGGAGTCCCCGGTAAACTCGTCACCAAAGACGTAGATACTAATCTTTTTGTCCGGGTCGTAAAAAGTGCGTATTGCGGCGGTGATTCCTTCCACAGGAGAGGAATTACTAAACACGTTCCAGTTGCGCAGATTCTGCATGATGACCCGGCGACGCCCGTCAGTGTCAGGAATCCACTGACCACGATAACGACTGAACATGTACTTACCCATGTCGTTCATGATCTGGATGCCTTTCACATTGGGATAAATGTTCAGCGTCGCATCGATCTCCTGCATCATGCGATCCCAGGCGTAGGAAAACATAGAGCCCGAGGTGTCTATCACGAAGATAATGTACTCGCTGTCCACGGGAATACCGCCGATGAGGTTACTTGTGACCTCCAGTCCGGCCATGAGCCGCTTTTGTTCCGCCGTGAGGGACTGGCGTGCAATAGCCAGTTGCTCAGTGATTATTGAATTGGTGCTGGTTTCCACCTGCAGGCTGTCAAAGAGCGATCTGGTCGATGCCAGCTGCCCGCGCAAGATCGCGATGCGCTCCTTGTAATCAGAGAGCTGCTCTTTACGGGCGTTCAAGTCGCGGTTGAGGAATCGCGTCTCGCCACGGATTTCAAAGAGCTGTTCCTGTAGATCTGCAACCAATCCTTCAAGGTTGACTGTAGACGCCTCAATAATCTGCGGTTGAACCGTTTTAGTGATCATCAGCAGTAGAATCACCGCGCCAAAACCACAGCAGATCACGTCCAGAAAGGACAAAGAGAACTCCGACATTTCGCGACGTTTACGCATCTCCGCTATTCCTAGGGCCAGTCACTGGAAGGGCTCATAAAGGAACCCCGAGTGCTTTGGGCCAATTGCCAGAACTCTGAGGCTGCCAGAGGGTCACCCTCCATTGGTGCGAGAATGATGTTCACCGGAACGTTTGCCGGCAGTTTGCGCACTGCTTCGCGGTACAGTCGTTGGCGCTGGTTGCCGCTGACTGTGGATCCCCGCGGCGGGTTGGCGCCCTGTGTCGGCAGACCGTCGGTGATCAGGAAAATGTTGTCCGGCACGGGTGACAGGGTTTGCAGGTAGCTAAAAGCATTGTCCAGACTGGTGCCGTTGGCTGGGACGATCTCGCGCAGTGCAGCGGATACATCTTCAAGCTGCGCCTGATCGGCCACCTCCATCCACTTTCCGGCGGTCTCCGGCAATGCGGTTTGTGCCTTGGTGTTGAAGGTGATCACCTGGTACTCACTGCCCACGGGCAACTGTGAGGTCAGCCAGTCCATGGTGTTGAGTGCCCGTGTCCACTTTTCAGTGCTGCGCTGAAGCTTTGGGTCCATGTTGCGCATCCGAATAATGTTGACCACTCGGTCGGCGAGCATACTGGCGGATACGTCGAGTAAAATGGCGATGTTCTTGCCACCAAGATTAAGTCCTGTGAGGTATTGTCGGTTCCCGTCTCCGACAAAGCTTCGAGCACTCTTGCCACTTTCTTCTTCTGCTGCTTCCCGGAGCTTCTTGACTTCCTCTTCGAGCGATTGAACCTCGGCTTTGAGTTTTTCTATGGACTCGTCTTCGCTGACATCTTCGGGAATCAGGGCGGCGATGAGTGCCTCATACTCCTGGACCTCATCGATCACGCGGGTGGCGCGGCCCTCGGCTTGCACAATTTCCAGATCAGCCTCATCAAGAGTGTTACGCAGCACCACAAGGCCTTCTTCGCCTTCCCGGATGTCCTCCTCGAGCATATTCACCTCGGAAAGCAGGTCTACGTTGAGCTCCTTGGACTCCACGACGATCGAGTGATCGATAATCAGAAACACCAATATCACAGCACCGAATCCACAGGACATGATGTCCAGAAACGACAGGTTAAAGGTGGTGAAGCTACGTTTGTTGCGCCGTGCCACGGGTTATCAGCCTCAGCTCTGGACTTCGATCAGGCGTCCGTGCCCGGCAGTTCCCAAAGACAAGGTGTCCCCCAGCGACAGTGGCTGCTGGGGTGTACTGGGCATGCCGTTGATCAGCCCGCCATCGCCATGCAGAGTCCAGTGGCCGCTGGTCAGACGCAGGGAAAAGCCGCCGGTCAGTAGAACCTGCTCGTCACCCAGAGGCAGCGCCAGAGTGCCCACTAGCACGTGCGTAGCCTTGCCCTGCGATGCTGCAGGTTCGACCCCGGGAGGCGTACTTGTGCGATCACTGCTGGGGCTCTCGGTCTGGGCAACATCGGCCGTCCCGGAAGGTTGTTCGGCACCGCCCAGGGGGGGTAACTGATCGACAAGATGGAGATCTTCGCCAGTCAGTTCGATATGCGCGCGCTGCGCAGTAAATGCGTTCCAAAGCGCGTTTACTGCAAGGGTGCTCGCCTCGCCTTTGAGCGCCTCCATCCCCGGCAGAAAGTGTAGTTCCGGGTCCAATAGTATGGGGATGTCCGCTGTCGGCCTAGATTGCTCCAAGCCTTTGATAAGATGTTCGCTCGCACCCGCAAGCGCGCTGGCGGTTATCCGACTGCGATGCCCGTCGATGTCTACACTCGCTTCTCCACGGTCGCGCAGCGTCGCGAGAATACTCGGCAGCTTGTTGTAGAGATCCTGCTCGCTACTGGCACTGCGCCTGGGATCAAATCGAGTTTGCTGAATAAACGCACTGGCGATGGCAGAAACACAGCGCTCCTGGAGCGCTAGCAGACCACAAGCGGGTAGGGGGGTGCTGCGAACAACGCGCAGCTTGCCGTCTTCCACGAGCAATTCATTGATGATGGTTTGGTTGAGCTGCGTTTCCAGATGGATAGCCTTACCTGCTTGAGCAATCGCTGGACTGTTGCTGGCAATCAGCACGCTGCGACTCACGAGCCCTGCAACTTTAAAGTCACTAGCCTGTGCGACACCCAGCAGTAGAGAAAGTTGTTCCTTGGGCATGCTGTCGGGCACCGCAAGTACTAGCGCTGAGGGCGCTCCGGCGGTGGCATGGATGTGGCGAAGGTGAGAATGCACCAGGTCAGCTGTGTGCCTTGCTGCGCCCAGCGCCGGTTTCAACGGCTGGGTGCTAAGTTGCCACCAGAAACGACTGTTAGTGTTTCGGGGCCGTAAGCGAGACTGTTCGAAGGCAGCCTGTCCGAAGTGATACTCACTCCCTTCAAGCATGACAAAGCCAGGGCTGTGAAGCGCGGACCCTTCCTGCCACAGACTAATCTGCGTATCACGACAATCGAGGATGACCATCAGTCGTTAGCTACCAGAAAGCGCAAAAGGCGACTATCGGCATACCGTTGGCCGTTGAGTACCAGGCGCTCCTGCGCCAACTGCAGCTGGTGCAGGCAAAACATGATAATGATGGAGAGCACCAAAGCGACAAAAGTGCTGTTAAAGGCCACACCCAGACTGACCGTCACTCCCGAAATGTCGCCTTCAACGGCTTTGTAAGCTTGTCCTAGTGCGTCACCAATACCGCGAACGGTACCGATAAAGCCGATAGAGGGTATTGCCCATGCAATGTACCGGACCATGGAGAGTTCGGAATCAAGGCGGTCCGATTCGATATCACACTGCTCTCGAATCGCGTCCGAGACGGCGGGTATGCTGCCCGTGGTTGCGAAACGTTGTAGAGCTGACAGCAGGGTGCGCGGCAGCAAAAAATCCTGTTGTTCTGGAGGAAGAGCCTCGATAGAGCGGCTGTATTGCCGCGCGTCTTCCGGGAGCACGCTCGTACCTTCGGGAATAGATAACAACTCCTCTTCCAGAAGCTGCTGTTCTTTCAGATTCAATCGACCCTTGTAGCCCATGATCGACAATGCCCAGATAAGCAATATGAAACAGGCCTCCTGCTCATAGTCGCGGATAACCACCGCTAGACTGCGTTTTGGGACGACCTCTTCCCCGGCGATCTGAGCTGCCATGTCGGCAGCCAGCTGATCATCGGCACTGGGTCGAATGACCGCGACATATAGAGCATGCACCAAAATAACCGCTGTGAGTAAGGCAAAGAGCTGGAACATGAACTCGGATGAGAGGCTGTTCTTCATGAGTTTTCCTAAATATCGACGGGAAAGGCGACGGATAAATCTTCGGAGATTTGCTCCGAGGCCTCGTAATCTTCAAACGGTTGATCTACCGGGGAGACCGCCGCGGGCTCCGGTTCAATGCTTGTTTCATTATCAGCTGTTGTTGACGTTGCCTCTGGCTGAGCCACCGCCACATAGCTGACGAGCGAATAGCTGGCCAGCAAAAAAAGTAGCGCGCTTAGGTATCTTGTTAATGACATCGTGTTACTCCGCATAGCGGGCGATTCGAAATCCTACGTCATCCCGTCCTGCCTGCCCATAATCGCGATAGGACAGGCGCAACTCGGGTAGTCGTCCCAGCGCCCAGCTTGCGCCGCGAATGACGTAATTGTCACCCCTTTGTCCGCCCAGGGGATCCGTTGTTACTACACCGCTCGAAGCGGGGATGATGTAAACGTCATGTATCCACTCCGAGACATTACCACCCAGATCAAATATGCCACGCTCGTTGGCTTTAAAGCTGCCTACCGGTGCGCTCACTACATAGCCATCGTTATAACCATTAAGCACTCGGCCAGTCACGTAGGCTGAGCTGTTGTCTGCAATGTTTTCGGCTAGATTCTTGGGAGGGAAGTCATCGCCCCAGGTAAAACGCTGGAGTGCATCTCCCCGAATCCGGGCAACCCACGCCCACTCCGCCTCGGTGGGCAATCGGTAACCCAAGGCGCTGGGATCGAATCCGATAATAATTCCCTGTTGCTCCTGATAGAACGGCGTCAATCCTTCTCGCTGACTCAGCCAGTTACAAAAAGATGCAGCTTGCTGCCAACTGATCTGTGCGACGGGTTGATGCTCGCGGTTGAGACTGTTCCCTTCGATCTGCCCAGAGTTATGAGACGCCTGAAACTGGCGAAACTGGGCGTTGGTGACTTCTTGATTTTGAAAGTAAAACGGGCGCTCAAGGCGAACCGGGTGAAGAACTTCGTTGGCTCGGCGGCCGGGATCTCGACGCGAAGCACCCATGGAAAACTCGTTGCGCGGCGAGTCCAGCGGATTCATGAGCGTTAGTGTCTGCCCCAAGGCGGTGGTGATCGTGGGAGTTAGACGGGCCTTGCGAGCGGCTTGTGGCGTCAGGAGCTGGATCTCAACTAACTGTTCAAGCCCCGGACGAGGTGTGACGCTGCGCTTACTACTTTCGTAGCCGTCCAGTCGCGCTTCCAGGCGCTGAAGCACGGCGGGTAGGGAGAGGGTCTGGCTGCCTCGGCCTACGGGCTGGCCGTTAACTAGCAGCTCGGCTTCAGCAGGACTGACTTTGACCAGCACGTCACCCAGCAAGGGTGTGAGGTTGAGCATGCGCTCCAGGCTGGATCCAGCCTTCATACGCAAGGTCTCGCTCGCGCGTCGGTAGCCGGCGCGGGATAGACTGATGCGATGATCCATATTGGGCTCGAGCTCCAGTTCCAACGGCGTTTGTCCGGCAAACTCACCATCGACGCTGACGTTAGCGCCACTGGGCGTACTGCGCAGGCTAAGCACTCCGGTGGCAGGTATCAGGACTACGCTACCCAAGTCCTGAGCAACCCCGGGCTCGATATTGAGAACCCGCTGCTCGCCAGCAAAACCCGGTAGCTCCAAAACGAGTTCATGCTCGCCCTGAAGAACCTCAAGGGTAGCTGGTGTCTTGCCTACCGGAATACCATCGATCAGCAGTTCGGCCCCCGCAGGTGCACTGTCAACACTCACGTTGGCCCAGGCTGGATCGAGGGACAAATCCAGCCGTTGCTGAATATCTCGGCCGGTGACTTCAATGGTTTGCTCAAGCGGTAAATAGCGAGGCAGTTCAAGTCGCAAGACTCGACTGCCCGCTTCAATAGGTAGATCGATTAAGGGTGTCACACCGATAACCTCGCCATCCACGGTCAGTGTCGCACCCGCAGGATCACTCTCCATAGCCAGGCGACCGGGCAGTGGTTGAAGAATCACTTCCTGGCGTTGCGTTGCATCTTTGGTGACCGCAACATCGCTCTCATAGGGATGGTAGCCGACAGCAACGACGCGCAGCGGGTAACTTCCCGAGCGGAGTAGAAACCGGTCTCCAAAGGGCAGGACGAGTCCGGTCAGATTTATGCTGGCTTCCTCTTCTGCCACTACGGTGATTTCCAGTGAACGCGCCGTGAGCAAAAACCACAGCGCTACAAGAAACACGCCGATGAGTGCAAACATGAGCCAGCGGGAGAGAGGGATCCGGGTTTTTGTCGGAGCGGCCTCTGGGTTTAAGGGCTCAAAAGCCGCAGGCTTAATGGATTCACGTTCGCCAGCGCTCATTAGATGGCCTCGGTACAGGCGACATAAACCGCCGCAGTCTGAGTGGGCGATACCGTGAACACAATGCGTGTATCGCGATATCCCCGGCGCGACCCCACTGCCGTATATTGTCCGGGGCGCAGATTGAGCTGCTGTGTGTCAAACAGTCCCAGGCGGCGAACTTTGTAAACCGTGACTTCGGTCAAGCCGTCGGAGCTGATAGTGACGGGCAGCGGGATATTGGCTACGGCGAGGATGTCCTCGGCTGCTGTGAGCTGCTCTGTCAGGCGTGGGCCCAGTCCATCCAATGATCGGGCGCGAACCACGGAGTTCTTCGCTTCTTGCAAGATGGCGTCGTCAACGAGTCGCTCAGCTTGTTTTACGATAGCAGCGAGCTCTTTCTCAATCTGACCCCGGGGCTTGGCGACGGCCAGGCCTTCCCGGGCGAACCGTAGGCTTTGATCGATGGCCAGAGCTTCTTCAAACACCTTGATAGCCGCGCTCCAGTCTTCGTCTTGCAAAAGCTGACGGCCACGGTTTTGTAGCCGCTGCAGCGTTGCTGCGGTACGTGCAACAGACAGCTCCTGCAATGCAGCCGCTGCTTCAGTGGAGCCGGGATTCAGAGCCCCGGCCCGCTCAAAGCGCTGTTGTGCCGCGCTGAAGTCGGCGTTATCTAGTGCGGCATATCCTTGGGACATGGCCGCGTTGAAGCGTTCTTCGGTGAGCGCCTTTTTTAATCGCTGAAGCTCCGATTCAACACCTTGGTGTGCGCTATCGTTGTCTGCTGCGGCCTGCATACTCGAGACAGCACCGGGTAGATCACCCGCAGTCTCTGCTTCGGTTGCAGCAAGTACGTTGTCAATCAGCTCGGGAAGTGCGTTGAGCCTCAGCGACAAGCTTGCAGTCTCAGGCGCTTCGGGCTCGAGCTTTTCGGCTATGTTGAGGCTAGCGGTCGCGCTTTCTGCGTCTAAGGCCTCAATGGCGACTCGTGTGGCTTCGGTTTGGTTCTTGAAGCGTTCGGGCAAAGACTGCTCCAAGGCCAGTGCTTCTGTGAGCGCTTGTTGGTACCGCTCTATCGCCGCATCAAATTCTCGTTCTCGATAAAGCCCATCGCCAGCTAAGGCCTGGGCTGCAATGCTCTCCATGGCATCGCTTGCCCACTCTTTTGCACCGCGGTCATCAAGGTTTTCTTGCACATCCAGTAGCTCGGCGAGTAACTCCTGTGCCTCGGTTCGAGCTTTAGCTGCGCGAGCATCGGCAAAGGGGGAGGAGGGGGCTTCGGGTTCCCGAGACGGGGATGCCGCCGCGGGCTTGGCCGTCGCTGAGTCCTGAGTGCTTACCGTTGTGCCGCTCAGCTCAACGCTTTCATCGTTTTGAGAGTCAACCCAGCGCGGCAATGCGAATATCACGATGAGAAAGAGCACTCCCAGTCCAGCAAAGGCAGGAAGCAGCCACTTGGGACGCGCATCAGTAGCTGCGGCTGCGCTTGCCGGCGTTTGTGCCGGTGCGTCAAAAGGTGTGGGTCGAACCCGTTGGTACTGCTCTGTCACTGAAGATGTGTCCGACTAGTTCTGGATACGGTTGTCGGGCGTCTGCGCTGGCAGCTCACCGATCTCGTTGCGATAGATCTCCGCAAGCACTTCACGCCACTGCGCGTACTGATCTTCCACACTGCCACTGATCATGACTGTGCGGTCTTCTAGCTCTATCACCTGCGGGGTAATTTCGGCTTCCAGAGACTGGCCTATCTCTCCCAGTGCTTCGACGTGAATCTGTGCCTCGGCGCGACTCTCCAAGCCGCTTTTCAGAAGATAGCCGCCGCCAATGATCGCGACGTTACCTGCAGTACGGGCGCTGCGATCGCCACTGCCCGCTGCGGCGATGCCGGCGATGATCGCTGCGCCTCCGGCGATGAGCTGTCGCGTACTTTCACGCTTGAGCTCCTGATAGGCGACGACTTCCTGGTAACTGAGTTTTCGCCATTCCTGATAGGGGCCAAACATCTCGTCGGAGAAGCCTTTGTAATAGGTTTGCAGAGTATCTACGAAGACGTGGTCGCGCTCCCGGAGCATGCGTACCCGGGCCAACATAGGATCATCTTCGGAAGGTAGCCTAACGACAAGCTGCTTTCCCTTGCGGGTTTTGTCGAGGTAGCCCTCAAAGGCTTCTGAGGAAAAGCTTTGAGCAAACAATAATTCTGAGACCGTACGAATTTCTTTGCGTTGTGCGCTGGGGAGTTCATCAAAAATTCCGATGAGGTCGTTGGCTACATGATGATAGACAGCCTGAAACGGGTCGTAGCTTGAGCGAGTTTTAGCGTCGTAGGCGTAGCGACTGGCCGTGCCCTCATACACCCGGTCAAGCCACACATAATCTCTGGAGTCTTTGGCGACCACCTTAATTTCAAGAGTCTCACCGTCGGAGTGCAAAATGGTGCCGCTGATCATCAAGTCGGTCACACGATCCGCATTGGGTACGACTCTGACTGCGCCCCAGGCGCCTGAGTTTTGCAGCACATCGGTTAGCAGTTTTGGTATATACCGCGCTTCTGCACGGCGTACTTCAGGGTACAGACGCTCATCCTCATCGGCGAAATCAATGCCCGGATCAAAAATGGCGACAGCGACATCCATGAGCTCGTCTTCGGGCACGGGCACGGCAGTTCCCTGTAGCGCGGGTACAGAGGTGCTTTTGACCGTTTGACTCACGCAAGCTGCAAGGCTTAGCCCTAGGCAAACTAAGGCCAGCCAGCGCAGATTTGCGGTAATCCCTGGTGTCACGGCTGCTTGATACCCGTGTACTTACGATACTCAACCCAGAGTTTCTCTCTCACCGCAGGGTCAGGTTCGCGCATAGCCGCTTCGCGCAGCTGGCGCGCAACGACGTCATCATTATTGCCGTTAGGTATGTCCGCAGGAGGAGGATACTTGGCGGTATTTTGAGGGATGCTGCCGCCGCCACCGCCTGTGCCACCCATGCCGCCCCCGACGCTGTAGCCACCACCACCACCGATTGCACGTCCGTAGTCGTCGCCAGCTTCGCCGCTTCCGCTGGCACTGCCAGCTGAGGCGGTCTGAACCGGTTCATTACTGGTTTGGTCTCGGTTCGCGCGGCGCTGGGCTGCCTGTTCTTCGAGAATCATGGCATCAAAGTCGCCCATGCCCCGCTCAAGTTCTGCATCAAGAATGGCTACCTGTTCACCCGGGGTGAGAGTGCCTTGGCCGGCAGGATAACGACCATAGGTACCACTGCCCGTAGCGCCATCTCCGGCACCGCTGCTTCCTCCAGCGCCCTGACCGGTGCCTGGCTGCCCGCCTGCGGCAATCTCTCCCTGGCCTTGAGCGCCGCTTCCGCCGCTGCCCATACCACCGGGAATACCCGGGATGCCCCCGGCAGCGCCGCCAGCGCCTTCAATGCCTGCACCGCCGGATTCTGCAGAGGGTTCACCCATTCCACCCCCGCCGGCAGCTACAGACTCTTCGTCTTCCATGCTCGGGAGTGCATCGCTGCCGCCCGCGCTATCTTCAAATCCTGGCTCACCGCCGCCAGCACTGTCGTCGCCTTCGGTATCACCGCTGCCTGCGGTGCTCTCGGCGCCATCACTGCCGACACCGTCACGCGTTTCTGCGCCTGCTCCAGCCTCGCTGCCAGATGCTTCGCTTCCGGCTTGGTCACCACTCTCTCCGCCAGCCGCAACCTCTGTGCCTGGTGCCTGACCTGTAGGGAACTCTCCCATGTCGCGCGAGACATCATCGCCACCCTGGAGGTCGCCGTCTGTGGATCCGCTTTCTCCGGCCTGCTGTGCAGAGGCGCTGCTCTCGGAGGCGGACTCACCTGATTGCTCACCGCCTTGAGATTCTGCGCTACTGCTGGGGCTACTGGGAGATTGCGTGCCGGCGGCTCCGGCTTCACTTTGACTGCTTTGTGATGAGGAGCTGCTACTCGATGAGCTGGATGACGAGGATTCCGAGGATGAGGAACTTGACGAAGATGAGCTGCTCGGTGGCGGAGGTGCGCTACTACTTGGCGTCGGCAAAGAGGGTGTTTGAGGCGTTGTTGGATTGCTGGCGCTGGGACAGCCTGTCAGCAGCAGGCAGGCCAGAGAGGGCCCTAAAAGCAGCTTGAGCGCAGGTCCTCGCAGAATCGGAGTCTCGGAGTGTTGCTGTTCACCATGCGGAAATATCATAAGCCCAACGCAGTCCTTCTGTGTCTACCGGCATTCCATCGCTTATACGCGGTCGGAACGGCGTTCGTCTAAGCCGGCTG
The DNA here is from genome assembly GCF_047617445.1 of Congregibacter sp. Classification (GTDB taxonomy): domain Bacteria; phylum Pseudomonadota; class Gammaproteobacteria; order Pseudomonadales; family Halieaceae; genus Congregibacter. Next base: position 12,168 of record NZ_JBLGBE010000085.1, read on the forward strand.
ATAATGTCTCCGGCTTTGTCGTCATTACGTATATTGTCGTCAAGCCGGACGATGTCCGTGACCTTTCCACGCTCAGAAACCCCGAATTCTAGCAGCAATAGTCCGTCTTGCTCATTTGAGGGTTCAGGAAGCGAGCGAACACCCTCCAGTCTAGGAAGAGGCCTCGGTGTGCCCAAAAGCTGTTCTCTTAAGCCTTGGGCAGCTTCATCCTTGGCAAGTTCCCCGTAAATTTCGGCATAAGTGGCAAAGGCCTCGTTGCGTTTACCGTGCCAGAGCTGCCAGTCTCCTAGCATGAGCATCATGGCAACTGTGTCGCTGGGGTCGCTGGGGTCGCTGTCGTGCTGAGCGACCTTTACGTCGTAGATCGCACGAATCACGGAGCTGCCTTGTTTATAGGCTTGGCTCCGATAGCCGATTTGCTGTGACTCTTCGGCGCCATAGACGCCGCCGGTACGATATTCGCCGGTAGCGGTCTCGCCCACAAAACCGCTGATCAAGTACTGCGCCTGCAACATGCCATACAAAGGGGGCAGAAGGGTGAGTGATGCGTCGCCATCGACGCGGGCAAATTCGGTGAGCGCGAGTCGATACAGCCCCCACATGTTAAGCAGTCGCGTGAAGGGCTGCTCCCCGATGCCTGCTTCATAGGCCTGACGTTGCCATAACGCATGCTGCATCAGTGCTTGTCCTCGGGTGACGTCCGAGAGAGTTTTGCTCTGTACGCGGTAAAGATAGCGTTGCCTCTCATCGGCATCTTCAAACGCGCCCATAGCTATGTGGCTCGTGATTTCACCTTTGAGTAGTGTGAGCTGCCTGCGACTGTAGAGCCCCTCGTTAACTCGGGAGAGGTGTATCCCGCGTTTGAATACTTTTACTGCTTGCTCATGATCACCCGTGCGCTGTAAGGCCAGACCAAGCCCCAGCAGGTCCTCGGTCAAGCCGGGAGCAAATGCGCCGTCGATGGTTTCTATGCCTTCAATTCGCTGCAGGTAAGCCCGCACGTCGTTCATCAAAGCGTCTCGAGCACGTTCTTCGCTTTGCGAGATGTCGGACAGCGCAGGCTCGACTTCTTGGGCGCTGGCGATAGCCTGACAAAACGCCAGCATCGTGCCGAGTGCCAGGGCGAAACCCCGGCGGAGGCTGATAGATGGTTGATGCAGGCTGATAAATCTCGTCATTGGATCGATCGATGTGGCTCACATTGGCTAACAGGGTTGTTACGTATAAAAGCCCTTTACGGCCCACGATAACACCGACAAAAGGCCGGCCGGATTCTCCTTGGGGGTCCTTGCCCTACAGTGGCAAACTGTACCCTAAGCTTCAACTCGGCAAAAACTCTTATGGGTGTACTACAGGCAGAGATTAGACAGCGATTGACGAAGCAGTTCCAACTTCTTGCTCAAGGAGGTGACGCGCCGCCCGGACCCCGGTTTCGCCTCGAAGGGGTCATGGAGGCGGCTGTTATTTCGGGGGAAGTCAAAAAAGAAGCTCTGCAGCAGATGGTAGACGAGCTGCATCAGGAGTTTTTCGGTGAAACGGTGGAGGCGCGACTGGGTGAAAGCTGGGAGCGTTGGCATCCGTTTCCTCAGATTCCCGCTTTTGCTGTCCGGGCACCGGTATCTCCCTCGACCAGCGATTGACTATACTAGGGTGCTATCGGACAAATTCCGAACTATTGGGGGAATTACTCATGCGATCAATGCTTCGCGCAGGCGCTTTCGTTGCACTGGCGTACTTTATAAATGGTTGTGCAAGCACCACTTTGGAGGCCGTCAGCGACTTTGATTCAAACTTTGCATTTGAGGGGGTGCAGCGTCTCGCCATTTTGCCTATTGACCGTACTTCTGCAGCCGAAAAGCTCATCAGCGATATGCAGGTGGATCGCATCAATGAGGCTTTGACCAGTGAGTTACAGGCTCGCGGCTATAGCGTCGTGGAGGATCGCGACAGCGCTGACGCCTATCTCGCATGGCACTTGGTGACTCGGGAGAAAACGGATATCCGTTCTTACAACGCGGCCAGCGCTTACAACTGCTGGCGCTGCGGCCCACCGGTCTCGGATGTGAGCGTGAATCAATACATCCAAGGCACCTTTATCGTCGATTTGATTGATCCGGATCGCAGTCGTTCAGTGTGGAGATCGACTATTCAGTCCCGCCTTGCCACTAATCCTGATCCAAAGAATGCCGCAAAAAACCGCGCCATAGCGGCAAAAGCCGTGCTGGCCCCCTTTCCTCCCGACGTCTCTGGGGCGCAATGAGCGCTAATTTCGAGAACTATCGGAGGGAATATACCGCCGGAGGGCTCGCCGCGGCGGACCTTCGAGAGTCTCCCATTGCTCAGTTTGAGCACTGGCTTGAACAGGCCATAAAGGCAGGACTCTCAGATCCTACGGCTATGGCGTTGTCGACCATCGATAACGAAGGCCGGCCCTGGCAACGTATTGTGTTGCTCAAGGGGCTTTCTGATGGGGGCTTTGTTTTCTACACCAATTTTGGAAGTGATAAAGCTATAGCGATGGATGCTAACCCCAAGGTTTCACTGCTGTTTCCCTGGAACGAGCTTGATCGACAGGTGATTGTCGGTGGTACTGCAAAGCGCATGAGTCTTGCGGAGTCGGCGACCTATTTTCTCTCCCGGCCCCGGGAGAGCCAGATTGC
>NZ_JBLGBE010000086.1:0-14627 GCF_047617445.1 Congregibacter sp.
AGTGCAGCCCAGATAGCCAGCATCTGATAAAAGCCAATCTCGACAAACGTTTGCGCAATAGCGTCAATCATGTGTAATCCAAATAAAAACGCCCCGGCCGAAGAACGACCGGGGCGTGCTGAGGGCGTTTACTGCCTAGGGCAGCGCCGCTACCCAAGAGCTGTTTTCTAACCACTTTTGGCGAAGCTTGGTAAGAAGACCCGTGCCTTCATAGGCCCGAAGGTAATTGCGCACCAGATTCAGGAACTCAGGGTCACCCGAAGATACAGCGATGCCAAAAGGCTCAACCGTCAGGGGCTTATCCAGTGTTACGAGGCCAGCGTCAGGGTTACGCAGCACTTCCAGCTTGCAAACCGGGGCATCCGCCACCATACCTGCGACCGCCCCGCTAGTGACCATGTCGATAGCTTCTTTGTAGTTAGCCACCTCGACCAGCGTCGCATTTGGAGCCGCTTCCAGCACAAAACTTGCGCTAGTGGAGCCCTTAAGTGCCGCCAACTTAACATCAGTAGCTGCAATGCCTCCGGACGCGATTTGCTCAATCGCTGAACGAGTAGCAAGAATCGACTTGCCGCTCAGCATGTAAGGACCGACAAAAGATGCGTTCCTGGAGCGCTCCGCCGTAATAGCCATGCCTGACACGATTACGTCGATCTCTCCAGCTTCCAGTGCCTTGGTGAGGTCACCGAAAGGCATAGGGCTAAGTTTCAGGTCAGCGTGCATTGCATTCGCCAGCGCCTTGGCAAGATCTACGTCAAAGCCCATGAGCTCGCCCTGACGGTTCTTCATATTCATGGGGGGTTGATCGCCCGACATACCCACTACCAATACTTTGTTTTCGACAACGCGATTCAGCGTCTCTCCAGCCTGCGCCCAAGGCGCGAGCAGTACACTCAGCGCCAAAAAACCGCTGGCCATAATTTGAACGGGTTTAAACCGTCTTGCGGGGTTGAACATAATTGACTCCATTGGTGTCACCAATGCCCCGGGGCCTTCCCAGAGCGGTTAAATTCTTGTGCTCTGAACAGCGGTTTGCGCTCAGGCAGCCGACTCCAGCGCCGGCTGCCCGGCTCGATACAAGCGGCCCGGGTTCTTACCGGTGAGTAGGTCATCCTTCAACACGGTCTCGCCATCGACGATCACTGCGCGATAGCCTGCAGCGTCCTGCAACAGTCGCTGACCACCCGCAGGCAGGTCTTTTACCATACGCGGCGCAAAGAGTCTGAGCTTCTCAAAGTTGATCACATTGATATTGGCCTTGAGGCCCACCTTAAGCCTGCCGCGATCGGCCATCCCACAATAATCCGCAATATCAGAGGTCAACCTTCGAACAGCGTCTGCAAGCTCAAGACGTCCTCCGCGATCTCGATCTCGGTCCCGAGCCCAGTAACTCAATAGGTAACTCGGAAAACTTGAGTCGCAAATCGTGCCTACGTGCGCACCCCCGTCAGAAAGTCCCATGATGGATTGTGGATGCTGCATCATCTCAAACACATTATCGAAATTCATATTGGTGTAGTTGTAGATCGGAAAATAAAGCAACGCCTGCCCAGCATCTTCCAACAATAGGTCGTAGATCATTTCCAGCGAGGACACGCCCTTCTCCTGCGCCATATGCAGCACAGATGTTTCCGCACTCTGCTCATACTCCGGGTTTTCGCCGAGCAGGAATGTCTTGCTGGCCACGTAATCAATCGCGGCCATCAGTGCGTCTACGATGGGGGGCACTGGCGTACCGTCGCCCGCTAAGGTCTCAGACTCCTCGGTAAGAATCTGCGCCTTAAACGCTGGGTCCTTCATTCGCGTCACGCGCTTTTGTAAAGGCAAGTCACAGATTGCCTTGTAGCTGGGAAATCCGATAAACGGATGAAAAGTACATTGCAGACCCGTAATCACGCCGATGCCTCGCGGCGCAGTCTGCAAGCGCATATTGACGCCTTTAGCTTCGGCCTTTTCAGCACGCTCGATAATTCTTCGCCACTGATCTGGCGCAAAATCCCGCTGCATCAACGACAACGAAAATGGACGCCCTTCCCCTGCTTTGGCCATGCTCTCGAGAATATCGAACTCCTCGTCAAAGGCGTCGCCTTCCCGCTCAAGATCAAAGTCGTTAACCGCCTGCAAGGTTCCATGAGACAGACCCGCAAAAGCGCTAGCGATTCCCGCAAGCTCATCCGCAGTTGCCTCAGACGATGGCGTCCAGTCACCGTCGGCGCTTCGGTGGACATCCGAACGGCCGGTAGAAAAGCCTATAGCTCCAGCCTCAAGTGCCTCCCGAGTAATGCGGCGCATAGCGGCTATATCATCCTCGGTGGCCGGCTCGTTGCACACCGCACGATCACCCATGACATACACGCGCAAAGGATCGTGGGTGACCTGTACTGCAAAATCAATGCTATGGGGCTTAGCGTCCAAGGCATCCATGTACTCGGGCAGCGTCTCCCAATCCCAGGTGAGCCCCTCGGCAAGAGCGATGCCCGGGATATCCTCAACGCCTTCCATCAGCCGGATGAGCTTCTCGCGATCCCCCTCACGCACCGGTGCAAAACCGACGCCGCAGCTACCCATGACCACAGTGCTCACACCATGGTTAACGCTAGGCTGCATTCCTGCATCCCAAGAAACCTGGCCATCGTAGTGTGTGTGCAGGTCAATGAAGCCGGGGGTCACGATATGGCCGCTGGCATCCAGCGTTTCGCGAGCATCGCCTTCACATGCTCCGATAGCAACGATGGTGCCGTTGCGTACGGCGACATTCGCGCTTTGGGGCTCGCCGCCCTCTCCATCGAATACCAAACCAGCAATAATCTTTAGATCGTATTCCATACTTGAACCTTTTTCTTGTTATGTCTTTTTGGGTATCTCAAAAGTCTAGGCAGCGGCGCATGGCCTGTCCACCATGGGTTTTCACGCAAGAAGAGAATAAGGATAGGGAAAACCGTTCTTGAAAGACGCCCATGATTGTCTTGCAGGACGCGGCCAAGATGATCAAAATCCGCCACTTCTAACGTATACATCGTTCTAACCAATATTGAGGACCCTAGCATGGCCGCCGTCGCACCCGCCAAAGTCACCGAAGTGAAGCACTGGAACGACCGCTTGTTCAGCTTCAAGACTGAGCGCGCACCCGAGTTCAGATTCGAAAACGGGCACTTCACTATGGTGGGGCTGGAAGTTGACGGAAAGCCGGCGCTGAGGGCCTATAGCATCGCCAGCGCCAACTATGAGGAGGAGCTGGAGTTTCTAAGCATCAAAGTGGCGGATGGCTTACTCACCTCTCGCCTTCAACACATCGCCGTAGGCGACGAAGTTCTAGTGGGCAAAAAGCCCGTGGGGTCATTAGTACTTACGGATTTGCGCCCCGGCCGGTACCTGTATCTGTTTTCCACCGGCACAGGTTTAGCCCCTTTTATGTCCATTATCCGAGATCCAGACACCTACTCCCGCTACGAAAAAATCGTCCTCGTCCATGGTGTGCGCCACATTAGCGATCTTGCTTACTACGACTTCCTCACCGAAGAGCTCCCACAGCACGAGTACCTGGGCGAAGAGGTTCGCGACAAACTTCTCTATTACCCCACGGTGACACGCGAGCCATTTCGCAATAATGGTCGCATCACAGAGCTACTCCAGAGCGGCAAGCTTGAATCAGATTTGGGGCTACCCGCGATCGACCCGTCGCAAGATCGCGCAATGATCTGCGGCAGTATCGTAATGCTGGATGACATTTCGTCACTACTGAACGCCAGGGCCTTCGAGGTATCACCCAGCCAGGGTGTAGCCGGTGATTACGTTATTGAGCGAGCGTTTGTGGGCTAAGACCTGATATAGATCGCCCCCGCGGGCAAGCAAACTACGCCCGCGGTATCTTGCGACCAATGCTGGTGCTTGCATAAAAATACCTGATCGCAGTAGAGTCCCTAGAATCACCAGTCCAAGACTGACCGACCGATTCAATAAGCAGCGGGGGGCCCTCCATGTCAAACGAGAATTTTGATGCCATTGTCATCGGCTCGGGCATGGGCGGCATCTGTGCCGCGGCGAGACTTACGGGTGAAGGCATGCGCGTTCTCCTCATCGAAAAATCGCCCTACCTGGGCGGACGATGCGGACACCGAGTCCGTGACGACTGCCTGGTTACCACCGGCGCCCTGATGATTCCCATGGGGCCCAGCAGCGCGATTCGCCAGGCCTTCGATATCTTAGATGTAGACATGGATATGGTCGACCTGACCGGACGCATGCGTTACCGGCTGGCGCACGGTGATTACGATCTGCCACCGGGGGGCGGAGGTCTCTATGGCATGGTGGAATTCGCTATGCAGGATGAAGCGGCCGCCAAAGCCCTCTTTCAACGCATCACCGATGCATTGTTTAAGTGGACACCGCTGGACACGATCTCCATACGAGAATGGTTTGATCAGTACACAGACAACAGGGAGGTGAAGAACCTGTTTCAGGGTTATTGCGCTGCGCTCATGGGGGTGAATCTGCACGAAATCCCCGCGAGTGATTTTTTTGCTTTTCTCAAATACAGCAGTAAAGGGAGCCGCTTTGGCATGTCGACTCATGGCAATGGTGCCCTGATGGACAGTCTGGCTGATGCCATCAACCGTCGCGGCTCCGAGGTGAGACCCCGCACAGGCTGTAAGCGCATTATTGTGGATCAGGGAAAAGTGATCGGTGTAGAAGTGCATGGCGCCGATGGCAGTGACCAGGTCATCACCGCGCCACTCGTGCTAAGCAATACCGGTCCCGACAGCACGGTTATGTTGGCTGGCGGTGAGCATCTATTTGAAAAGAGCTACGTAAAACGCCTGCACAGGAACGCAGCGGACGCACCGATCATGCACATTAGTTTTGTGATGGACGAACCGCTGATTCCGGGGTTCGATGGCTGCATGGTATTTGGGAACACCCGCAACCTCATCTACCTGGAGATTCCTTCTCAGATATCGCCCGAGATTTCGCCCACCGGCAAATACCTTCACACCGCTTACGGCGCACCGGCTGATGCGGCCAATCCCGACATGAAAGGTGAGTTCGATAACACGCTCGCCGAGCTTGAGGAGAACTTTCCCGGCGTAACGGATCGCGTAACATTTTTGGTCAAGGCAAAGCATCGCGGTCAATCGCCCGGGATGCGTCGCTGGATCGGATATGGCATGCCCGTGAACACGCCAATAGAAGGTCTGTACAACGTCGGCGACGGCTGCGCACCGCGCGGCACCATTGGTACCGAAAGCGCGGCTGCGTCGGCGCGAGAAGCGGTCGCTATGATCACGGGCAAACGGTAGAGCACCACACAACTTCCGGAGCTGGATTTTAAGGTGACGCATGCTCGTGCCCGTTTGCTTCTGCGCCGGCTTAGATATATAACTGACCAGTCAGTTATATATATGAGACAGTTATGCAGCGCGCCCGCACCAAAGACGCCAAAGATCAGCGACGACAGGTACTTCTTCAAGCCGCATTAGAAGAGTTTTTTGAGCGGGGATTCGCCGCCGCCCGCCTCGACGATGTCGCCCAGCGAGCCCAGCTTTCAAAGGGAACCATCTATCTTTACTTCAAATCCAAGGAAGCCTTGTTTGAAGCGCTTATCGATTCCCTCACATCACCGCGGATCGCGCAGTTCGAAGCCATCGCCGCCAATGCCCCGTCGATTGACGAAGCCCTGTCACAGATCGCAACGATCGCCCCGATGATCATTCGTCAAAGTAGTCTGCCCAAGCTCATGAAAGTGCTCATAGGCGATAGCCATCGTTTCCCTGAAGTACTCAGGAACTATCGGCAGAACGTTCTCGACCGACTGCTTGCGGCCATCACCACACTCCTTATCGATGCTCAGGAGCGCGGCGAGATCTTGGTTACCGACCCTCAGTTAACCGCCCGTCTGGTTATAGCACCCATCGTATTTTCCAGCATGTGGCAGGCGCTTTTCGGACACGATGAGGAGCCCCCGATTGACCTCGACGCGCTCTTCGAGATCCATCGCCAGCTAATCCTGAACGCTCTGCGAATCCAAGAAGCATCGACGTGCTGAGACTCAACACCGGCTTAGGGGCACTAATCGCTGTGCTCCTGCTCAGCGCATGCACCAGCGACGATGCAGACAACGCTCCACTCCTGGGTTATGTAGAGGCGGACTGGGCCTACATAGCGGCCCCCTCCTCTGGATGGATAACCTCGAGTCCGATGAAAGAAGGGGCTGAGTTTATTACCGGGGACCTGCTCTTTGAGCTCGATAGAGAGCGGGAAACAGCGGCAGTACAGGAGGCCCTTTCGCGGGTAGAACAGGCCCGAGCACACCGCTCCAACATTTCAACCGGTGCCAGAAACGCCACGATCCGCTTACTTGACGCACGTCTGCAAGAGGCACAGGCGCGCCTTACCCGAGCACAGAAAGAGTATGAACGCATGACACCGCTGGTGGAAAAGGGCCTTGAGCAAATGTCCGCGGGTGATCGCGTTACCGCAGACATGGACGTTGCCCGGGCAGCGGTCATCGCCGCGCAGCAGGACATAGCGGTCGCCCAACTACCAGGGAGGCCTGCGGAACTGAAGTCCGCAGACGCTGGCATCACGCTTGCAGAGGCTGCTAGTAATGAGGCTCTGTACCTTTTGCATGAACGCTCAGTGCATGCGCGTATGAGGGGCAAGATTATCGAAGTCCTCTACCAGGTCGGAGAATTCGTCACACAGGGGGCCCCAGTGCTTGCCACTCTGCCTGCTGACGGCCTGAAGGTTCGCTTCTTTTTACCCCAGGCGGACCTGCCTACCGTGGCACTGGGAAAGACCGTTAAGGTGATAGCTGATGGCATCGCAACGCCTGTTGCAGCAACAATTTCCTACATAGCGACCGCCGCCGAATTTACGCCGCCGGTGATCTACACCAATGACTCAAGGCAAAAACTTGTGTTTTTGGTGGAAGCGGATGTCCCTCTGGAGTCCTCGCTGCATCCAGGGCTTCCCGTGGAGGTGCGCTTGTGACCAGCGACCTCGCCATCGATGTGCGCGGGCTGGTAAAGCGTTTCGGAGACAAAACCGCAGTTAATGGCGTGGATATCCAAATGCCCGCGGGCCAGGTATGGGGGTTTCTGGGTCCCAACGGCTCTGGCAAAACCACCACCATCCGCATGCTTTGCGGCCTTTTGAATATCACAGAGGGCCACGGCACCTGTCTGGGTTTTGATATTGAAGAACGCGCCGATGAGATTAAATCCCGTACCGGCTATATGACGCAAAAGTTCTCTTTCTGGACTGACATGACGATCAGGGAAAACATAGAATTTGTGGCTCGAATGTACCGCATGCCCCGCCTACGCGAGACCGTTGACCAAACGCTGGAAAAACTTGGACTCACGAATCGACAACACCAACTGGCGGAGGCCCTGTCCGGTGGCTGGAAGCAACGACTCGCGCTCGCCGCTGTGACCTTACACAATCCGAAACTTCTGTTACTTGATGAACCCACGGCCGGCGTCGATCCGCAGGCAAGGCGGGATTTTTGGGATGAGATACATCGCCTCTCGCTGGATGGCATGACGGTGCTGGTGTCTACGCACTACATGGACGAAGCCGAGCGTTGCGATCGTATTGTGTACCTTGCCAACGGCGAAAAGGTTGCCGAAGGACAGGTATCGCAAATCATAGATCACTCGCAGCTCGTGACGTTTCGCGCTGAAGGCGACGGTGTACGGCAGCTCGCGGGGAAACTCCAGGGATTCCCTGCCCTTGAGCATATTGCTTACTTTGGCGCCGCGCTCCATGTCAGCGGACGGAATCGTGAGGCGATGCACAGCACCCTTATCGCGCAGCATGCGGACGGTGTCACCTGGAAGGAAGTGCGTCCAAGTCTCGAAGATGCCTTCATTGCACTGATGGCTGACGCAGGCCAGGACACTCGGGTGCACGCGTGAGCGCGTCCTCTCTTAACGCAGCGCGAATCTGGGCGATTTTTATAAAGGAATTAGTGCAGATGCGCCGGGACAGGCTGACCTTCGGGATGATGTTTGGCATCCCCATCGTGCAGCTAATCCTGTTTGGCTTCGCCATCAATACGGATCCCCACCAGCTGCCTTCTGCACTCCTTCTGGAGGAACAAACGCCAATCGTGCGTACCCTGACCCAGGCACTCAAGAATTCAGACTATTACGACTTTGTTCTGGAGACCGACGATCCGGCGCGCAGTGCCGACCTTATGGCGCGGGGCAAGGTCGCCTTTGTCGTGTCAGTTCCCGCGGGCTTTACGCGCGCCCTGCTGCGCGGCGAAAGGCCACAAATACTGATAGAGGCCGATGCCTCCGATCCCTCTGCCTCGTCGAATGCTCTAGCGCAGGCCAACACGATCCTACAACGCGCGCTGGGTCAGGACCTTCGTGGGAGCGTAAGCGGACTCAATAGACCACCGCCTCCCTTTGAGCTGATTGTGCACCGAAAGTACAACCCCGAGGGAGAGACAAGCTACAACATTGTCCCCGGGCTACTGGGGGTGATTCTAACCATGACCCTGGTCATGATCACCGGCATGGCAATGACCCGGGAAGCGGAACGGGGAACACTCGAGAATCTTCTCGCGATGCCCGCTAAACCTGCAGAAGTCATGCTGGGGAAAATCCTTCCTTACGTCGTGGTAGGAGCATCGCAGACTCTGGTCATACTCGTTGCCGCTAAGACCCTCTTTAATGTTCCTTTTGAGGGCTCTCTGTGGATTTTGCTGATTAGTGTCACGATCTTTGTGGTGGCCAATCTTGCGCTTGGATTCACTTTTTCCACCGTTGCTAAATCCCAGATGCAGGCCATGCAGCTAACGTTCTTCTTTTTTCTACCTTCACTGTTACTTTCAGGGTTTATGTTCCCCTTTCGCGGAATGCCGATCTGGGCCCAAACCCTGGGCGAAGTGTTTCCTCTAACGCACTTCCTTCGAGTAGTCAGGGGAGTGATGCTCAAGGATGCAAATCTTGTACAGTTGCAAACGCCACTGCTTGCCATGATCGCCTTTACGGTTGTCGTTATGGCTGTGGCGATGCTTCGCTATCGACGAACTCTTGACTGAGCATAGGAGGCCCCCTGATGCCACTGCAAGTATCCGGTAACACCCCAACGAACTTCGAGAGCGACGAGCGATGAGCTCGGCTCAGACTCCGCCCACAGCAAAAGAGATTTTGCGGTTTTGGTTTGAAAAAGCCGGCCCGAAGGCCTGGTTCAAAAAATCCGAGGAATTTGACGAACTTTGCCGCGAACGCTTCTTGCCAACCTTTGAGGCCGCAGCCGCGGGAGAATGCTGGTCCTGGCGAAAAACGCCGGAAGGCCGCTGCGCCGAAATCATTGTGCTGGACCAGCTCTCACGAAATCTTTTTCGCGATGATGCACAAGCCTACGCACAGGATGGCATGGCACTGGTGTTAGCTCAGGAGGCCGTTGCCTGCGGCGATGACCAGCGTATGCATGCCGATCAGCGATACTTTAGCTACATGCCGTATATGCATTCCGAGTCTTTAGCCGTCCATGAAGAAGCACTTCGTCTGTTTGAAGCTTTGGGCAATGCAGATGCACTGCGCTACGAAAAAGCCCATTACGAGGTGATCCAACAATTTGATCGATACCCGTCTCGCAATGCCGTTCTTGGCCGTCAAAGCACGTCCGAAGAGCTTAGGTACCTAAAAAGCAACCCAGGTTTTTGAAGAGGGCTGCAGGGGGCAAAAAAAAGCCCGGGCGTACCCGGGCATCCACTCCTAATGGATAAAGGTCTATTAAAAGTTGACCGACACACTGTCCTTTAAGTTTCCGGCGTCGTCGTACAAGGTGTAGGTGTAACTACCACTGCCCTTGCCAAGCGAGTCTGTATAACCACTCTCGCCAGAAAACATTGTAATCACAACACCGTTACGATCCACGGAACCTGCGGTTAAGCCTGTCCAACTCAGATCAACCGTTTTTACGCCTTTTTGTTTATAAGCACTGGCTGTTAGAGCAGTGTCCTCAGGTGGTGGCGGAGGCGGTGGCGGATCTCCTCCATCGCCCGCATCGCCGTTCTCCGTGACAATCAGTAAGGCATCAATAAAGAGCCTATCGAGATCCAAATTACCTCGGCTGCGGTCGCTATCGCGCACAATAATCTGCGCCTGCCCACCGACCGGGGGCAAATCAACCGTATACGTGGATCGTGCGCTGCTAAGAACGATATCCAAAGGCTGTTCAGCACCGCCATTCACGGCATAGAACAAGCGCATTGTGTCGCCATCACCGGCAGCCTGGTGCCACGCGGTGAGCGAAAGACGGACATTATCGCCACCCAAAACCGTAAAGTTCCAACGATGCTCTAGATAACTGTAGCGAGAATTCTTACGTCCTCCCGACGTTCTCTCAACCAGTGACTGTTCAACGCCATCAATAAGGTAAGTATCTCGGTAATCACCGTTAACCGTGCCCGCTACGAATTGCTCACCCGTGGACAGCTGTTCTACAAAGGCGGGACCGCTGATATCCAAGACGATACTGCTAATACTCGCATCGCCCAGATCATCAGTGACAGTCAACTCGGTCGTGTACCGGCCGCCGGCAGTGTAGCTATGTGAGAAGACTTCCCCACTGGCTATGCTTCCGTCACCAAAGCGCCAGTCCCAAGCAACAATGCTACCGCTGCTATCGACGTCATAGGAGGCGCTTCCGTCAAAGACAATAGTGTCTCCAGCTGCCGCGGTCAGTGTGCTAGCGGACGCCACAGCAACGGGCAACTGGTTGTTTACGCTTATCTCAAGGCCGGCGCTATCGGTCAGTCCCGATTCACTAGTGACAGTGAGTGTCACGCCATAAACGCCGGGGGCGGTGTAAATATGCGATTGCGTCACACCAGCGTCAGCAACACCATCACCAAAGTCCCAATCCCAGGCGACAGCATCGCTAGAGCCACTGGCATCAAAGTCGACTCTCAAAGGCGCGACGCCAGGGGTGTAACCGGGAGCCGACGCTACCGCTGTGGGCGGAATAATCCCACCCGGGTCTGCCGCCGAGCCCACAATCGAGTAGTTTCCAAGGCTCGCGTAGTCTGTATAGCCCGTAGCCAAGGGGTCGCCTTTACCCACACCATCGACCACGAGAAAGTACTCTCCCGCTGCGACATTCAGAGCGATCGCGGCATCAAGAGAACTTTCTGGATTGCTTCGCGCCAGCTCGTTGCCCGCCGCATCCAGCAGCCTGGCTTCAATATCCAAATTAGGTGCGGAAGGAGCCGGCGTAATGGAGAGATTCAATGGACCATCTCCGGCAATCAGACTGAAGACATCTCGATCGCTGCGCGTATGCACCACACCACGTCCATCAAGACTTACCTCTGTACCGGAAGGCCCCGTATCAAGCGCTGATGCCCCACCAATGCTGTCATCATGATCGTCATCAACCAACGGAGCCCCATACACTTGCATACGTGCAAGGTCATCTTCGAGGTTGTTGGCGTCGTTGTATTCACCGCGGCTCCACTGCACCAAGGCACGGTTATAGCCGACCCCCATGATCGCGGCCCAACCTGTGCTACCACTACCGTGCCCCCCGTAATAGGCTGCACCTCCGCTGAGGCCGTCATGATTCAAACCCAAGTTATGGCCCGCCTCGTGCGTGGCTGCCTCGCCGGCGCCTTTAACGCCTCGATTAAAGACAAACGCGGGCTTGTAAAAATCAGAGGTGTCGTCAAAGGCCCGTAAATAGGCGAAACCGCCGCAGCCACAGCCGTCAAAGTTATCAACGGTGAATACTACGCGTGTACCAAATACACCATCGCCGCTACCGTCGCGACTGATCGCAGCAGCGCCCGGGTCTCGCGTTGTGACGTTCACGTTAAAGGGCGCAAAATCCTCGGCCACCAAGCGCCAAATAGCTTGAATCTCAGTGAGTTCGCTATTGTTAAAGAAACCGGGATCACCGTTGCGGTCATACGCCGATGAAGTGATATCGCCACCACCACCGTTCCAGGCTGTACCTGAGGTGACGTGTCCATCAAAATCCAGATACACCGTGCGCGGCGCATCAGGTTTGCTTTCCAGGAAAAACGTCTCAGCAAGCGGATAAGTCGCCTCCTCGAGTACATCGGTCACAAAGCTATCTGCCGGCTCGGGTTCAATATAAAAAGCACGCCCACTGCGATCAATCCACAGGGTCCCATCATCACGCAGGTGACGCGCAAATTCGCTGGTACTCAGACCGTAAAAGGCAGCCACCTGAGGCAATTTAGCGCCAAGGGCAGCAAACGCGGCCTGGCCACTGACGGCATCGGGAAGCTCAATATCGGGAAATTTATCTACCGGCGGCGCAGCAGACACCGAGGTAAAAATCAAAGGCGTACAGACAAGGGCGAGCGCGCGAAAGCGCCCCTTGAGGGAGTTGAAAATTGTCATTACCGCATCCTCCTAACGACGTACGGTACGTGAATGGATGCATCCAGACTGACCTCATTAAGCCAAGGATGTCAACTCATTTGTTTAGCAACATAGATGACAAGCAAAAACAAAAAGCTGTTAAGTCAGCAGGAGACCGGGGTATGAACAGGCTAAAAGCACTATAAGCGCAGTCTATTTCCAAGCGCCCCAAATAGCGCCCATCAAAGTCATAGTGACCACCCAGTAGCCACCATTTACCAAAATGTAAGACCAGGATCGCAGCTCAAACAGACCAACCACCCCAAAAGCAAAGAAAATCCAGCCAAAGCCGGTTAAGAAACCATACAAAGCACCGATCTGCAGGGTGATGTTCGGCGCGCCCAAAAACATCGCCAGGCAGTAACTCATTATCAACAAGAAGGTCAGGGACAAGCCAAAAATCTTGGCCTTACTACCGCCGGCGACCTGCTCTTCTGTGATGCCGGCCGATTACATCCAAATCTTTCCGAACAGGATCGGCGAGTACCATAAGCCCCCGACTACAAACCCCACTACTGCTGCAACTACAACAGTCGCCATCCAGTTGATTGATACAGCATCCATGACTCACTCCTTACGGAAATTACTATTCCCTTATCCATTGACGCCTTGGACAGGGACTAGAGTTTGTCAAATTGAGATGCGTCCTTAATTCAAATCGACATCGGGGTTTGTGATAAACTGCGTACTCACTTGGGGGCGTTACGGATTCGACGACGGTAACAAAACCTGCGGTGCATGCCGTGATGGTAGCCAATCACGTTAATCCAAAGCTGCAAACTATTAGTTGCCAATGATGACAACTACGGTGTTGCGCTAGCCGCGTAAGCGGTTAACAAAAGCACCATCTAGTGGCTTCGGCCCTAGCGGTCTTTAGCAAGGTTCCAGCCCCGCGTTACTGACTGTCATATAGAACTGGATCGCAGCGAAGCAGGCTCCGGGCCTAGCTGCTAAAAAATTACGGAGATCGCCAATCACGTCCTGCCCGTTGGGCTGTGTGCGGTTAGATTAATCAACGGGATCTAAGCATGTAGAGCCAATGGCAGAGTACTGGCGGACGCGGGTTCAACTCCCGCCGCCTCCACCAATTTCTTATCTCCTGTTAACTTTTGTTAACATTAAAGCCCTGTTTTTCAGGGCTTTTTTATGCCCAAACCTTCTTGCAGCGTCCTGCTGCGTGTTGCAACATACCCCCTCTATCAGCCTCGACACCCCAAGGTCTAGTGATTTGGTCGTTGTAGGCCGCCGCAGCACCCTCAATAGAATCGCAGCTACAACTCATCGGTTACAAAGGGGTTATGCAAAGACTCCCCGCAGAAAAACCCCCAGAAAACGCCCCATAAAAGTAAGGACATAAGAAGAAGAGTTGAAGCTACGGGCGAGCTGCGTGAACAACTCACAGGCTCAAATCCACGACCAGCGCTTCGTCCGCTCAGAAGCTACAAATTCGGAGTCTCTTTCAAACACAACCGCCTGGTTCGTAGACGCCTTAAGCACTCTAACCTATTGTTTTTATGGCCTAAAAACAGCGCCCGTTGCCGTATTTGCAGGACAAAGCACTACTTTGCAGCACTGATGTCGGAAATTTGTCGTAAGGAAAAGCGGTCGAATGACCAAGGTGGTTGATCACCTGACGGTCTGCGCTTTTTGTCGGAATACTATACTGCTCGATAGCATCACCCGGCTTTCAGCGCTTTCATTACCGCCTGCGGGTCATGCCGGATAAAACGCCTGTGCGGGACCTGTCGGCTCGCGGCGCCCCTGCTCCCAGTTCCTTAAGGTGCCAAGCCTGACGTCCACGAGTAGATTGGCCGCGTGTGCCGTGCCGGTTAACTTCCTGCATTGTTCACAATGACAAAAGTAAAAATCACCGAACTTATCTTCACGTGTGAATGCAACGTCGCCGCAACAGCACCTACCTGTAATCATATTCGCGATATTAACCTCCATACGTTATAAATTTGGATCGGTCAGGCCCGGATGATCATCTGGACGGCGACCTGGTGACCAGTGAAACTTTCCCTCACTCTCTAAGATTGGAACATCATTGATACTAGCGATACGACGCTGCATAAAACCTTGTGAATCAAACTCCCAATTTTCGGTGCCATAGGACCTGATCCAATGGCCAGGATCATCATGTGACTCATAAGCAAAGTGCACAGAGATTCGGTTGTCATGAAACGACCACAGTTCCTTGACTAGCCGATAATCTAG
>NZ_JBLGBE010000087.1:0-14117 GCF_047617445.1 Congregibacter sp.
GAGCAAGGTAATCGCATACCGAATATTGATGCCATACATTTGCAGTCATTCTGGGAGGGCGTGATGGCTAGCACCGAAACTGCGACGCTTACTGTTCGGGTTGATTCTGGCTTAAAAAAGCATTGAGGGCAGCTGCGTAAGCGGAGCATTTACTAGGCAAGAGCAGTGGACGCAAGTCCTTGCCTCAATTCGCGGTGATGCAAGGAGTCCTGGGGAGATTGTGGTCAGCTTACACGCTCAGGCCAAGACCCAGGCGAAGGTAACATCCGCGCACTGCGCAGCCTTATCCCATGGGCTCGTCGATAGACGCAGGTGGCTCAGAGAACCAGCGCGGACCCTCCTTGGTGATGTAAAGACAATCCTCAATGCGTACACCGTACTGGCCTGGCACATAAATGCCCGGCTCATTGGAGAAGCACATCCCGGCCTCCAAGGGTGCTGTCTGGTTACCCACAAAATTGATGGGTTCGTGTACGTCAAGCCCGATGCCATGTCCAAGACGATGGGACAGTCCCGGTAGCTGATAGTCCGGGCCAAGACCTTCGGATTCATAAAACGCGCGCACGATTTTATCGACCTCACCAGCCGGAGTACCGGGCTGGGCTTTGGCAAAGGCCATATCTTGGCCCTGCCGCACAAGGTTCCAGAGTCTTCGCTGGTTGTCGTTCGCCTCGCCAAAGACGAAGGTTCGTGAGATATCAGAACGGTAGCCGCCCACAGCGCATACAAAGTCCATCATCACCACCATAGCGTCGGCAACGTATTCCGGTTCTTTGGAACCATGCGGCAGCGCACTGCCCTTCCCGACCTGAACGCCCCCCGAGGACTTTTCGCCGCCCAGACGACCCAGCGCCTGGTGCATAAGGGCCGAAACGTCGGTGCTGACCATGCCGAGCTCCACCAACGGATGGACAGCACGGTACGCGGCAACCGTAATATCGTTGGCGAGTTGCATCAGCGCCAGTTCGGATTCGGACTTGATCATACGGCAGGCGTTTACCTCAGGCGCGGCTGAGCGAAACGACCAATCGCCCAGAGCCTCACCCATGCGATAGGGCGCGAAATAACGGATACCCTCGTCAAATACCAGAGTACCCGCCCTCTTGCTGTGCCCCTTCACCCAATCCGCGAGCAGCGTAAAGGGGTCCTGATCTTCCTCCCAGGTGAGGATCTGGGGTGTAGCGCCAACGTATTCGCGCAGCCGCGACTCCTCAAAGGCCGGTGTCACATAAATCTGCGCACCTTCAGCGGTAATCAACACCGCAGTGAGGCGCTCGCTGAGAGACCACCGTACTCCAGTGAAGTAATCCAGTGTCGACCCCGGTTCAATCAGCACAGCAAATACCCCCCGCTCTTTCAGTAAACGCCCCAACTTGTCGCGCCGTCCTCCGCGCTCCGCATCGCTGATGTATTTCGCAGTTGCCGTCATTGATTGGAGCTTGCTCAGCGGTGACGCGCTCTGCACTTGGGGGACGTCTCTCGCGGCACGTGCAAGGACCGGTGTCATGGCAGCTACTGCGGCCGTGCTGCGCAAAAAGTGTCGTCGAGAGTTCGGATGCATGGTCGTAGCCCTGATAAGTGTCAAAAAGGAAGCAAATCACGTTACACCATTTTTTTTGATTAGCGAAGCGCAACTGGCCCACGCCGCTCCGAAGCACAACGTGTTGCATGAGAAGACTCAACACATTCTGAAATTGGACACCCCCTAAACAGTAACCGTTCGGAAGTTACTTACCGGCGGTTACCCTTGTGAAAAAGACGACCGAACTTACGGTAATCTCATCCATAGATTGGCGTTAACTTGGAGGGAGAGTCAGAGAAAAAACCAAAGAATGACTGACCATTAGGCCTGAGCAACCAATGGGATTGTTGCTGTGTATTTTTAATGTAGATCCGGATAATGTCTACCCATCGACCCTTTCGGACGGCGTGAACTTTGACACGGCGTGTCCGACAAGCAAACTTTAAGATTAGGCTGAGGTCATGAAGGCACTACTGCCAGCAGCGCTTGGGCAACTTTGTATAGTGGGCGCGACCCAGCATTGGTCTATCTCTTACCGCTATCGCTTGTGTCGGTGTCAACGTTGCTGCAACTGCGCGATCATTGCAATCGTTGTCGGACTAAGCGTTGCTAACACTCCCACCCTTCACTCAGCGGAAGAATCTGTACCTCAAGCGACTGTACTAAATGTAAGTTCACCGTTGGCCGCCTTCGAGCAGCTCTGGCAACTGTCCTACTCCATTCTTCAAACGCACCTACCCTAAGATCGCGATAGTGCTGCGCACCAACCCGATGTCGAGCATGAATGAAAAGATTGCTGACCGCCGCATAAGCAGCCAGGCATCTCCGAGCCTGCGTTACTGACTTGAACTTCCGCATACCTCGCTCCCGCACCCTGGTCGCCTCATGCGATTGCTCTGCCCGGTTGTTGGCATATTGGCTGTTGTCATGAATAACGTCTGGCATTATTTCTCGATGAGCAACGCCGTAGCTCCGCAACTTATCCGTCACGATCTTCCTGGGTTCACCGCCATGACTTCGTAGCCGCCTTCTAAGGAAACGCTTCGCGGCTGACGGCAATACCGCGTTCAGCGAGTAGATCTTCGATATCTCGATGGCTGAGATTGAAGCGATAGTACAGCCAGACAGCGTAGGAAATGCCATCTGATGGGAATCGGTGGAGTTTGCAGTTTTTATGCGCCGATTCTAAAAATCTGAAGCACTATAACTGGCGATACCGCGTGTTGTGAACCGCGTCTCAACTAGTAGGCTCAAGATTGGAATTTCTCCAATTTTTTGATTGTTAGCAAGGTAAACTTTTAGCTGGGATACGTCAGGTCTTGATCGAGCTGTAGGCAGTATGAAGCTAGACATTATTTTTTCGACTTACAATGGATCGGCTCGGCTTGGCCCAATGCTTCAAGCTTTTAGAGGTCTTGAGATTCCAACATCGCTGCAAGTGTCGATTATTGTTATAGACAACGCGTCTACCGACAACACGGCGGCGCTGCTCAGGCAGTTTCAATCAGATTTACCGATCACTGTTTTGGAACAGAAAGAACCAGGTAAAAATAAATCGCTCAACTTCGGCTTGCAATTTAGCACCGCTGACTTGGTGGTACTGACCGACGACGATATTCTCCCCAATGCAGATTGGCTAGTGCAACTTGCAGATGCCTGCCGAACACAACCCGACTTCGACTTATTCGGTGGAGTAATAGCGCCACATTGGCCTAAAGCTCCTCCACGTCGGCTGCTCAAATCCATACCACTAGGCCCAGCATACGCAATAACCCCGGCAGACATCACGACGGGCCCCTGCGATACTTCACGTATATGGGGTCCAAACATGGCCGTTCGTCGTCGAGTGTTCTCAGCCGGCTATCATTTCGATGAGCGATTTGGGCCTAAGGGTCAAGACTATGTCATGGGAGGCGAATCTGAGTTTCTTCAACGCTGTCAAGAAGGCGGGTACCGAGGGTATTTTGTTGAGGGCGCCAGGGTTCGCCACATCATTCGTAAGGAACAATTAACACCAAAGTGGTTGTTTAGCAGAGCCCACCGATTTGGTCGAAGGCTCTTTTATGAGGACGTCTCAAAACATGAAGGTCTGCCTCAATCAGCGGAACTCATGGGGGCTCCACGATGGGCCGTGCGCCAGAGTATACAGTGGCAACTAGCCGCCAAAATAGCCTTAAATATGAGCTATAACGCTACCTGGAAAGCGGGACTCCATAAAGGTTATATTCATGAGTACCAAATTTGGAATTGTCGCTTAAAAAACGGGCCCTAGCTTTTAACATTAATACATGAATTCTTTCTGCGGCGCTTTGGACAATATAAAATGCGTCGAATGCGAGGATTGCTGCCCTATCCGAAGATATGAGCTCTCACGTTCGGAAAATCGGTCCCGTCAGGCTCTTATATACCGAGAGACGCTTCGCTAAAGCGCCCGGAGACGATCAGTCTGTCGGGCAAAGGCGACAAGTTAGTTGTGAGCAACACCGGCTCAAGTGGAATAGCCGTTCTTGACATTACAACCAGCTTGTTTGGAAGATATAAGATTACCGCGCAAGAGGTATTCATAGATAAGGAGCTTTACCGTTACGCTCATGGCTCTTTTGGGGCTAATGATTCCGCAGTAATCGCGATTGGGAAATATGCGCACAAGATGAGTGCCTTTTCCCTTAAAGAAACGCATCCGCAAGACTCATCCCGCGTTCTGTGGGTCGTAAGTGGCCCCGCCAATGGTCTCGATCATCCTGCGGATGTAGCGCTACACCCGGGCGGCCAGTGGCTAGCAGTGGCAAATCGAATGGTCGCAGGCCTTGCGTTTTTTCGAATGAAAGACCCCAGCCTTCAAAAAGCACCCGACTATTCATCTCAGATTGACACTCTATCTTTGAATTTATTGGACGTAGGCGCTCCTCATGGAGTTGCATTTTCTCCCTGCGGCAACTTCATGTATGTCACTCACAAACCTTACTTCAATAATCCCAGCGACACCGGGCAATCCGCTGTTTCGGTATTTTCTTGTAACTCCACACCGCCAGACGGCTCACGCTGGGAGCCAGTCCCGATCTACGATTGCGGCTCCGCTGAACTGCACCATGTTGCAGCGTACCCAAACGAATGGCTCTTATGCATAACAAACTCTCAGGGCGACGCCGAAATCTTCGAATGGTGCCCCGACAACGCCACTATCGAGCACAGAGGATCTATAGATATATATCGCATACGTGGGGGCGGAAAAGGTATCGCGTTCACCAACTCTGGTGAACATATCATGGTGACAACTGAGCTTAACGAGATACTTTTCTTTAAACTGTCACGATACGTTCTTAGACAAAAATGAATCGCCACCAGTTTCCTCCTGGGTTCTGGCAAATTAACAACTAGGCAGATTCCCCAGCGACACGCGGTAGAAAGCCCGCTGCCCGGGACACGCCTTCATCGCAGAGCCTCTTTTTTCGGTCCTGGTTCGGCATTCGGTTTGCGAGTTTTCGTTGCGATTCTTCAGCTTTCAGCGGTCGCTGCTGCAGACTGAAACTGCGCAGGTTCGGTTCTCGTTCGGTTTCGGCAGACCGGTTATTCACGACCAAGAAAGGTGCTTGGCTTTCTTGTACTTACAGCACCCACACGCATCTCTCCCCCATCCTCATAATCGATTGGTCGTAGGTTCAAGTCCTACTGGACCCACCACTTTCTGGTTTTCTATAGCTTTTCTATAACTTTTCTATAAGCCTCACCAACCGACTGCGGGTCGGTGGATAGCAGCCTCCGTGGGACATCGATATATTCCTCATTAAATAGTCTTCGCAAACTTAGTTTAATGAACACCGGTGTCCCCCGTTAATGATAAAGCGCCTGTAAGAGCAACGAAAGAGGCATCTCCCCGGCTATGCGATCGCACAGGAGCGTGGCAAATTCATCGCATCACTTGGTACACTTAAGGGCAGACCAAATTAAGGGGGAACGCTACTGGCTGCGCGAACTGCTTAAATTAAGGCACTTCGTAGGACGCAGTCTGAGCTGAGCGACCGATGCAAATCACTAACATCACTCAAAGCACCCGTGGCGGCATCCGAGAACTGGCGGCAGATGTGCTGTACGAGCGGGAGAATGCTACTGAGCGACTGCATATCCGCTACCCCGATACCAACGCCCCAAACCCCTGTCCGGCGGACAGTTTTTTCGTCAACCAAGTACTGGTTGCCATGGCTCTTGGCGAAAATCTGTACATGGATGCGCCTGTCTCCGCAGATATTTACAATGCCGTAATGGCAAACACCGTTCCATTGATGCGCTCCTGGCACCCGCGCCTGCACGAGCCAGATCACCAGATTGAACTAACGGACCCTGCTCCACAAAGCAGCAACACCTGCTGCGCATTGTTTTCGTGTGGAGTAGACAGCTGGCAGACTTTGGTTACTCATAATGAGCAAATAGATAGCCTGATCCATATACGCGGCTTCGAGATGCCGGAAAAAAATGAAGCACTTTGGGACGCTGCCCATCAAGCCGTGCGGAGAGTTGCCGCCAACTTCGAAAAGAACGTGATTCCGGTATCGACCAACATCCTTGAAGACACTCTGCCCCATATAAAGGAGTACCCAGGGGTGGCTTGGCAAGACTTCGGCGTCGATGTCTGGTTTGGACACATGCTGTGCGCCATTGGTCTAGCTCTCAGGCCGCGGGCAGACAAACTACTGATCCCGTCCAGCTACTCGGAAGGCATGGAACGAGTGGCGTCGCATCCCAAAGTCGAGCCCACGCTCAGCACCGCAACTATACAATTCGCCATCACTGGCTTCGAGTTCAATCGCATTCAAAAGCTGGACATCATTATTCGGACATATCCGAGTTTCGTTGATAATTTCCGTGTATGTGTCAGCAAAGATTTCATCGCTCAAGGCACTACACTTAACTGCGGCCTCTGTGTGAAGTGCATTCGTACTCAGGCAGAACTGCATATCTGCGGCTGTAAAGATTTCGCCCATCTGTTCGCAGAGTCCGTACCCGTTGCAAAACTCAGATACATAGCCCCGCGGGGGAGTCGCAAAATCTGGGAAGATGCGGCAAGTGAAGCGCAACGCCGTGGCCTGCCAAAAACAGCGGCTTCTATTAATATTATGCTGAGCCAGTCCACAAAAATGCGGCGCATAAGAATGTTTTTCCTGCGACTACGCAGCCAAATACCGGCCCTGCGGCCTGATTGGTACTAGCGCCCAGCCACCACGATTATAGCAAGTGTACGAAAACCAAAAATGTTTTTGATGAACGCGGCCACGAATAGATCGATTGGTCGTAGGTTCAAGTCCTATTGGGCGAGTATTTTTCAAAGCCCTATTCCCGCTCTGAACCATCCGCTCAGGGTTTCACTGATACTGGCCCCCTCCTTAAGGCTACCAAGGGTAGTAGGCCCTCTAGTTCGTAAAAAACCTTCTGGGAATCAGTGTGATAAACACCGACGCGCCTATTATTAACGAAGAGGCCGCTCTCTTACTTTTCTATACCCTGCAGCGGCCGATTCACGGACATGCTGAATTCGAAGTCAAATTTGGGTTGTGTATCACATAATCGGAACTCGAAGATTTTGTTGGCCCTGTATAGTAGGAATCTCCACTAACAAGGGTTTTGTTGAGCTGTGTTTAGTACATACCAAGACATTTTCGACCACCGGGGAAAGGCTTATCACCACGCCATGTCCTTGAGTCCGAAGGCGCGGCGGCAGGAGTTTTCTCTTGCTATCGAAGTTGCTCGCATCAGCGACGGTGACGTAGTTTGCGATGCGCCCTCCGGCGGTGGCTACCTTGGGCAAAGCTTGCCTCCAGAATTGAACATTCAGATGATCGAGGTTGACCCTTCAGAGGTTTTTTCACGCGGCCCTGCGAGGGGTAGGGCGAAAATCCACCAGGCCCCCTTGAACGATATCCCCCTTGCCAGCGACAGCTGTGATGCGGTGGTAAGTATCGCCGGCTTGCATCATGAGAAGGATCGCGTCGAAGTCTTTCGTGAGCTCAGGCGGTTGATTCGGCCCGGCGGCCGTCTTTGCATACTCGAGGTCGCGAAGGACTCAATTGTTGATCCGTTTTTAAATCAGTTCGTCCATGCCACCAACAGTATGGGCCACGCGGGTGAATTTGTTGATGATAGCTTTCGATCGGAGCTTGCAGTCGCTGAATTCCTGATGCAACGCGACGAACTATTTGAATACACGTGGGACTTCCGGGACGAGCAAAGCATGGTTGAGTTTGTTCAACTGCTTTTCGGACTCGACAAAGCTACTCCAGATCAAGTGTTGCGTGGTATTTCTCGACACCTAGGTTATCGCTGCGACGAAGCGGGTGAATGCCATATGAATTGGGCTTTGCAGGCAATCGTTTGTGTCTAAAGGCGTCCTGCAGGTTTCTGATCTTCGTTCAAGTACGACTGCTAAAGGTTTTAGCCGGGTTGAGGCGACGGTCGATGGTGAACTCTTATGGTTCGAATCAAAAGATGCAGTTCTAGCGGCATCGCCCGAGGCCTACGCTAGTGCTCTGTTGATTCCGGCGGCGGCGAGTAATCGCCTCCTGCAGATCGACGCGGCCATCGATGCTACGTGGCTTAATCAGGTGCCTGATATATTGAGGTTGCTGACTAGCTGGTGGGACATCGGGCAAACACATGTCTTAGCCGACACTAGTGACGTGAGTTCGCGCCCGGCAATGGAGAAGTCCGCACAGTGTTTTTCCGGAGGCGTGGATTCCTACTACGCGCTCGCGACCGCCTCCCCACCACCCGACATTTTGGTTTTTGCCCAAGGCTACGACATCCCTCTGTCAGACGAACATCGCCTGGATGCATTTCGCCCCAGCTTGGAGGAAACGGCGGAAGCTTTTAACGCGCGGCCAATTGTTATCTACACGAATCTTCGGTCACATTCAGTCTACAAGCAGGTGAACTGGGAATGGAGCCACGGTGGCGCACTAGCGGCTCTGGGCCACCTGCTAGGTGACGAAATTGGCAAACTGGTTGTACCGTCGAGCTATCCGTACCACGATGCGAGGCCCTGGGGCACACGCTGGGACATTGACCCTCTATGGTCGTCGTCCAAAATGGTGGTTGAGCATGCCGACGCGACATTGCGACGCAACGGCAAGGTTCGCGAAATCGTCAAGCACCCAGTTGCCATGAGCGGCCTGCGAGTGTGCTGGGAGAACCTAGGCCCGACTGGAAACTGTTCTTCGTGCGAGAAGTGCGTTCGTACTATGCTGGCCCTGCACATTTGCGGGCAATTGAGTCGGTGCGAGACCTTCGACTTGAGTGTCCCCCTAGATGAACGACTGGATGCTCTATTTGCTCCGACCCACCTATGCAGCATCTATGAAGAGTTACGTGAGGACATTACAGACCCGACTGTGCTAGCTGCAGTAGACCGACTCATAACTCGTAGCCGCCATACAGGAAAGCTTCATCTTAGGATTGCCCGTCGAATACGCCGCGCCTTCAGCGGTCGCCCTGCTATCGGCTAATTAACTTCTTAGGATCGCAGAAATCTGGCCTCTGCCATCAAGCAATCGCCCTGCTCCACTCGTTGAGCGCACTTACCCTAAGATCTCGGTGATGCTGAGCCCGAACATGATGTCTGCCGAGGTTGCACAAATTACTAACTGCAGCATGTGCGCCCAGGAATCGTTGAACCTGACCGACTGATTTGAACTTTCGCATCCCCATCACGTTTTGCCTGCAGATAAACATCAACCACCTCGCCATCCGGATCAACAGCCCGCCACAGGCAGTGCTGCTTGCCATTGATCCTGACAAAAGACTTCATCGATGTAGAAGGTGTCGCCATAGCCGCGGTGCCTTCATTTCAAGCGGCGGGTATAAATGGCTCCGAATTTGATGCAGGGCCTGCCCCATGAGCGTAGCGAGTGCTTTGAGTACCAGAGGCGAACAGTTTCGCGGCTGACGGTGATGCCGCACTCAGCGAGTAGATCCTCGATATCCCGGTGCCTCAAATTAAAGCGATAGTAGAGCCAGACTGCAAAGCTGATGATGTCGGGAGGGAATCGGTGCCGCTTGTAGGTATTCATCAGCCGATTCTATCAATGTGGCTGGGCTAACTTGTCAGTACCCACTCCAAACTCGATTTTTGACGCGCGCGTTCAATGTGGCTCATCGTCTTTTATCGCGAAGCCAAGCAGCACGTTGCCTGGCATATGGAAATAGATGCCGTAGCCGGAATTCACAAACAGCATATTGCCGCTAAGCACAGGCCCGGTAGCGCCCCCGATTGAGCCGCCGCTCACCACGCCCGCGTTGACGCTGTCGAAGCGAGTGGCGGTGTCATAGCTCCATACGAGTTCGCCGCTGTTTTTTGCATAGGCACGCAGCACCCCGTCCATCCCTCCTGCCAGCACTCCACCCGATAGGGACGAGGGCACGCCGGAAATTCCCGGCTGGCAATACTCACGGCCGGCACAGTGGTCTTTGTCTGGCGCATACCAGCGGGTTTCCCCGGACTCTAACTCCAGAGCGAACATGCCGGGTTTGGGCGTGCCTGGCCATCGCGGCCCGCCATTGAAATCGGACATTGGTACATACAGCGTCTCGCCGTCTACGGCCATACCAAAATGCACGCCGCCCTGAATACCCCCGCGTCCCAGCTTGCGATGCCAGAGAATCTCTCCGTTCTTATCCGGATTGAGAGCATAGACATCTCCGGACTTTTGTCCGGCAATCACCATATCCTTCCCATCGGCCGTTTGCGCAATGATGGTAGCGGCGCCGAAGTCGTAGTCGGGACCGTCTTCCGGGGGGCAGTTGATGCGCTCGTCTGTTTCACAACCCATGTTCCAGGCATCTTTTGCCGTCGTCTGCTGTACCCAGAGAATGGATCCATCGCGCATATCGAGAGCGACTATGGCGTCGCTACTGCCGTTGGCGGGTGAACTGTAGTTCTCGCCGGTGCCGACATAGAGGCGCTGGCGCTTGACGTCGACGCTCGGGGTGTTCCATACCGGAGCCCCCGAGGGTGCAATGCGGTCTGTACCGACGGAGTTTTTACCCACTACAGCAGGCGCATCGGCGATGGTGTAACCGGTCCAAAGACGTTTTCCTGAGGCTGCGTCGTAGGCCGCGACACCGCCGCGAAATGTGCAACAGGCGTACTCAGGATCGGCAGCTTCGGTGACCTCCAACGACGACAGGGGCACGTAGAGAACACCGTCGTGCAGTGCAGGTGCCGCTGTTAGGGTCAGACTGGGGTGGTCATCGGGTCTGTCTCGCCAGACCAGTTGTCCATCGCGTGCATCGATCGCATAGATGTTGCCGATGAGGTCACCGAAAAACAGCAAGCGGCGTTCGCTCGTGCCCATCAGTTCCGGGCTCACGACAATGCCCGTGCGAACCTCTGCAACGGTTGAAAATGTCCATTCGATACAGCCGCTGTGCTTGTTCAAAGCGTAGACATTACCGTTCTGGCTGCCGACGAACAGGGTGTCTCCGGCAACCGCAGGTTGTGATCGTGCCCGGCTGGCATCGGGATAGGCAAAGGCCCACTTCAGTTCCAGTTTGTCGAGATCGCTGACCTCGATAGACGTAGTGGAGGCGTCAAAGTGGCGCTCGTTCCTGTGATTAACACCCCAGCCCAGCGTGTCGGGGCGAGGCACTGTGGCAGTGCCGTCGGCGGCTTCACACTGCCCTCCAGAGCTGGCGACTGCTGCATGCGTCGGGTCTTCGCCCGTGAGATAGCTAGCAACTTGCTTCTTCTCCTCGGGGCTCAGTGCGGACGCCTGACTCTGCATAATGCCAGTCTCCATCGCGCGCAGAATCGAGCTCCCCGACATTATGGCCAGGAGCGTGCGCGGAGGAGCCTTGGCTACACGGCCGTTATGGCAGCTAGCGCAGTGTGTTTCGTAAAGTTCATCGCCATCCTGAGCGTAACCGGGAGCGTGAGCCATGAGCCCAGTGATCAGCATCACCAGGCAGGCAGTGGGTGTCAACGCACGAATGCGGAATGAATTCATTGCCGAATCTCCATGGATATCTGCGTGGTGTAGCCTAAAAAAGGGCCAGCAATGCTGACCCCAGGCTGTTTCTTGTTATTGCCACGTCGCCTGGCCTGGCGTTCTACATATCGAAATCGATTCCGGCTTGCAGACCGAGCATACGCGGTGTTCCGTAGAACGACATGACCCAGAGGTTTGCCACCGGAAGTTCGCCGACGCGGTAGCGCTCGTCGGTGAGGTTCTGGCCGAAGGCGCGCACCCACCATCCGCTAGACGCAGAGCGATAGGTGACCGATGCGTTGAGCAAGGTACGGTCGTCCGTGATGCCATCGGGCGTATCGGCTACTGCCGTGTAGGCATAGACCGCTTCATCCACGAAGTTCACGTTCAGGGCGTAGTCCATCGTGCCGCCAGCTATCTCATGATCGTAGAGGAAGTCTACGTTCCAGGTTAAGTCTGGTGCGCGGGCAACAGCGTTATCGCTGAGGTCTGTATCGATCATTCCGTCAAAGTTGGTGTCGGCCTGAAACTCGTCAAATTCGCTGTCGAGAATACCGACACTACCCGATATCGTGAAGTTGTCAGAGACCAGCCAGGTGCTTTCAAGCTCCAGTCCCCAGACATTGATCTCCGCGGCGTTGAAAAAACGTGTTTCCTGGAAGGTACTTTCATTGACCCCGTCGCCATCACGGTCGGCTTCGATCTCGGCCAGAAGCTGCTGCTGAGAGTTGTCATAGACTACGTAGAAACCCGTCAAATTCAAACGTACGGTGTTGTCCAGCCACTCGGAGCGCATTCCGATTTCATAGGAGTCAGCCGTTTCGGGCGCTACCGGTCGTGCCTGAACGGCTTCGATCGGATTACCGCCAGTACCGGTCTGGTCGTTGTAGGAGCCACTCTTGAAACCACGAGAGTAGGTCGCATACGTGTAGATATCTTCGGCGGCCTGGAAGCTGGCTGTCAGCCGCCAGGTTGGCTCGTTCCATTTCTCGCTGTCGCGAACAACGCCGGTGGGGAAGCGATTGAAGTCCGCAGCCGCCAGTGGCTCGCCCAGCTCGCGCCAGGTGAAGTTAGGATCGAAACCGCCGTCCAGTGCCTGAACAAAGACCTGATTCCGCCCGGTCCACTCTTTTTCTTCCCGGGTGAAGCGTACACCTGCGCCGATAGACCAGCGATCATTCAGCTCATAGGTGCCATCCGCATAGAGCGCCCAGGACTCGGCGTCCTGACCATTCGACAGTACCTGTGGATTGTTATTAAAGAACAGGGGGTCACCAAACAAAGCGGCGCTATCGAGAGTCATGTCTACGAAACCCAGAAGCTGGGCAACGCTGAAGATCGTCTCATCCTTCTGGTAGAACATGCCTCCTACCCAGTTGAACGGGCCATCCAGATTGGACGCGATACGCAGCTCAAACTGAGTGGTCTCACGCTCATCCTGACGATTGGCATCGAACAACGAGACCGGGCCGCTCTCGCCTGTGTAGGTGCTCGGCAGCCACGAATCCGTTTCACGATGACCAAAGAAACCGGTGAGCGAATAGTCTTCGCTGAAAGCCCAGTCGATGTTGACAAAGTAGCCGTCGACATCAATTTCATGGCCCCGGGTCCGCATGCCCATCAGCGCATCGTCTCGATTGCTTATTCCGGCATTTTTAAGCGGATCACCCGGGTCGCGGGTAAAGCCCAAGTTGTTGAAAACGTAGCCCGGGCCATCGGGAGTGCCGCTGACCGAGGGGGGAGAGTCGCCCTGATCGCGGACCATCTCGTAGGAGAAGTTGATGTCCAGGTTGTCGGTCGGCTGCCAGCGAACCTTGAAACGTGCCGAGAACACATCGTCGCCGCCAACGTTGTCGCCATTACCACCGCCGGTCGCTCCGGCAAGAGGGTAGTTCACGCCGAAATCAGCCACCGGGCCATACTGCGCGCCGTTCTCGTAAAAGCCCTCGGAGCTGCGTTGTAAAGCGGCTATGCGCACTGCGAGCGTGTCGCTCATAGCAAAGTTGGCGACACCTCTGATCTCCCGGGTATCGTAATCCGCGAGCTGACCCTGAAGACTCAGACTGGATCCATCCATGTCCGGTCGTCGGGTCTTAACGTTGATGGCACCGCCGGTAGTGTTCTTGCCGAACAGCGTGCCCTGTGGACCGCGCAGAATTTCCACGCTTTCAATATCCAGCATTTCGATATTAGCGGTCTGGATATGCGGGATTACGAAGTCATCGACGATCACGCCGACCTGGTTTTCGAAGTAAAGAATGATGCCGTTTTGACCAACGCCACGGATTGCGAAGTTAGCGGCGTTGAAGCCTGGTTGTTTACCACTGATCACGTTTGGCGCGTACATCAGGATATCACCGAGGTCTCGGGGTATAGCTCGATTGATCGCATCGGCAGACACGGATGTCACGGCAATTGGTGTGGTTTGTACATCGGTTTCGACGCGGCGTGTGGCGGTGACGACGATTTCTTCCAGCTGCTGCGCCCCCGCTGGAGCCGACAGCATAGCCGCTGGTAGTACGCCCGCTGCAACTAGCGCCGCGACTCTGACCCGCTGCCGTGCCAGATAGTGAGAACTGCGGAGAAAACTATTCATTTTTGAATCCCTCGTTATTGTTTTT
>NZ_JBLGBE010000088.1:0-14104 GCF_047617445.1 Congregibacter sp.
GTCATGGGGCCGCCCCAATCGTCATAGTGCTCGAGCATTGCTTCTGTCGTCTCCGGTACACCGTTAATGGATGTGTACTCATTGGAAACACCGAGCTCCCCGCCTTCGGCGCTCGTTCCGTTGTCACCGGCGATGTAAAACACCAGTGTATTGTCGAGTTCGCCCATTTCTCTAAGGGAGTCGACCAAGCGGCCAATTTCTGTGTCGGCGTACTCTGCAAAAGCAGCAAAAACTTCCATTTGACGGGCGAGCAGACGTTTCTCATCGGCTGTGTGTTCCTCCCAATCTTTGATTCCGGGTGGTTTCGGCGCCAGCTGTGTACCGACCGGCACAACACCAAGCGCAATCTGCCGAGCTAGAGTCTCCTCCCGGACTTTGTCCCAGCCCTGATCAAATTTCCCTTTGTACTTGGCAATCCAGTCGGCCGGCACATGGTGGGGCGCGTGCGTTGCACCCGGGGCGAAGTACAAGAAAAAAGGTTTGTCCGGGGTCAGGGCCTGCTGAAAACCAACCCATTCGATCGCCTTAGTCGTCATGTCGGTCATAAAGTTGTAGTTGGGATCATCAGGCAACTCGACGGGTGTCATTCCATCGTAGATTAGCGGCGACCATTGGTTCGTCTCACCGCCAAAGAAGCCGTAGAACTTGTCGAACCCTTTGCGCGTGGGCCAGCGGTCGGTCGCCCCGGATGGACTGACTTCCCATGCAGCCGTCTCATGATTTTTGCCGAATTGCGCTGTGCTGTAACCATTGAGGCGTAGCACATTCGAAATCGGGGATATGTTCAGGGGAATGACTCCGGTATTCCCAGGAAAAGCCGTCGCCGTTTCAGTGATCGAGCCCATGTTATTCATATGATGGTTACGGCCACTAAGTAGTGCCGCGCGAGTAGGGGCGCACATAGCTGTGGTGTGGAACCGGTTGTAGCGAAGACCCGAGTCCGCAAGTTCATCGAGAGTCGGCATGTGGGCGGGGCCACCAAAAGCACTGGATACGCCGAAGCCCATATCGTCGATCATTATCAACAGAACGTTGGGCGCGCCCTCGGGTGCCGTGACGTCAAATCGCGCAGGCGGCGTTGCGTTTCGCGCATTGAGCTCCGTGTACAAGGCAACTTCCGGCGGATGAATCGGCAATACCCTGCGGTCAAGATTCTGCGCCAAAGCGCCTTGTCCATGTGCAAGAAAGCCGAGGGTTACAGCCAAAGGTACAACTACCGCAATGAGTTTCATAAACATCCTTTATTCCACGAGTTCATGATTTGACCATGCCTTGCGTATGACTTCTAATGCATTAATCGAATTATAGTGATGCACAAAACACATAGTGATTACTCATCGGCAGTTACGGCACGCGCTTAGTCTTTTCAAACATGGGAACTTTACCCGCGCCGCGACTCAAGCGAATATTTCGCAATCGGCGTTTTCCAGAAGTATCAGTAAACTGGAGGCAGACCTAGGGGTCACCTTGTTTGATCGCGAACACAACACCGTGACACCGACTGGCTATGGCGAAACGTTTCTTCGGCGAGCGGCGGCTATCGTGGATGACACAGATGAACTTAAGCGCGAAATAGACCTAATGCGCGGCCTGAACCTTGGGAAATTTTGTGTAGCGCTGGGCATGTACCCCGCGCAAGTATCCGGGAACACCGCGCTTGGACAGATGGTTAGTGACTTTCCTGATCTCCGATACCAAGCATTGACCGGAAATTGGCAAACAGTCAACGAACATGTTCTAAATCGAACGGCAGATCTGGGGTTTGTCGCAATTGAAGCTGCCACGAGCGAAGACCAATTATCGATAGAAAGGGTTAGCGAGCACCAAATGGTGCTCTTTTGTCGGAAAGATCACCCACTTGCCGTGAACAAAGAGCCCACCAGAACGGAACTGGATCAGTTTCCGCTGGTGTCGATTCGCGTGCCCGCAGGTCTGGCAGAAGCCATTCCAGGAAAATCGGACATTGACATTAATAGTGGCCACCTAGTGCCATCTGTGGAAATTGATGATTTTGCCACGGCACGCATGGTCGTCTCTCAAAGCAACGGGATTGGAGCCGCTATACCCTCACAGATCGAATCCGAACTCGAATCGGGCGAACTTATCTTACTCAACTTCCAAAACCCGTGGATATCACCCGTTCACGGGTTTATATTTCTAAAGAATCGATCGATTAGCCCGGCGGCAAAAATGTTTATGGGGAATGTTCTGAAGCTCGAGCGCGCAGCCGAAGAGAAGAACCAATCGCTCATGGAACGATATTTGAGATGACAACGGCCATAGCTGCGCCCTAAGGTTTCCGTGGAAGCGGGCCTTCTGAGCGGGGGACGGCTTACGCGTGATTTGCCATAGTCGGAGTAAGGTATACGCATAAAATAAGTCGACTTTCGGTAAAGGCTTAACCAAAACCAGCAAATCTTGCCGCCAGCGAATTATCACTGCCCCTCAGAGACAAGACGATATGCGGAATTACCGAAATCAATTACCCGAATTGACGGGAGAGTTTTTCCTAACTGATATTGGGCTGGTTCTCGATAGCCAGACCTGCAAAGCACACCCTCACTGGGCTGCCGATACACATACATACAATGTAAACCTTAGAATACGCCTAAGGGAAATCGCAAAATAACAAACACAGACGCCTGACGTCCATGCCGATGTTGCCGTGCTTCACGGGGGAGGTCCAAACGCACGCCCTAAAGAAGCCTCAGGGCGAAGGTAACGGTAAACGGCAGCGCCCAAGATAGGTGTATAACCCTACGGCGTTAAGCACAGGGCGGGGCAACAACAAGGGGCCGAGCATTTGGTTTCAATGCCTGCGGCTAAACAGATAGATGCCGAATTGCTAGCGTTGGTGGGAAGAAAACCTCCGGAGGTTTTCCTTCAAACAGGCATAATAAAACGTAACCCATTGATTTTAAAGGCAATGGGGTGTTTTTTATTCATTTAAGATGAGAAATCTTCAGATAGCCTGAGAACCAACAAGAAGCAAACGTCAAACATCCAGGTTTGAAACATACAGCGCATTCTGCTCGATAAACTCCCGCCGCGGCTCAACCTGGTCGCCCATCAGAGTCGTGAAGATTTCATCCGCCAACATCGCATCATCGATCGTCACCTGCAACATACGGCGACTTTCAGGATCCATAGTTGTCTCCCAAAGTTGCTCAGGGTTCATTTCACCAAGACCTTTGTAGCGTTGAATGTAGTAACCCCGCTTTGCCTCTGTCATGAGCCACTCAAGCCCTTCAACAAAGCTTTGGGTGGGATTGGTTTTCTCGCCACGCTGGAAGTAACCGGTTTCATCAATAAGGTCGTTCAGCGTCTCACCCAGTGCCACCATTGCCGCGTAGTCTTTTGACCTAAAAAACTCGGGTTTGAGCGCGATCGGCCGCTCTACGCCATGCGCCAACATTCGTACCATGGGGTACCAGGTTTCTTGATTATCCGACTTTTGAACGGCAGAATAGCTTGTTCCCTTTGTCTTTAGGGTAAGTAAGCGCTCACTCATTTTTTTGCAATACAACTCAACAGCCGCTTCATCCGTAAGGTCCGCGCCCATCAGATGTGGGCCAAACACGAGCTCCCAAATAAGCTCTTCGGGGTAGTGACGACTGCGACGCTTAACAATCGCTTCCACAGACTGATACTGACGAATCAACTCTGCCAAGGACTCTCCACTGATCGCAGGAGCTTCGGCATTGACATAAAGTGCGGCTCCATCAAGCGCCTGGGCGGTGAGAAATTCGGCCAGTGCGGCATCATCTTTGAGGTACTGGTGCTGCTTGCCTTTGGCGATTTTGTACAGTGGAGGCTGGGCAATATACACATAACCACGATCAATCAATTCGCGCATCTGCCGGAAAAAGAAGGTCAGCAACAAGGTGCGAATATGCGAGCCGTCCACGTCGGCATCCGTCATGATGATGATGCGGTGATAACGTAACTTATCGGGATCAAACTCTTCTTTCCCGATGCCACAACCAAGAGCGGTCACCAGCGTGCCGACTTCTACCGACGCAAGCATTTTGTCGAAGCGAGCTTTCTCGACATTCAGGATCTTTCCCTTGAGTGGCAAAATCGCCTGAAAACGCCGGTTCCGACCCTGTTTTGCAGAACCACCCGCCGAATCACCCTCTACCAGGTAAATTTCTGAGAGCGCGGCGTCTTTCTCCTGGCAGTCCGCCAGCTTGCCCGGCAGGCCTGCAATATCGAGAGCGCCTTTGCGGCGTGTCATCTCTCGCGCTTTACGAGCCGCTTCACGCGCCCTGGCCGCGTCAAGCATTTTGGTCACGATGGCCTTAGCTTCGCCGGGGCTTTCCAGCAAATACTCACCAAAACGGTTGTTCATCGTCTGCTCTACAGCGGTTTTGACCTCTGAGGACACAAGCTTGTCTTTGGTTTGCGACGAAAACTTGGGATCTGGTGCTTTCACAGACACGATCGCCGTCAAGCCTTCCCGGGCATCATCACCCGTTGTATTCACCTTGGCCTTTTTTGCCAACCCTTCGCGTTCGATATAGGCATTAAGAGTTCTGGTGAGCGCCGATCGAAAGCCCGCCAGGTGGGTACCGCCATCGCGCTGGGGAATATTGTTGGTATAGCAGAAGATATTCTCCTGATAGGAGTCATTCCACTGAAGGGCGACCTCAACAGACGTGCCATCTTCGGTATCAGCTTGGAAATGAAACGCTTTGTGCATGGGGGTTTTGTTACGATTCAGGTAAGCAACAAAGGCATGCAAGCCGCCTTCATAGCAATATCGCTCGTCTTTTCCTGAACGCTCGTCCTCGAGGAGGATTTCCACGCCAGAATTAAGAAAAGCCAGCTCTCGAAGACGCTTTGCGAGTATTTCGAACTCAAATTCGATGTTAGTAAAGGTTTCGGCGGACGGTTTAAAACGAATCAGCGTTCCTGTCTTATCCGCCTCACCAACATCCTGGAGAGCGCCCTGAGGCACACCATGCACGTAACGCTGCTCATAGCGTCGACCGGCACGCCAAATCGTCAGCCAAAGCTCTTCTGAGAGCGCATTAACAACCGAAACACCCACACCATGTAGACCACCCGAAACTTTATAGGTGTTGTCGTCGAATTTTCCTCCCGCATGGAGCACAGTAAGAATAACTTCGGCGGCAGACACTCCCTCTTCGTGCATATCTGTAGGAATGCCTCGACCATCATCCTGAACAGAAACAGATTCGTCGGGATGAATGGTTATAAGGATTTTTCCGCAGTGGCCTGCCAACGCCTCATCAATGGAGTTATCTACGACCTCAAAGACCATGTGATGTAGGCCTGTGCCGTCATCAGTGTCTCCAATGTACATACCCGGGCGCTTACGCACCGCATCAAGGCCTTTAAGAACCTTAATTTTCGATCCATCGTAGCTGTCTGATGCATCGCTCATTGCACTTACTCCAGTATTTTAGCGGCCTAAGCCGTTTTTCATCTATTAGTCGCGTCTGGATCAAGCGC
This sequence comes from Congregibacter sp., assembly GCF_047617445.1. Lineage (GTDB taxonomy): Bacteria > Pseudomonadota > Gammaproteobacteria > Pseudomonadales > Halieaceae > Congregibacter. Next base: position 5,479 of record NZ_JBLGBE010000088.1, read on the forward strand.
CACACGGCCTTGTTCCACGTGAAACATTGCTACTTCTGCGTCTAGCCCTAGCCACTCCATAGGGATGGCTGTGCGACTGACGCAAGTAATCAGTGTCTGTGCCCGCATCGCAGCTAGAGCTCTACACACTCGCTCACAGCGCTCTGCGTCCAACTCCGACGGCAAATCATCTATTAAGTATAAAACCCCACCCTGCTGTCCCGCCAATATTTGGCCCTGGGCTAGCTTCAAAGCGCAAACCAACAGCTTCTGCTGGCCTCGCGACAAAGTATCTGCCGCAGAGTAACCACTTACTGTTACGCGAATATCTGCTCGCTGGGGCCCGGATTGCGTAAACCCCTGCGCTTGATCGGACGACAAACTGCGCTGCAAAGCGTCCGCATAACTACAACTAGCGTCCCATCCACGACGATAAGCCAAATCAACAGGGCCAATCTCCGGCGCCAACTGATTGACTAGGGGCTCAAAAATCGCTCTAAGTGCCGTCAGAAAGCGATCTCGGCCGGCGGACACCAGCTCTGCGTGGACCGCCAAATCACGTGTCCACACTTCTAATTCCGAGGCGTCTAGGTTACCACGGCGAAGAAGATGATTCCTTTGTGTTAACGCTCGCTGGAATCGACGGCGATGCTCTCGAAGGTTATGTTCCACGTGAAACACTCCCCAATCCATAAACCGCCTACGGTTAGCCGGTTCACCCACCAAAAGATCAAAACTTTCGGCATTAATCAGTAGAAGCGGGAGTTCGTCAGCTAGCTGGGATACGGAGCGCGAGGGCTCTCCCGCCACCCTAAGGCTCATCTCTCCACCTTTTTGTCGCTGCACACCCATCGACAGGCTGCCGCTCGCCGCTAAATGCCGCTCCCCCTGAATGACATAAGTCTCTTCACCATGGGTAATTAGTGCTTTAGCGCCACCTGATCGAAAGGACCGCGCTGTCCCTAGAATATGCGCGGCCTCAAGCAGGCTTGTTTTGCCGCTTCCATTAATGCCGTAGATAACGTTGTGCAGCGACAGCGGGCCAAGACTGGCCTGAGTGAGGTTTCTAAGGTGGTGGATATTAAGAGAGGCTAACAGGGGCGCACCCCTCCACGCCCAAGCGACTTAAAGCCGCATGGGCATCACAACGTACAGCGAGTCCCCGCCGTCGGTTTCCTCAAGAAGCGCGCTGCTATTCGAATCTGACAGGGAAAACCGTATTTCATCCCCGCTCAAAACACCCAGCACGTCTAAAAGATACCCAACATTAAAGCCTATCTCGAGCGACTCCCCCGTGTAGTTGACCGGAAGGTTTTCCTCGGCCTGCTCTTGCTCGGGGTTGTTCGCAACGATTTCAAGACTATCGTTGGATAACTTAAGCCGAACACCGCGATACTTTTCGTTCGAGAGAATTGCGGTACGCGTAAACGCCTGGCGCAGTTCGGTTCGGGAGCTCTGAACAATTTTATCGGCGGCACGAGGAAGCACGCGTTCGTAGTCTGGAAACTTCCCGTCTACAAGCTTGGATGTGAACGTGAACTCGGTTGTAGTAGCGCGCAAGTGATTGCTGCCCAGAATAATAGTTACGTCCTCATCATCGCTCTGCATCAGTCGCGACAACTCAAGAACGCCTTTTCGCGGAAGAATAACCTGGGTATCTTCCAAGTCTTTAAGTGTTCCAGGGAAGGTGCAAATCGCGAGACGATGACCGTCAGTAGCCACGGCGCGGAGACGACCGGCACGAAGCTCCCAGTACATGCCATTTAAGTAATACCGCACATCTTGTTGCGCCATGGCAAAGCCCGTGCGCTCAATCAAACGACGCAGCTCTCGCTGTTTTAGGGTGAACTGGTGCGTCCCAATACTATCCTCAATATTGGGAAACTCTCGTGCAGGCAGCGTTGCCAAGGTAAATCGGCTTCTTCCACTGCGTACCGTGGCTTTACCGTCAGACACCGAAATTTCGAGATCAGAACCGTCTGGAAGGCTTTTACAGATGTCCGCGAGCTTTCGTGCTGGCACTGTAATTTCGCCCACATCACCGGCCGCCTCCAAGTTCACGCGTCCTACCAGCTCGACCTCCAGGTCCGTACCGGTAATGGACAAGCGATTACCGTCGAGGTTTAGCAGTACGTTAGATAACACCGGCAAAGTTTGCCGGCGCTCAACCACCCCCGCAACGAGATTCAGGGGCTTAAGCAGTGCGTCACGAGAAACTCGGAATTTCATCAAAAATCCTTAAATCAGCCACGTACGACATAAAAACCGCCATAGTTTAGCGCATCATGCCCACAACATGGTTATGAAAAATGCCGAATTACGGGCAGCAAACTTTGCGTCATTAAACCAAGAAACGAGCCGTCGAATCAGGTCGTTAGCAGCCGCAGTAAGTTTTTGTAATCCTCATGAATGTCGGAGCTTGTTTCTCTAAGCTCACGAATCTTACGGCAGGCATGAAGGACCGTTGTGTGATCGCGACCACCAAAGGCGTCACCAATTTCGGGCAAGCTGTAGTTCGTCAATTCCTTGGCCAGAGCCATAGCCACTTGTCGGGGCCTGGCCACAGAGCGGTTTCTTCGCCGCGAATTTAGATCAGCCACCTTGATCTTGTAATACTCAGCCACCGTGCGCTGGATATTATCTAAACTGACCTGCTTGTCTTGCAAGGCAAGCAAGTCCTTAAGGCTTTCCTTAACCAAATCGACATCAATTGGGCGTCGTGTGAAGTTAGCGCTCGCTATCACCCTCTTTAGCGCACCCTCAAGCTCTCTAACATTAGAGCGAATTCTCTGGGCAATAAAAAAGGCTGCGTCGGGCGGTAAATCAAGCCGCGCCTGACTAGCTTTATTCATCAGTATTGCCACACGTGTTTCAAGATCAGGTGGCTCTACCGCGACGGTAAGACCCCAACCAAAGCGCGACTTCAGGCGTTCTTCCAGCCCATCAATTTCCTTGGGGTAACGATCGCAGGTAAGGATCATCTGCTGACCACCTTCGAGCAAGGCATTAAAGGTATGAAAGAACTCTTCTTGCGAGCGATCTTTTTTAGCAAAAAACTGTATGTCGTCAATTAGCAACGCATCGACGGATCGGTAGTAGCGTTTAAAGTCGGTGATGGCATTCAATTGCAGCGCTTTCACCATGTCGGCTACAAATCGCTCGGAGTGCAGATAAACAATTCTTGCATCCGGCTTGTTGATTTTTAATGCATTACCCACCGCATGCATCAAATGGGTTTTGCCCAAGCCCACTCCTCCATATAAAAAGAGTGGGTTGTACGATCCTCCGGGGTTCTCCGACACCTGTTTTGCTGCGGCTAATGCGAGTTGGTTTGACTTGCCCTCAACAAAATTACTAAACGTGTAGTTGCTCACCAAGTTGTGCTTATGCTGCAAGGCTTCATGAACCTGCGACTTGCTCGCCTGCCCATAGTGCAAAGTGGTTTCGATGAGTGACGACGCCTTTCGGGTACCGAAGGCACCGATATCGGCCTGCGGCGCTAACTCTGCGGCCTCTGTTCCGGCAGCCGAGGCGGTACCACCGACCACCGCAAGCGCTGGACCACGAGAAACCGGTGGCGTCGCCGCCAGCGGCACAGCTGACGCCCGACATGAGCCCGCAGCAATCTCAAGCTGCAACTCCGCCTCGCCGTCTTGTACTTCCCGCAACAACCGCGCAATAAGCTCGCCGTACTTATCGGCGACAAAGTCGCAAATAAAACGATTAGGCGCCAAAAGCTGCAGAGCCTGGTCTGTTTGCGTCGCCTGAAGCGGCCTAATCCATGTGTTGAACTGCTGTGGTGGTAATTCGTTCTGCAAACGAGTTTTGCAGTGTGCCCATATTGCTTCTGACAAGGTTCACTCTCTTCTGCCGTCTGATCTTGAAAAATCCTGCCAGACGATCAATTTTCATGGTTTTTATGGGTTATCAGTAGCGACGCCTTAGATATGGCCCTGATTTCACCTAACTAACAAACGCTTATCTCGCGGTTTTGTCGTATTAAGCGGCTCTAAAGCTCACTTGGCTACCGAAACGTAACGACTTGCCTAGCTTTGTGGATAGCGCTGTTGATATCCCTACACCGAGCAAGGTCGATTCCGCCATCATAACCTCGCCACCCTGACTTATCCACACCTTAGCTGAAAAAAAAGTATTAACTTAACCCATATAAATCAACAGCTTATCTGTTTTCGGTATAAAAAACCACCTAAACCGATTGCTTGTAAGTGAGGGCTGGGTTTGTGGATAACTTGTGTGTATCTTTGGGGAAAAGTGTTTACTGATTGCTGTGCGCCGCGCCAACACTCAACTTTAAGCCCTGTGTAAAACTTTCACTGCGCAGTGAAACTATCGGCGCAACAAATGCAGCAAAATTTATACGCAGTCCATCAATACATGCATTGAATAACCAACGCCGATTCACTACAATACGCGGCCCAATTTTGTCAGCACCACCGGCATTAACCGAATAACGAACTAGCTGTTTGAAAATCAAGCTTTTCGGCTTGCACAACGAGCAGCGAATTCAGTACTGAGACTTAAGCGAGTAGGATCATGAAAAGAACTTTTCAGCCCAGCGTATTAAAACGCAAGCGCACTCACGGCTTTCGTAGCCGCATGGCAACCAAAAGTGGGCGTGCCGTTATTGCTCGTCGCCGTGCAAAGGGTCGCAAGCGTCTCGCAGCCTGATTTAGATCAAGCCTGATTCGCGCGGCAAAAGCGGGCCGTTACTGTGGCTGCTATGTTTCGGCCCAGCCAACGGCTCCTCACAGCAGCCGAATACAGTCAAGTTTTTAAAGACCCGGACCACAAAGCGGGACAAAAAGAGCTACTACTGCTAGCTCGACATAACGACCTACCCCAACACCGGCTGGGTTTAGCGGTCGCTAAAAAACACGTTCCCACCGCTGTGAACCGAAACATCATTAAGCGCCTCGCCCGAGAACACTTTCGGGTGCTCGAGCAAAAAACGCCATCTCTCGATATTGTGATTCTCACCAGACCCGGTGCCCGCAATGCGAGTAGTACCCACATAAAAGAAGCTTTAACCAAACAGTTCGCTCGTTTAGGGTTAGCGGCAAGTCCGTCATGAGGGGTTTGTTCCGATCATTGCTCCAAACGCTCATTCGCGGGTACCAATTGTTATTAAGCCCCTTTATGGGCCACCACTGCCGCTACCATCCCACCTGTTCGCGTTACGCTATTGAAGCTATCGAGGCGCATGGATCCTTGAAAGGCTGCAAACTCGCCGCCCACAGAATTCTCCGCTGTCACCCTTGGCATGAAGGAGGCGCTGATCCCGTTCCTCCAGCCTGTCAACATCAGGACTAATTTTTAATGGATATCCAACGCACGCTGCTCATCGGCGCGATCATGCTCTTGTCATTTATGTTGTTAACAGAGTGGGTCAATTTTCAGGACATCAAGGCTGAGGTGGTTTCTACTGAAACCCGATTGACTGCGAGCCCCGGTGTTCAGCCCGGTTCCGCAAATGGCGACTTACCCGCCGATCTGCCAGCTCCGCTGCCAAACAACGGCAGCACTCTTCCGCCTACTAACGGTGTAGAAGACATTCCTGCCGTTGGCGCTTCCGTTGACACTGCAGCACCCATGGTCACTGCGACCGAGAACATCGTTCAGATATATACCGACAGCCTGCAGGTCGCTATCGATCTCAACGGTGGGGATATTGTTGAAGTCGCCCTCGCTAAGTTTCTAGCCGAAATCGACGACCCTGAAACACCCTTTGTGCTGTTAGAGAATAATTCCCGACGAGTCTATGTCGCACAAAGCGGACTTATCGGACGCGATGGAATTGATAGTAAAAGCCGCGCCAACTACCGAAGCACCCAAAGTCGTTACGACATGGGTGTAGCAGATACCCTCGAGGTGGACCTGCAGTGGAGCAACGATGCCGGCATTAGCGTCACTAAGCGCTTCAGCTTCCAGCGCGACAGCTACGTCGTCGATGTAGAATTCATCATCAACAATCAAAGCGATGCCCGATGGCAAGGCAACCTCTTCGGTCAGATCAAGCGTGATAGCAGCGCGGCTGACTCCGGTGGCGGTGGTGGTATGGGAATGCAGCCTTTCCTCGGCGCGGCTACCACCACCGCTGATGATCGTTTTGAGAAGTTCAGCTTCGATGACATGCTCAAAGAACCCTTTCGCGAACAAAACGCGGGCGGTTGGATAGCCATGATTCAACATTACTTCTTAAGCGCCTGGGTTCCTGCGCCAGAACAAACCCACACCTACAGCACGCGTGTCACCAATAGCGGTTTCAATATTGCTGGATTTACCAGCCCCGCCATTACAGTAGATCCTGGCACCACACAGGAAGTGAGCGCTCGCTTCTATGCGGGACCGAAGGATCAGTACAGTCTTAAGGAGATATCGCCTTTCCTTGAGCTTAGCGTGGACTACGGTTGGCTATGGTGGGTTGCACAACCTCTTTTTTGGTTGCTGACCAAAATTTACTCGTTTGTAGGCAACTGGGGCGCGGCAATTATTCTGCTCACCGTCCTCATCAAAGCCGTGTTTTTCAAACTCTCCGCTACGAGTTACAAGTCAATGGCCAACATGCGGCGTGTTCAGCCAAAAATGGCGGACATTCGCGAACAACATGCCGAGGACAAGCAAAAACAATCTCAGGCAATGATGGAGCTCTACCGTAAAGAAAAGATCAATCCCATGGGGGGGTGTCTACCTATCCTGGTTCAAATGCCCGTCTTCATTGCCTTGTATTGGATGTTGATGGAAAGCGTTGAGTTGCGCCAGGCACCGTTTATGTTGTGGATTAATGACCTTTCTGTCATGGACCCTTATTTCGTCCTACCTTTAATGATGGGCGCCAGCATGTTCTTCATGCAAAAACTTAACCCTCCACCACCGGATCCTATGCAAGCCAAGATCATGCAATGGCTGCCGGTGATTTTCACGTTCTTCTTCTTATGGTTCCCGGCGGGACTGGTCCTTTACTGGGTTGTAAACAACTTGTTGTCCATGGCTCAGCAATACGTTATCACCCGGCAAATTGAGAACGCCGCGGCCAAGAGCTGACCTTACTGATATGAACATTTTGGTCGGCGACAGCGATACCATCGCTGCGATTGCTACGGGCCCCGGTGCCGGTGGTGTAGGGATTATCCGCTTATCAGGACCCAAGGCCTTCTCTGTCGCTAAAACAATGACAGCGATCACTGCCACCGCCAGGCAAGCACACTATGTGCAAATCCATGATCAACACAGAGAGGTTCTGGATCAGGGCTTATTGATTCAGTTCCCTGGACCCCATTCCTTTACCGGCGAAGATGTGGCCGAGCTGCATTGTCATGGTGGGCCGGTGCTCCTGCGCACCATTCTTCGCGAGTGCATCAATTGTGGTGCGCGGCAGGCTGACCCGGGTGAATTCAGTCAGCGGGCATTTTTGAATAACAAAATCGATCTGGTGCAGGCCGAAGCCATCGCTGATCTGATCTCCAGTAGCACGGAGGCTGCTGCTCGCAGTGCAAGCCGTTCGCTTAGCGGAGCTTTCTCCACCCAAATCGACGCCTTGCTGGAACAACTCATTCGCTTACGTGTGTTTATAGAGGCGGCTATCGATTTTCCAGAAGAAGAAATCGACTTTATCGGCGAAAGTGATGTTTTCGAGCGTCTCGAGTCTATTGAGCAATCCATTAGCCAGCTGTTACTCAGCGCACGACGTGGTCGAACCCTGCGTGATGGATTGAAGTTGGTTATTGCCGGAGCACCCAATGCGGGTAAATCCAGCCTACTCAACCAGCTGGCTGAGCAAGACACAGCCATAGTCACAGATATTCCTGGCACCACCCGCGATCTGCTCCGAGAGTACATACAGATCGATGGATTACCCCTGCATATTGTTGATACAGCGGGTCTTCGAGATTCCGGTGACGCTATCGAGCAAGAAGGTATTCGACGAGCACGAACAGAAATGCTCTCTGCGGATCACATCCTTTTGGTAGTGGATAACAGTGGCTATAACAGCTCATCGGACTCCGCCTCTCTTATAGCGACTTACAAAGGCGATCTTCCTCCTTCAATTCCGATAACCCTCATCCGTAACAAATGTGATTTGAATGGAACAGCTGCTTCGCTAACCGCGCACAAAGCGATAACTGAAATCTCTTTAAGTGCTCAAAATGGCGACGGTATTGACCTTTTGCGGCAGCACCTTTTAAAAATAGCAGGAATGAGCGACAGCGAAACATCGGACTTCAGTGCTCGAGAACGACACGTCCTTGCTCTTGAAGACTGTGCTGAGCATCTTCACCAGGGTTTGTTTCAACTCAAACAACACGGTGCCGCCGAACTAATCGCTGAAGATTTACGCTACGCCCAAGATAGCTTAGGCAGCATTACAGGCTCTTTTAGTAACGATGAACTTCTCGGTGAGATTTTCAGCAGCTTTTGCATCGGTAAATAAATTCTTCTCCCCAGCTTATCCACAGAGCTGAATTTCATACACGCTTTAGAACAACAAATACCGTGTCGGCACACAGCCTTGTTAGAACTTTTGAGCACCTTAGATTCTTCGAGGAATGCTCTGTCAAACGCTGGGTAAAGATCCTGTATCGATGAAGACGCAACTGGGGATAAGGATGATAACTACGTCAACGGCCAG
>NZ_JBLGBE010000089.1:0-13697 GCF_047617445.1 Congregibacter sp.
GGAACACTTTGAAATCGAAGCTGAAGTTTCTGCTTAAACGGCAGCCGGGAAAGCCTGAAGCTAACCGGCTGCGCTGCAGCTATTTTCCAAAGGCTATAAGCGCCAGCGTTCCATAGCCAACGAGTAACGCGATTGCGATGAATCCGGCAGTTCTCCAGTTCATATTATGCTGCCGCGTCCATACCGGCTCGGTCCACTAATAAGTCTGCAAGGGCGGCGCGATGCCAGGCCGCATCACCCCATAAAAGCTGACTATGCTTTTGACGCTTGAAATACAGATGCACGAAGCACTCCCAGGTAAATCCGATGCCGCCGTGCATTTGCACCGTCCTACCCGAAGCAAACGCAGCAGTATCGCTGGCAGACGCTTTAGCCATATGCGCTAACTCCAAAGCACGCTCGGGTTCGTGATCCAAGGCACAGGCGGCGCTGTACAGCAGAGACTTGCTCTCATCAATCGCTATCATCACGTTTACCAGATCGTGTTTGACCGCCTGAAAGAAGCCCAGGGGGCGATCAAACTGCTTACGCTGCTGGGCATACTCCACCGTGGTTTGTAGCAACCATTCCGCCGCGCCCACCATGTCTGCACTAATCAGTATCCAAATCGCCGGCAAGGCCGACTCCCAAGCTGCGGTCGCATCGGCGACTATTCGCTGCGCGGCTACGTTTGTGAAACTCACTCTTGCCTGATCTCGGGTTAGGTCAATAATCGCGTCCTGATGGATTTCGATACCCTCAGCTGCTGTATCCACCCAAAACAACGCTGGCCCGCCCTCTTCCATTGCCATGACCAGGATGTGATCGCACTTACCCGCATCCTGGACAAAACAGGCAAGCCCCTCCAATTTTCCATCAACGACCTGAACAGCACCCGGGCGTGGATCTCCCGAGGTATCCATAACCGCGATCGTTGCTGCTGAGCCTTCAGCAATCGCCATCAAAGCCGATTCCCCAGCATCACCGCAGGCAGCCAACACCGCAGTTGTCTGCAAGGTAGTCAATAGTGGTGATGGAAACGCTGCTCTGCCGCTCTCTTCTAAAAGCGCGGCTACCGCCACCCAAGGAAGCCCAACGCCACCGGCACTCTCAGGCACTGCCAAGGCTGTCCAGCCCAACGCCACCATTTCGTCCCACAAATCTTTTCGCCATTTCACCCGAGGCGCACGCTCGGGGACGTACTCGTCTGCGACCAGCGCATGCAACTGATTCACAGGGAGCTTGTCGGCGAAGAAACGCCGCGCACCGTCTTTAAGCATTCCAGCCTCTTCTTCAAAGCCGTAATTTTTGGGTTGAGCCACAATTATCTCCTTATTTCGCCGAGCGATTTACTTCGACTTGGCGAGCCCTAAAACTCGCTCGCCTAAAATATTGCGTTGGATTTCGCTAGTGCCCGCCGCTATGGTCATGCCGTAAGAATTCATGTACGCAAGGGGCCACTGCCCTCGAGCCGGTGCATTTTCGTCGGCCAGATAAAGGCTCGCCGCAGGCCCTTCAACCTCCAGTGCAAGCGCCGCTGTGTCCTGCGCGATCTCTGATGCCAGTAACTTATTCTGTAGGGGCAAACGCATGGGATGATCGGTGAGCGCTGAAACCCGCGCACGACGCTGATGCTCCTTAAGAGCCTCTTCGCGAATCAATTGCTTCACCATGCGATCTCTCAGCAAGGGGTCATCAGAGGCTCGCTGTGCGCCACGCAGGGTGTTGCCTGCCAGCTCCATCACATTACGAGCGCTGATAGAGAGCGAACTCTTACTCTTAAGGCCACCCGCACGCGGCGTCACTAAACCGCCTGCTCCACGCTCGTGCAGCAGGGTCGTCATCGCAACTTGCCAGCCTTTACCCAGCTCATCCAGACGATAGCTGTCATCAATTTCGAGGTCTTCAAATAGCACTTCATTGAAGCCTGTTTCCCCGGTCATTTTGATAAGGGGACGTACCGTCACACCTTTGCCCAGAGCGGAAGCAATCGGTACCACAAAGTACGACAAGCCCTCGTATTTGTGGCCCTTATCCGTACGCAAAAGGATGATCATCCACTCGGCGAAGTGCGCCAAGCTTGTCCACACCTTGTGGCCGTTGATGACCCACTTATCACCTTTACGCTCGGCAAAGGTCTGCACATTCGCCAAATCCGACCCGGCGCCAGGCTCACTGAATCCCTGACACCAGATGTCTTCACCGGAGAACAGTCGAGGCAGAAGACGTTGCTTTAGCTCTTCGTTCGCGTGATGAAAAACCGTAGGCGCGGCCATACCCAGGCCAATAACGTTGGGATAGTAAGGCGTCCGCGCTGCGACCAACTCCTCGTTCGCAACACGTTGGCAGTCTCCACGACCACCACCACCAACCTCAACAGGGTAGTCACATCCCACCAGTCCTGCGTCATAAGCGGACTTCTGCCAGGACTGCAAATACGCCATCTGTTCTGGGGTCATGATTTCCAGTGGTGACAACGGCAGGCGCACCGAAGGCTCACCTGGATGATTCTTTGCTATCCACTCTTGGCAGTAGCTCCGAAACTCCGCCTGCTCTGCATTGTCTTTACGTTCACTCTCCGACATCTATGAATCCTCGTCCGCTCTTATTCGTTGACTATTACTGCGTGTTTCACCGACACCCGTGCGTTTACTTGCGGTAGTTGAGGGCTGGCGTACGGTCACCCAGCAGCGCCTCGTACTCAAGGTCTCCCCCGCGGCGCTCTTCAAACTCAGCCCGTGCTGCATCTCGTAGAGCTTTATCCGTGTAAATCCGCACCGCTGCACTGCTCAGCGCTTTCGCTGCAAGATGAGCTCCTTGAAAACCCACAGAGGTACCCGCAGCGGCAACAGCCTGCCAACTATGACCGGCTGTCCCCGGTACGTAGCCCGCAATGCTCGCGCCAACCGTCGGCACGGCAATTGACACGTCACCCACATCAGTAGAACCGTAGCCGAGAGAAACACTGTATGGCTGAATTTCATCCTGGGAACCCAGATTCAGTGATGGGTCGTCAAAACTCTGGTAAATGGTTTCAGCGAAGCGCTGCTCTTCCTCGTTGTACTCAATTCCGCCGATATCCCGGAGCGTCGCATCCATCATCTTTTGCAGCGTTTCATTGACTAACACTGGGTGGTTACCATGGATAATCTCCATCTCCATTTCTGTCCCTGTCCCTTCTGCCGCGCCCCGCGCCGCCGCCTCAAGACGCTCCCACAATGACCTTACCGTCCTCGCGTGAGGGTGACGGAGGTAATAGAAAACCTCGGCATAGTCAGGCACAACATTCGGTGCATTACCTCCCGCAGTGATCACGTAATGAATACGTGTCTGCTGTGGCACATGCTCACGCATCATATTGACCATGTAGTTCATAGATTCAACGCCATCGAGCGCTGAACGTCCTCGCTCCGGAGCGCCTGCTGCGTGAGCCGACACCCCACGAAAGCGAAACTTCGCGGAGCGATTTGCCAAGGTCGTCCGTGCGGCAGCGGAGTTACGGTCCGAGGGATGCCAATGCAGAGCAAAATCCACATCATCGAAAAGACCCGCTCGAACCATATAGACTTTGCCACTGCCGCCCTCCTCGGCAGGCGTGCCGTAGAAGCGAATCGTGCCTGGGGTTCCCGTGCTAACTAACCACTCTTTTACCGCAATTGCCGCAGCCGCCGAGCCAGCTCCAAAAAGGTTATGGCCACAGGCGTGCCCCGCTGCTTTCTCTTCGATAAGGCTCCGCGTGGGCACCGAGTCCTGGGTAATCCCCGGCAATGCATCGAACTCGCCGAGAATCGCAAGTACCGGACCCCCGTCTCCATAAGTTGCAACAAACGCCGTTGGGATATCAGCAACACCACTTTCTACGGTAAATCCCGCGGCGGCCAGCTGATCCTGCAAAAGCTCGCTACTGCGGGTTTCCTGATAACCCACTTCGGCAAATTCCCAGAGGGACCTTGCGGTCTGAGCCGTTTGCTCGTAATTGGCATTGAGCCAGTCGAGGTGTGTGGAATCTTGTGCGCTCGCTACCGAACCAAGCGCTGTCAGTAACAATCCGAAAGCTAACTTTTGCATAAGGTGTTCTCCATCCATCGATTTGACAGCAGCCTGAGCAGCCATCTTTGAGTCATGTTCGCTTTTCAAAATCTGAGTCTCTTAACGCCCTTCATCGGTGAGCCGCATAGGTTTTATGAAGCTCATCCATAATCAGCGCTATACCCGGCTCAATCGTTTGTGTATCACCGGCGTAAGATATGCGCAGACATTCTCGGCTATGGGGCCAATCATCCCCACTACCAATAAAGAAATCGTTCCCCGGCAGCACGATAACCCCGCGCTCTTTCAAACGCTCATAGAGCGTGAAGCTGTCGATAGGCAAGTTCTCACACCACAGCCACAAGAAAAACGCGCCTTCGGGCTTGTGAATCCACACGGGCAAATCGCCACGCGCTGTTTCCACTGCTCGAATCGCCAATCGTCGGCGCTCACCATAATAGGGCTGAATCTGCTGGCGGCAAAGTTGCAGCAAAGATCCGTCATCGAACATCCCACGAAGCAGCTGCGGGCCCAAGGTGCCGCAAGCGAGACTAATAACAGTGTTCGCTCTGGAGAAAGCCAGGGTAACTTCAGGGCTAGCCACGACGATGCCGCTGCGCACACCCGGAAGTCCCAGCTTTGACAGGCTTAGCATCAAGATGCTGTTGTCGTTCCAAAATGCGGTGGCGGTCTCATCGATCAGCCCAGGAAATGGCTGACCATAGGCGCCATCAATAATCAGGGGAATACCCTTGGCTCGCGCCAGCCGGTCCAGTTCGGCAACTTCCGAGTCCGAAACAACATTGCCGGTGGGATTGCTGGGCCGCGATACACACAGCGCCGCCACTGAGTCCGAGAGCGTCAAAGCACTGAAATCTACGTGGTATTTAAACTGCCCTCTGTCCAGACGTTCGATTCGTGGCCTTGTTGCAGAAAAGAAGCCGTCACTGAGGCCAATGTCGCGATAACCGACATACTCTGGCGAGAGAGGAAGATGTATTTGGCGCGCGCTACCATCGGGGGCCTCCCCCGCCAACAAATTGTAGAGCACAAAAAAGGCCGACTGACTGCCATTGGCCAGCGCGATATTCTCAGGCCCTACGTCCCAGGCATATTCGCGCTGAAGAAAACGTGCCAGCTCATCACGAAAACCACGGTCTCCCTGTGGAGCCTGGTAAACACCGAGCAACTGATGGCGCTGATCACGATCAGCTGCAATAGTCGCTAAGCGGGCAGCAAAGGCAGACTGCACGCTCTCTATCCTGCCGGGATTTCCGCCCCCCATAAAGAGCAGCGTCGGGTCATCACTTAACGCGGTACCCAGGTCCTCCATCAGACCACTGATGCCGCTGTTCCCTGAAAATTTTTCACCGAACCTGGAGAACTGCATCGTTCAAATCTACCTATGCATTCAGGGCTTTATAAAAAGCGTGCTCATAATGAATCTACCGCAACAGCGGCTTATGGCTAGTCATACAAAAACTCATCAGTAGTGCGGTGGCTTTTCAATTTCAGCGCCTCCATCACGATTACTGCCATTCTCCCGAAGTCCACGGAGCTGCTCGCCCAGCAAGGCAACCTGCCGCTGGAGCATCAAGAGATCCTGCTGCTGCGCAGCAAGAGCATCATTGAGACGTTGAACACTGTCACCCTGAAAAGCAATCTCAGCTTGCAGCGTGGCTATTTCAGCGCTTGTTTGATCATCATTCACGGGGTTCACCACAACGCAAAGCGCTGTACCCTACACTGCCAGTCATCGCAGGAGCAACGTTCATGGGCCACAGTGGACAAGGAAAATCACGGCCGGTGTACAGCACGGACAAAGGACGGCTTTGTCCTGACTGTGGAGTCGTAAAAGCCGACTGCCGTTGCCGTCTTCTCCAGTCCGGTGAACCCAAGGGTGATGGCATCGTTCGCCTGAAGCGCGAGACCAAAGGTCGAGGTGGTAAAGCCGTCACCCTGGTAACGGGACTCCCCGATGATCTACCCACACTAAAAACTCGTGCAAAGGCCCTGAAGCAACGCTGTGGCGTCGGCGGCGCCGTAAAAGATGGCGTCATTGAGATTCAGGGCGATCAGCGAGAACTCATTAAATCGGTACTCGAAAACGAAGGTTTTACCGTCAAGTTCGCTGGTGGTTAGCTATAAACCGGTATATTGCTTATTTTTTGATCAAAAAATCGACAAACAAGCGGCCAACACGCCTTTTCAGCTAAATTCGCATCGAAATAACGCTATTTAGGGCCGACTTACAAAATCTAGATAAATAAAACACTCTAAACCCCTAATTTATATTGGATATTTAAAAATACTGTGGTAAAAATGATCCCAGGGCGAGGCAATACGTCGCTCAGTTACCGGTCACTCCAAGGGCTCTATCGGCAAAAGAGCTTAAACCGCGTTACGACGCGACCTGAAGGGATCGTCATAGCATGCAAACCGGTGATGAATTACCAAAGAGTAATCACGCCATGTTCCTGCGAGGAGCTTGCTATATGTACATCACAGCCGAACACCTGCGAGAGCAGGTAATAAAACCCACGCTGGAATATCTTGGCGCGTGGTCTTCGGAAGCTGAAAGGGAGTTGCTTGCAGTCGCCCTTCGAAAAACCGAAGTAGGTCTTTTCTCACGCCGCGAGCCAGGATTGGGCTTGTTCCACATTACCTCAACCCAACATCGGGATCTCTGGGATCGCTATCTCGCGTTCCGGCCAGATATTGCCAGCCGGGTGCGAGGACTGGCGAGTCAGCGGGCGTTTTTGAGCAACCCTGACAGTGAACTACAAACCAACCTGAGCTATTGCGCGGCCATTGCCTGGTTGCTGTACCAGCGCTCGCATTTGCAAAGTGACGACTGGAGAGACTCCAGAGGCGTCAACATAGCGCCGGATTCAGCTGTCGCCGCTCACGCCTAAACGCTGAGCGCTCCGCCAACGCTGTAAATCGGCGGGAGTATCCACGTCATAGAGACCTGATAGCAACCCGCTTGATAGCTTTGCCTGCCTTAAACGCTTCTGCGTTTCTTGAAGGACTTGCGCCCCACCCCAAGGCACATCCCTGAACATTCCTTCGCACAACCTTGTGCAACCGATGAGCACAAACCCCCCATCATCGGCTGGACCCAGAACCACGTCAGCACAATCCAGTGCAGTGAACGCCGCAGCGAGATAGCTCTCAGACAACGCAGGGCAATCACTACCAACCAACACTACAGCGTCGGCACGGCTTAGACCTTCAGTTAGCGCCGCGTACATACGATCCCCAAGGTCATCGCCTGTTTGGAGATAAGGCCCCGACATCCCCAGGCTCAACGCAGCAGACAAGGCCTCATGCTCACCCCATCGATCAAGCCAGAGCTCAGCAGGCCCAAGCTTTGTTGCCGCCAAGGTGCTCGCCGTGTGAAGAAGCAGCTCTTCATGCACCGCGCAGGCTTCCTTAGCACTGAGCTCCGACTGCAGGCGAGTTTTCACCTTGCCCGGCTCTGGGTACCGGGCGAATTGCTGCAGGAGTCGTTTTCCGCGGCTCACGCTAGCCTCCGCCACGATGGGCGGGGGCGGCGTGCTTGCCGTAATAGTGCGTCCGCAAGCGCTGTGGCGCTACGCCCAGCCAATACGCTAACCGCAGTACCCACATTCTCACGATAGTGGCCCAAAGACCCTGATCATCCCAGCGCCGGCCGCTCGACCGGACAGTAAGGGTCAAACAACCACCGACGTAATCTGAACGCAGGCGTTTGCAGATTTCCACATCTTCCATCAGGGGAATCTTGCTGAAGCCTTCAATCTCTGCAAAGAGCTCGCGTCGAACCAACAGCAGTTGATCACCGGTCGCGACCCGCGTCACACGCGAGCGTTGATTCATGAAGGAGCTGACCATAGCCAGACCGGAGGCGCGCCCCTGCAGTGTGATGCGGCAAAACCCCCAGCGACGCTCGACTCCCAAGGCCGCACAAAGTCCGGCTTCGTCAAACAAGGGCTCGGTATCGGCATGCAAAAAGCCTAGCCACTCCCCGCTCGCGCAGGCCGCACCGAGGTTCATCTGCAGCGCTCGACCGGGCTCCCCCAACAGGACGCTATCTGCTAACGGCATCGAGACCGCCACACTCTCATCACTGCTGCCGCCATCCACGACGATTAGCTCGCAGTCGGGGAAGTCGCGACGCAAGCGCGTCAGGAGTACAGGCAACCGCGACGCTTCGTTAAGCACCGGAATAACAAAGCTTATAAATGGGCGTGACTCAGTAGCCAGGGGGCCGCACCGCATCACCCATCAACTGTGCTTTTTCTCCCAGGCGATAGTCAAAAACCACGCTGTAGGCCAACACGGCTTTTACATAGTCGCGAGTTTCGCGATAGGGAATCGTTTCTATCCAGGCGTCCAGGGGTAAATCAGCTTTTAACCAATTCTTTACTCGATTGGGTCCCGCGTTGTAGGCAGCCAATGCCACAGCTCGATTGCCATCAAATCGTTCCAGGAGCTGGCCGTAATAGGCACTACCGAGGGTGATGTTGTACTCAACGTTGTCTAGTTTCTGGTTACTCACCGGTAGGCCTACCTGTCGGGCAACCGAGCGGCCGGTAGCGGGCATGAGCTGCATTAAGCCCCGCGCGCCTACGGGAGAACGAGCGGTGGGCGAAAATGCGCTCTCTCTACGAGCGATCGCCATGAGTTCACTAACTGGCAAAGATTGCGCCGCTGCGCGCTGATAAAAGTCGTCGAGATAGGCCAGCGGAAAGCGCAAGTCCAGCGCATCCCAATGCTGACCGGCATTCGCAGCGTCGATACTCAAGCGGTGCCAACCTTGCTCATTGGCGATGCGCGCAAGAGCCAGTTGCTCAGAGCCGTTCAGGCGCCCCAGGGCATGGGCCCACTCCGTCGCAGCAAGTCTCGACTCGCCTAGTGCATTTAACTCATGGACGCGCCACAGCGCGTCGCCTGCCCAGCCGGGGAGCTCCTTGGATAGAGCAGAAGGCTTGGCACTGGGAGCCTCTTGATAGCTGTAAGGAAGCCCGACGCGATCTGCGCTAAGAAAACCGTAGTAACCACGTTCCTTGGCCACGGTGCTAAAGAGCAGCTCTGCATCAGCCTCACGTCCCTGGTCCTCCAGAGACCGCGCGTACCAGTAACGCCAGGTGCCCTCTGCCTGCGCGGTACTGCTTAGCGCCAAAAAGAGCGTATCGATAGCGTCCCAGTCTTGATCTGCAATAGCCCAGCGAAGGCGCAGCTCAGTGAGCTTGTCGTCGGACCAATGGGACAAGCCCTCATCAGCCCACGCCTTTACATCCACGTCACGCTCCAGCAACCCCCGAAAGGCGATCGCCGATGTCACACGCTCGTTCTGCTCCGCGCTCAGGAATCCCTTATCCAACGATTGAAACTGTCCAAGCGCACGGGCCGGATCGTAGCGGGAGTATCGTTCCAGCCCAAGGGTCAACAATTCCGCCCCCGCTGGTGTATCCAGGTTTTTCGCCAACTCCAGGCTGCGCTGTGGTTGGCTATAGCTTCGTCTCAGCGCAGCAAGCGCAGGCTGCAAGTCGGGGCTTCCCAAAGATGCGATGTACCGAAGTAGGCCGTTCTCGCGCGCGGCGTAGGCCAAGGTCGCTCGCTTCCATATCAGCTGATCATTGAGGCCGTCCGCTTCTTTCCAAAGCGTAAACAATGGGTCACAAGCATCATTCACCGAGCTCGGTGACACCCACAATCGGCCAGCCAGCTCCCAGGCTTCCTGCTCTGCGCCATTCGCTCTTTTTGCGCGAGCGTAATAGCAGCGCAAATTCTCGCTGCGTGGCTCCCGGGAGGCCGCATCCAGATAGTCGCTCCAGCGACGCCGCTTACCCGTGGTCTCAAGATAACTACCAAGGTAGCGCACACCCAAAGGGCCTTGGCTTTGCTCATCGACAAACGTGCGAGCTTGCGTGCCCGAAGTCACGGTCAGTCGTCGTAACAAACGCTCGTAATCGAGGTAAGGGCTCAAGGGGTAGGAATCGAGAGCTTTACGCTCGCGATCGAACGCTGCCCAGTCTCCCGTTTTAATCATTTTTCGCGCGCTGAGGAAACGCTCCCTGTCGCTAGCGAGGGACACATTGTCTGCGGCCCCTTCAAACATTGACTGCGCGGGAGCAGCCAGTAATAAGGCCGACAACGGTAAAACTGCCAGTAGGCGAATTTTCGGAGCTGATGACGTTAAACTTCGTCCCGAAACACATAACAATCGGTGAACGATGTTGAAAACTTTGACGACGCTATTTGCGCCCGAACAATGGCAGCTACAACGCATGGCGATGTTGATC
This sequence comes from Congregibacter sp., assembly GCF_047617445.1. Taxonomy (GTDB): domain Bacteria; phylum Pseudomonadota; class Gammaproteobacteria; order Pseudomonadales; family Halieaceae; genus Congregibacter. Next base: position 10,299 of record NZ_JBLGBE010000089.1, read on the forward strand.
ATGCTCCTGTTAGTCAGCATATGCCTGAGCAACCCGGCTGCCGCTCAGCGCAAGACCGATACTATCACTCTCTACAACGGAGACAGTATCACCGGCGAAATTAAATCGTTGCTCGGCGGTCGTTTAAGCTTTGGCACTGATGCCATGGGGACTCTGGATATCGAGTGGAAAGAAATAGCGAGCATTGACTCCAACTACAACTATGAACTGCGTCTGGACAATGGTCAGCGCTTTTATGGCAGCGTAAAACCCGGACCCATTTCCGGCACCATAGCGTTGGAGGATGTCTTTGGAGAAAAGAGCTTTGGATGGCAGGAAATAGTAGAAATTCGGCCGGTAGCAGAGAGCCTTGTCGATAGAATCGACATTTATGTCGCCGCTAATTATGCATTCACAAAAGCCAGTGGCGTTGCGCAGACCGAGCTACGGGCGGACTTTTCTTATGAGGATGAGAAAACTCTCAACGCCCTCACCAGCCGCATCACCATATCCGACACCGATGAAGAAGCAACCAGCAGTTCCCGGATCAGTTTGTCGCGTAAGGCCTGGGTCGACCGAGCCGCCAACTACCGTTTAGTGTTTGGCGGGCACGAAACCAATGATGAGCTGGGTCTGGATTATCGACTATCGCTGGGTGCTGGCATGGGTCGCTACTTTATTGAAACCCCCGGCAGCGAACTCATTGGCAGTATGGCTTTGCAGGGACTGGAGGAGCGAAGCATTGGGGGTGACACACAAGAAAGCATCGAGGGCGTACTCACTCTCGGTTACTCACGCTGGCGCTTCGATACACCGGAGTTAAAACTCAAGCTCGATGGTTCTCTTTATCCATCATTGACTGAAAGCGGCCGCGTACGTGCTGACACCAGCGCCACCCTGCGCTGGGAAATGGTCAGTGATCTATTCTGGGATTTCAGTGCCTGGGGGAGCTTCGACAACTCAACGGTAGAAGAAAATGCAGCCGGTAGTTTTGACTGGGGTCTCACCACCGGCGTGGGCTGGAGCTTTTAAGGAGTCACTAGCGAATACGACCGCCTACAGAGATACTGGTATGCATCCGCGGTTGCCCCCATCCGCCATAACCTCCGTGATAGCCACCATAGCCGCCATAACCCGAAGAAACACCCACGCTACCGTAGACCTGCGGGTCGTCACAGCCACTTAGGGATAGCACAGCTGCCGCAAGCGCTGCCGCTGCTAATGCACGCCGTAACAGTCGGTAGCGGCCATTTCCTGAATTTCGCATGTCAAAGATCCTTAATCAGGGGCTGATCACTTCCCCAGGTTTGCAACGCTATGGGTGCGCCAGATGGGCCCGCAATGACTGACACATACCCACCAGCGGGTCTCGGTAGCGCAGGTACAAGCACTTCGCCGCCCAGCTCAGGCACCTGAAGCAATAGTTGTTCAAGTCGCTCAATAGTTTCGACTCTTAGGTAGGGCATCCACAACGATGGCATGTCCGGGTCCGGCAAGCTTCGTATGCCCGCGCGGGTAAGCTTGTCACTTCGAAGGACACGAAAATCAATGTCGGCGCCATCAGCCCCCTCCCTATCTAGCGCCACCGCGTCTAAGTCGCCGAGCTCCGCATAGAGTGTGCTCGCTGCGGGCACATTGGATGTCCATAGCTCATGCCATAAAAACGCGCCCTCTCCAGGCAGCGACTCACTATCCAGGGGATCGCCCGAGGGCGTCGTAAGCGTCGCAAAGTGCGCACCCTGGGCATCCGCAAATACTGCGATGGTGCCGCGATCGCCGATAGAGACGGGCTCTCTCAGGACAGTACCGCCCGCCTCACTGATGATTTTCATGGCAGTGTCGGCGTCAGCGACGGAGATAACTGACATCCACTGAGAAATGTCACGTTGCGCGGCGATACCTGACTGCTCAACCATGCCCGCTATCGGAGCTCCATCGAGGCTAATTACCCAGTAGTTGGCACCCAGAAGCTCCAAAGATTGGAACTCCCAGCCAAACAGAGCACCGTAAAACGCCTCAGTTCCTTTAGGGTCATCCGATATCAAGTCATGCCAGATAAACTTCCCGGCGCGACGGTTTCCGTCCGTATCGCTGCTCACCGCAGGTAAGTTGTACTCCATGGACGAGCAAGCGGCGAGAAGGAGGCCCAAAGTCAGGCTAATCAGTCGTAGCACAGCAACAATCTCTCAGTTCGAAGATCCGCATTATAGCTCGGAGCGAGACATAATGGCCGCAGGCGCGCTCTTTATGTACTCTTGCGTTCCCCAACAATCACAGCCATCGAGAACACCAGCATGCACTTAGCCCGATTCCCCCGCCTGCATTTTGCGCACCTTCCCACGCCCTTGGAGCCCCTGAAAAACCTGTCCCGGGAACTCGGCGGGCCCAATATTTGGATAAAGCGTGATGACTGCACGGGCTTGGCCGGGGGTGGTAACAAGACGCGCAAGCTTGAATTCCTGATGGCCGACGCCGAGCAGCAGGGCGCCGACACAATCATTACCCAAGGGGCTACACAGTCCAATCACGCGCGACAAACCGCGGCTATCGCCACGAAGATGGGTATGGACTGTGAGGTACTCCTGGAAGACAGAACCGGGAGCACCTACGACGGCTACAATTACAACGGAAATGTTCTCTTAGATAAGTTATTCAAGGCCTCGATAAGCCGTTACGCTGGCGGTACGGATATGAATGCCGCTATGGAGGATATGGCAAAGCAACTACGTACCGATGGCAAGAAGCCTTACATCATTCCTGGGGGCGGTTCGAACCCTATAGGCGCCTTGGGTTATGTGCATTGCGCCATGGAGCTGCTTTATCAAGCGGATACGGCAGGCTTGCGTATGGACCTGGTCGTCCACGGCACTGGAAGCGCCGGCACGCAGGCAGGCCTCGTGGCGGGCTTTGCCGGCAGTAACAGCCAGGTACCTGTATTGGGCATTGGCGTACGCGCACCGAAGCCGCTGCAAGAGGAGAACGTCTTTAAGCTGGCAGAACGCACAGCCGATCTTTTAGGGATACCCGGTGCAATCCGGCGTGAACACGTGGAGGCGAACTGCGACTACGTTGGCGAGGGCTATGGCATACCTACACCGGCGACGATCGAAGCCATTGAGCTGTTTGCCCGCAGTGAAAGCATTCTTCTGGATCCCGTGTACTCCGGCAAAGGCGCAGCAGGTCTAATCGATCTGATTCGTAAGGGGCATTTCGCAAAAGACCAAAACATCGTATTCATTCACACCGGCGGCAGTCAGGCGCTCTTCGCCTATCGCGATGCCTTTAATTACGATCCAGCGTGAATTCTGAACTACGGCAACGGTGGCGCTATGACCAACAGTAAAACGGTCGGCATTATGGGTGGCATGGGACCGGCCGCCACAGTGGATCTCATGCAGCGGATTTTCGCCGCGACCCCCG
>NZ_JBLGBE010000090.1:0-12979 GCF_047617445.1 Congregibacter sp.
GCGGCCATCGCCAAAGCTGAGAATCAGACTGGAGACAGCGACCCTATTCAGGCAGCTATCGCTCGGGCGCAGGCACGAAAAGCCGCGCGAGCAGCTAACCCTGTAAACGATCATCAAGTACAGCAAGAAAAACTTGCCCGTATCGAGGCACGCCTAGCGAAAGCCCGGGAAAAACTTGCGGCCGACGATGGAAGCGACCCCACAATTGCCACCGCACTTCAGAATGCCGTCCGCACTACTGAGAGAAAACTGACCGATCTTCAGGCTGAGCTCGCAGGCACTGCGGTGAAGCCAGACAACGAAACTGAGAACGCATGAGCCTTTTGGTCGTTACATCGCCGCACGCCCACGGGCCCATGAGCACCCGTAGCGTTATGCGTACTGTCCTATTGGCCACCCTGCCGGGCGTCGCAGTGCTGAGCTACTATTTCGGCGCGGGAGTGATCATCAATATCTTGTTCGGCGGCCTAGTAGCTCTGAGCTGCGAAGCGATGGCGCTTGGACTGCGCAAGCAAGCCCTAAAGCCTTTCCTGACCGACTACAGCGCATTGGTGGCATCCACGCTCTTATGCATCGCACTGCCTCCCTACGCGCCTTGGTGGCTACTCCTAATCGGCGTAAGTTTCTCCATCCTCATTGCAAAGCACCTCTACGGAGGACTGGGCTACAACCCATTTAATCCCGCCATGGTTGGTTACGTTGTATTACTCATCTCCTTCCCTCTGCAGATGAGTACCTGGGCAACCCCCCTGGGCATAGGAGAGTCAGTTCCGGGATTCATGGAAGCCTTACGCGCCTGCTTCAACCCCAGCAGCTTCGACGCGCAAACCATGGCGACGCCCTTGGATCTTATGCGTCAGAACACAGGCATGCTGCTCACGGAACTTTACGCCAGTAACCCACAGTTCGGCGTATTCCAGGGTGTGGGCTGGGCCGGAGTAAATCTGGCCTTCCTCATCGGGGGACTATTCTTACTGTATAAGGGCGTGTTTACCTGGCACGGCCCCATAGCTATGTTGCTGGCATTAAGCCTATGTGCGCTAATATTTTACGACGAGGGAAGCTCTGCCAGTGGCGGTTCGCCGCTGTTTCATCTGTTTAGCGGCGCAACGATGTTCGGTGCGTTTTTTATCCTGACGGACCCGGTGTCCTCAGCGGTCAGTAATCGCGGACGCTTAGTTTTTGGCGCTCTTATCGGCGTTCTCATCTACACAATTCGAGTACGGGGTAACTATCCTGATGCCGTAGCTTTCGCGGTATTGATTGCCAATTTTGCAGCACCGTTTATCGACAATTACACACAACCAAGGGTCTACGGGCACGGCGGGGGTCCCAAAGCGTGAACGAGATTCGCCACGCCATGACACGTAATAGCTTGCTACTAGCCGGCTTCGCTGTGCTCACTGCATTGCTGGTTGCGAGCACTTTTTTAGGCACCAAAGACCGTATCAGCGCTGCGCAACGCGCGGCAGAAGAAAAAGCACTTTTGCAAATCGTCCCGCGAGATCGACACGACAACGCAATGCTCGACGATCGGCTTGTAGCCCCGATCAACGACCCCTTGCTGCAATTAAGTGAAGAAAAATCAATCTATGTCGCCAGACGCACCGGCGTGCCAACCGCCGTACTCATCCCCGCAGTGGCTCCTGACGGATACAGTGGTGCGATTGAGTTAATCGTAGGGGTTAATCGCGATGGCAGCATTGCAGGTGTTCGGGTCCTCCAACACCGCGAAACTCCGGGGCTTGGAGACGCTGTGGACCATCGCAAATCAAACTGGATCAACGGCTTCAAAGGGCGCTCACTCACTAACCCGGTAAGAGACCGCTGGACCGTGCGCAAAGAAGGCGGCGACTTTGATCAATTCACCGGAGCCACGATTACGCCCCGCGCCGTCGTTAAAGCTACTGCCCGGGTTTTGCAATACGCCCAGGATAATCGTAAAGAACTCTTTGGCGCCGCGAGCGCTGGCCAGGAGCCCACACCATGAGCACAGCTAACTATGGCGAACTCTCGATCAACGGTCTTTGGAAGAACAATCCAGCGATCGTCCAGCTCTTAGGGCTTTGCCCACTGCTAGCCGTGACCGGCAGTGTCGTCAACGCCCTGGGTTTGGGTATCGCGACTTGCTTCGTACTCGTGACATCCAACACAGCGGTTTCACTCATACGTAACGTGACCCCCGATGCAGTGCGGCTTCCCACATTCGTGATGATTATTGCCGCCGCGGTGACCTGCATCGAATTGCTCATGCAGGCCTACAGCTATGAGCTTTACGAGATACTGGGAATCTTCCTACCGTTGATTACGACAAACTGTGTGATTCTTGGTCGGGCCGACGGCTTTGCTCGTAAAAACCCGGTACTCCCAGCTATGTACGACGGCTTCATCATGGGTATGGGGTTCACCCTGATCCTGCTGTTGTTGGGCGCTCTACGTGAGCTCTCAGGAACCGGTGCTATCTTCGCAAACATGGATTTACTATTTGGTCCTTCGGCCGCGAATTGGAAAATCGTCGCGTTTGAGGAGTATCAGCCCTTTTTGCTGGCTATTTTGCCGCCAGGCGCTTTCATTTTCACAGGTCTTATCATTGCTCTTAAAAACGTGATCGACGGGAGCATTCAACGTCGAGCCGCCGCGCGAGCCGCGCCGATAGAAACGGGCAGCAAGCGAGTGCGCGTCACCGGGACTGTTAGCTAGTTAAACAGATCACTCGATGGCCATACGGAGCGTGTCAAGAATATCATCGACCGCCGAGTCATCGAGACCTTGATTGTCGGCTTCACAACTGTAGGTAACGTAGAGCAGCAGTTGTCCTGCATATAGATACCATTCCCGAATAGCCGCGCCCTCTTCAAGCAGCGACGTGCATATTCCCTCAAAGCTGCCGCAACGCGATGAATCCCAGGCGCTGGCATCGGGAACAAACTGCTTGAGATCATCGGCTCCAAAATCGCCGGAATCCTTACGCAACTCACTAATTTCGATGCAACCGACACCGTCACGATCGCCGATCACAATCGCATCATCTTCTTGTTCTGCCTGCCACTCATCAGGGAGCAGTAACCCCCAATCTCCGGCTTCAAGTACTCGCAATTTGAATCTCCAGTTGGCGACTCATCAACACCGCCGTCTCTGCGGCACCCCCATCCTGAGTAGGATAGTAATGCGCCCTCTGTCCATCACGCGTAAATCCCGCTGACAAATACAGTGTCTGCGCGATAACGTTACTCTCACGTACTTCTAACAACAGGCGCGCCACGCCCATGTCCGCCAGTAGGCCGATAAGCATATCAAGCAATTGTCGCGCAACACCTTGGCTGCGCGCCTCAGGCACTACCACGAAGTTCAGGAGCGTCGCCTCATCGAGTACTCGCGAGCAAGCCGCAAACCCACATATTTTTTCAGCAAGAGCGACAAGAAGCACAACGCCGTTTTGCTCAACTAGGCGTTCGTAGCTCGCAGCCTGCGCGAACACCCGAGAAAATGCTCTGTCAATATCCAGAATTACGTCTGCATCGGCAGGCCCAGCTTCACGGATCGTGATGCTCAAGCGCGCAGCGCTGTCCAGATATCACGCTTCAACAATGGGTTTTCAAGCACATCTCGTGTTGCAGGCGCATACCGTCTGGCGCAGGGCACCTGAAGATTCGCAACTAACGCTTTGCTCGAATCACCCAAACAAATCAGCTCCACACACGCGTGCTCTTCAATTTGTCGATAAAGAAAGCCTTGTAGGGTTGCTGCGGCCTCTTCGGCGCCTAGACCTAACTGTGCGTTGTCATGGAGCGGCCACCGAAACTCGGTCACGGCAGGCGCATCATCACCGCCGTCAGGGTGAGTAAGCGCTCTACCCATTGCAGTAACAAGCAGCACCTGCTCCTGAGCGAGCGCTTCATCTCCCAGCCCCTCGAGCCAAAGGCGTCCTGCGCAGATCACCACTGCCAGACGAAAACGCGTTACTGGCTCGCTGCGGTTTATGGGTGTCGACGAAGATTGTGTATCGGGCAGACTCCGCGCTGTCGCCGACTGTCCTACATCCTTGCGCAGAGATTCTCGCAATGCCTGCGCGGCCGGCGGGCTGGTACGTGTACGAGGCGACAAGTGAGTGGATGAAGCGTTCGTCGGCGATGCCGGAGCGGCGTTTGGCGCTGTGCCAGAGGGTTTCATCACATCGATTTGCGCCGTTGCGCGCAGCGCATACTTAGCCGTGACAGCCGCACCGGGCAACGCTCGACGCGTGACGTAAATAGGGACGCCCATTGCCGCCAGGTAGCGAAGTCGATTAATTTCTCCAGATGCACTCATATCGTCAGTTTAACACCGGGCCATGGTGATCAGTGCAGTCGCCATCCATGGATATTAAAAAAACGCGCGGCGGACCGGCCAAACCACAGGATGTGACGGAGCCCTTTTTGGGCGGCAAAACCACCGTGATGCACTATTCGCATAGTCGGCAGATATATAATCTGACCCTGAGACGCGAGTCGCATGGAAAGATCAAAATCTTCGAAGTACATGAAGTACCGCTCATCAAAGCGTCCTAGCGCAGCAAAGCTGCTCTGGCGACATAGCAAACAGGCGCCACTAAGGAGTTCTACCTCGGCAGGCCCAGTCGCCTCCAAATCACGATACTCATAGCGGGCGAGTCGCCCTGCAAACTTCTGTCTGAGTGTCGAAAACGGCAAGCCCCGCAACATCAGGTCGAACACCGTAGGATACCGCTTGCAAAGATACTCCCGGCTACCATCGCTGCGCTCGCAATAGGGATTCAGTGCCACAACATCGGGCTGTGACTCCAAAAAAACCAGCGCTTCACGCAGGGCGTCCGCCGCCAACTCAACATCGGGGTTCAAAATCAATAAATAGCGATCGGAACTGCCTTGCAGCGCCTGATTATGCCCGCTCCCGAAACCTGCGTTTTGGCTGCTCTGCTGAAAACGCAGTGACAACGCCGGATCTTTGTGAGCCTGAAGTTGTGATACCAGAATCGCGATCTCCTGACGATAATCGTCGGCGGAGTCGTTATCCAGAAGCGTCAAAGAGACGGGAGCTGACACCAAGCCGTCAAGTGCCCGCAAGCATTCAAAAAGGCTTTGCAGAGTGACACGCAACTGCTCGAGACTGCTATTGTGGAGCACGATTGAGACACTGAGTGTCGGTGCGATGCTTGCCTCGTTTATCATCCGGCCGATACTAGCAGTTGGGCTGCCAGCCTGCATTGAAGAGGCGTTTTTGGAACCACAAATGAGACGAGTGCCGTGACAACTCAGAAAAGCCGTAGATGGGGATTTGGGCCTGGCCTACTGGTCACTGCAGCGTTTGTGGGGCCTGGCACAATCGCCACGGCCAGCGCGGCAGGCGCTGGCTATGGCTACGCTTTACTTTGGGCATTGCTGTTTTCCGTCGGGGCCACCATGGCTTTGCAGGAAATGAGCGTTCGACAGGCCATCGTCACCGGCAATGGGCTTGCCACAACCTTACGCGAGGCCCTAAAAGGTCGATGGCTTGGACGCGGGGCAATCCTGCTGGTCATCGCCGCTATAGGCCTGGGTAACGCCGCCTATGAGTCTGGCAATATTGCCGGTGCGGCGCTGGCACTCGACAGCGTTTCGCAGATAAACACGCAGTACTGGGCCCTGGCAATCGGTGGCACATCTGCTGCTCTGCTTTTTCTACCGGCCTATCGGCAACTCGAACGCGTGCTCATCACCCTTGTCCTGATTATGAGCGCCGTATTTGTCACCAGCGCGCTACTGCTAAAGCCAGACTGGTCTGCGCTATTGCAAGGGCTTACGCTGCCGAGCCTGCCTGCGGGCTCGCTGACCACAGTCATAGCACTTATCGGTACTACCGTCGTCCCCTATAACCTTTTCCTGCAAGCCAACGCTGCCCGAGAGCATTGGTCAGACGAGCCTGATCGGGTACTAGCATTGTCGGCCGCACGCACAGACACCGTTGTTTCCGTTGCCCTTGGTGGACTCATTACCCTTGCTATCGTGAGCGCCGCTGCTATTACCTTCTTTTCCCAGGGGCTGGCGTTCTCTCCGGACAAAATCACCCTGCAGCTGGATCCGGTTCTTGGCCCTTCAGGTCGCTATGTTTTTGCCCTGGGACTGTTTGCAGCCGGGCTCACCAGCGCAGTTACCGCGCCCCTGGCCGCTGCGTATGCCGTTTGCGGCGCATTGGGCTTGCCCGATACGCTGCGAGGCACTGCCTTCAGAGTGATCGCCCTGAGTGTGGTCTTTACGGGCACGCTGTTTGCCGCCACGGGCGCTCGTCCACTGAGCCTGATTGTGTTTGCGCAGGCAGCTAACGGTCTACTGCTTCCCGTAATAGCGATTATCCTGCTGTGGCTCATGAATGAACGTAAGTTCCTAGGCGAGGCCTCCAACGGCTGGAAGAGTAACCTGCTGGGAGGAATCGTAGTCGTGGTTACTCTCGGCTTGGGGGCAAACAAGTTAGCGGGCCTCATTGGCCTATGAGTCGCCCTGTCAGAGTAAAGTTTGTGTAAAAAATTACAAAAACGCGCTATCGCCATGTTATCTAACATTTTTTCTATGATTAGCACTGTATTGTGGTAGCCTATATAACGTAGCTGAATCCTGTCAGTATCGAGTTGACAGGCATCAGGTAGCCTAACCAGCGGGAGTGGGAGCGGTCCGGTACCGCCGAAGAGCGGCTCGGCCATCCCCAAAGGGGACAATAATGATTAAGGGCCTTCGCACACTGTGCAGCCGAAGGGGCGCCGTAGGCGTCATCATGAGCGCTATGCTCGCACTAATTAGCGCCTGCGGAGGCGGTGGTGGCGGTAGCGACGGCGGCGGTGGATTTCTCCCCGGCAGCGGCGACAGCGACCTGACCTCTTACACGGTCACGCTCACGACCATTGACGCTGCTGGCAATCCTACAACGCTAGTAACCGAAACGTTTCCAGCGACGCTCCGCGTAGAAGTCCGAGACGACAGCGTTGACGCAGCTCCCGTGAGCGGCCTTGTGGTCCTTGCAACAGCTGAATTCGCAGTTATCTCACCCGCAAACGGTCAGGCACTGACTAACGCTGACGGTATCGCCGAGTTAGAAATTCAGGCTGGCGCGGCTCTCGGCGCAGACACGATAACCGTTACCGCCGAAAGCCCCACGGGAACCGTCACGGCAACTATCGGTGTTGAAGTTTCTGGTGCGGGATTGAGTTTGGGCTATTTTGAAGGCACGTCTTTCATTGCTGGCCAGATCGGCCTGAGTAGTAACTCTCTAGCCTTCCGAGGCAGTGCGGTGGCAAGGCTGGCGGTAGTCGACGAAGCCGGCACACCCTCAAGCGCCGTCCAACTTATCCGCTTATCCAGTGCCTGCTCTCTAAGCGGTCTTGCCTCTTTTAGCGCCATTGGTGATACCGGCACTGGTACAAACACTCTGACCATCGAAACCCTTGACGGACTCGCCAGCGCCGAATATCTGGCCGGCAGCTGCGAAAGTGGCGATGATCTCACCGCAATACTCATCGATGGAGATTCTACAGCGACTGCCAGCGTCACCATCGCTGGTCGGGATGCCAACTTCATTGGTTATGTCTCCACCGAACCTACTGAGGGCGGCGACACGTCAGGACGCACGATTATTGCCCTCAAAGGCACCGGCGGCCCTGGTCGACCAGAAGTTGCTTCGGTGACTTTTGAAGTCCTCGAAGAAGCGGTGATTCTTGAAGCCGGTGACCCAGCGCCGGGCGAGCCTGGCTACCTTGATCTGGACAAACGCAAGCCTCTAGCCGGCGTAGCGGTTAACTTTTCGCTAACTAACACGCTTGGGGGCATCTCGCTGATCAATGCGTCTGGCGTCACCAACAGTCAGGGACTGGTCGTTGTCGAGGTGAGTGCAGGCAACGTCGCGACATCCACCGTCGCAACAGCCAGCTTTGATACCAGTGGCAACCAGCAGCAAGCCGCATCCTCCAATCAAATCGTCATCAGCACAGGCTTGCCCCAGCAAAACGGCATCAGCGTTTCTGCCAGCCAGTTCCACGTGCCCGGGGCACGCGACATTGATGGCGTGGAGTCCACGATCACAGTCCGCTTGGTGGATCGCTTCGGCAACCCTGTCGCGGATGGCACAAGCGTGGTATTCACCACAGAATATGGCGCTGTTGATACGTCTTGCCTCACGGGAACCAGTAACGGCACCCGGGCTGATGCCGCAACGCCTGGCCTGGGTACCTGTAGTGTGCTGTGGACCAGTCAAGCCCCGCGCTTCCCAGTATTCAATCAAGATCTGATCCAAACCACCGAGGACGACAACAGCTACAACTGCCCCTCGCATACGGGCTCCTTTGGCCCCTGCCCCGATGACCTGGGTGCTATACGCGGGCTACGAAGCACTGTGACAATCACCGTGGTCGGTGAGGAGTTCTTTGTTGACGGCAACGGCAACGGTATCTATGACGAGGGCGAATCTTTCGAGAATCTACCCGAGGCCTTTACCGATCACAACGAAGACGGTGTATATACACCATTTTCAGGTCCTCAGTGCCCTTCACCCAGTTCCGAAGAGAACTGCATCGCGGCAGGCTCTTCTGAAGAGTTCATCGACTTTAACGGTGACGGGATGTACAGCGAAAACGTGGATCCGAACACCGGTGAAGGCGTTTATAACGGCAGTCTCTGTCCTCCCGAGGGCGACGGCGTGTTCTGTAGCAGAGATCTACTCAATGTTCGCTCATCGATCGTGCTCACGCTCACAGCGTCTGCGCAGAATTTGCAGGCGTTAGCCGGCAAGCGCCCCGATTCACCACGCGTCGCTACAAACATCCTTCAGGAAGGTGTCCTATACGACATCTACATCGCCGACACCTATAACAATGCGCCGGGTGCGGGAACCACGTTGACATTCAGAGCAGACCTGGATTGCGAGATAGTTTTCCCCGAAAGCACTGAGAGCCTTGTCGTGAACGTCCCTGATTTAGTGGGGCAAACAGGTGCCTTTACATCCACCATTGGAATCAACGGTACTGGCATTCCAGGTGGAGGGCGTATCACTGTGCTTGCGCAGGACAATGGCGGCGCCACATCGCAGATTGCAAGCTTTGGCTGTAGCACTGTTTGCTCAGACGATCCAGATCCAACGGATCCAGCTAACTGTGATGAATAAAACTACTTAAGCAATGTCATCACTGCCAGGTAATCAGAAATACTAGTCCACGTTGCTCTAAAGCACTCTGGTAAATCGAACTAGAACAGTCGATCTCGCAAGAGGTCGGCTTTTTTTATCCGGAGGAGCGAGAGGCGTGACCGAGGCTGGCTAATGGGATACCGCCACCGCTCAACAAGCTTGCAGCTCACTTGCGGCAAGAGCCGCTCGCCCACTACTTTTGCAGTACAGCACAAAACGTCGTGACCTAGCCTGCAAGGCCTCATCTGTCGAGAGTATGAACTCGAACCAGCCTCTGGAGATGTTGACGGCTCCGGCAACATGACCATCACGGGACTCATCCCCCTCGCGAACATCGATGAGAACATCAGCCGCTACCAAGGCAGATCCCGCTTGATCCATAGTGACTTCAACGACTCGTGCGTTTGCTTTTACTGCTGCCACTAGCTCATGAGTTGACTGCATTCTTACAATCCCCGTCGTGAGAGGAATCCAGCGTAACGCCGCAGGATGCACCTCCCGCTCACCTAGTGGGCGAACAGGGCCGTGTAAAAAAACCCATCATGACGTAGGCCGATGTTACCCTCGGATGATGCTTATCCCGCACAGACACACGCTTTTGGAGGGTAAATTTCTTGCCCGCTACGATCGCTTTATCGCGCGAATTGTCCTTGGAGGTATCGAGGTTGATGCTCACTGCGTTAACACAGGGGGCATGGAGGGCCTGATTCGACCAGGCAGTCGCGCCTGGGTATCAGAAGTCCCTGATGATAGCCCTCGAAAGCTACGCTACACCCTTGAGTTACTCGAAATCGATGGCGTCACCATCGGCGTGAACAGCATTCTTCCCAATCGCCTTGCCGAAGCCGTGCTTCGATCAAGGCAACTCACGGGCTTAAAGCGCTATCGCACACTGTCACCAGAGGTCGCCTACGGAAACCGGTCTCGCGTAGACTTTTTACTCGAAGGCACCAACTGGCGGCACTGGGTGGAGGTAAAAAACTGCCACCTCGTCTATCCCGACGGCGGCGCTTACTTCCCCGACTCTGTCAGTAAACGAGCCACGGGGCACTTGGACGAGCTTGTTGAAAGGGTACGCGCGGGTGATAAGGCGAGCGTGCTCTTTGTGGTGCAACGTAAAGACGCGCAATTCGTTCGACCCAGCGCTTTGCATGATCCGGCTTTTGCCAAGGCGGCTACCGACGCACGTAAGGAGGGCGTTCGATTTCAGGCTCTTCAGTTTGATCCGGGGACTCGGGGTTTTAGCTACCTCGGCACTATCCCTGTGGATACCAAACCCTATCCTCTCCAAGAGATCCGTCGCTTTCGTGAGGCACACGCACACACTTCTGGCTGGGTGCGCCGAGGCAAAACCCGAAGTGGGAGCTGAGCTAGCCGTTAAGGGTTGCCAGAACTCGATTAGCCTTGCGCCGAAATGCAGGGTCCTGCAACAACTGAGGGACTTTCCCCAACCCAGCCCCCTGAAGGTGCGCTGGAAGATAAAAGAGTCCGGACTCTTCTGAGTCGATCAAGTTGAGCTCCCCGATATCCCGAAGACCACGATAGGTCACCCCGTCACCAATCAGCCCCGCCAGATACATCAAGACATTGTCCCGCTTCGCTTCTCCCTGCATAGGGTGTTCGGCCGCCGACGTAACCAATGGCAGCAGACCAAACTCGATAGCGTTGGCTATATCATCAGGAAGGTGCCACAAACTCGCGAGTGTCGACCCGACAATCGCGGCGTTGGCAGAACATGCTTGCTGCTGAGCGGCAACACGCTGAACGATACTTACTCCTTCGGAATACCACGCAGGCGACTCTTCAATACCCATCGCTAAAGCGACGTCACCAAGATTAAAGAAAAGCGCTTTAGTCGCCAGAACTGACGGACGCTTCACGCCCAGCTCCTGACCCAACATTTGCGCCATAGCGCTCGCTGTGCGCGCCGATTTCCATATACGCGAAAGTGCTGCCTGCTGCGCAGGTGTTTCGGCATCCAGCCGCTCAGCCACAGCTGCCTGAGCAACAAGTCCCTTTACAACACTTACACCAAGATAGGTGATTGCATGCTGCACGCTGGTGATCGGGGAGGCCAAAGAAAACGCCGCTGAATTCACCGTGCGCAAGATACTGGCGGTCAGCCCCGCATCCGAGGCCACAGCTTCCATTAGGGCGTCAGGCGTATCAAGACCGCCTGCGAGCTGTCTCTGCACCGGATGTGGCTCAGGCATATTGGTGCACACAAGCTTGATGCGCTCTCGTACAGCCTCATCGATCTCGCTTTTCGTGATCAGATGAAACCCTTGTAACTCGTCTGGCGTCGGACGAGCTTGCTTAGCAGGTGGATCGATCGTTTCCGATTGAACCACCGGCAACTCCGCGGACTCCGCACCTTTGGCATTGGGCCGGCTCACAGGCGTTTCTTTGCGGGGCCTATTCGAACGCGATTTTTTTTTTGGCTTCCGAATCAATAGCCAAAGCGTTGATGCCACCAACAAAACCAGAACCACCCAAAGCGCATTCAAGCCCATCTAACTGTTCTCCAAAACGTCCAACACAAGCTTTTAATCAGCGCGTCGATCAGCCAAAGCCGTCTTTGTTCACCGCAGTATCATCAATATAGAGAAGATATGTATGATCGATATAATAGATATGATATTTAAGCTGTCAGCTGCGACAGCAGTAGAAGCATACCATCAAAAAAGTGCAGATTTTCGAAACACTAGATCTCCATCGGCAGAAACCTAAAGCTCGCTACCGATACAGGACCAAATCGCTATTGCGTTATTAGACGGCTTTGAGCTTCTCGAACTTCTATCGGGTAGCGTCTTACCTATCTGGCAATGGTCGCTCATCTTGACCTGGCAACAAGCGATGCATAGACTTCTCGGAACCAGATTGCATATTCGCAGCCAAACTGCCGCGACCAATCCCCTAACTGTCTTATAAGGCTCACTATGACTATCAGCGACGAGTGGGTTGAATGGACTCGCTCCAAGCTGAAACGCGGCACTGCAATTACTAAAATCCGTGAAGGCTTAAAGAACGAAGGTTTCGTAGAAAAAGATATCAAGTACGCGCTAAAGAAGACGCTGGCGAAGAGTGCGTACAAGCAGAATGTGCAATCAGCCGCAGTGAAAAAGAAGCGTTGGGGTCTGGATCCAAGCACCGATTACCATTCACTAGCCCACCCGACGCTCACGCGCAACGCAGATGGCAAGAGCGTCATTTCCCTGGGCAGCGCAGAACTTCAGCTCTTCGTTATCCCCAATTTCCTCGACGTTGAACAATGCAATACGCTGATCGAGATAATCAGGACCAACGCACATCTGTCGAGGGTAGATGGCTACCAGCGACTATCTGACATTCGCTCTAGCCGCACATGCAGCCTCGCGGTCCACGACCACCCGTTTGTAGCAGAAGTAAACCATGCAATATCGCGCACCCTGGGACTGAGTTTGAGATGGTCCGAGGTCTCCCAGGGACAGTGGTATGAACCCGGGCAGCAATACAAGCCACATCTGGACTACTTCCCACCAGGGTCCCCCGAACACGCTCAATTTGTCAGCGCCCAGGGGCAACGGTCGTGGACTTTCATGGTTTATTTGAACAAGACGGAACACGGAGGCGGCACGCACTTCACGCAGCTTAATAAGACGCTCATTCCGGAGCAGGGGCTGGCGGTATGCTGGAATAACTTGCGTGAGTCGGGAGAGCCAAACCCCTTCAGCGAGCACGCTGGCTTGCCCGTTGAAACTGGATCGAAGTACATCATTACAAAGTGGTTTCGTGACCGTGGAGAGGGTTCGCCTTTCACTCAGTAGACGGCACTTAG
>NZ_JBLGBE010000091.1:0-12920 GCF_047617445.1 Congregibacter sp.
CTATCGCCAGTAGCCCTGCAGCACTTACCAACGGTACCGTGGTTTTTGCCATTGATTCGCTGAGCATGGCCGAGGGCAGCTGCGACATCAGTTACGAAGTCGAAGCCATTAATGTTGGATTCACAGTCCCGGGAACTTTCCCCAACGTTGCCACGCTTGACTGGCAATCGGCCCCTGGCAGCCCGGAAACGCGCCTGGGCACAGATACTGACAGCAACTTGCTGGTCAGCATCAGCGATGCCAGCGTCGGCAAAATTGTTGCTGGTACATCCGTCCCGGCCACTCTAAAAGGTCAAGGCAATGTAAACCTCGACGACGTCACCATCGGTGAAGAAATTCGCTACGAAATCGTCGCATCCTTCAGCGAAGGACAACAGACCAGCGTGGTGTTAACAGACACGCTACAAGCAGATGATCCGGCGGGGCCCATCCTTGAACTGCTTGGCGGCAATGTAATCTCCATAGGCGACAACATTACGACCTCGCTTCCGGGAACGCCCGTCGTTGCAGGCAACGTCATCACGATCGACTACGGTACAGTCGACAACGTTGCCGACATGGTCCTCGATGAAAAAGACACCATAGTCTACGAGCTCTTTGCGCGCGTGATTAACGTTCTGGGCAACGCAGCGGCGTCGGTGCCCAACACCCTGAACAATTCGGCCACCCTGAGCTTTGACGGCGGATCTGCGCCCCCGGTATCAATAGACGTAGAGATCGTCGAACCCATCCTCGCCGCCACAAAGAGCTTCACCGATCTTACGGAAGGCGTCGCGACCATAGAATTGACGGTCGCAAACTCTGGAACCTCCGACGCCTATGAACTAGTGGTCGCCGATGACTTCCCCAACACGCTGTGGCTGTCCGGCACACTAGTGCCTATTAGCGTACCTCCGGGTTTTACTCTCGCCGAAAGCACCGCAGCGGGCACCACCACCGTCACGCTTGCGACCATTGGCAATCCCGCGAGACCCGAAGAAGTGCTCGCCCCGGGAGAAACGGTGATCGTTCAGTTCTCCATGGAACTGATCGACGAGGGCATCGTGGGAGTCCCGAGCCTTACCAACATAGCGAACGTTGAAGCCACCAGCTTACCCGGTGTGAATCTTCAGGAACGTACTTACACCACGACAGCATCTGCTGACCTTCTTTTCTCTGACCTGAGTTTGGAGAAAACCTGGTCCGGACCCAATAACCCCGCGGAGCCAGGGGATACGATCACCTACACCCTGACGCTTGAAAATGCGGGTCCAGGCGCCGCCACGAACATCGTCGTAACAGACACACCCGATGCTATTGGTATCTATCAGGCGGGTAGCGTCAGCGCATCCGGTGCGGGAGTGGTCAACACAGGGAACACGCCGGGCAATACCAGCATCGACGTCAGTTACGCATCCTTAGCTGCGGCAACGACAGTGACCATCACCTACGATGTACAGATACCACTACCCTATCCCTATGGCTCAAGCACACCAGAGCTACTGAGCAACCAGGCCGGCGCCGATGCCAAGGAGCAGCAGGGCATCATCTCTGACGATCCGGGTACTCTGGACCCCAATGATCCGACGATTGTGCCCATCGTTGCAGACCCCGTCATGAGCATAGACAAAGACGATCAGGTTGCTCTCACAGCGCCGGGTGCAGTCATCGAATACCTCATCACCTATGGCAATGTCGGCAATCAGGACGCGACCGGGGTTGTGATCACAGAAACAGTGCCTGCGAACACGGTGTACGCCGCGGCGAACAGCTCTAGCGGCTGGAGCTGCGCCAACGGCAGTGGGCCCGGTACTACTTGCCAGTTCACTGTCGGCAATCTGTCTTTGACTTCGGGCAGCGTGATCTTCGCAGTGCAGGTCGATACACCCTTACCCCCGGCGGCGACCCAGATGGACAACCTTGTGTCCATTACTGACGACGGTGACGAGTTCGACCCTGGGGCACCGGTAGTCCCATCGACGGACTCAGACACAGAGCAAACGCCCATTGGAGGCGCCTTCCCGCAGTTACGGGTTGAAAAAGACGATGGCGGCATCGGCGTCACTCCCGGGCAGCGCTACAGCTACCTGATTGACTACATCAACATTGGAAACCAGGGTGCCACCGGCGTCGTGATCACAGAGACGGTTCCGGATGACGTCGCGTTTAGTGCAGTAGCGAGTCTTCCGTCTCTCTGGAGCTGCCCGAACGGCAGTCCTCCTGGCACCATCTGCTCAATTACCGTACCGTTGCTACTCGCCGAGACGGCTGACTCAGCCCGCTTTGGTTTGGATGTGAACTTCCCGGCAGCGGCAGGACGAGAGCTCATCATCAACAATGTCGATATCACCGACGATGGCAGTAACTCACTGATACCGTCTACAGATACTGATACGGACGACACACCGCTCATCGCGGTTCCAGAAATCTACGTCACCAAACAAAGCAACGCCAATATCGTTCGCAAAGGCGACAGCATCATTTACACAGCGATGTATGGAAACCAGGGCACTCAAAACGCTACGGGCGTTGTGGTGCGCGAGGCCGTCCCGGCGGGCACAACCTTTAATGCCGCTGACAGCGCGCCCACACCCTGGAGCTGCGCCGACGGGGATCCTGCGGGAACGATTTGTGACTATCAGGGCGGTGCCGTGAATGTGGGGTTTATGGAGACACTGATGTTCGCCATCGACATCGTCGGCACACCCGAAGATCGGCAGATCGTTAACGTAATCGAAGCCAATGATGACTTGAGCAACGGTGTGGATCCGGTGCCCGCGAATAACATTTTCAGGGTGGTCAACTTATTCCCCACACTCAGCGTACATACGATGAGTCGCGGGGCCTTGGTACTACTTGCTCTGATGATGCTGTTGCTGGTTGCTGCCCGTCAGCGCCAGCTCAGTAGATAACAGTGAGCACCTAAAACAACTTTAGATTTTTTCGGCCACGACTAACTCTGATCCTCTACAAAACAGCCGGCCAAACTTCTCGACATCGCGGAAAGGCCGCGCTTTGGTAGGGTCGGCGACATCAGCTATCAATGTGTGAAAGCGCCACAGCTGTTCACGAATCGCGTAAAATTAGTGTTTTACTCGGTAAGTCCTCATGAGCGAGAAACTCGAAAAGCCTAATCGCGAACTGCTCCAGACATGGCTAAAAACAGCCCGGGTTGAATACAGCGAGTGTGGAGAGTGCGAGGGGCTGCACCTTGCGGCACTCAAGAGCATCGAAGGCGTCATAGACAGTCGCCTCTTTATAGAGCGCTACGGACTGCTACTCACAACGGAGCTCGAGATTCGCCCCATGGCACTACTCCCCATGTCCGCAGATTTGGGCCGCATCAACATGGACTACCCCATTCTAAAAATCTTCCTTGATGTTGTAGATGATGCGACTCCACAACTCGTCATTGCAGGCGTCCTACAGACCCAAGCCGGTCTGACGCTAGAACAGACTGCGCAGTTTATATCGAGCTGCATGGACGCCACGCGACAGCTCGCCGCTGAGTGCTTACAGCAGGACTACTTGTTTGCCGAAGGTGAAGGCCGCGCTATCACGAGTGCAAAGTCGCTGCACTGAGCCCAAGTACTTAGCACCCTACTGCGCCAGTGCAAAGCGGGCTACGACTCCTGCCTTAGCCCGCTTTGCCGCTAACTTGCGCTGGCGACTAAAGCCTGTCTGAGTACTACGCTTTTTGATACCGTTATACTCGCTACGCGACATCGAGTGGCTGACGCTTGATCAACCGGTGCCCAACGATACTTCCAATAATAATGTAGAGAGACTTCGCCATGCGCCTTTTACCCCCGTCCTTGCGGCGACTAAGTGTACCCCTGCTAAGCGGTGCTATCGCCACCGCAGTGCTGCTAAGCACCGGCTGTGAATCTGGTTCTGACGAGCCGGTAGTCGCCGACGCCGCTGCCAGCGAGACACTCGCTGATGTGGACTGGGCGATGCACGGACTTAACCCGTCCGAGACCCGCTTTAGTACCCTTGATCAAATCAATCCGGACAACGTCGAAGATCTCGGCTTGGACTGGTACTTCGATTACCCGGCCGCGCGTGGCAAGGAAGCGACGCCCATTGTGGTTGACGGCAAGATCTACACCAGTGGCTCATGGAGCAATATCTTCGCGCATGACGCGCTCACAGGGGAGATGCTCTGGTTCTTCGACCCCAAGGTTCCCCGAGACTGGGCGATACATCTTTGCTGTGACGTGGTTAACCGTGGCGTGGCATTGCACGAGGGTAACGTTTATTTCGGAACGCTCGATGGCCGGCTAATCAGCCTGAACAGCGCCGATGGAAGCAAACGCTGGGAAGTTCAAACAACAGATCGCAACAAGCCCTATTCCATTACCGGTGCGCCACGCATCGTAAAAAACAAAGTCATAATCGGTAACGGCGGCGCGGAATTGGGCGTTCGCGGATATGTCAGTGCCTACAATCTGGATGACGGCGAGCTGGCCTGGCGGTTCTATACAGTGCCTGGGAATCCTGACGACGGTTTTGAAAATACCGCCATGAAGAAGGCTGCAGAGACCTGGGGCGGTGGCGAATGGTGGGAGATTGGCGGCGGCGGTACCGTCTGGGACTCCATGGCCTATGATCCCGAACTAAATCTGCTCTATGTAGGCGTCGGAAACGGCGCGCCCTGGAATCGGCAACTGCGTAGCCCCGACGGCGGCGACAATTTGTATCTGTCTTCGATTCTGGCACTAAACCCTGATGATGGTAGCTACGTCTGGCACTATCAAACAACACCCGGCGACTCCTGGGATTACACGGCAACCCAGCACATGATTCTGGCCACGCTAAACATTGCAGGGGCTCCCCGTGATGTCATCATGCAGGCACCCAAAAACGGTTTTTTCTACGTACTGGATCGCAAAACCGGCGAACTACTATCGGCCGACGCTTACGCGGCGGTGACTTGGGCTACCCACGTGGATTTGGAATCCGGGCGCCCGCAGGAAACAGAAAATGCCCGCTACACCGATGGTCCAACGGGACTTAATTTGCCCGGCCCTATCGGTGGCCACAACTGGCACCCCATGAGCTATAACCCTCAGCATGGACTGGTTTACATTCCACGCCAGGATGCCGGTTGGGTCTACAAGACTGACGAGAACTTTGAGTACAAGCATGGCTACTGGAACACCGGAACTGACTCCATGCCCGCAGCCCTGCCCGATGACCCTGCAATCAAACAGGCCGTGCTTAAAACCGTTCGCGGATTAGTCGTAGCTTGGGATCCCGTAGCGAAAAAACCGCGCTGGGAAATAGAGCATGAGGGGCCCTGGAATGGCGGCATCCTATCTACGGCCGGTAACCTCATGTTGCAAGGCAACGCTCGAGGTGAGTTGGTTATCTACAGCGCAGACGAGGGTGAACGACTGTGGAGCTTTGACGCTCAAACGGGCATCGTGGCACCACCCGTGACCTATCGCATCAATGGCGAGCAGTACATAGCGATTGTCGCCGGCTGGGGCGGATCGCTGGCACTGGTTGGCGGCGAAGCTCTCAAAGGTGGAATATCGCCCAATCGCAGTCGCCTGTTAGTGTTCAAACTCGGTAGTGACGTTGCTCTTCCTCCCGCTGTTGACGAGCCACTCGTTATCGATCCCCCGCCGATGACTGCCAGTGCTGACAGTGTTGAGCGCGGTAAAGCCCTGTACCTGGGCTATTGCGTGTTCTGTCACGGTGATGGCGCAGTGAGTGGCGGTCCTATTCCAGATCTTCGCGCAATGACTGCCGAAACTCACGAACAGTTTCTGGCCATCGTACTCGGCGGATTGCATTGGGATAAAGGAATGGTCGGCTTTGGTAATCAACTCGGTACTGACGACGCCGAGGACCTTCGTGCGTTCCTCATTGAGCGTGCGCATCACAGTCTGTCACAGGAACAGGCTCCCTCGGAGGACTGAACCTCAGTGGTAACAGAATAAAGGGCCGCCTCCTTCACCCCGAAAGCTGCACGCAGCACGCTACCGGGATGAGGGAGGCCTTATCCAGATGTATTCGCCGCAACACTCCTATATAAGTCATTACTTATGCCCTCGAGAGTACAAAGCTCCGAGCTTCCCATCAACGATAGCCTCGATGACATTCGTGCGCATCTGAAACAACATCACAATCTCGTGCTCGAGGCTCCCACGGGGGCGGGCAAGACCACTGTGGTGCCCCTAGCTCTGCTCGATGAACCCTGGCTCGAAGGGCGCAAGATCATCATGCTGCAACCCCGTCGCCTGGCCGCCAAGAACGCGGCATTGCGCATGGCAAGCCTTATGCGTGAGCCCGTCGGCAAGACCGTGGGTTACCGAATGCGCCTCGACAGCAAGATCAGTGCAGACACGCGTATCGAAGTCATCACAGAAGGCATTCTTTTGCGGATGTTAAGGGACGATCCGTCGTTAACCGCCGTGGGTTTACTGATTTTCGACGAGTTCCATGAACGCTCACTGGATGCTGATCTCGGGCTCACCTTAGCCCTCAATGCGCGTGAAACCTTTGAACAGGACGCGCCGCTTAGGATTATGTTGATGTCCGCAACCTTGGGGACCGCCGCGCTGGAAATCTTCCTGAATACTCACGCTATTCGCAGTGAAGGTCGAATGTTTGCGGTTGAAGAACGCTATGGCCAAGCGAGCAAGCCACGCGAACGCATCGCGGACCGGGTTACCCGAGCCATAGAAAACGCTGTTGCAGAACATGTCGACAGCAGCGTTTTAGTGTTTCTGCCGGGACAGGGAGAAATTCGACAGGTTAGCAGCCAGCTGGAGCTACCGCCGGATGTCAGCATACGTCCCCTCTACGGTGAGCTGAGTCTTACTGAACAGCAGCTCGCTATTGAACCCAGCCCATCAGGACGGCGTAAAGTCGTACTCGCGACGAATATCGCCGAAACCAGTCTCACCATTGACGGTGTAGACATCGTCATCGATTCCGGACTCGAACGAAAACCGTTGTTCGATCCCAACACCGGCATGAGCAGACTGGAAACAGTGCGAATATCTCAAGCGTCCAGCGTACAACGCGCGGGTCGCGCAGGAAGGCTACGTCCGGGCACCTGCTACCGACTATGGTCCGGAGCACAACAACAGCAACTCAAAGCGCAGGATGAACCTGAAATCCGCAGCGCGGATCTCACGTCATTGGTGCTGCAGCTCTTCGCTTTTGGCGTTTACGATCCAACGGAGCTTGCTTGGTTAACGCCTCCGCCCCCGGGACCCTACCAGCAAGCCGTAGATCTTCTGCTAGAGCTTGCTGCGCTTTGCCGTACCGATTCCGGGCTCAGGCTTACCCCTCACGGTAGCGCGATGGCCAGTATTTCTGCCCACCCGCGCCTCGCACACATGCTTATCATGGGGCAATCGGTCGGCGCATCAGAAACCGCCGGGCATCTCGCCGCGGTGCTATCCGATCGCGACCCTGTGGGACGGGAGTCCGTGGACATGCGAACACGGCTAGAGTATCTAAACGGCGAGGGCGCCTGTCCTTCAATGTTTCGTGGGTGGCAGAAGAGGACACTGCAGCTTGCTGCACAATTCTCACGACAGTCGTCCAGCGAAGTTCCGCGCCGTCTCCCACGACCTACACAAGAGCAACTCCCGGGCTTTTTGATAGCCTGCGCGTATCCCGATCGCATTGCTCGCCAACGCCATTCTGGCGGATATCAGCTCGCAAACGGTCGCAGCAGCCAGTTTGAATCACCTAATGCACTGAGTTCGTCAAAGTGGCTGGCAGTTGCTGAGATCGGCGGCATGGCCGGTCGTAAAGGAGACCTGATTCGCTCGGCCGCACCTCTTGATCCGACGCTCTTCGATACACTCCTAAAGGATCAAATAAGTGACGAGAGCGTCGTTGATTGGGACGCCAAGTCCGGGCGCTTTATCGCTGAGCGTCGGCGAAACTGTGGCGCCCTATTGCTTCGTCGAGAAACACTTCGGGATGTATCAGATGAAGCCCGAACTCGAAAGTTGATCGAACTAACGCGCGACGCCGAACTCACCAATCTTCCCTGGTCGGATCAAACGAAGGACTTTCTGAATAAAGCAGAACTCATGTCTCGCCTGGAAGCCGACTGGCCATCATTTGAAGCCGTTCAACTTCTGGCGACATTGGAGGATTGGCTGGCGCCCTATTTATCCTCAGTTAAAAAACTGGGCGAACTTAAGAAGCTTGATTTGCTGGCGATCATTCAATCCCGAATATCCTGGGAGCAACAGCAGAGATTGAATGCAAACCTGCCCGAACGCTTTAAAGCGCCCTCGGGCTCACTTGTGAAGATTGACTACAGCCAGGATCCTCCGGTGCTACCCGTCAAGCTACAAGAAATGTTCGGTAGCGAGCACACACCCAGCATCGCTGGAGGGCGAGTCGCGCTGGTAGTGCACCTCCTCTCTCCTGCGGGGCGGCCTCTGCAAGTAACACAGGATCTTCCGAGCTTTTGGCGTAGTAGCTATGATGCAGTGAAAAAGGAGATGAGGGGCCGCTACCCAAAACATCCTTGGCCTGACGACCCCGCGACTGCAGAGCCGACCCGGTATACCAAACATCGCAGAAAAAGCTAAGGCCCTGGGGCTCGCAAAGCGACGCAGGACGCACTAGGATTTATCCCCCGCAAGCAAACCGCGACCTGCCATGCGTTCTATAAACAAAAAATCACTGCCCCTGATCATTGTCTTGAGCCTCGCCACCTGGTTGTGGAACGAGTATGGCGGTGAGCTTTCGACGTCGGGATCCACGTCTACCGCAACGATCAGCAGCGACAGTCGACTGGAGGCTGCTTTTAACAGCCGCCAAAGTGATCTCCAAATTGCAGGCGCGGGCACAGTGGTACATGTGCTTCCCGATGACAACAAGGGCAGCCGTCATCAGAAGTTTCTTATTGAGCTCGACTCGGGCTTAACGCTACTCGTTGCGCACAACATCGATTTAGCGCCGCGGATTCCAGCGCTTCGAAAGGGTGACACGGTGGGGTTCTACGGCGAGTATGAGTGGACAGAAAAAGGTGGCGTCATACATTGGACACATCATGACCCCAGCGGCAGACATGAAGAAGGCTGGCTGGAGCACCAAGGACAACGCTACGAATAAGCTAACAATTAAGCTAACAATTAAGCTAACAAAGAGTCGACCGACGCCGACAAGCGCCGGCTGCTGTGGATTAGTTACTGCGCCCCAAAGGACTCTAAAGCAGCACGGGCAATAGGGTCGCCCCACTCCTGCACAAAGTGCCCGCCGCCCTCTACCATCATCGCTGGCGGGCAACCCTTGATAAGCCTGCGCAAGTTTTCCATCACTGCAGGCCCCAGCACGGGATCGGCATCACCAATCGCCATAAAGCTTTTACCCGTCCATTCCTTAGACCAAAAATCTGCCGCGGCGAGACTGACATCCACGCCCTCCATATCTGGCGACACAGGGACAAGTGCAGGGAAAATCTGAGCGCCTGCCTTGTACTGCGGCCCCGGGAATGGTGCATCGTAGGCAGCAATCTCTGCATCGGTGAGATGGGGCGTACCCCGTGCAATCAGCTCGCCAATGGGTAAGTCGCGGGTCGACAGCGCGTAGCTCTTCCAGGCCAGAAAACCGTCACTGGGTGACTTACCAATGCCTAATCCGGTATTCATCACCAACAGTCGTGACAAGCGCGCCTTGAAGCTTTGATCTACTGGCAGAGTAAGGCCCAAAATGCCGCCCCAGTCCTGCACGACTAAAGTGATGTTCTTGAGATTGAGTCGCTCGACCAGAGCCAGGAGGTAGTCCCGATGAAAATGAAAACCATAGTCGGATTGATTCACCGGCTTGTCGGATCGACCAAAGCCCAGTAGGTCGGGTGCAACCACCCGCGCACCAGACTCAAGGAAGACGGGAATCATCCGGCGATACAGAAACGACCAACTGGGTTCTCCGTGCAAACACAGAAACACCTGATCCGCATCCTTGGGTCCTACGTCTATCCACGCCGCACGCAGGCCTTCGTAGCCAGCCAGGTCCTCCGTATAGGACACGGGATAGTCAAAGTCCGGGAGATTTTCAAATCGTTCGTCGGGCGTTCGTAACGCCTCGACACTCTTATTGTGTGACATAGTTACTTGTCCTTTGACTGGCCTGCAAGAGCACTATACTTTCCGCGCTCAAATACTATAAATCAAATAAAAGGAAACCCGTATGTCTCGACGCACCCATACTTTTTTTAAACCTGGAATCCTCAGCACTGCCGTTGCCGCCGCATTGATTGCGGGTACTGACGTCGCGCAAGCGCAGCTTGAGGAGGTCATCGTTACCGCGACCCGGCGTGCCGAGAGCATGCAGGACGTTGCCATTTCGATGCTTTCCACAAGCGGTGACGATATCAAAGACCTGGCCGTCACCCGCGGCGAAGAATTTGCGGCTAATATCCCGGCGGTCACGATTTCGCAGAGCCCCATTGGTAACTTCATTTTTATTCGCGGCATTGGTACCTCTGGCGTCAACCAGGGCATTGAGCTGTCTACAGCGATGTTCCACGACGGCGTATACATGGGTCGATCTCAGCTGCTGCGCGCGCCCTTCATGGATCTGGAGCGCGTCGAAGTGTTGCGCGGCCCTCAGGGCATTATGTTTGGCAAGAACACCATTGGCGGTGCAGTCCATATGATTACCGCCAAACCGACAGACGAACTGGAGGGTTCGATCAGCGCTCTTTATGGCAACTATGGTGAGCAGGAATTAACCGGTGTGCTCTCGGGACCCATCACAGATACCTTGTCCGGGAGAATTTCCGTGCGTGGCTATAAACTTGATGGCTACCTGGACAACATCCTCACCGGCAACGAGGGTCCTGAGCGCGACGACCAGACCGTGCGCGCGCAACTTAAGTGGGACGCCACCGAGAATCTCAGCATAAACGCGAAGTGGGAAAGCAGCGATTTTGAGCAAGTGCAGCAGTCGACCCAGTTGAGTGTTTTCGACGCCTTCGGTACAGGCATAGGTTTTTCTGGCTTGAACGCGGCGCTAGTCGCCGTGGGATCCGGTGGCGACGGCGTAGAAAGACTCGATGATGAGCGTGCCGTGATCAACGACGGCGGCGTAGTTCTGGGGCAAGTCGCGCCTGGATGGGCAGGTCTGCCAGGCTTTCCGGACAAGCCGGAATTCAGTGACAACTCTATGGATGTCGGCACGATCACTATGGACTGGGCCATCGGTGAGCACACTGTCACCTCTATCACTGGCTACGCGGCCTATGACTACCAGGATATTTGCGATTGCGACTTTGCGGCCGTACCACTAATTCAGGTGGATGCGACTGAGGACTACGAGCAGTTCAGTCAGGAAATCCGCTTAGCCTCTCCGGGCGGGGAAAAATTCGACTACATCGTGGGCCTCTATTATCACCAGAGTGATCTCGATTACCGTTCCGTCGAGGGTTTTGGTACATCGCTGGCCGCAGGCCTACTGGGCGCCCCCGAATCAATTACGCCCAACCTGACCCGGGACTACTCCATGCAGCAGGATCAGGAAATGTGGGCCGTGTTCGGTTCCGGCACCTACAGCTTTACGGACGAGACGCGCCTTAAGGTGGGTGTGCGTTACTTCGATGAATCCAAGGAAGCGAGCCACGTCCTGGACACGTCCTTTACCGGCGGATGGGACTATAGCGCCGCGGCAGGGTTACCTCCAGGCGCCGGCAGCTACGGATCCACCGCTGCAGAGTATGACCGCTTCCTTAGCGACTTTGCTGGCACACCCTTTACGGCCATTTCCGAGGGTATCCTGAACGGACTACTGGGTACTTTTGAGCACAACATCCAGAACCGCAAACGCTCGGAGACAGACGTCAACTGGGAGCTGACCCTCGAGCAAGACCTGGGTCAGAACACCATGGCCTACGGTACGGTTTCTACGGGCACCAAGGGCGGCGGATTTGATGCACGCTTCCTGCGAACCAATGACGACCCGAACTTCGAATACGAAGAAGAGTCCGCTACCAACTATGAGGTGGGGATTAAAACCTCACTTCTGGACGGTATGATGACGCTAAACGCCACGGCATTCTTTACGACCGTAGAGGACTACCAAGTCAGCATCTTTGATGGCGCGACGGCATTCTTTGTGCAAAACGCGGCCGAAGTTGAATCCAAAGGCATCGAGGTGGATCTGAAATGGGCGCCCATGGATGGATTGATTGTTAGCTTTGCCGGCACCTACCTGCAGGCGGAATACAGCGACTTTAAAAACGCACCTTGCTGGACGCCTTCAACATCTGACCCGGGTCGCGGTGACTGCCAGAACGTTGGCACAGCCGATGCGTCTCGCGATGCAACGGGTACTGCGAACACCTACTCTCCCGAGTGGGCCGCTAACCTGAACCTGGATTACGGCATGCCTGTAGGACAGTCCTTGATTGCGCGGGGCGTTTTGAATATTAACTATTCAGACGACTTTTTTGTCGCAGCCGACCTGGATCCTATCTACGGCTTCCAACCGGCGTATACCACCTATGATCTGCGTCTGAGCCTGGGCGCCCAAGATGGAATGTGGGATGTTGCTCTAGTCGGTAAGAACCTGAGTGATGAACTGATTAGTGGCAACAACGATGATCAGCCGCTTGTAAATGGTAATGGCTTTGCGCAAACGAACCGCTTGCGCTCCTACGCACTGCAGGCAACCTACCGATTCTAGGAATCGCTAAACCGGTGATTTGAATTCGTTCAAATCTAAAAGCCCGCAAGTTTTCTTGCGGGCTTTTTTTTGGTTTATCGCGGGTTCGCGGGGTCAAAGCCTACGCGACATCTGAATCCTTGTTCTGAAAGGCATTCGCTGATGACAACATGCTGAGCCTTGACGTCGGCGAGACAGGCGGCGGTCCTTTGGGCTGCTCGCGCATCTCCAGAGAAGCCTCAGCATTATCAGACGCGCTCGACGGACGCTCAAAGGACCGCCGCCCGCCT
>NZ_JBLGBE010000092.1:0-12699 GCF_047617445.1 Congregibacter sp.
CAACGAGGGGATGGTCACCTATGGGCTGTCTATCGGATTTCAGGAGCCCTGGGCCATGTATCAGCCAGCCCTGATCGATCCACCGGCAGGAGCCGATGTCATCGAAGACTGGCGATTCTTCTACGAGCTGGCGCGTCGCCTGGACATACCTCTGGGAATGCGTGGCTATCAATGGGATATGCAGAATCCACCAACGACGGATGCGCTCATCGAAGCCTTCCTGTCACGCAGCCCGGTGCCCCTGTCAGAGGTCCAGCAGTATCCATCCGGGCATCTGTTTCCCGAGCGCAGCGCGCCCGCGCAAGCGCGCGAGGATGACTGGCCCTATCGCCTCAACATCGGGCACCCAAAGATGCTCGAGGAACTCAGTGGTATTGCGGCAACGCTCAGCACCCGCTCCGAGCCGGACGAAGCCGACGCCGGGGAGCTGCGGCTGCTGCTGATCAGTCGTCGGGAGCACGCCGTGTACAACTCAGTGGGACATAGCCTGCCAGCGCTTGCGGCAAGGCTTCCCTACAACCCCGTTCACCTGCACCCGGACGATGCCCGGGAACTGGGTGTCGGCGAAGGCGAACGCGTTGAGTTACACAACGCCAATGCCTGCGTGTCAGGTTTTGTCGCAATCGACAAAACCCTGCGCCGCGGCGTTGTGTCCGTTGCGCACGGCTTCCCGGGCGGCGCCCGGGGCGAGGGCGATACATTCGGAGGCACTAGTACAGCGGCTCTGATCGATGACGCTTATGGCTGCGACACGCACAGTGGTCTGCCTCGAATGAGTGCAGTCCCTGTAGACCTGCGCCGGGCATGAGCGACACTCAGAGTCCCACGCGCGCCCTGCCGGACGATGGCGACTGGCCCAATCCCCTGTATTCCTGGTACGTGGTGGCCGTGCTCATGCTCGCCTACACCAATTCGTTCATTGACCGGCAGATACTCAGCCTGCTGATAGAGCCCATCCGTGCCGACCTTGCTATCAGCGACACGCAGGTAAGCCTGCTTGCGGGCATTGCCTTTACCCTCTTCTACACCATCCTCGGGGTCCCGATTGCGCGCCTCGCGGACCAGAAAAATCGCAAGGCGATCATCGCTACCGGCATCGTAGTCTGGAGTGCGATGACGGCGGCCTGCGGGCTATCGCGTAATTTCTGGCAGCTGTTTATGGCGCGCATCGGTGTCGGTGTCGGCGAGGCCACCCTATCCCCGGCTGCCTTCTCGATCATTGCCGACTACTTCCCAAAGCATCAACTGGCGCGCGCCTTCAGCGTCTATTCTATGGGGGTGTACTTCGGCGCCGGTCTAGCCATGGTCATTGGCGGCATTGTGATTCGCATGGTCGTTGAGGCCGGCACCACCACAGTGCCGCTGCTCGGCCAGATAAAGCCCTGGCAGATAACTTTTTTCTATGTCGGACTGCTCGGGCTACCGATCTTCCTTCTGGTGCTGAGCATTCGCGAGCCGATGCGCCGAGGTTTGGCCGCCGCAGGGGTGCCCGATACGGGCAACGCCAGCTCCAGCGCAGCCCTTTTTGCGTTCCTGCGAGTGAATGCAAAAACCGCTTTTTACCACTTTATGGCCTTTTCCATGGTGGGTATCGCGATCACCGGCTACATGGTCTGGACGCCTACCCTGTTCATCCGGACCTGGGGCTGGGAAGCGGCGGATATTGGCCTGGCCTATGGTGGCATTATGCTGGTACTGGGAACCGCCGGGGTTTACAGCGGCGGATTTCTTGCTGACTGGATGGAAAAGCGCGGTTATCGGGACGCGATCCTCCGCGCGGCCTGTTTCGCAGCCATCGCGGCGGTGCCGTTCGCTGTGGCTACGCCACTGATGCCCAACGGCACGCTGGCACTGGTCGGCTTGGGATTCACCTCTTTCCTGATGGCCGTGCCCCAGGGACTGCCCGCCGCGGCGCTGCAGGTCGTCACACCCAACCCGCTCAGAGCACAGATGACAGCCCTGTATTTCTTGATAGGCAATATGCTTGCATTGGGTTTTGGACCGACGCTCATCGCATTGGTCACTGACTACGGATTTGGCGACCCCCAGCACCTGCGCTACTCCATGGCACTGGTCAGCGCGGTGGTGCTGCCGCTAGGTGGATGCCTCAGCTACCTGGCTCTCAAACCCTACCGCGAAAGTCGCGATCGCGCAGAACAGATAGTGAACTAGAGCGCCATTCAGAAATCCGCAGAAAGCATGGCATCAAGAGCCACACTAAATCTGTGGATCGAAGTGAGGACGAAGCTCACTCCAATAGCGGATGCGTATGAACGGTATCAAGATACTCGTCCAGCGATACGATAAGACCGTCCTCAACCTTGATAATTGCACAGGCGGGCATCGCGAATTCGTCACCGCTGGCAAGGGTTCCCCGCAGTACGTGCTCCTGATAGAAACCATTAGGTATGGGCTCACGACGCTTGATGTCATAGCGGAGGTTCTTGAGCTTGCGGTGCATCCACTGTAGAGACTTCAGGTTATCTTCCAGGGGTTGGCAAAGCTGATCAAAGTTATGCCAGATGCGGGCATCCGGCTTATACAGCGCTCGGGTGGCATCCACGTCACAGGCCTCAAGGCATGCCATCAAACGCTCGCCCAACTGCAGATTCTGTTCATTATTTTCCACATCAGACCTCGCTTGCGAATACAGACTGGTTCATAATAGCACAGGAAACGTTCATCGCACTGCCAAGCCGGCCCACGATAATAAAGCGGAGAATGCATGCCGGACCCTAACCGACACCCGCCCTGGTTCAATCCCGAGATGCCCCGGAGCGAAGACTGCGTGCTTTCATCTCTGCTCGAGAAGCGAGCCGCTGCGGAATCAGAGAGACATCTTGTGCTGTTTGAGGATGGCAGCGTATGGACTGCCGGCGACACCCTCGAGCAGACTCGTTGCGCTGCTGCGGCACTGCGCGCGCTGGGGGTGACCGCTGGAGATCGAGTACTGGCCTGGCTGCCCAATGGGCCATCCTTGCTGCGCGCCTGGTTCGCCAGCAACTATCTGGGCGCCACCTTGGTCCCGATTAACACGGCCTATCGCGGCAAGCTGCTAGCACACGTCATCAATCTTTCGAAAGCGCGTCTGCTGATCGCGCACAGCGAGCTCCTGCCTCGGCTCGCTGACATTGAGACCGGCGCACTGACCACGGTGATCCGCTGCAGGACAAGCAAGCCAATTGCTGTAGACGAAAAACCGGCCGCGCTGAACTACCTTGATGAGTCGGTGCTGCTCAATGGTGACCCGTCATCACTCAGCGCCGCACCTGTACAGCCCTGGGACAGCATGATGATCATCTACACCTCGGGCACAACAGGCCCCTCCAAGGGAGTCATCAACACCTATCTGCAGCAGTACACCGTAGGGCAAGTGTGTTTTGGCTACCTTACGTCCGGTGACCGGATGCTGGTCAATCTGCCGCTGTTTCACGTCGGGGGCACCACGGCCATCATGGGAGCGCTCGCCACCGGCGCTTCCATAGCGGTGTATGAAAGCTTCAGTACCGCTCGCTTCTGGGAGCAGATCCGCGAATCGGGTGCCACCGCGATCTCTGGGCTGCTCGGCGCAATGGTCGCCTTTCTTGACAAAAATCCGCCGCAGCCGGGAGACGCGGAAAATCCTCTTAAGCGAGTGGTGCTGTCACCGGTAACCAGGCAATCCTTTCGACTCGCAGAACGGTATGGCTTCGACTACTTCTCTGGATTCAATATGACTGAAGTCTCCGTGCCACTGGTTTCTACTCTGAATACCTGCGTGCAGTCATCCTGCGGCCGCCCAAGGTCCGGCATTGAGTGTCAACTCGTGGACAGCAACGACATTCCGGTGCCGGAGGGTCAAGTCGGTGAACTGGTGATTCGCAGTGACCTGCCATGGAGCATGACACCTGGCTATATCGGGATGGCGGAAGCAACCGCCCGCGCCTGGCGCAATGGCTGGTTTCATACCGGCGACCTGATGACGCGGGATGCGGAGGGCAACTATTTTTTCATCGACCGCGAAAAGGATGCGATCCGACGCCGCGGTGAAAACATTTCGTCTATCGAAGTGGAGGCAGAAGTAGCTGAGTTTGCCGCAGTCACAGAGGTCGCAGCCTACGCCGTGCCGAGCAGCGACGGAGAAGACGAGGTCATGATCGCCGTTGCGCCAGCCGAAGGTGCGCTGCTCCAGCCGCAGGCGTTAATCGAATATCTGCAGCCACGCATGACGCACTTCATGCTGCCGCGCTATGTGCGCGTACTGCCAGCACTACCCCGGACACCCACTAACAAAGTGCAGAAACACCAGCTCAGAGAGGAAGGCATCACCGCTGACACATGGGACCGGGAAGCGGCGGGTATCCCCGTGAAACGTGAATCTCTGGCTGCCATCTCAACAATCATTGAAAAGAGGAAATCTGATGATCTACGCTGAATTTTTCCAGCTGGCGCTGGCCAATCTCGCGCTCATCGCGATTATGATGACAGGTCTCTGGGCCCTGAGCGTCGCCATCGGGGACTCGAGTATTGCTGATATTTTCTGGGGCTTCGGGCTCGCGATTACCGCCTGGTTCACCTGGGCCATAGGCGATGGTGTCGCCGCGCGACAGGAGCTTGTACTGACCCTGATCACTCTCTGGGCCCTGCGCATCGGTATCTACATCGGCTGGCGGAACCACGGCGGCGAGGACCCGCGCTATGCTCACCTGCGCCGCTACGTCACCGAGCGCGGCAAGAACTACAACGTCCACAGCCTGATCCATATCTACCTGCAGCAGGGCTTCTTCATGTGGCTGGTATCTCTAGTGCTCATATTCGCCGTTTCCAGCGACACGCCCACCAGCCTTGGAATACTGCCCTGGCTGGGCCTCGGCCTCTGGTGTGTAGGCATGTTCTTCGAGACAGTCGGCGACTGGCAGCTAAGCCGCTTTCGGGCGGATCCGGACAACGTCGGCCGAGTCATGGACAAGGGCCTCTGGCGCTACACCAGACACCCGAATTATTTCGGTGAAGCCTGCGTCTGGGTCGGCTTTTTCCTGATTGCGATGGAAAATCCTCTCGCGATTATCACCGTGGTCAGCCCCGCCATGATGCTCTGGGTTCTGATGGGCCCCATGGGCAAAGGCCTTCTGGAGCGGCGCATGGCCAAAAAACGCCCGGAGTTTGCGGAGTACGCCAGTCGCACTAGCGGCTTTTTCCCGTTGCCACCTAAATTCTGAAAGACCTCCCAATACCCATCAAAACGATCAGGAGGGATCTATGCAACAGGCATTGGACGGACGCGTTGCGATAGTTACCGGCGCCGGCAAGGGTAGTAGAAGAGACCGACTTCGTCAGCTTTCCAACAGCCTCCAGCAGCGCCTTCGACACAGTCGCCAATGCGCTCCAATCCCTTGCTGAAATGTCCGCGGAGCACAGCTTTGAGACCGCCATGGAAGCCTTTAGGCGTACGATGAAAGGACTCACCGGAAACATCACACCCTAAGCGCGGTTAGAGCCTCGTCGGCACGACAGCTGGGCAATCAGTCGCTGCCAATAACCTCGCCGCGAGAGGTACGCTCGTGCTGAATGATCCAGCGCCCGTCTGCCGCGCGTTTAAGTACGTGGGTGTAACCACCGATGATCGTTTCCTCCTCAAAGACATGCGTGAAATTTCCATAAGCGACCGCCGCCGCATCCTCAAGAACCGTCACGGCAATGCTGTCAATGCTGAACTTCCCCATGCGCGCCTCATCCGGATAACTCGCACGGAACAGCAAATTTAGCTTGTCCCAGCCCTGCACGACAGTATTTCCGAACGTCAGGCTCATACTTTCGTCCATACGATAGGCGGCAAGGTAGCCATCCATATCACCGCTGTTCCAACTGGTCTCAAGACCCTCGATCACTGCACGGACTTCGACCCCGGCATCGTCTGCCTGCGCTGGGGAAAGCTGTATCAGCACCATAAAAAGAGCTGCAACCAGCGCCGCCGTCATGTTTCTATTAAGCTTCTCGTGCATGATATTTCTCCATTGCTATGTCAGTTTATGTCAGCTCACGCTGACAACCTCATGGTCCAGAAAAGCCGCGAGCCCCTCGGGAGTATCGCGGGTGATTCGGGTTGACGGGTACGCATGTAGGCTGCGCGGCTTGCACTCCGTTCCGTATTTCTCCTGCCGGTAGCAGGTCAACGCTGCCTTTCCCCGTTTATGCACACCGTAGGCAATAACGCTGGCGTACTGCTGAGAATCGGTCACGTTCATTCGGTCGATCATCAGAGGCACGTGCTACATTCCCCGGACGCCATGTCGATCACGATCCCTCCGGGATTTAACCATCCGCCCTCGACCATACGCTCGGTCAGCGGGTAGTGATTCAGAATATTCAGCGCAAAAGAACGCTCTTTGCCCTCGGCAGTAAGCTCGTGTCTGTGTATCAGGGCGCCGACATTATTGACCAGCACATCTACTCGCTGTCTATCAAGCTTTAAACGGTCGACAAGCGAGGCGGTTTCAGACATGAGACTCAAATCCGTCACCATCGGCAGCACGCCACCCGCGCCACTCGACTGAGCGACCAGATCTTCGAGTTTTTTCGTGCTGCGCGCTACAGCTACAGCCCTCGCCCCTCGTCGCGAGGCCTTTAGCACGATGGCACGCCCAATACCCCCGGATGCACCGGCCACCAGCCAGGTCTGGCCGCTAAAGTCGGCATCGAGCCATCCCCAGAAAGACCGTCTGGCGTAATAGCCGATTGCTGTGAAGTTTGGTGCAAAGCGACCATCGAACTTCACAATCTTGATCAGCATGGGCAGATCCATCGGTTTACTCGCTTTATTTTAATTATTTTGCATTGCTCCCAGAATTGGGCGAGCGCATGACAAGCAGTCTAGGATCGTTTAGTCTTAATATGCAAGTATGGTGATCCAAGCGCCGCAAGCGGAAAAAAAACAGAGGAGCGCACTGTGACAAATTTCCCTGGCAACACGGCGGCCCAAGATCTCTTCGACAGTCTACGGCCCTCCTGTCCCGGGCAGCGCCCGGAACACGAAGCCTGGCGTCGCCGCGTTCGAGCATTTGTGGATACTCAAATCTCGCCGCAGCTTGATGCCTGGGAAGCGCGGTGCGATTTTCCGGACAGCCTCTATCTAAGTGCGGTGGATCACGGCATCTTCGGCCTAGGTTTTCCCCTTGAGGTCGGCGGCACCGACGAAATCGCCGATATCTATCAGCGAATCATCCTCGCCGAAGAGATGCATCGCACGGGCAGCGGTCTGGTGTTCGCAGATCTCGCCACACACTGGATCGCGCTGCCTCCGGTGATCAGCGCGGGCAATGAAGGGCTTTACGACCGCATCGTGCGTCCGGTACTCGCCGGCCACAAACGGATATGCTTTGCCGTCACCGAGCCCTCCGGAGGGTCAGACGTCGCCAACCTCTCAACCCGGGCTGAGCGTAACGGCAACGGCTACAGCCTGAGCGGGTCGAAGACACTGATCTCTGCAGCTATGCGCGCCGACTATGCACTGGTTATCGCCCGTACTGGGGACGCCGGCATGCGCGGCCTTTCGCTGTTCGTGGTCGACCTCAATCAGCCTGGTGTCACCCGGGCGCCCGTGGCGGGTTTGCAGTGGTACAACCGCAATGTTGGCACGCTCAACTTCGACAACGTGCAGATACCTCGGGAGCAACTGCTCGGAGAAGAGAATTGCGGCTTCGGTCCCCTCGCGGCGCAGCTTGATATAGAGCGTTTCAGTGGCATAGGCGCCATGCTGGGATTGAGTCGCTACTGCCTCGCCGAAGCGATAACACATTGCAAGGAGCGCAAGGCCTTCGGCAAGCGACTGATTGAACATCAGACCCTGCGCCATCGCCTGGTGGAGATGCACCGCGAGCTGCGCAGCGCCTACTCCTATCTCGATTACTGCGTGGAGCAACTAGCCGGCGGTCAACACCACCGGGCAGACCTGGCGCTG
Source organism: Congregibacter sp. (assembly GCF_047617445.1). Classification (GTDB taxonomy): domain Bacteria; phylum Pseudomonadota; class Gammaproteobacteria; order Pseudomonadales; family Halieaceae; genus Congregibacter. Next base: position 7,937 of record NZ_JBLGBE010000092.1, read on the forward strand.
CTCAAGATCACGGCGAGTCGGGTGCTGGATCTGTGTAGCAGCGAAGCCATGCAGATGCTGGCAGGTCGTGCCTATTCAGGCGTATCACGCGTTGCGCGGGCACACCGGGAATCACGTATTTTCGCACTGGCCGGAGGAACGCAGGAAATACTCTCGGAGATGGCGGCAAAACAGCTGGGACTGTGAGCCTGAAGAAAGCGATTCAGTCATCATTGGAAGTCGTGCTAACCCAGCCAGAGCTCGGCCTCGGATCAGGCCAGGCTTGGAGTCAAGTTCTGGGCTGGAGACGCGGCACGATCGTATCCGCTGTCAGCACCTCACCACACTCACCACAAACAACTGATGCTCCCAGTACGTGGCCACAAGGCTGGTGATGCACCAGCAGCGGCGGACCTTTAATGTCCGCCAGCCATTCATCGGCCCACAGCATGAGCGATAGTGCATGAGGAAATAGTGCGGCCCCCTTCGTGGTCAGCCGATACTCATAGCGCGGGGGTACCAGTTCGTAAAGGCAGCGCTCAAAGATGCCGGTTGATTCCAGAGCCTTCAACCGGTCAGCGAGGATATTCGAAGCGATATTAAGGTAGGACTGCATGGCATCAAACCGGCGTATACCAAAATACTGCGTCCCGATCACCATGCCAGTCCAGCGGTCACCGAGCAGGTCGACCAACTCGGCCGCATAGGACTCTGTTGCTGCATGGCGCCGCCGGTGCACGCGCTTGACCTCAAGGTTCTCCATACCCGAACCGGGGCCCGCCTCCCGGCGACAACTGGTCACGCTGACCCTCTCCTGACAATGATCGCAGGCCATCACGGGCAGCATAGGCTTGCCGCAGCCAGTATGCACAATTGAGGTTGGCATACCCTTGCTGACCATTCCCCAGCGAATACCCCAGGCCCAGGACAGCAAAACTGCGCCGAACAGAGCCTCGCCGCAGTCCGTGAGATGGTAGCCCTGTCGCTGCAGTCCATCGGGCTTGGGCTGCAAGGCAAAAATGTTGTTCGCCCGCAGCGCTTTCAGACGATTCGACAGTGTGCTCCGAGGAATATTGCAAAGACTGTGAAACTCCTCAAAACGAGTCGTGCCGAGGAACGATTGGTGAATCATCAGCAACGACCAGCGATCACCCAACGCATTCAACGCTCGGTTTACAGAACTCTTGGGTACTAATTTAGATTCGTCCATATATCGTTAGCTGCTTTCGATGGCGACGGGTCGTTCACAATTCCTCAGCCTTACGTAGGAACCGCCATCAAAGTGACCAGATACCAGAGGGCCGCGTGAGTGGCGGACATTTTCGCCGATCGCCAGAGTACAGACAACCGCTAATCGTCAGCGCTGCCGACAAGTATGCATTGCGCCTCAGTACTGCAATTGCTGATTGAGCCTCGATCAGCGTAGCTTTCGTATCATTGTAACATTCAGCAGCTCCACCCCATGACCAAATCCCTTTACGATTTCACGGCAGCCAGTTATCTGCAGACTTTGGATGCTTTGAGAAACGTTCTCAACAAGGGCAGCGCGCACTGCGCGAGCTCGGATAAAAATGAGAACGAGCTCCTTACGGCGCGCCTGGCTTAAGACATGCTACCCCTCGCCTTCCAACTGCACATGGTCAACACCCACTCCCTGGGAACTATTGACGGCCTGCGCGAAGGCGTTTTCGAGACGCCGTGCAAGCAGCTTTTAACGGCCTATCGACTACCGCACGCCAACACTACCGAAGGTCTGCTTCCACCTGCGGTTTCAATTGGTCGACCCAACACATGCGGCAAATCGGTCTGCCGGTGTTGCGTCGTCTGGTGTTTTTCCTGGACGTTTGTTTAAGCGTCTTACTATGCAATTGAGTTAAACCTGCGAATGCACCGATAGATCAGTGCACTTCGGGAAGTACTGCCTCAAGAGTCGATTGGTATTTTCGTTTGAGCCTCGCTACCACGGACTCTTCGGGTTACAGAAGTAAACCTGTATATCGGTCGCTAGTATGAATTTCTTGTACCCAGAGAGCTCTGAACCTCGATCCCAGGTCAGCGACTTGTACGACTCGGTGGGCAGCTTTCCCGCTTGCTTGATCAAGGCGCTGATGACCGTATCGGTGGTTTTGTCGTTGACCTTTGCCAGCATGAGATAGCGCGTCTGGCGCTCCACGAGTGTCGCTATGTGGCTGCCACGAGACCCTGCTATTAGATCGCCTTCCCAGTGACCCGGTACCGCTCAATCTTCCAATGATGCGGGTCTTTCGCTGATAGATGCCGCATCGGCTATCGACCCCAGGCCTTTTCCTTTTAGGGTGGTGCGCCTTGGCCGACGGGTCGTCCGCTGCGTTCTCAAATGCGCTAAAAGCTCTTTCTTTAAAGCCCCGCAGGCCTGAACGAACAAGCCCTTGTAGATCGTTTCGTATGACGCGTGATAACGCTCGTCGTCGGGAAATCGTGTTTTTAACCAGCCCGCTATTTGCTCTGGCGACCATTCGAGTTGGAGCTTTATAGTCACCTCCCTCGCAAGCTTTGGCCGTGCAGCCAGTTTGCACACTTTAGGACGAAGTCCTCGCTCCCAAGCAGCGCTCTCCGCTTTGCTGGCTCTGTACGTAGTATGGCCGTCGTTACGATGAGTTTCCCGACTTATCGTCGAGGGCGATCGTTTTCTTTCTCGAGGACGGATGCCGCCATTCTCGGTGAGAATGCGTCGAACAGAAGCATGGAATCGATCAAAGAGCCTGCCGATATCGTGCATCGAATCGCCTTGTTGCCAGCGATTCCACATTAAGGCTTTCTGGGCGTCCGTATAGATAATTCGAGTTCGCCGTTTCATCTGCGGCACTCCTTCTCCGTATTGGAAGTTTAGAGTGTTGCGTCGACCGGTTGAGGTCGCCCGTGTTTTGAGACATGGTTAGAGACCGCTTTCGCCTACGAAGAGACATTATCCTCACCAAACCGCAGGCAACAAAAAACCCTCACTAGGAGGGCTAGGACATCAGGGGCTCTGTTTACGCTTGCTTGCGACGCTTCCAGCCAAGCCCCGCTAGGCCAAGGCCGCATAGAGCAAGAGTGCCGGGCAGCGGGACCGGCGACACGGATGATGTCTCGGTGATGCCAAAGGAGTAGTCGCCGAAAGGGACACCAGCAACGGTGTCGGCCATCGACAGGTAGTACGTCCCAGACGTGATCGCCGTAGAGATAACTACCGAGCCCAAGCCGCCGAACTTAAAGAAGCAATCGGCGCATGTCGCCAGTTGCGTGCCAGACTCGTTGAACAGCGTTAGCTCGGTGATGCCAAACGAAAAGGGTGTGATGTTGGAGACTTGGAACAGGACATCGCTCGCATAGAACAGCTCGTAGAAATCCAAACTCAGGTCGCCGACACTCCCGCTGATCGAAGTCACACCCGATCCAACAGCTAGCGCGGTTGCAATTGTTTCGCCGGCATCACCGACTTCAGTAAAAGGCCCTGCTGCTGCTCCTGCGGCCAGGCCGAATGTAACCAGCGCAGTTGCTACTCTGATTTTAGCTGTTCGCATCGTGATTATCCCTCTGTGATGATGTTTGACATGTGTTTAGTCTCCGCACTGCATGAATCGCACCGGCGCAGGAAAAACTATACAAATCAAACGTCTAAATTGAATGTTCTGTTGTCGAAAACCGAGGTCCATCATTGACTGTAAAAATTACTGACACTCACTTTAGCCCGCGACTTGGCACCAGCGGCGAGCAAAAACTTCTACTAGTAACGAGTTCGCGACCGACCCAATGCTGGTTTAGGTGAGATTAATTGGGCATCTGATGGTAACGACCAATCCAAATCCGGGGGCCAGTTTGCGGTATATCCTGCCGAAATCAGCCATTTCACCCCAAACCAAACAACCACCCCAGGCTATGTGCTGTTAAATTTCCTGGCAGCGCTAAAGACCGCCTTGAGGTGTTTTGCGACATCGCCAGAGACCGCTTTCGCCTAGGAACGGTCTTTTCGACTATGGCGTAGAAAAGGGCCGTTCATTACTTATTCCGGACGTTGGAAAAATTAAGATAGAGCCGATTTTCCCCTAAATATATGGATATTTGCGCCAATTATGTCGATAGGAAGTTGCTTAAGGGTTGAAGATATTAGGCTAACGATTAACCCTTTCAGCTGTCAGAGAAGTGGCCAACCAGATGCTCAACTGCTAGCCGAGCGCGCGCATATAAGTTAAAGAATTCTAGCGCACAGCCTCCATACTGATGGGACTACGACTCATCCCAATCCGCAAAATGCTGCACAAGAAAATCAATGGCCAATCGCACACGTAACGGCATGAAACGCTTGTTCTGATACACGATCCAGCTGCTGGTCCCTTGCCCCCAAAAAGGTTCAAGTATCGGCACAAGTTGCTCACTTTCAACGGCTTCTTTAAATGTGCTCTTGGGCATGTAGGCCACTCCCAATCCTTTTTTGCAGGCATCTAACACCACGTTGGCATTATTGCTGCGAAATCTCCCCTTCACTTTGACTACCTCTTTATTGCCATCAACATTGAACTCCCACGAGTCATTATTGGAAACAATGCAACTGTGATGCTTCAAATGTACCGGGTGTTTAGGCGTATTATGCTGTTGCAAATACCTTTCGCTGGCTACGGCCATCATTGGGCGGCTGATGAGTTTACGGGCAATTAAGTTGGAGTCATTCAACTCACCATAGCGAATAGCAAAGTCAATGCCGTCCTCCAGCAGGTTCACCAGACGACTATTGAGGTCAAGATTAACGGTCAGCTCAGGATACTGGG
>NZ_JBLGBE010000093.1:0-12367 GCF_047617445.1 Congregibacter sp.
AGGCAATCGCAAAGTTCTCTAAGGCGGATGCACAAGTCTATCCGGCGTTTGAAGACATGTTGGGTGATATGGGCGAGCTGGTTCGAGGTATCGCAAAAGATATCCCCCCCAACTTTGGGGGTGGCTGGTCAGATATCTGGCGCCTGGTTAAGCAGGCGAATGCGTTTCGGCGTCTATCTCCAGAGCGTCAGATAGAGCTGAGCGAGCTGATGACGATGTCTATTGGCGACGTGCTTGACCGTTGGTTCGAAAGCGATCCCATTAAGGGTTTGTACGGATTCGAGGGGATTATTGGTAACTACGCCACCGCCTATACCCCCGGTACGGCCTATGTGCTGCTGCATCATGTGTTTGGTGAGATCGATGGAAGAACGGGTGCCTGGGCTTATGCCAAAGGTGGCATGGGCGCGATCACACAGTCGATGGCAAGCTACTGTGAGTCCTTGGGCGTGGAGATTTTGACGGACGCTGGCGTAGCGAAAGTCGTCGTAGAGAATGGTAAGTCCACCGGGGTTGTATTGGAGGACGGGCGTGAGTTCTCGGCGCGTATTGTTGCCTCTAATACGCATCCGCAAGTGCTTTTCGGTCAGCTGATAGATCAGGCCGACACGCCACCGGCGTTCCAACAACGTATCGCGGCTTATAAAAGCGAATCTGCGACCTTTCGTATGAACGTTGCTTTGTCTGAGCTGCCGCGCTTTGATAGCGTGGAGCATGATGAGCAGGGGCTGGCGGCGATGCAGAACACCATCGATATTTGCCCGTCTCTCGATTACATGAATCAGGCTTATGACGACGCGAAGAGCCACGGTTGGGCAAACAAGCCTGTCATTTCCATGTGCATCCCCACGTTGCTTGACGATTCATTGGCACCTGAGGGTTGTCATGTGATGAGTTTATTCTGTCAGCACTTTCGCCGACATTTGCCGGATGGGCAGAGTTGGGATGAGGTTAAAGAGCAGGTGGCCGATGCAGTAATCGATACGGTAGCCGCTTATTCACCTAATTTTCGGGCATCGATAGTCGGGCGACAGATTAACTCTCCGCTGGATATCGAGCGGAAGTTGAACATGCTGGGGGGCGATATCTTTCATGGAAAGCTGTCGCTTGACCAAATCTTCTCTCTGCGCCCCGTAGGCGGTTATGCCGATCACCGTATGCCGGTGAAGGGGGTTTATCTGTGTGGCTCTGGCGCACACCCGGGTGGCGGGGTATCAGGAATTCCCGGTAAAAATGCGGCGACGGTTATTCTCAAGGATCACAAGCGCGGTGTGCTGTAGTCAGCAGTCAAGCGATTGTCTGTGGACGTCTTCTGAGTAGGCCTGTTTAAGTTCCTTCATCGGCCTTTATCTGCGCTTCGGCCCGCTTGAGTAGTTCCTCAAGACGACCCAGTTTCCGTTTCATTGACTTACTTTCTTGTTCATAGTCCTCGCCAGGCTCCGCTTTCAGGTCCTTGAGTGCACGCTCTGTTTCCTTAATGGCTTCGCGTACTTTCTCAGCCGACGCTGCATCTTCGGCTTTATCAAAGGCGATGTCCTCGGCGAGAATTTGAATGTCGTCTGTGCGCCGCTGCCTGCTTTGCACAGGAAGAATTCGTTGTTCTGGCGCTAGTGCCCGTGTGTTCATGAAGTTGGGCGACACAACCTCGATATCATGATGGGTAAGCGCGTCCAGCATCGCAGACATGAGCGCTGAGCGGGCAGAGATCAGACTCCGGATGTCCTCCAGTAAACCTGCTACCCGATAGGTCACGGCAAAATCGCCCAAGGTCCGCACGTGCACAAAGCAGTCTGTTAGACCGGACGCCGTTGCTGCCTCAAGCAGCGCTTTTTTTGCACGACCCTGCGGTACGTCGTATCCCAGCGAAACCTCGGCGGTAATGATAGACCCGGATGCCCTAACGACTTTGAGCGGCTGCGTGACCATGTAGATGTTCGGAACGGTCACGAGATCCCGAAATTCGGTTTGTATTTCTGTATGCAGTAGGTCCATTTCCGTGATGCGGCCAGTAAGGTCTGCAACCGTGATGAAGTCTCCGGGGCGGGCTTTGCGTATGGTCTTAAGCATAATCCCCGCCAGGATATTACCGATAAAGGTAGTGGACGACAGAGCGATGGCAGCGCTGAGAAGTAGGCCAATGAGACTTAGAAGCTGTCCCCGGAGCGTGTCGCTCACCGGCAATGCTGCCACGATACTCAGCCCTCCTGTGACGGTGAGGCCCAGCATGATGAGCTGGAAGTGAAACTGGGCGTCGGGCATATCCTTCCAACGACGACGAAGCACGGCATTGGCCGTTAGTATCACAAGGAGTGTCACTGCGATGGTGGCTAGCAGCGGTAGGAAAGGTGTCGTGACCTGGACGATTGTATTCACTGTGCGTTTTCCCGCGTGGCGTCGACAATTTTCCCGGGGTTTAGAATTCCCTCGGGATCAAGAGCCATTTTGAGGGTTTGCATCAAGGTGATTTCCTGACTCGATCGGGAGAGATGTAGATACGGTTTTTTTTCCAGTCCGATGCCGTGCTCCGCGGATACGGATCCACCGATGCCCTTGAGAGGCTCGTAGACGGCGCGCTCAATAATGGGTCGATGCGCAAGCGCGTCACCGGCCGCCGTTTGAACGTCCAAATGCAGATTGCCATCCCCCAAGTGCCCAAATACCCAAAGGGTGTTCTGGGGTAGGGCGGCATCAAGCCTTGATCGGACCTCGATCAGATAGGCTTCCATGCGGTTGATGGGCAATGAAACATCAAAAATAATAGGTGTTCCAATTCTGAATGTTTGTTCTACATCGTCCCTTATGGCCCAAATGTTTCGTCCCTCGGTAGCGGATTGGGCAATGACAGCATCGACTATGAGTCCGTCCTCCAGCGCGCTTTCAAGGATGGTCTCAAATTGCTGTTTGTCGAGCTTATCGTTGTTTCCCTGTGTCTCAATGAGCGCATAGTAAGGGTGGTCGGCGGACAAGGGTGGACGATTAGTCGCTGGCGCTTCGGTGACAAGCCGGTAAAAGTTGTTCCACAAAACCTCGTAGGCTGACAGTGCTCCCCCTAGATCCCGGTCAACGCTCTTGAGCATTTTTGTGACGGATTCAAAGCTCTCAAAAGCGACAAAGGCGATGTTTTGTGAGCTTGGAGCTTCCCGGAGGCGCAACACAAGGCGGGTGATGACTCCGAGGGTGCCCTCGGAGCCAATAAACAGTTGCTTGAGGTCGTAGCCCGCATTGTTTTTGATCAAGTGGTTCATGGACGAGACAACGGTTCCGTCGGCCAGAACGGCTTCTAAACCAAGGACCATGTCTCGCATCATTCCGTAGCGGATAACACGGTTTCCCCCGGCGTTGGTAGCAGCGTTGCCTCCAAGAGTTGCTGTTCCTCGTGCACCGAGGTCCAAAGGGAAGAAAAGGCTATGTTCTTCTGCTGCTTCTTGGAGTGTCTGTAAGTTCACCCCGGCCTGAACGGTCGCCGTTCGCTGGGTAGAGTCTATGTCCTCGATATTGCGCATGCGTTCCAGTGACAATATGAGCTGATCATTGGCGGCGTCTGCGCCATGGACCAGCCCTGTTAGGCCACCTTGGGTCACGACAGAAACTCTGTGCTGACTGCAAAGCGCCAGAATCCTTGAAACTTCCTCGGTGCTGCGGGGGCGGGCAATAGCCAGTGCGTCTAATGAGTCGTCGCGCCACACGCCCGCCGCTCGACTGCTGACGTCGGTGCCAGTGAGTAGCCCCCCGGGGCCGAGTATGACCTGTAGTTCATCAAGCAGGCTCATTGCGGACCATCCTGGGTTTCACTTTGATATGAATGTTACGCGCCGGTCTCAACGTGCTAGTGGCGTTCTGGCGTTCTTACGTAGTGCAATGCAACTGTATTTACACATACTTGCTGACCTTTGATCAATGTCGCTGCCGCGTTCTCCTGGCGACTGTTGTATCCTCGGTTTTTTTACAGCAGCTACAGCACGATGAGCAGTTTACTCAAAACTAAGTTACCCCGCGTCGGCACCACAATATTCACAGCTATGTCAGCGCTAGCGCAGACCCACGGTGCGCTGAATCTGTCTCAGGGTTTTCCCGATTTTTCACCGCCCTTACGTCTTGCCGAGGCTCTGGGTGAACACGCCCTGCGTGGCCACAATCAGTATGCGCCTATGGCCGGACTTCCTCGTTTGCGCGAAACGATTGCCAGACAGCTGCTGCTGCATCGTGATGTCGTGGTTGATCCGGATACCGAGGTGACCGTCGTGCCCGGGGCCACCGAGAGTATTTTTTGCGCCATCACTGCGGTAGTAAGGCCGGGCGATGAAGTGATTGTGCTGGATCCTGTCTACGACAGCTACGAGCCGGCAATAGAACTTGCCGGTGGTCGCGCAGTGCATGTTCCGCTACTTACGGGGTCATTTGGCATAGATTGGGAACTTGTGAGTAAAGCCATCACTCCGCGCACCCGATTGTTTATGCTTAACAGTCCACACAATCCTTGCGGAAGCATCGTGAGCAATGCTGATTTGGATGTTCTTGCGAGCCTGGCTGAGCAACACGGCTTTTTGGTGTGCAGCGATGAGGTCTACGAGCATCTTGTGTATGACGGACACAAGCATTGCAGTGTATTGGCGCATCCAGTGTTGCGTAGTCGAAGCTTTGCGCACTTTTCTTTTGGCAAGACGCTGAGTGTCACTGGCTGGAAGACGGGCTACTGCGTTGCGCCGCCCGAACTGACAGCGGAGCTTCGCAAGATTCATCAATACGTGACTTTTGTCGCGGTTACTCCGGTGCAGCACGCGCTGGCGGACTTTCTGGACGCTGAACCAGAGTATCCTGCGACGCTCGCAGCAGACTATCAAAGGCGTCGAGATCTTTTTCTGTCCAAGCTGGCGGGGTCACGCTTCTCCTGGAAACCTACTCAGGGGAGCTACTTTCAGCTATTGGACTACGGTCAGATTAGCGACGACTCAGACACGGTGCTGAGCGAACGCTGGACGCGGGAAGTGAGGGTCGCGTCCGTTCCGGTGTCGGTGTTCTATGAGTCTCCACCGAAGCAGAGCATATTGCGCTTTTGCTTCGCAAAATCTGATGAAGTGTTGATAGAAGCAGCGGAGCGACTATGCGCGATTTAAGGGTAACTCTCGTACAGCAGGCATTAGTTTGGGAGGATGCTCACGCAAACCGCGAGCATTTGGCGGGCGTGCTTAAGGCGGCGGACCCTGACACAGATTTGATTTTGTTACCGGAGATGTTTACCACCGGATTTTCAATGAATGCGCAGTCAAATGCGGAGCCTGCAGGCGGCGATACCCAAGACTGGCTGCAATCTCTGGCAGACTCCTTCGATTGCGCCATTGCCGGCAGTGTGGCGACAGAGGAGGGCGGTGATGTGTACAACAGATTGCTCTTTGTTACACCGGATCGCGTCGATAGTTATGACAAGCGGCATTTGTTTCGCATGGCAGGCGAACAGAATTATTACGCTGCAGGAGCCGAGCGTGTGGTCCTGGAGTGGCGTGGATGGCGGATTAAACCTGAGGTCTGCTATGACCTGCGTTTTCCCGTATTCAGCCGCAATAGAAACGATTACGACCTGTTGTTCTACGTGGCAAATTGGCCGTCTCCCAGGTCCCATCATTGGCGTGCTCTACTGCAGGCGCGAGCGATCGAAAACCTCGCTTGTGTAGTAGGTGTTAACAGGATTGGTGAAGACGACAACGGGCTTAGCTACAGCGGTGACAGCCTGGCTTTTGATCAGGAGGGAAGTGTCTTGATGGACTTGAGTGCGCGAGCAGCGGTGGAGACAGTATGTTTCAGCGGCAATGAGCTTTGCAGCTATCGAGATCGCTTTCCAACGCAACTGGATGCAGATGCGTTTGTTCTCGAATCCTGATTTGAGGGCGAGCCAGAAACTGGAGTCGCGGTGGCGATCCAATGTCTATGCGAACACCTTTGGCCCCTAAGGCAAGAGGAAATTGCCTTTGTTATTGCGGTGTTAGAGTCGCGATAGAGTGGGGTTGGAGTAAGTGACATGATGGATCTCCAAGGTGCGTGCAGTACGGGACCAAGTCGCAGGTTTTAAGGCATTGGGAGTATTGCGCGCCAAACATGCGAGTTTGAGGCGGAGGGTCTCTCCGAACGGGTAAATCAAGTAGCGTTAAGATGTCCACGAGTAGACAGTAGCGCGGTGTGAATGCGGTGACAGCTAAACTTGGCCTAAAGCGCGAAACCCGTCACAGTCTTGCTCGGCTAAATTCCTGAACGTGAGGCCCGTCACACTATGAAACCGCATGTTTCAAAGCACAAAGGCATTAGGGGCCCGGATGCTTAAGGGTCTTCTAGTTCTTCTGCATGGTCACAACGAAGATGCCGCGAAGTTCGTTGACGCCGTAGCCCACTGCTTGATCAGCAGGATATCGTGCCCGAATGGCCGTGCTGGTTTCTTGAGAAATTTCTCTTCCTTCCGTGCCGTGACATTGCAAGCACATACCCCTGGTAAGGATCGGGTAATAGCCAACCATACGCCCATCTATGTCAACCAGGGCAGGTTTGGGCTGCTCTCCTGAGGCAAGAGAGCGTTTTGCCTCGGTGATGTATGCCAGTTGGTCTTTGTTCGCGGTGTTGTTCGAATTGCGAGGACGGTCACTTACTCGTGCAATTGTGGTGTTGAGCTCACCGGACGTCTCGTTTGTTATCGCCTGTGCATTTTCGTTGCAAAAATCCACGGCGGCTAAGGGTCCTCCATCGTGCATTGCTTGCTGAAGATGTTTTCCCAGGACATCCCTTGTCTTTAGCGCTACTTCTTTTCCGCGCAACAAAAAATCGTTTTTTGTACGAGGTTCGTCTGGTCCGGCCATGGCAAAGCTTGTAGCCACGGCGGTAAGTGAAAGGATGAACACAAAGCGTAATTTCATAATTATGTACCTGGGACTTAGCGAGCGCTATCGAGAGCTTAAGGCTTCTCGTCTTTTAAAGACGAGCACATAGATCGCCGCATACAACGCAATCACGATTAAACCAACCCACTCAATTTTGAAGGGTGTGAACTGATAGAGCGTAATGAGTGAGAGCATGCCAAGGGTGTTCCCCAAGATGTAGCCTCGACAGCCTATCTGATCCGTGGTGATGCGCAGATTTACTGTGTAAAGGCGAATCAGTGAGTCCAATGAGTTGATGACAAACACGACGCCCACACAGATCAAGGCAAGCTTGACCGTGTCACTGAGTATCAGCGCCTCCGAGTAGTAGTAATAGAGAACCGAGAACCAAATAGCGATGGGTATCGAGGGGACTGTAAACAGGACTATGAGTAGATGGCGGGTTTTCATGGGGCTCATAAAACGCGATACGAACTGTCCGATCATAATGCTCCATGCGAACCACCAAAAGAGATAGAACGCGTGGTGGTCGCTCAGGGGTGCGATAAACCGATGAACGTTTGTAAAGTACTCCTGGAGATTGAGTGCACTGCTCAGAAACCCACTGGCCCCCATGCCGCTGCTGTTCCAGAGATAGATGATGAGAGCAAAGAATAGCCAGGTTGATACGAGGCTCAATACTTTGACGTACTTTACGTCCGTGCTCGAAAGAACAGCGCTAAGTACTACGAGCACCACAAGGCCGTACTGGGCAACACTGCTAATGCCTTCGACGTAGGTCGGCAGGTAGCTTAAAAACAAAAAGCCGGTGAAAGCACAGGTTGCGATGATCACGCAGTTGTTAGCGAATTTGATGGCGGGAATATCAAATAACTTGAGCTTGGGTTCAACGATGCAGAAGTAAAAGGTAGTGAGAAAGTAAAAGCCCCAGACAAGAAATCCCCACATGCCAAACTCTATCGCCAGGGGATTGGCAAACTGATACACCGCCTCCTGTTGGTAGATGGGAAACTCGGTCAGTGGAAACATGATGAGACCCACGTCGAGGCCGGACGTGAACAGAATTGCGCAAAAGACAAACAGGGAGCTTGGCATGGGCCCGCGACAGACGGTATTGCCCCAGCGCAATGCGATGAAGAGTGACGTAAAGAGGGTGATCCCTATTGTGATCGTCAGGATTGTGTTCATCGTGTTTTAGCGTCTCACACGGGAACTCGTTTGGGTGCGCCGGGTCGCTGCCGCTGCTGCCACTCCCCGTCGATCCAGGGCTCAGCCTCGCTAGGAGGCTCGGGGTCAATTTCCAGAATGAGATCGCTGGCTCGCTCCGCCAACATGATGGTGGGCGCGTTAAGATTGCCGTTAGTGATCGTTGGCATAATCGACGAGTCTACAACTCGCAAACCCGATAATCCTATAACTTCGCAGTTGCTATTGACCACCGCCATTGGATCTGTGTTGCCTCCCATCTTGCAGCTTCCGGAGGGGTGGTAGGCGCTCTCAACGTTTTCCCTCACCCACTGATCAATGGCTGCATCACTGTGAACATCGATGCCAGGTTGTATCTCTGCACCGCGGAAGGAATCCATGGCAGGCTGCATGATGATTTCCCGAGTGAGACGGATGCACTGACGCCAATCCTGTCGATCTTGCTCCTTCTCTAAGTAGTTAAACAAAATGCTGGGTTTGTCGTGAACGTCATTGCTGAGTACGCGAACTCGGCCTCGGCTGTGGGGTCGATTAGGGCCAACATGGACCTGAAATCCGTGTCCCTTTATCGCAACGCTGCCGTCATAACTCATCGCTGCCGGCAAAAAATGATATTGAATGTCAGGCCAGCGGACACCCGGGTTGGATCGAATAAATGCGCAGGATTCAAAGTGGTTGGTGGCCCCCAAGCCGTCTTTGAAAAACAGCCACCGGGCACCGATCAGGCCTTTCCCGATGAGCCCCAGTTTGCCATTCAAGGTGATGGGCTGTTTGCAGTGGTATTGGAAGTACACCTCGAGGTGATCCTGAAGGTTTTCTCCTACCCCGGGGAGTTCATGGGTCATGGGTATGTTCGCCGCGCTCAGTACCTCTGCAGGGCCAATGCCCGAATGCTGCAGTAGAGCGGGAGAGCCGATGGATCCAGCCGACAGAATGACCTCTTTCTTGGCGTGGGCCTGCGTCAATTTCCCGCTTCGTTCGAACTCGACACCGATTGCTCGTTTGTCTTTTAGTAAGACTCTATGAGTAAGGCAACGGCTCAGGACGCTAAGGTTTTTCCGTGCCAGCACTGGATGCAGGTACGCATTGGCTGCTGAACATCGGAGCCCCTTTTTTACCGTCATATGCATTGGGCCAAAACCCTCTTGCTGCTGCCCATTACTGTCTGCCGTAACGGGATAGCCCGCGTCGCTGCCGGCATCAATGAATGCCTGATAAAGAGGGTTTAGCTTGCCAGCATTTCCCGCACAGGTCGCCAGAGGACCTTGGTCTCCACGAAATTCATTGCCGCCGCCTATCCAGGTCTCACTGCGCTTGAAGTACGGCAAACAGTTTGCATAGTTCCAGCCTTCGGCCCCATTTTCTTCCCAGAGGTCAAAGTCGCAGGCGTGTCCCCGGACGTAGACCATCCCATTAATCGACGACGATCCGCCGAGGACCTTCCCTCGAGGGCAATGCAGTTTCCGTTCCCCCAGTCCTGGTTCGGCTTCAGACTCAAAGAACCAATTGAAGCGCTTGTCATTCATGGGGTAGGAGAGGGCGCTAGGCATGCGAATGCTTAGGTGCTTGTCGCTGCCGCCGGCTTCAAGAAGTAGCACGCTGTTATCTGGATCGGCGCTAAGCCGATTGGCCAGAACACAGCCTGCAGAGCCGGCGCCAACTACAATGTAATCGTATTCAGCTGCGGTCATAGAGTCTCTCAAACAGGGATGGAGTGAGCCGAGAGCGCTCTCTTAGCGCCTGCTGTGAATCCTTGTCTCGGCACGGCAGTCTAGTAAGGACAGTCGACATCGCCTAACTCCACATACACGCTTTTGAGCTGCGTGTAGTGTTCGATAGCCGTTGGACCGTTTTCGCGCCCAAGTCCCGATTGCTTATAGCCGCCAATGGGCATTTCAATAGGCGTTACGTTGTAGTTGTTAATCCAACAGGTTCCGGCTTGTAGCCTAGCGATCACTCTATGAGCCCGCGACAGATTCTGCGTGAATACGCCTGCGGCAAGTCCATAGGGCGTGTCATTGGCGCGGCCTATGACCTCTTCTTCGCCGCTGAAGCGCAGTATCGACATGACCGGTCCAAACACCTCTTCCCGGACAGTGCTCATGTGGTCAGCGCAGTCAGTGAAAATGGTGGGCTCTACAAACGCGCCACCGGCTAAGCTCGGATCGTCAGCTTGTTTTCCGCCACATAGCAAAGTCGCGCCGTCGCGTTTCGCCTGTTCTATATAGCTAAGCACCTTGTGCATGTGTTCCTGGGAAATCAGTGCCCCGACCTGTGTTGCAGGATTCATTGGATCGCCGAGAGATAAGCGTTCGGTTCTCTTGAGAAGTCGTGCCACGAACTCATCGTGAATGCTGTCATGGACAAAAACGCGCGTGCCGTTGGTGCAAATCTCACCTTGGGTATAAAAATTCGCCATCATGGCCGCGGCTACCGCATTGTCCATGTCAGCGTCATCGAAGATGATGAGTGGAGACTTACCCCCAAGCTCCATGGAGACATGCTTTAAGCTAGAGGCCGCATCGGCCATCACTTTTTTGCCCGTTGCCGTAGATCCGGTGAGCGAGACTTTATCGATACCCGGATGCAAAGACATGGCGCTTCCAATGTCGCTGTCGCCAAAAATCACATTGAATACACCCGCGGGGACACCTGCTTCGGACAGTATCTCGGCAAGTTTTAGGCAGCTAAGAGGTGCGAGACTGGATGGTTTGTAAATCAGCGCGTTACCGCAGGCCAAAGCCATCGCCGCTTTCCAGCAGGCAATTTGAATAGGGTAGTTCCACGCTCCGATACCGGCGCAAACCCCCAGGGGTTCTCTGCGGGTGTATCCCAGAGCGCCCGGGAGGTCCATTTGGTGACCCCGAATAGTGGGTGCCACGTGCGCAAAGAACTCGATGCAATCGGCACCCGACATCACGTCTACAGATTTCGCTTCCGCAATGGGCTTGCCTGTGTCCAGTACTTCCAGCTCTGCTAGCTCGTCATTGCGTTCTCGCAGCAGGGCGACGGCTTTGAGAAGAATTCGGCTGCGCTCTGTGCCGCTCATTGCCGACCACTGTTCAAAGCCCTGGCGCGCGGACGCTACGGCGCGATCCAGGTCGGCGAGGCTTGCAAGTTCTACTTTACAGATCTCATCGCCGGTAGCGGGGTTCAGCGTGACGAATGTTTGCCCTGAGCTGGCGGGGCAATAGCCTCCGCCGATGTAGAGCTGCTGTTGGGGAAGTTTCACGCCTTGGTTTCCTTTACCCTGCTTGCCAAACTTTGATGAGCTCGTCATAGGGAACGGTTTCGCCCTGAGGTTTTTCGTCGGCCAGCTTCGGCTTGGGGGCGCCCGGTTGATCGAGCCAATATTGCGCATCTCGCGGTTCGTTTAATGCCGGGCCGCATTCGCCGAGTATGCCGTGACGCTCTAATCGACCCATGATGCGGTCTTGTTGCGCAGCTAACGTGTCCATTGCGACTTGCGGTGTCACTTCTCCGCTCACGGCATTAGCCACATTGGCCCACCACAACTGAGCGAGCTTGGGATAGTCAGGTACGTTTGTACCTGTCGGAGTCCACCGTGTCCGCGCAGGACTGCGGTAAAACTCCACTAGTCCCCCAAGTTTGGGTGCAAGATCAGTCATCGCCTGGGCGTCCAGGTCAGATTTACGGATAGGTGTTAGGCCCACCACAGTCTTTTTGAGAGACACCGTTTTTGCCGTGACAAACTGCGCGTACAACCAGGCGGCTTTGCGTCTTTCCAGCGGAGTACTTTTGAAGAGTGTCCAGGAGCCCGTATCCTGATAACCCAGCTTCATGCCTTCGCTCCAATAGGGTCCGTGTGGCGATGGCGCCATACGCCACTTGGGCGTACCGTCCTCATTAACGACGGCCAGGCCCGGTTGGATCATGTCGGCAGTGAACGTGGTGTACCAGAATATTTGCTGGGCAATGTGTCCTTGTGCGGGGACTGGGCCGGATTCCGAAAAGGTCATGCCGCCCGCTTCCGGCGGTGCGAAGCGTTTCAGCCAATCTATGTATTTTGAGAGGGCATACACCGCAGCCGGTCCATTGGTTGCACCGCCTCGACTCACGCTGGAGCCCACCGGGCGACAGTCCTCAACGCGTATTCCCCACTCATCAACAGGTAATCCGTTGGGAATACCTGCATCCCCGGCGCCGGCCATGGATAGCCACGCATCAGTAAAACGCCAACCCAGCGAGGGATCTTTTTTGCCGTAATCCATGTGGCCGTATACGCGCTCTCCATCGATTTCTTTAACGTGTACGCTAAAGAATTCGGCGATGTCCTCGTA
>NZ_JBLGBE010000094.1:0-12281 GCF_047617445.1 Congregibacter sp.
AGGCGAGGCGCGATGGAGTTGCAGCGAAGCGGTTCTTCAAGCGCCTGTTACATAGTCATGGTGGTGAACCCAGGAAGATCGTGACAGATAAGCTGCGCAGTTATAACGTAGCTCATCGTGAAGTGATCCCTGACACTATTCATGAGAGTGAGAGATATGCCAACAATCGGGCTGAGCAGTCACATGAATCGACGAGGGTTCGAGAACGGGGTATGAGGAAATTCAAATCGCTTGGGCAGGCTCAGCGATTCGTGACCGCCCATGCCGCTGTGTCCAATCTCTTCAATCTTGGGAGGCATCTAGTTGGGGCTCAGCATTATCGGGATCTTAGGATGAGTGCGTTCGGTGAATGGGGTAGGGCGGTTGCCTGAAAACCATGGAAAGACTACTGCAGTCTGGGAAAGTTAATTTGCCAGCACCCTTGGCCACCTAAATGGCGATTCGTTACGCCCTGGACTAGAGAAAGATAGATGAGATTAGGCTCCGCATTCTTGAAACTACCGCTGCGCTTTGACATTGAACGACTGAAGGGCGAAGCAATGCAGTTCGGTGAAGCTGACTGGGAGTATCACCCCCAGAGAGAAACAGGCAACACCGCGCTGCCTCTCATCTCGGTCGGGGGAGAGAATAATAATTTGTTCGAGGGTGAGATGAAGCCGACATCAGCACTTGAGCGTTGCCCCTATATACAGCAGGTTATGGCAGCATTTGGGACTGTAGTTGGGCGCACAAGATTAATGCGTCTAAAAGCGGGTTGTGATGTTCCAGCACACAGCGATGGAAATTACGCCTGGCGAAACCGCCTACGTATTCACATACCAATCATCACTCACCCTGAGGTCATTTTTTCATCCGTAGACAATATCGATATCCACATGGCGGCGGGAGATGCCTGGACCTTTGATAATTGGAGAGAGCATGCCGTCTACAACAACAGCGACGTCGATAGAATTCATCTGGTTATAGATACGGTGGGCTCATCGCAATTCTGGGCAACCGCAAAATCTGGCTGGGACCCGAGTGGCGCAGATCAAGAGCAGAACCAAGCCATCAAATACTATCCATTTAGTTACAACTCCGACGATCATAGCTTTGCTCTAGAGCGCTTCAACTCACTGCCTGTTAGGTCTCCTGACGAAGTTACCAATATGTGCAACGAACTTCTTGCCGACCTTAGACAGTTTGAGAGGTCTTCGCCTCACATGTTTGTCGACCTGGAGGAGGAAATCGAGTTATTCAAACATGATTGGGCTGGCTACTGGGCGCGATACTGGGACCTCACTGAGTATATTCCTCAGTATCAGCTACTTGTTAGGCGACTTAAAACTAAAATTAGACCGCTGCTGAAGCACGCCAATTTCGACAGCAATAGGGCTGACGTCTATACGGTGGCCGCAGCCTGGATCACGAGCATGACTAATGAGGCTGCGCCGCAACGGCTTGAGGGGAGCGCGCCTGAATTGAAACTGGACAGTACTGTAGCGCACAGCAGCACAAGTGTAGTGGATACAGACAAGGCTGGATCTGGCCTTACTCTTGACGAGTACATTGCCAGGTTCAGCCTACCCGCCTTCGAACAGCCGATTTTTATAGTCGCTGCACCGCGGTCTGGCAGCACAATGCTTTTCGAAGCATTGCAACGAAACAAGGGCCTATGGACCATTGGAGACGAGAGCCAGCGCGAAGTTGAATCGATCCCCTCGCTTCACCCCGCCAATAGACAATTTGCATCCAATGAGCTGGGAAAGGACGATTATACTCCGCAGATAGGAGCGCAGCTAATGGAGGCCTTTATGGCCCGACTTCAAAACCCCGGGGGTACTGGCTACGAACAAACACCCGAGGAGTACCAACCTAAATCAATACGATTCCTGGAGAAAACACCGAAAAATTCTTTACGAATTGCCTTTTTCCGCGCCATGTTTCCTGATGCAAAATTCATTTATCTCTATCGCTCTGCGCGATCAAATATTGGCAGCATAATTGACGCATGGAATTCACAGAAGTTTGTTACCTATCGAAACCTGCCTGATTGGAACGGACCATATTGGTCACTATTGCTGCCGGAAGGATGGCGTGGCATGCGCGGCCAATCAACAGCCCAGGTCGCGGCCTGGCAATGGGCCGCGACAAACAGGAAAATTATGCAGGATCTTTCCCAGCTGCCGAAAACGGACTGGACCACCATAAGCTATGAGACCTTGATCGAATCGCCCAGCGCGTCTCTTCAAAGGCTCTGTCAGTTCGCTGAGATACCCTTCGGACCCAGAATGGAAATCTTCGCGAAGCAAGGTTTTCCGCAATCACGCTACACACTAACAGCACCGGAAAACCACAAGTGGCTTAGACATGAAAAGGGGATTCTTGAGGCTGAAGAAATATTCCTGAGCATAGAAAATGAGATAAATGAATTCCACTAGAACTTCATCTCATGAGGAAGTGGCCCAATCTTTTGGAATAGAGTTGCTTCGAAATGTTCTGGCAGCGCACCACCACTTGCACATCAATCTTTGCTCTTAAGGCTTCTGAGTCTCAGCCAGTACTCTATTAATCATAGTGTCCTGATAAAACTGGGGGTCGGACAGATTCATCATGTGAGCAGATTTTTCGAACCATATGAAGGCCTTCCGAGGCGAGCTAAGCTTATCAAAATAGCGCTCAGCAAGCTCTGATGGAGTGTTGTAGTCGTATCTTCCAGCCAAAAAATACACCGGCACTTGCCAGTCTAATGCCGTTTCTTCCAGGTGATAGGTGGCAACTTCGGGCCACATTACCGCTGACACTTCCATGCCCTCTAACATGACTGAAATATCAGCCAGAGAGTAATCCGGGGATGTAAAGACAGCCAGAAATAGATCTACATATCCCAGACCGCGAAACCCTCCACCGTAATAGTAGAGCCACTTACGCTGTACCCTCAGTTGACCAATGTCATCGGTATATGGGGGAGCCAGCGCAGCAAGTTCTGCTATGGCGTCTTCATTATTCTCCGCAACAGCCTCGTTGCGGACCAAATTGAGCGATAACACTTCGTTATCATGCAAATTTGTTAGCTGCCCCAACCCAATATAGGTCCAAAGATAGTCGGGATGATTGCTGCGGATATTGAGATAGCGGTGCTGCGACTGTATTATTATCACTGGTGTGCTGCGCACTTTTCACGGCGGCTGTTTTTAGGTCAAATCGGCAGCCCCGCACATTCAAACTACAGCAACTGAGGAATGGCTATGATACTCATAACAAGGACTACGCTCCAATTCGCATCACTACTGGGCGTGGGAGTTTTCAGCGCTGCAGTTTGCGCTCAACCCATGCTGGAGGAAGTAATCGTAACCGCGTCGAAACGAGTCCAGGGTATGCAGGATGTGCCGATTGCACTTTCGGTGATGAGCGGCGAGAAAATTACCGATCAGGGTATCGGGTCACTGGAAGAGATGGCCGTCTTTTTGCCCAATGTACACATCGCAGAAGGTGGCGCCGGTGACCAGTTGTTTATTCGTGGTGTTGGCTCAGGCATCAACTACAGTTTCGAACAGTCGGTGGGTACCTTCATCGACGGTGTTTATTTTGGTAGAGGCCAGGCTTCACGTAGTTCTTTCCTAGACGTCGCTAGAGTTGAGGTGTTGAAAGGTCCGCAAAGTACGTTGTTCGGGAAGAACACCATTGCGGGTGCCATCAGTGTCACAACCGCTAGGCCGGGTGATGAGTTTGAGGGGCGGGTGGAGCTTACCAGCGAACCTGAATTTGATGGCTGGGGTGCCACGCTGACCTTGTCGGGCCCGCTCAGCGACACGCTCGCTGCACGTCTTGTCGTAAAGCGCGATGAGACCGATGGCTATATGAGAAATACGTTTAAGAATCGGGACGAGCGCCAGGCAGAGAATACCGTGGGAAGAATTGTTCTGGATTGGCAAGCAACTGACAATCTGGATGTTGTTTTTAAATATGAAACGGGAGAAACCGAGACCATAGGGCGTCAGGACCTGATTACAGTTGCTACCCTGTTTGCTATCGGTCGATACCGCGAGGCAGATCCAAATTTCGCAGCCTCTTTCGGCTACGACAAGTCAGCACAGAATATCAGTGGTTTGCTCAGCGACGATCAATTTCATGACAGCGAGTGGGACATCACTACGCTAACGGCCGAATGGTCCTTGGGCGAATACAGCATAAAGTCCATAAGCGGCTATGTGAACTATGAATTCACCAATTATCTGGATTCTGACTACGGTCCTCTCCAATTCATTGCGCGTGGACGAGACGAGCAGCACAAACAGTTCACACAAGAATTTTTGCTGTCTTCTCCCATCGGCGAAACCGTAGAGTATCTTGCGGGTGTTTTTTATCAGGATGAAGAGCTAGACCACGACTCTGTTACCGATGTTTTGCTGGGCAACGCAGGTATAGGCGGCGGAGCCTTCGATGCGTCGGCAGAGAGCACTTTTGTGCAGGACGCCAGTACGCTATCTGCCTTTGTGCAATGGACGTTTAATGTACGCGATGATTTCAGAGTCCTTGCTGGCGTGCGGTATTCACGGGATGAAAAAGAAATTAGCAAAACCTCCCTTATCGGTGCCCCATTCGACGGCGGGACATTGAATACTTCTCTTGCCGGAATATACGATGCAGCACTGAACTTCGCGACGGTTCATTTCTTTGAAGATGGCGTAGCTACCCGCTGTCCCGGAATCGGCTTTAACTGTGTGTCGGTGCCTTTTGACACAGATCGCTCTGAATCGAATGTAACTGGCGACATCACCCTACAGTGGGATACCAGCGAAGACATGATGACCTACTTTAAACTAGGCAATGGCTACAAAGCCTTTGGCTTTGATCAGGCCAATGGCCGAGGCTTGGTTGACGCCGAGGACTACGAGGAAGAGAAGGTTATCTCTTATGAATTGGGCGCTAAAATGGACTTGCTTGACGGTCGTGCGCGTCTCAATGTGGCGTTATTTTTCAGTCAGTTTGAAGATGTTCAGGTCAGTACCTTCGATGGCAATGCCGGTTTCGTAGTCGGAAATGCCGCTGAAAGTGAAGTCAAAGGATTGGAGCTTGACGGCTCAATCGCGTTGACTGAACAGTTCACGCTCAACGCTTCGATGGCCTATCTGGATGCCGAGTACAAGTCGTTTCCCGATGCCGCATGCAGTGAACCACAAGTTATCGATTGGATCGCAGCCGGTGGGGTTCGCAGCAACTGCCTGCAGGATCTTTCCGGAGAGTCATTGCAATTTTCTCCTGAAATTGCCGGCAGTATTGCGCTGGAGTATTTTACCTCCATCACCAATGCGATCGACCTGCGTATAACGGCTGATGTGAACTATTCCGATGAATTCCAGGTGGCCGCTGATCTTGATCCCGTTTTGGAGCAAGATTCGTTTACCAAGATCAATGCCAGAATTGAGTTGGCTGGCTCTGACGGCATCTGGAGTATTGCTGTCTTGGGTAAGAACCTGACGGATGAAAAGACCTCCACATGGGGCAACGACGTACCTCTGGCAGGGCAGGGTTTTAGTCAGACCTATTTTCAGCACATTGATGCGCCGCGCAGCTTTGTGGTTCAGGCTGCGTATAACTTCTAAAGTTCGAGTTATGCAAACCCCTGCATCCGGTGTTACCGGCATGCGGGGGCTGTGAGAGCGATTAGCGTATTTATAGTAACTGGTGGCTAGCAGATTGTGGTGTGCAGGGGCGTTAATGCTACCTATACTCTTTTTCGAGTGCCAGCGTGCCGAACTGACATCGCCCAACCAGTGTGAGCTGGGAGACAGCCATGCAGGCTTCAGGCTGCAAGCCACCAGTGGCAGTTCCCTGAACAGCCTAAAGATTACCCCCATAGGCCTAGAAATAGACAATACCCCTGTGGAGCTGGAACTCGATGGAACCGCCTACCTGGCAGAGCTCGCCGATCTCGACAGCAATGGCTGGCCAGAACGTTATGTCTATTCCAGTTCAGCTGGCAGCGGCAGTTATGGCTCCCTCAGGGCCTTCGCCGTCAACGGCGGTAAGTCTGCCACCCCTATCCACTTGCCATCCATCAACTCCGACCCGGTGGCAAACGAGGGCTACCAGGGCCACGATACATTCAGGGTGGTGGAAAACCGCCTGGTGCGGCGTTACCCGGTGTATAAAGATACAGACACTAATGCCTAGCCATCCGGCGGCACCAGACAGCTTCAGTACCGGCTGGTCGCTGCGGAAGCTGGGTGGCAGCTGGAAATCGACCGAATTGTGAATTACTGATAAGGGAAGGTTAACTATGACTCGTTTGAACCTGTGTCTTTGCATGATACTGGCCACTGTGATGACCGCCTGCGCCACGGTGGAACCAGAGCGCGATCGTGTGCGGGAAGAAGCACTTCCCCCGGCCCCTTTGGCGGCCTGGCCGGCGTTGGAGAATATCGCCAAGACCGACCTGTTCGTGCCTATGAACAATGGACAGATGGCTCTCGATTGGCGCTTGCGTGCCTTGCAGGCGGCTACGCGTAGTATCGATTTGCAGACATTTATCTGGGAGAGCGACGCCGCGGGAAGAGCCTTGGTCCGTGAAACCCTTGCCGCGGCCGATCGGGGCGTGAAAGTACGTGTCATACTTGATGATAGTTTTCTGGCCCATGCCGATCCGGTACTTCGCTCACTATCGGAGCATCCGATGATCGCTTATCGAATTTACAACCCCCTGGCGAACCGGGCCGGTGGTGCGACCATGCGTGAGGTCACAAACCTGGCAAATTTCTCTACTATCAACCACCGCATGCACAACAAACTCCTGGTAATCGATGGCTGGGTGTCCATTGTCGGCGGTCGCAATCAGGCTGATGAGTACTACGGTTACCGTAAGGCCCACAACTTTCGAGATCTCGAAGTCATCGTTCAAGGCCCTCTAGTCATGCGTCTGGCGAGTCTTTTTGACCTTTACTGGAATGACCCGTGGACCATTCCGATTGAGCATTTAGTCGATGCCAGTGACGAATTGTCACCGGAAGAGCTTACTGACTGGTTGGCGGGTAAAGATGGCGTGGTCAAGATCCCGGTTGCGGCCACGACGGAACAGTGGCAAGCGCTTTTTGACTCAGGCTATGCCGGAACGGCAAGGCTCATCGTGGATACACCAGCTGACCAAAGTCCAGCCGTAGACTTTCCCATTCAGCTTGCCGATGCCTATGTAAAACGCATTGATTCAACCCAGAGTGACCTGCTGCTGATTTCCGCTTACTTCATCCCTACCAAAGAACTGACCGCCGCAATCGAACGCGCAACAAATCGCGGCGTCAAAGTGCGGATACTAACCAACTCTCTGGGTTCAAATAATCATGTCACGGCTCACGCTGCCTATGCTGAGCACCGACCAGCGCTGCTGAATGCAGGAGCCGAATTGTACGAGTTACGTGCCGATGCCAGTTCCCGCGCGCTGTATGTATTTGATGCGGTAGAGGAGAATGTACTCGGCCTGCATGCGAAGATAGCGCTCTTTGATGAATGCTGCCTGATGGTCGGTTCCGCCAATCTTGATCCGCGATCATTGCGGCTGAATACTGAGATCGGTGCCCTCGTCGATAGTCCCGGTCTGAACGCCCACGTGCGCGAGCTCTTTGCCGTTGACCTGCTGCCCGAGAACGCCTGGCGGGTAAGATTGAATACGGAGGGCAATATAGTCTGGGAAGGCCCGGAGGGAGACGTGCACGATGCTCCTCCAGCATCTTTCTTTATGCGTGCTGAGTCCTGGTTTTTTGGATTACTACCTATTGAAGGCCAGATGTAACTACTCGCCGTCGAGTAAGACGAAGTATAAGAAGTATTAAGGGGATGTTGTGAGCAAATTTTCTCCTGTGATCTAGTTGCTGAACCGGAAAGGTTTGCAATTTTGTCGTATTTTTGCCCGGAATCGTGATTGCCTGGGCGGCCCTGCCCATCAAATCTGCTCGTTCCTGATGTGAGGCACACACCTGCCTGTACCAACTGGTTTACTCAGTGGCGCCCGTGCTGGTTGAGCAGCGTAGAGCTAGCTTCCGTGCCGCCTTTTTCGACAGCAAAATTAATGTATAATAACGAGAGATAATGATAAAAAAGGTGATATGCATCATGAATATTCATGTCAAAACATTACTCGGTGGCTCAATGTTTGCCATGGCGGCAGTGGTTATTATAGGCCTCAACACGGGCACGGCCCTGGCCAAGGGTGAAGCCGCAGACAACAGCCAGCGATATATGGTGACCCACGCCAAAGGCAAAGGCGTCCAATCACTCAAGGTGGTTAATAAAAACAATGGTAAGAAAGCCAAAAAGCTGAAGTATCGCGACATTATTGCCGCCGATTTATCCGATAAAGATCTCGCCAAATTGTTGCGTCACCCGCTCTTTGCAGGTGCGAAGGTCGAGCCGGATTCGAAGCGATTCATGCTGGCGCAGGAAATCCCGTACGGTATATCAATGATAGAGGCCGACTCAGTCAACGGTCTGCCTGTCGGAAATTATCCACGCAAGGTCTGCATTATCGACTCGGGATATGACCTCGATCATCCCGATTTGCCAGGCAGTAATCGCGTAACGGGCACGTCGCAAACCGGTGATTCATGGAGCAATCCTGGCGACAGCCACGGAACGCACGTTGCTGGCACGATCGCGGCGCTAGATAATACAGAGGGGGTTGTCGGTGTGCATGCCGGTGAAAACCTGTCTTTGCATATCGTAAAAGTATTCGACGACGGTGGTTCGTGGACGAGAACCTCAAGTCTGATCAACGCGCTGGATGACTGCGTTGCTGAAGGGGCGAACATTGTGTCAATGAGCCTGGGCGGAGGTTCTCCAAGTTCAAACGAAAGTAGCGCTTTTTCTGAGGCGCTGTCAGCAGGCGTGCTGTCGATAGCGGCGGCTTCCAACGACGGTAACACGAGCTACTCTTACCCCGCATCCTATAATTCGGTGGTCAGTATTGCTGCCGTAGATTCCAGTAAAAGTCACGCCTACTTCTCTAACCGCAATGATCAGGTGGAACTCGCAGCGCCGGGTGTTGGGGTTTTGTCGACCGTTGTAGGCGGTGGTTATTCTGCCTATAACGGCACCTCAATGGCGACCCCCCACGTCGCTGGCGCCGCAGCCTTGCTATGGAGTAATCACGCCAGCTGCACAGCTGGTGCGATAAGGCAGGCTTTGGCCTATACGGCGGAGGATTTGGGTGCTTCCGGTCGTGATAACAGCTTTGGTTATGGTCTTGTTCAGCTGACAATGGCAAATGAGCTTATCAATCAGCAAACCTGTGATAGTTTAACGCCGCCACCACCGCCGCCGCCAGCAGCTCTTGCTAATGGTGAGGCGGTGAGCAATCTTTCTGGCTCAACAGGCAGCGAAGTGTTCTACAGCATCACCTTACCTGACGGGGCGACCAATTTGTCGGTACAGATCGCCGGCGGAAGTGGTGATGCTGATTTGTACTTGCGTGAGGGCGCTTTACCTACCTTGGCCTCCTACGATTGTCGGCCTTGGCTGAATGGTAATAATGAAACCTGTGCGGGTAACAATTCAGGCCTCACAGATTATTACGTGATGATCCATGCATATGCTGCATTTAGCGGCGTTAGTCTCAGTGTGAGCTACGACGAAGACAATACTGAGCCTCCAGTCAATCAACCGCCTGTTGCGCGCATTAATGCCGACCCTACCTCGGGTAAGGCGCCCTTGACTGTTGACTTCAATGGTTTGGCCTCAACCGATGATGTTGGCGTAATCACTTATAACTGGGATCTTGATGGAGATGGCGTGAACGATGCGGCAGGCTCCGAAGCACAGCGTACGTTCTATAATGAAACGGAAACGGGTAAGACTTATACCGCGACGCTGACAGTAACTGACAGTGAGGGTCTCACCAACACTGATTCGGTGGTGATCTCGGTTGACCCGAAAAATCGGGCGCCTGTTGCCGTATTTAGCGTTAGTCCTGACACTGATATCGACACCGAAACCCCCGTCTCATTCGACGCAAGCGGCTCGAGTGATCCTGACGGCGATAGCCTGAGTTACGCGTGGAGCTTTGGTGATGGTGTTACCGCAACAGGTGGTACGACAAGTCATACCTTTGGCTCGGAAAGGGAGTACACCGTTACGTTGACCGTCAACGATGGTGATGGTGGTGTGGCTGAGACAGGGGGTTTGGTTGATGTTGGCGCAGCACCAGAGTCAGGTATCGATGCTACTGCTTCCCTGAATAATAAGGGCAACCGTGCGGATATTCGTTGGTCAGGCGCCGACGGGTCGCGGGTACGGATCTACCGTGATGGCGGGCAAATAACACGCACGAGTAATGACGGTTTCTGGCGAGACCGTAACTATTCGAGTGGTGATAGCTATCAGGTATGTGAAGACGGTGGCTCTCCCTGTTCGGCCGAAGTGGCACCAGCACCATAGGGGCTTATCCGGCTATCGAGATCTTCGTACGCTCATCGGTATGAGTTGTGATCAAATAAAGGGCTGCCAATAGGCGGCTCTTTTTGCCTTGTAATAACGTTATCCTTGAGGAATAGATAATGACCTGTATTCCGCCTGACAGATAGATTGTTGGGCGCAAATGCGGCCGGAATCAGCGGTGCAGCACGATCTCCCCCGGTTCGCGATCGGGCGCACGAGCGGCGTCGAGCGCGGCGGGCGTGTCTTGGAGGGCGTACCTCCCCGCGATCCGCGTCGACAACCCGCCGGCATCCACCAGATCGGCGATCGCGTCGAGCGCGGCGCGGCTGCTCTTCATCTTGAGGAGCTCGAATGCGATGCCCGGCGGCGCTTCGACGCCCGATTCGCTGGCGACGGTCGAGACGACTCGGCCGCCATCGCGAACCAGCCGCAAGGCCTTTTCGAGCGACTCACCGCCAACGAGGTCCAAAGCCGCGTCGACGTCGCCCGATGCGGCCGAGCGGATCCGCGGCGGCCACTCTTCGTGATAGTCGACCGCGACTTCGGCCCCGAGCTGTCGAAGCGTGTCGAGCTCTCCAGGTCCCGCGATCGTGAGGACTCGTAGGCCGCGGCCGTGCGCAATCTCGACCGCTGCGCGTCCCACCGCCCCGCCGCCACCCACGATCAGCAGGCTCGCGCCCGACGAGAGACCGAGCCGCTCGAGCCCCTGCCAGGCTGCCAGGCTGCGCACCGGAATCGTCGCGGCCTCCGCATCGCTCGCCCGTCGTGGGGCGCGGCCGCAGTCGGACGCCCTCAGCAGCACACGATCCGCCCAGGCCCCTATCAGTCCGGGATTGGCCATCACCCGGTCGCCGATCTCAAAGCCCTCGATGCCGCCTCCGAGCGCACACACTTTGCCGCACAGCTCCGCCCCCATCGTGAAGGGCGGCGCGGCGCAGGGGAGTAGCTTGGCAAGCCGACCCGCTGCGACCCCGACGTCCCAGGCCCCGACTCCGAACGCCGCAACGTCGACGATGAGTTCGCCAGGCCCCGGGTCGGACGGGGCTCGGATCTCGTCGATGCGCGGGGCCTCGCCGTATGCGTGCAAGCGGACGGCGCGGGTGGTCTCCGGTTCAGTTCTGGGCGGTCGCGCTTCCATGGGTATATCCTCTGTCAACGATTCCCTCTGGAGTGTACCCGCCGAACCGAAGTATAAGAAGTATAAGAAGTATTAAGGGGATGTTGTGAGCAAATTTTCTCCTGTGATCTAGTTGCTGAACCGGAAAGGTTTGCAATTTTGTCGTATTTTTGCTCGGAATCGTGATTGCCAGGGCGGCCCTGCCCATCAAATCTGCTCGTTCCTGAGGTGAGGCACACACCTGCCTGTACCAACTGGTTTACTCAGTGGCGCCCGTGCTGGTTGAGCGGCGTAGAGCCAGCTTCCGTGCCGGCGAAAAGAGGCAATGTACCCCAGGGCACCCTCTCTTGATGCAAAGCATCAAGAGAGGGTGCCCTGTTCCTTGTCGCGCAGATGAGCCAGAATTGTGTCGATGACGTCCTGGTCCTCAATACAAGCAATGACTTAGACGGACCCGCCGCAGCGACCGCAGACCTCAATATCGATGTTGAACACACGCTTGAGCCGTTGGGCCCAGGTCATAGCACCGTGCCGTTCAGCGTGTGAGCGTACGTCATCACTGGACATTCGTTTCACACCTTTGCCGCGTTTGGCAGGTGTAACCAGCCCGCGCCAGCGGTGATTGGGCGCCAGCACACCGTGGTAACGAGTAAGGTTCACTCTCGGTTTTGGTACGAGAGCCGCGAGACGGGCGATGAAATCCATCGGCTCGAATGCCACCTGTGTCGTCCCATCGCTGTAGGGCGTCTGCGGGTCATCT
>NZ_JBLGBE010000095.1:0-12223 GCF_047617445.1 Congregibacter sp.
ACCTATGTGAAGTGTAGTACCGAGAGTCACACCGATGTAGGCGACAAGGCGAATGATAGCTTGAGGGTGAATGCGAAGGATCTCCGCTGCAAAGTGATCGGAGAGGGCGGCAATCTGGGCATCACGCAATTAGCCCGGACAGAGTATGCCCTGCTTGGGGGCCGCTCCAATACGGACTTTATTGATAACGCAGGCGGAGTGGATTGTTCAGATCACGAAGTGAATATCAAAATTCTGTTGGATGCGATTGTTGCTCGCGGCGATCTCACCGAGAAACATCGTAATCAGTTGCTTGAGGATATGACCGAGTCGGTTTCGCAACTCGTGTTGGCCAACAACTATCGTCAGGTGCAGGCTATCAGCATAGCCGAGCGAGAGGCGCAGGTGCGAAGCGGCGAATACCGTCGTCTGATTTCGACCTTGGAGAGTTCAGGGCGCCTGGACCGTGAGTTGGAGTTTCTGCCAAGTGATGATGCATTGGCTGATCGACGGACGCAGAATCTGGGTCTTACGCGTCCTGAGCTTTCAGTGCTTATTTCTTATAGCAAAGCGATTCTCAAAGAAGAGTTGATCGAGTCTGACTTGGGCACTGATGCTCATTTGCTAGAAGCAGTGTCTACTGCGTTTCCGCCAAGACTTCTGGAGATTTATCCAGAAGATCTCGCAGAGCATCGTCTGCGCAGGGAGATCATGTGCACGCAGGTCGCCAACGACATTGTTAATCGCATGGGCCTGAACTTTGCGCTGCGACAGCAAAAAGCCACCGGTGCTCCGGTAGCGGATGTCGCCCGAGCGTACACGGCTGTCATGGAAATATTCGAGATCACATCTTTGTGGGCGAGTATTGAAGCTCTGGATTTCGTGGTGGCCTCGGATGTACAGATCGAGATGATGCTCGATGTGATTCGACTGGTGAAACGCGGTACTCGTTGGGTGCTCCGTAATCGCCGTCATCAGATTACGCCCACAAGTATGGTCAAGGAGTTTTGCTCAGGCGTTAGTCAGTTACAGCTCGCTTTACCGGACCTGCTTCGCGGTCGTGCGGCAGAGCAATACGAGTCACGTTTGGAGGATTACCGTGAAGCTGGAGTGAACGCCGAGACTGCGGCTCGGGTTGCAGGCTGTATGCATGCTGCTACGGCGCTGGCCATCGTGGACGTGTCGACGCACACCGATAATGAGCTCATGGAAGTGGCAACGCTCTATTACCACTTGGGTGAACGATTGGGGCTTGATTGGTTTGGGTCGCAGGTGCTGGCCAGCAAGGTCGAAAATGAGTGGCAGGCTATGGCGCGGGAAGCTTACATGGAGGATCTCCAGTGGCAACAGTGCACCCTGGCTGAGGGGGTTTTGCGACTGCGTTGTGAAGACCGTGATGTAGTGAGCTGCATAACGGCGTGGGAGGAGCAGGAGAGCGCCTTGTTAAAGCGCTGGAAAGACATGCTCGGAGAGCTGCATACCACCTCATCCCCGGACTTTGCCATGTTTGCGGTGGCAAACCGGGAACTGCTGGATCTGGCTCAGAGCAGTCGCCGAGCGTAAAGCACTAACCGCCCCAGTTAAGATGCGCGGTTAGTCTCGGACTTACAATATGTGTGGTGTTGGCTCGCTAGGGAGCCAGAGGGTCACTACATGCGGAGGCGATGTACGCCCGATACGCCAATGAGTCCGTCTAGTTGGTCAGCGTGGCCTTCTCGCCAGCCGACGATCCAATTGATGCGTTGTTGTTCGGTAGTGTGTGGACAGCTTTCACTGTTGCGACCTGATACTCCTGCCTGATAACCACGCTCGTAAGCTCGAGCAGTCATATCGCGTTTCTGTCGGCGCATCGCTATTCCTCTCATGTGAAACGTAGGGGCTTAGGTCCATATAAGCAGAGACTAAGCCTGAGAGCTACTATTTTTTTGTTACCAATACAAGCGCTTATATCTCTTATTGCTATAAAGAATTCACATTTTTTCGTCTGTGACTGCGTATAGCTATGTTTTTAGAGGGTTTGTGATCGTGACGCGCTGAAGGCACCATGGGAGCTGATCTGTCATAAGGACTATTTATCCATGCTGTACCGATGCCTGCTCAGTGTTTATTTGATGTTGGGGGCTTTGTCGCCTGCTCTTGCCTTTGATATGACCGAGGACGCCATTCGCGAGGCGGTGCACCGTGGCCAGGCCGATGCCTTGGCACTGTTAGAGCGTGCGGTGAACATCAATAGCGGCACTATGAACACCGGCGGAGTGACAGCGCTAGGGGAGCTGTTCGCGGAGGCGTTTAAGGACGCTGGTTTCGATACCCGCTGGACCGACGGCGAAGCCTTTGGGCGGGGTGGTCATCTGGTAGCTGAGCACGGAACCCAAGGCCCCAAGGTACTGCTCATCGGGCATCTGGATACAGTGTTTGCAAAAGACAGTAGTTTCCAACGTTTTTCGCGGATTGATGAACATCATGCTGCCGGGCCGGGTATCACCGATATGAAAGGCGGCGATGTCATCATCTTGTACGCGGCCAAAGCGCTCGCAGACGCAGGGGTTTTGGATAAGCTACAGCTGCGTGTAGTGCTGACGGGTGATGAGGAGTCTCGCGGCCGTCCGTTAGAGGTGGCCAATGCAGAGTTGATACAAGCGGCCGACTGGGCGGACATTGCGCTGGGCTTTGAGGACGGCGATGGAGACCCAACAACGGCCGTTACTGCTCGTAGAAGCTCCAGCGAATGGCAATTGCTCGTCAAGGGTAAGCCTGCGCACTCCTCGCAAATATTTCGCGAGGACATTGGGTTTGGTGCCGCACTTGAAACAGCCCGGATCCTCAATGCCTGGCGCGAAGCACTGTCGAGTATTCCTAATCTGACGTTTAATCCGGGTCTGGTGATGGCGGGTACCGATCTTAATCATGATGGCGCCACGACGCGTGGCACGGTGTTTGGCAAGAACAACGTGATCGCCCAAAGTGCTATTGTCACCGGTGGTATGCGTGCGATAAGTCCCGAGCAAATCGCTCACGCTGAATCTTTGATGCGCAAAATTGCGGCTGAGAATCTCACTCAAACCAGTGCCGAGGTCAGTTTTAATCATGGCTATCCTCCCATGGCTCCTTCGAAGGGCAATGACGCCTTGCTGAATCATTACAGCGTAATCAGCAAAGAGCTGGGCTATGGTCCGGTGAAGGCAGTAGATCCTCGGCGCGCAGGCGCCGCTGATATTTCCTTTGCGGCGAGTTGTGTCGATGCCGCGCTGGATGGTCTAGGTCTTATGGGAGAGGGTGGCCATACGGTGGATGAAGTTGCCGATCTGCGAACACTGCCACAACAGACACAGCGGGCTGCGATTCTGCTGTATCGAATTGCAAACGGCGAAATCAGTTTTCCCACGGAGTAAGCAGTCCACCGCCGGCGCCCTAAGGCTACACCCTATTCGTGAGGCATCTTCAGGCGCTTGATACCCGGACTCTGGTGTGTGGAGCGCCTTGTGGGTGCTCGAACCTTCCACTGTTCCCCGCATAAAATCGCTCAAGTGGCACGCTCAGGCGACGCCGCTTTGTCACAAATTCGTCATATTTTGATAACAAAACCGTCACACGACGTGTCTAGGATTCGCGGATCAAATCAGCGGTCTCACGGGGCCGGCTTGTTGCTGCACACTTTTGATTCAAACGAGGCACACGATGGTTAGCGAACGCATTTGGCAACGCACATTGATTCTGGCTTTCACGACGCTCCTGGCTGCTTGTGGCGGCTCTTCGGACAACGTTTCACCGGGCGTAATCGTTGTCGAGGTGCCCGTAGTGGGTGACGGCGGCGGCAACGGTGGCGGGAATGGCGGCGGAAATGGCGGCGGTAACGGTGGCGGGAATGGCGGAGGCATCGGCGGCGACGTCATTGCGACGGTTATCCCGGATAGCCTTGCGAGCGCGTTTACAGAGACTGGCGAGTCTGCCAGTGACGCCTTTGGCGGTCGACCGATTTTCGAGTTGGATATTTCAGCGCTGGAAGGCGGTGTCTTGGTTCCTACGGGACTTCTGGTCGGTAACGATATTATTCTGGAAATCACCGGCGGTGCATTGCGCGTAGCAAGCGGCGTTTTGGAGATGGCTCCTGGCTCGGTATTGAGTGGCGGCTCTCAGTTTGACTTCCTGATTATCGAGCAGGGCGCTCAGATCGATGCGGAAGGTACGGCGGAGCAACCGATTATCTTTACTGCTGCCGCGGACGTTGCGGGTGAGGCTGAGTCCAATGATCGTGGTCTTTGGGGCGGTCTGGTGATCAACGGCTTTGCGCCAATCAACGACTGCCCTGAGGGCGCGGAAGGCGGAACCGTAGAGTGCACGAAGGAAGGCGAAGCAAACTCCGGGACTTTCGGTGGTGACGACCCGACGGACAATTCAGGAACCTTGCGCTACGTTCAGGTTCGTTACGCAGGGTCCAATGTTGACCCCGAAAATCAGCTCAACGGTATTGCATTCCAAGGTACGGGCTCGGGCACGACGGTAGAGTACGTGCAGGTTCATAACAACCTTGATGATGGTATTGAGTTTTTTGGTGGAACAACGAGCGCCAAGTACATCGTCCTGACCGGTAACGCGGACGACTCCCTGGACTGGACCGATGGCTGGCAGGGTTCGATCCAGTATCTTTACGTCGAGCAGACCGAATCAGCGGATAACGTGATCGAAGCCGATAATCGCGAAGGCGATGAGGCGGCCTCTCCGGTGGCGATGCCGGCGATTGCGAACTTTTCATTCTTCGGCAGCAGTGTGGCGAACTCCATACGGCTTCGGCGTGGTACCGGCGGCATGTTCTGGAACGGTATCGTAACTGGATCAGACAGCTGTCTGCGCATCGACGGCACATCGCGGGGCAAGTTGGGTGCCGATCTTAGCTTCGCGGGTACAACCTTCGACTGCACAACCATGCATAGCAATGACGATGACGGCGCGGTAGAAGCGTATCTCGATAGTGCATCGGAAGTGTCTCAGGTCGGTGATCAGGTCAGCGCAGTCACTCCAGCGGATTCTCGTCTGGAAGACGCTGGCTTCGTCGGTGCATTCGGGGCCGAGAACTGGACAGAGGGCTGGACCCTGGGTGGATCTGTGAATAACCCGGGTCAGCCAGATCTTGGTTGCCCAGCCGGGACCACCGGCAACGGTGAGACCATCAATGGTATGCGGGTGTGCGACATCGAAGGAACGATTACTGCAGATGTGTCACTGACTAACAATAGCCTTTACCAGTTGGTGGGCAAGGTCACCATCGGTGACGGAACAAGCAGCAATTCGCTCACAATCCAGCCCGGCACTACGGTGTTTGGTGGAACGAACTTTGATTTTCTGGTGATCTCGCAGAACGCTCAGATCGTTGCTAGCGGATCCGCTTCCCAAGCTATCGTATTTACCGCGCGCGCCGACGTCGAAGGCACAGCTGATATCGTTGCGGATAGAGGCCTTTGGGGTGGACTCGTAATCAACGGCAACGCGCCTATCAATGATTGTCCCGAGGGTGCCGAGGGCGGCAGCGCTGCCTGCACCAAAGAGGGTGAGGCTAATTCCGGCACCTATGGTGGCGATGATGCCGCGGACAGTTCTGGCACACTTCGCTACGTTGTGGTGAAGTTTGCGGGATCCAACGTAGACCCCGAGAACCAGCTCAACGGCATCGCATTCCAGGGCACAGGCTCAGGTACTACGGTGGAGTTTATTCAGGTCCACAATAATCTAGACGATGGTATTGAGTTCTTTGGAGGTACGACCAACGCCAAGTATGTCGTGCTCACCGGTAATGCTGACGATTCCCTCGATTGGACCGACGGTTGGCAAGGTTCGGTACAGTATCTGGTGATCGATCAAGCCGACGATGCCGGGGATAATGGTATCGAAGCCGATAGCCGAGAGGGCGACGAAAACGCCAGTCCTCGTTCTACACCTCGCATCGCAAATATGACCATCACGGGCAGCCCATCGGAGCGAGCTATTCGTCTGCGCCGGGGCACGGGCCTTGAGCTGTACAACACGGTTGTGCAAAACAGCGATAGCTGCCTGCGCATTCAGGGCGAGTCACTGAACCAGCTCGGTGAGAGCATCATCTTTGATGGAGTGACCCTGGATTGCGCGACTGTGAATGAGGGCGACGATGTGCCGGCTGTTCAGGCATTCCTTGACGCTAGTAATGTTGCGGAAGGTTCGAATGCAGCGGCGCCGGCGGACCTCTCTGGTGACGCCTTCTTCGATGACACGAGCTTTATTGGTGCGGTTGAAAGCGATGCAACAGATTGGACCGTGGGGTGGACCGTAGGCATGCCAGACTCGGGTGTGAGTTTTGGCTGCCCCGTGGGCACTACCGAAGCTGCGGAGACCGTGGGCGGCAAGACAGCCTGCATTCTCAGTGGCACCTACACCAATGACTTGAGCCTCACGCGGGACAGCAACTACATTCTTGATGGAAAAGTGACGATCGGTGACGAAGGCATACCGGCAGTCCTTAGCATAGAGTCTGGCGTGATGGTCATCGGCGCCGATGCTGAAGACTTCCTGGTCATCAATCGAGGATCAGAGATTCAAGCCAATGGCACCCAGGAAATGCCTGTCACTATGACGGCGATAGCCGATCTTCAGGGCACCGTGAGTGACAACAGTCGTGGTCTTTGGGGTGGGCTGGTTATCAACGGCTTTGCGCCGATCAACGACTGTCCTGAGGGTGCGGATGGTGGAACCGCAGCTTGTACTAAAGAAGGCGAGGCTAACTCCGGACTGTTCGGCGGTGATCAGCCTAATGACAGCTCAGGAACTCTACGTTATGTCGTCGTTAAGTACGCCGGCTCAAACGTCGACCCGGAGAACCAGCTCAACGGCATCGCATTCCAGGGTGTGGGTAATGGAACCACTGTCGAGTACCTGCAGGTCCACAACAATCTGGACGACGGTATTGAGTTCTTTGGCGGCACCGTCGATGCCAAGTATGTGGTTCTTACTGGCAATGCTGATGACTCGTTGGATTGGACCGATGGCTGGACTGGCCGTGTGCAGTACCTTTACATCGAGCAAACAGATGCGGGTGACAACGGTATCGAGGCGGATAACCGCGAAGGTGACGAGCTGGCTGCGCCAGTCTCCAATCCATCTATCGCCAATATGACCATTGCGGCAAGAAGTGATCAACGCGCTATTCGCCTACGTCGAGGAACCGGCCTGTTCTTGTTTAACTCTGCACTCGTGAGTGGCGATAGCTGTCTACGAATCCAGGGTGAGTCGCTGAATCTCCTTGGCACGGGCATTACTTTTGACGGTGTTCAGCTTAATTGCACCACGGTCAACGAAGGTGATGATGAGGCTGCAGTTCAAAGTTTCCTGGATAGCAGTAATGTTACCGAAGGTGCTGCTTTACCCAGTGCAGGGGCATTACCCAGCGACGGGTTTTTTGAGTCAAATAGCGTTATCGGAGCCGACTTTGATAGCTGGAAAGGCACCTGGGTCTTCGGACAGTAATCAGGTATCGAGTGAGCGACGGCGCCAGGTCCCGATGGGTCTGGCGCTTTTTACAATCCAGCTGGGGACGCGCGCGAAATAGTTCGTGCAGCATTGGTCAAAGGCGAAAGGTAATGATGAAACGAAACACTCTGGCACTTGCGGTGGCTGTGGCTTCCGCGCCCCTAGCCTCGCAGGTCTCTGCCCAGGCAGGTGGTATCAGTGCGCCTTCTTTGGAGATCGAGGAGGTGTTTGTTCTGGGGGAATTTATTCCCGACGAGAAGCGTGACACTTCAGCGATTTCTAACATCCTTGATGTGGAAGATCTATCCAAGCTAGGTGAGACGAACATCGGAATCTCTCTATCGCGAGTGACCGGTCTAAGTCTGGTTGGCGGCAAGTACGTTTATGTTCGCGGCTTGGGTGAACGCTACTCCTCCACGTTGCTCAACGGCACGCGTATCTCCAGCCCGGTACCTTTTCAGAAGACTGTGCCCCTGGATATTATTCCTAACAAGATTGTCGAGAGTCTGCTTGTACAAAAGACGTATTCAGCAAATTACCCTGGCGACTTCTCTGGTGGTGTTATCGATATCCGCACCAAGAGTACGCCCCAGGAGGACTACGCCAATATCAAACTGTCTATCGGTGGTAACTCCGAAACGACCGGCGGCGATGGAATTTATTATAAAGGCGGTAGCGAAGATAATTGGGGCTGGGACGACGGTACGCGCGACATTCCGTTGAACATCCAGCAGCTCTCAAGCGAGGAATTTGAGTCGGTAGTGGATCCACAGCGACGCGGCCTCGGCGCTAGCTTTTTTAACAATTGGGACGTTTATGAGAAGTCTATGAAACCCAACTTTACCGGTGAGCTTGAGTTGGGCAAGCGTCTGGAAATAGGCGAAGAGTCAGCGCTCGGATTCATTGGTTCCTTTCGCTACAGCAACCAATGGTTGAATCGCTTTACGGACTTCCGGCGTTATGAATTCACAGGGGTAGACGGCGGTTCCAGGCAAACGGTCGCCTACGACCAGACGACGTCCCGGCAGGTGATTGGCTTTAACGGCTTTGCAACACTGGGTTACGAGATTGACGCAAACAACTCTATCAATCTGACCTACACCCTGATGCGTCAAACGGAAGATGAGACGCAGCAGAACAAGGGTCTGTCATCCGAGGATGATGTGACTGACGGCACCTTTACTCAGAACATTCGTTTGCAGTGGACTGACAACGAGATAGAGACTTGGCAGTTATCCGGTGAGCACTTCATTCCTGCTTTTAACGATGCGGAGTTTACCTGGCGCATGGTGGATGGCGCGGCGTTTCGCGACTCCCCCGATACCCGCACCTATACCTACGCGGAAAACCGCGACGGTATACTGGAGGTGGTGACTCCTAACAGGCAGGCGGCGGGAGATTTAAGGGAGGTGTTCCAGGCGCCGGAACGCAACTATGCGCGTTTAGATGACTCTCTCAGTGACTTTGGTTTTGACTTTAGTATTCCTTTTTATATCGGTGACATCGACGTTACGGTAAATGGTGGCGCGGGCTATTACGAACGGACTCGTGAAAGCGACGACCGTCTTTTTCGTTTTGATCTGACCACCGACACGCCAGACTACGTGCCGATCATGTTTCCCCAGCAGCTGTTTCAGCGCGAGAACTTTGCCGAGAATTGGGTCACCGTGCGCGACTTTACGGCAGGTGCAGCGAACGCCGCAGGAATCTTCCCTCTCGCTGAATCCGGCGAAGAGGTAAGCAGCTACTATGGATCATTTGACGCCCAGCTTACCGATAGAGTGCGCTTGCAAGGTGGCGTGAGGTTTGAAGACATCACCCTCAATGCTGACGCTTGGGGAGGGAACACCGAGCAGGCGACGGTGAATGCGGTAGAGCAGCAGTACGATGACGTTTTGCCATCACTATCATTGACCTACGAGTTCATTGAGAACATGCAGATTCGCCTTGCTTGGTCAGAGACGGTGAATCGCCCCAGTCTGTTAGAGATTACCGGCACCACAATACGTAATCCGCAAAACTTTCAGCTCTACCGTGGAAACGTGTTTTTGGAGCCCGCGGAGTTGACGAACTACGACTTCCGATGGGAATGGTACTTCGGTAACTCTGATAGCATGAGCTTTGGTGCTTTTTATAAAGACTTCACCAACCCCATTGAACAGGGCAAGGTTCAGGCGCAGAACGATATCTTCACGTGGTTTAACGCCGAAGAAGCCTATCTTCAGGGTGTTGAATACGATTTTCGTAAAGAACTTCGCATGGCTAACTGGTTCGGGGTCGAAAGCAAGGGCTGGGATGAAAATTGGTTAAACCTGTTTACGCTGTCGGCCAATGTGTCTGTTATCGATTCTGAGGTCACGCTGCTAGGCGCTGACGAAACTGCCGCCGACGTGCCGATTACCGGTGGCAGGAACATAGCGCAGTTAAATGCTCCTACCCGCCCGCTTACGGGGCAGTCTGATTATCTCGGCAACATTCTGCTGTCTTACGACGATCAGGCGCGGGGCATCATCGCCTCCATTGCTTACAACTACACGGGAGAGCGAATCGCTTTGGTGGGATCACTCAACGATCCCGATGTGATTCAAGAAGGGCTAGGTCGTGTTGATGTGCTTTTTCGTTGGACCATTGAGGATTTTGACATGCTGGGGAGCAGCTTGGAGCTGGAGTTGAAGGCGGCCAACTTGTTCGACGAACCCATAGAGTGGACTCAAGGCGGGCAGATCTTTGAAAAGTACAACTTGGGTATTACCTACTCGGCGGGCTTGCGGCTGAACTTCTAAAAAGTTTGCATACCCAAGGGACACCTTGGGTGCTTAATCCGCTGAAGCAGAAACACAAGGCCAGCGAACACAGCTAAGGCAAATGAAAATGAAAAGGCGGCGAGTATTTACTGGCCGCCTTTTTTTCACGATTCCAGGGCAGGAGCTAGTTGTGCTAGCCCCACTTTCTTCACTGCGTCTTGGGATGCAGGATAACCTCGAGGCCTTTGTAACCTTTCACAAACACTGACAGTGTTCTTTCGGGTTCACCGACAACTTCCACGCGATCGAAGCGCTCGAGAATTTCTTCCCAGAGGGTGTGCAATTGCATTTCTGCAAGACGATTCCCCATACATCTATGAATGCCGAAGCCAAAGGAAAGATGTTTGCGCAGATTTTCACGATGGATGTCATAGTCGTTTGGATTGTCAAATATACGCTCGTCGCGATTGCCCGAGACGTACCACATAACCACTTTGTCGCCCTTGCGAATAGTCTGACCGCCAAGCTCTGTGTCTTCCAGAGCCGTGCGGCGCATGTGAGCCAGTGGTGTCTGCCAGCGGATGGTTTCAGCAACCATGTCGGGAATCAGACTGGGGTTGGCTTTCATTTCGGCAAATTGCTCAGGATTTTTATCAAGACATAGCACGCTGGAACTCATGGTGCTGCGTGTAGTGTCGTTGCCGCCTACGATGAGTAGTAGCAGGTTGCCCAGATACTCCATAGGCTCCATGTCTTTGGTGGCTTCGCCGTGTACAAGTCGTGAGATGAAGTCATTTGAAGGTGGTTCCTTCGCACGCTGATTCCAAAGGCCAATAAAGTACTCCAGGCAGCCTAGCATCTCCTGCTTCCATTCTTCTTCAGTTTCGACCATTCCCTGGCCGGGCAGGGTCGTGGTCATGTCTGACCACCAGGTCAATTTACTGCGCTCTTCATAGGGAAAGTCAAAGAGCGTCGCTAGCATACGCGTGGTCAGCTCGATGGAGACTTTTTCAACCCAGTTAAAGGGCTCGCCAACGGGCAGCTTGTCCAGCACATCGCGGGTTCTTTCACGCATGATCGGCTCAAAGTAGCGCAAGGCGTCGGCACCGACAGTAGGACTAACGGTTTTACGCTGGATGTCGTGCTTGGGCCGGTCCATGGCAATGAACATGGGCAGCTGAAAGTCATCAGCCTGGTCACGAATTGTTATGGCCGGCTCTGAGGAGAAAATTTTATGCGAGGTGTCTACGGTCATAATGTCTTCGTAGCGCGTTATGGACCAATAGGGGCCAAACTCACTCTCTGCGCAGAAGTGCACCGGTGCTTCGTCGCGCAATCTTTTAAACCATGACCACTGCACATCGGCTTCAAAAAGATAGGGGTTTGATACGTCGAGCTCTTCCAGGGGCACAGAGTAGGGATCAACGTGGACCTGCTCTGGATCATGCACGGGTATTTTTGGGGTCGATGGCGCGGGTGCGTTCATAGAAAAGCCTCTGTTGTGATTATTAGCGTTGATTGTATGCAAAGTGAGGCGTCACGGCCATGCCCTGTAACAGGCGCTAAATTGTTCTAAAAAAGTGACAGTTTCCTTAGTATCGGACCCTAAAGTTGAGAGTCCCCTACGCGCTTTAGCGTCCAAGCGTTTACTATTGCATCATTGGGGATAGACGACGTCTGGGGCGCAAACAATATGGCGAGCGAAGACAGCGGTAGGGCGGCCTGGGATGCCTTAAGGGGTGAGCATGAGCGTCTTGGCGATGTGACGATTCTCGAGCTCTTTGAGGATGACGGCGAGCGCGCCGGAGACTTCTCACTAGAGGCCGCCGGTTTGTATCTCGATTATTCGAAGAATCACGTTTCTCGAGCGGGTTTGCAGCAGTTGCTGGAATTAGCAGAGCAGTGTGGGCTCACGGCCAGGATTTCGGGCCTCTTTAATGGTGAACGTATAAATCGCACGGAAAATCGTGCAGTACTTCATACGGCGCTTCGGGACCGCTCGGGAC
>NZ_JBLGBE010000096.1:0-11710 GCF_047617445.1 Congregibacter sp.
TATCACGGTATAAATCCAGGGATGGGGTGGCCGCTTGCAGTGTCCGCTGCGCTCATGCGTGGTAAGGCACGTCAGTTGCCAATTGCGTTAGGCGTGTTAGGTTTGGGGCATCTATTCGCAATGATGGCTATTCTATTGCCATTCTCATTCTTAACTATTCTTGTTGAAAATCAAGCCGCTGTACAATTAGGTGCTTCTGTACTCGTTATCTCGATGGGGCTCTACTTACTGTGGAATCGCCGTCACCCCAAATTCCTCGCACGTGTTCACCCAGCCCGCTTGGCGCTATGGTCATTCTTAGCCGCTATGGCTCATGGTGCTGGGTTGATGCTTGTACCTATCTACCTCGGCATTAGCGATAAAGCTGTGGCTGGCACTAGCCATGATCATGGTAACCATATGATGGCTGATAATATTGCCACCGCAATAGGTGTAGCAGTTGTACATGCCCTTGCGATGCTGGCAGCTGCGGCGATTATCGCAACAATCATATATTTTTGGCTGGGTTTAAAGTTTCTGTCCAAGACCTGGTTCAACCTTGACGTTGTCTGGGCCCTGAGCCTTGTGATTGTTGGAGCTGTAGGTATTTACAACACCATCTAAAAAGGGGGTCAGCCGAAATGCATGACGTTGAATGTGTTTACCCTGTTAACTGATCCACACATTCCCACACAAAACTTGAAGTTCGTTCTAACCAAATACACAAAACGGGTATGTAAAAATCGTAAAGGACCATGCTGTGCCGCATTTTGCTGGGGTAGGTTTCCCTCTACGGTGCCTGTTGGCTGCCCACCCCTGCGCGATGGGTAAGGTGCTCGGTATCGTTTACCGGGCGATCTCGACTTACCTGCTCCACAGGGCCGGACTAAAACTCAATGACGGCGCCACTGGTGCGGTGAGGTTGATACAACGCTTCGGATCAGCCCTCGACCTCAATATTTACTTCCACAGTAGGTCGCTGCCCTAGAACGACAGGGGCTACTGGAGCAGGATAGCGAGAGCGCCTGGCTGGAACTCGAACCCCGCAGACCACACCGATGCCCTGCCGCACCTGGCACCGCCAACCAGAGCGTCACCTGCCATTCTGCCTCTTTTCGCTGGGGCGAATCCACAAACACAACGCTCAATCAGCAAGGACGCTACTGAAAACCTCATGGCTTGGACTGCTGCGTGTTCTAGTTAAAGAATGAACGAATATGAATTGCCTCCTCACTGATGCGAGTACAGTTGCGGGACAATAAGTAAACTTTTCGCGTTGTGTGGGGGTCACCGACCAAGACGAACCAGACAATCTGGCCGACACACCCCGCTTATATTTCTCATACTCATCCAACGAAAGTTGCGTCTTATAAATCTAGACCCTATTAGGTTTTAGCGTTCGCGGGGGAAACAGACTGGATTGTAGCGGCTTTGTATTGGCTCACCGGCACCGACGTCGGGCATGAACTTGCGCCAATCGCCTGAGATCATGGTGGGAGCGGGAATAACACAGGCACCTTCCTCGAAATAGGTGGTTGCCAGGACCATGCGAGATTCTGTGGTGTTGTTAGGTCCCGCCGTGTGAAAGGACTGGGAATGGTGAAAGCTGATCTCACCTAAGCCGAACGGGCCGTTATCCACATCGACGCCTTGCTCTGCAAAAATATTGCTGACGGTGCGGTCGTAACTCATATCGAACCTGCTGCTCTGCACCGATTCAACCAGTCGGTAGGTCTCCATTCCGACGGCGAACGCGAGTGGACCCATGTTTCCGGGTATTGCCTGCAGCGGAATCCACGCAGTACAGACATTATTGCTTGCGATAGGAAAGTGTTCTTTGTCAAAGTGCCAGGGCGTGCGCCCACAGCCGGGTTCCTTGGCCAGCGCATTGTCATGGTAAAGCCTGACGCTCTGGACACCCATCAGCGCAGCCGCAATCTTTGCGATGCGCGGGCTGAGGACGAACTGCCTAAATATGTCGTTCGTCAGCCACATC
This sequence comes from Congregibacter sp., assembly GCF_047617445.1. GTDB lineage: Bacteria > Pseudomonadota > Gammaproteobacteria > Pseudomonadales > Halieaceae > Congregibacter. Next base: position 1,976 of record NZ_JBLGBE010000096.1, read on the forward strand.
ATCTCACCACTGCGGAAGTCCAGCTTTGGATTCTCGCCAAGGTCGGCAAGTAGCGTCATCTCCATCTCCTGCCGCAACAGCGCAAGCGCACCGGGCGAGAGAACCTGCTTTAGTTTCACATACCCATCGCGATTGAATTGCTTAATCGCGAGGGGGTCAAGTTCGTAGGAGGCGTTAAGCTCAGCCTGCAGATCAGCCAGGCTTGGTAAGGGGCCGACATCTTTAGGTGCCTGAGTCTGTTCAATGGAGTGATCAGATGCGAAGACGATTTCGTTGTCCGCACTGGCCATATACTCATTCCACCATTGCTGATTGTCGTGCTCCCATTCACCTGAAACTTCTTGCGCGCGATCTTGGGGCTTCAATGTAGGGTCATCTGCCATTTAATCAACTCCTGAAACCTTGGCATCGCGCAGAGTAAGACCGGCTTCGGTGTGAGAAAAAAGAATCATGCCGACGCGCTGTGGAAATCGATAATCTCCCGAGTCCAGATCGTGACACGAGGCGAGATAGCCTGCCAGTGGCTCACGCTGCAACATCTCTTCAAGGCCGAAAGTGTCGTCGAAGGCACAGCGTTGCAGATAAGACTCTAGCAACTCAGGCCGGTCTGCGGGCACTACCGTGGTGTAATCAAGCACGCGGGTTCGTACATGCATGCCAAGGTTTTTCAGAGCCGCTTCCACCTGAGCGCCATCGCTGTAGGGCGTACCATCTCCCTCAGTCATACTTGCGAGATATTCATCATAAAAGCCGACGTAATGACCATCGCGCATTCCCTGCGCGATGAAACCGAAACCGTCTTGCGCAAGCGCGCTGCACATGCGGGCCAGTCCCTGCTCGAGCTCCTCAGTGGGAACGCAGTAGAGAGCGTGCGTAGCCCATGCGATGTCGTACAGGCCTGCTTCTTCGTCCCAATTCTGGAGGGTGCAGCAGAACTCGGACCCAACATGAAACGGAGGAGCCAGGGCTTGCTTGGCCTCACGCAAGGAAAAATCGCTCGGGTCTAGCAGGTCGTAGTTGAGCTTGAAGTTGGCGCTTTTTGACAGATCGGCGACGCCGGGGCTGGCCAGTAGCGCTTGCGGGAACTTTCCGCTGCCGCAAGCAACATCGATCAATCGCCCTCCGATTTTTCGGCTAGCCAAAGATTGGAAAGCGGAGGTCCAGTGATACGCCTCAGCCAGATATCGGTAGTCAACGCGGGCCAATTCGTAAAAGGCCTCCATCTCTTCGCGCCCCGCGTCACTCCAGTGTTCGCAGCTACGCTCAAAGGTATCACTTCGCACGGTCATCATTACTCCTTGGTAGAGGTTCAGCCTAGTGTGGATGCGCGGAGCCCGCGCGGAACAATCGCCCGCTCGGTCCATTCGAATAGCAACTGCACGACGATAGCAAGGCCCGCAGCAGGCACCGCGCCCTCCAGAATAAGGCCAACGTCGTCGAGGCGAATGCCAGCCAGAATCGGTTGGCCATACCCGCCGGCGCCGATCAGGGCGCCGAGAGTGGCCGCACCGATATTGATCACGGCTGCTATTTTTATGCCGCCAAGTATCGATACTGCTGCCAGCGGCGCTTCAACCAGGCGCAAACGGGCGCCGGCGGGCAGTCCCAGCGCCTCGGCGGATTCAAGTAGTTGCGTTGGAATAGTAGTCAAGCCAGTATAAGTGTTTCGCACAATAGGCAGCAGGCTATAAACAAAAAGCGCGATGACTGCTGGACCGGCGCCGATTCCGAAAAGAGGAATCATAAAGACCAGTAATGCCAGCGCCGGGATCGTTTGTGCGACGCCTACGACGCCGAGGATGACCTGGCCGAGACGACGCCATCGCGCAGCTGCAATGCCAAGCGGAACTGCGACCAGTATTGCGGCGAGCAGCGAAACTGCTACCAGTGCGACGTGTTGTTTGGTGTTACGCCAAAAGCGCTCGCTGCGCGTGCTGGACTTGGCGACGACGTCGATCCCGAGATTCTCCCGCAGAAAGTCGGCCGCAACCAGAATCTCTTGCACCCCGTCCAGCTTGACGCGGGAGTTCATTGCGATCATCTGAGTTTCATTGATTAAGCCCTGCATCCGCAGTACGGCCGCAAAAACCTCTGGTTGTTCTTGCTCGAGTTCAGCCCGGTACAGAAGTACCGCCTCGTAGGGTGGGAAGTAGCCAAGATCGTCTTCCAGTGTGCGCAGAGAGTAGTAGGCGATTTCAGCATCGGTCGTGTAAAGCTCTGTCAGGTCGACGTCGCCGGCCGCTAATCCTCGGTACGCTAAATCGTGCTCGACGCCGAGAACATCCTGCTGTGGCAAGTCGTAGTGCAAACGTAAGCCGGGCCAGCCGTCGCCACGCTCCATAAACTCCGTACCGAAACGAAACACAAGTTCCGGGTGCGCGCGCAGGTCTGATACACGGCGGATTTTGAGACTTTCAGCAACAGGCTCGCGCATACCCAGAGCAAAATTGTCGCGAAAACCGAGGGGTTGGCTCATGACGAGGCCTGACTCAGCGAGAAAATCTCGCAGTTCTTTGTTTGAGTCGGGTTTTTTTTGCGCGTAAATTTCGTGCGTTAGCGTACCCGTGTACTCTGCATAGATGTCGATTTCGCCTGATACCAAAGCGTTGAAGACTAAACGCGTGCCGCCAAGGGCCTGACGATGTTCGACAGTGGCCCCGGTAGATGCTGCCATCGCGCGAATGATCTCGCCAAGCACCACGCCCTCTGTGAAGTTCTTTGAACCGACTACAAAGGCGCGTTCGTCGGCAGAAAAACTATTAGCTGCCAGTAAAAGACCGGCTAAAAGGGCGATTGCGATGCGGCGAGTCAACGGGCTATCTCCATGGTTTCGAGCGGTGAGCGCTGTGCCTGAATAAATCGCTGCACAAACTCATCCGCAGGTTCACGCAGTAACTGTTTCATTGTGCCTTGCTGCACGATTTGACCATCGCGCAGAAGGACTACCGTATCCCCGAAGAAAGCGGCCTCGCCCAAATCGTGCGTCACCATCAACACTGTTTTGCCCAGACTTGTAAATATCTCGCGCAGATCGGCCTGAAGGTCACGACGGATCATAGGGTCTAGTGCGCCGAGCGGTTCATCTAGCAGGAGTACTTCGGGGTCTAGCATCAGGGAGCGCATTAAACTCACGCGTTGCTGCTGTCCTCCGGATAGTTGCAGCGGAAATCGATCCAAAGCATCGATCGGGAAGTGTGTGAGTTCGGCCAGTTCGTCAATGCGCGCTGCAATTCGATCATCTGGCCAGCGCAAATGTCGCGCCATCAGCGCTGCATTATCACGCGCAGAGAGGTGTGGGAATAGACCGCCATCCTGGATCACATAGCCCATCCGCTGACGCAACGCAGGGAGACGGCCCCGTTCCAGGAGCTTTCCCCCGAAATGGATACTCCCCTCGTCAGGGGTTTCCAAACCGATAATTAGGCGTAAGATCGTCGACTTCCCGCATCCGGACGGACCGATCAGGACTGTTGTCTGCCCGGACGCAATGGACAAGTCACAACGCTCAAGTGCGCAGACACCTGAGTAGCTCTTGGAAATCTGGTTAAGTTCAAGCATTGAATGGCCGATCACGAAATGGCAGGACGATGCCCGCAAAGTTGAAATAGCGAACTTTCGGTATACATCTAATAGACAGTACCGCAAGATTATAGACAAAGCGAAACCTGATTCGGAGAAAACTGAAAGTCGATATGAATATCACGGATACACGGCAGGAAATGGCACTGCTCAATGACGTCGCACCACTGGAGGGCCATCGCTATGCAGCTTGTCTTCACACCTATGAGGCCGCCAGCAATCAGCGAGAGCTGATTGTAGGATGGCTCACAGACTCTGTAATTCCGCAATTATCCACAGACAATGCTTCGTTTCTTAGTGTTGGATGCGGTGCTGGTGAGCTAGACATAGAGATCCTGGCTGCAGGAAAAGAGCACACTTCGACCATTTCCTATGTGGGGCTTGAGCCGGATTCTCAGCAGTGTGAAAAATTCATATCGCGTATGGAGCTCGCAGGCGATCAAAATGTCCGGGTAGAAGCGCACAATACTAACTTCGAAAAATTTATAGAGCAGCGTCGCTTCGACCTGGTTCTCATGGTGCACTCGCTCTACTATATGGATGACCCCGCACAGGCGATCGAAAACGCACTGAATTTGGTCAATGAGTCTGGCAGACTCGTCATCCTGATTGCTTCGAATGATACCCTGAATGAACTCTCATCCTCGTTCTGGGAAATGGAGAACGGTGCTTCAACGTGGTTCAGTGAGGACCTGAGCAAGCATCTCGAAGAACGCAGCATCCCATTTGAGCGTAAGCGCATCGGGGCAAGGCTCGATATCACGTCGTGTTGCGAGCCCCAATCCGAGCAGGGTGTTCGCATTGCAGACTTTATCGCGCAAGTACCCACCGCAGAATTACCACCTCGCCTGCGACGTATGATTTTCAGTTATCTCGAGGCAACGTCTAATCTCGATGGCGGCATGCGCTGGCTACCGCATAATGTTGACGCTTTTACAATCTAGCGAGGCAAGTGACCGGAGGGCGAAGCAAGGTCCGCACCGGTTTGTAACAGGTGGCCTGCGACCCAGTAGATTTCATTGCGCGGTTAGCTGCTCTGGTATCGAAGCCGAGGGTCAATCTCACGCGATTCCATGGCGTCCTCGCGCCGAACCATCGCCGGCGAGGGCTGATCACACCAGCCAAACGCGGCACAGGTGTGAAGCCTATCGCTAGTAAGGAAGTTCCCTCACCGGCTGAGCGCCATGCCGCCATGAACTGGGCTCAGCGACTCAAGCGAGTACTCAACACACACATCGAAGTCTGCAGCCGCTGCGGTGGATCTGTCAGGGTCATCGCCTGTATCGAAGACCAAGACATCATCGACAGAATCCTCTCTCATCTGCGCGCTCAGGAACAGGGCACCGCCAACCTGCCGCACCTGGCACCGCCAACCGGGGCATCACCAGAGGCATTGCCTCTTTTCGCTGGGGCGAATCCACAAACACAACGCTCAATCAGCAAGGACGCTACTGAAAACCCCATGGCATGGACTGCTGCGTGTTGTAGTTAAAGCATGAACGAATATGAATTGCCTCCCCACTGATGCGAGTACAGTTGCGGGGCAATAAGTAAGCTTTTCACATTGTGTGGGGGTCACCGACCAAGACGGACCAGACAATCTGGTCGACACACCCCGTTTATATTTCTTATGCTCAGAGATATCAATTTAGGCACTTGTATCGGAGTTCATCAAAAGGCCATTATCATCTATATCACTGTCACCCCCTCACCCTCCTTGCCGCCACCAACGAAAGCGATCCAGCCAGCATTATCAACATCCAGAGTGGCATTACCGCTATTGCAGTGGGTCCTGCTGCTGGTAAAAGAACCGTAACCGGATCATCGATTTCGCCCAGCGTGTCATTCGTGTCTAACGGACCATTGTCAACCACGGTATAACTAAGAACCGACCCGTCAATTACCGCTCCAGCTATTGGACCCCAACCGTCTGTTGCGGAGAACTTATAGGCAACGGCACCCTCGGGTTGCGGCTCTCCTAAATCGATCGAAATCATTAACGTTTCGGGTACATCACCCGCACATCCGCGAAGTGAGAAAGAGACTTGCGGCGCTAACGCCCGCATAGCCGTGGGAGGCGGAGCTGTTACCGCTGCTGCAAGCACCTCTGTCAGCGAACACGTCGAATCCACGGCACCGAGTAACGCGGTAACCATGATGCCACCACTGGAATCTTGGGTAAGCGCCGCTGGGAAGGCATCGAAGTTGTTGCCCTTGCCATCCCCATCATAATCTAACCACTCAGAGGGATCATTGGGGAACACATCTGTGTTGTCTCCAACTTCATCTCCATCAGAGTCTATCGACTCTAGTGGATCGTCTGGAAATGCATCGCTGTTGTCGCCAACGCCATCATTATCGCGGTCGGATACCTCGAAGGCACTGACTGGAAACCTGTCGCTGTTATCGCCCACACCGTCATAATCGCTGTCAATACTCTCAAGAGGATCGTACGGGTAGAGGTCAAGTAAATCGTCCACACCATCGCCGTCGGTATCAACGCCAGCGCAGAGACTCTGCACCTGCTCGAGGCCCCAGATATCACCGCCCCGGAAATAGTCATACTGGTCGCCCAGCACTCCGCCAGATGCATCACAGTAGTTGTAGAAAGTGCCACCGGCTTCCCCTTCCTCGTAACCTACAGCGATCGACGTGGCGAAGGTGCCGTAGTTATCGACCCGCCCACTGCCGATCAGCCCCAGTGCGAGCTGCGATGCGCCATCCTCTATATAAGGACCGCCACCGAAGTTAACAGTCCCGTAGTTGAGCACTCGACCTGGCCCCCGGTAGAAAGACAGTCGGTTGACGGTTAACGAGGCGCCGGGCTCAATGATCAATAGGGGATTCCCCACGCCCTCAGGGCAGGGTAGGGTTAATCTAATGTCGGAATCCAAGTCGTATTCTACTTGGTAGCAACCCAGCGCTATGCTATTTAGGTTCCAGTTCAACTCCCCGGGACGAATTCTGAGCTCGCCGGTGACCCGGACATTACCCGTACAGGCCGGCGTGCCAGGCCCCGGATACCAGGTACCACCATAGGTCTCACACAGCCCCTGCTCTTCGGTGGTTACGCAAGGCTCAGGCGTATTAGTGCTGGGGTTTCCGGTCACAGACCCGCTAGGGCAGTTGAAAAACCCACCGTCAGAGTTGTCAATCACGCCAAAGTTAGCGATTTCACCTTCATTAACGAATGCCGCAAGACCTGTCTTTAGGGTCAGGCCCGCTTCAACCACCAGCTTTCGACCGTCTTCAAGCCAAAAGCCATCGGTGGTGCAGGTAGAACTCTCCTCGGCCCAGGTGCCGAGCCACTGGCAGGATGCTGCAAAAGGCGCACCAAGGTATATCACGGAAAACTCAATGGGGTTCGAGCCTGCCAGCGGTCGGATCTGACCGCCTGAACGAAAATTCGGGGCCGAGGCATAAATCACACCCTCGTTTTGCACGTCCGCGAAAAAAGTTCTACCCAACTGGACAATAACTCCAGAAGGCTTGTTGAGTACGTCCGCTTCCGTACCGACTCCCCGCACTATGCCATTGTTCTTAAGTACGCCAAGGTTAGTCACCGTATCGGAGGCAATGAGGGAACCGTTGACGATGATCTCGCCACTACTTCGGTTCTCCAACAAGCCCTTAATGGTTAGATCACCGTTAATGATGATGGTGCCACTATTGTCGATATCGATGTCCTGCCCTATTGAGACATCGCCATTGATCGTGTAAGTCACACCGGGCTCAATGATGAGACGTGTCAAGTTGCCGGATGCGAACGACACAACCTCGGTATCCGTGGTAACGCGCCGGACCCCGTCCAGAACGAGAATGTTCCAACCCCACTCATCCGCGCCCGAAAACTGAGCGCCGGACACCAATAACTCATGCCCGGGCCGGCGTTCTTCCGAGTCACAGTCGTAACAGGGATACAGAAAAAAGTTTAACTTATTCCGCAAGGTGTACCCCTCAGGCCCCGGCTCAATAAACCACCTAGCCTTGTTGTCACTCGCGCTACCTTCGAGCTCTGCGGCAACGCCTAAGGGGAAAGGGGAGAACACGGCCAGAGGCTTGTCCGTTTGCAGCGCACTGAAAGTAAATGTGCCATCTGATTTTTTGCCAACCCGCCACTGGGCTTCCGACCGACTAGGATCAATCACGGAAGCAATCACGTTATCAACGCAATAATCCCCAAAGAAAACAGGGTTAACACAAAAGTAACTGGCCCCCGCACCATCGCGCGCCATAAATGGCCTCACGCCCTCTGGCGACAGTATCCGGTTTGACTGTATGGCCACGATATCGCCGTCACGCAATGCACTGACCCCACCGATCAACTCGAGATCGTCGAACCGGTCGCCACACGGCAGGCTGAGTTGGCACCACGTGAAGCCCCCGTCATCGGCTATGAGGTAATCGCCCCGGTTGACATAATTCGTGGGGCAGGCGCCCAGGGGCCCTCCTAACAAACTACCGAAGTTTGACTGCTTGGGTGTTCCTTCGTAGCAACCGCTCCTGGAACAAAATAGTCTCTCAGGGATCTCATCGATACTGCCGCCGCCGAGCTGCAGTGCATAGGTGAACTCGTAGACGCTGCCCTCTGACGCTGGCCCTACCAAGACCCTCACGTTATCCCCGGTATCAAACACGCCGGGGGGTCGCAGGTCGCCGGTCGCCGTGTCACCCTCCCAGCTTATGTCGAGCTTGCCCAGATTATCATTCGGGCCTTGGTCGTTTTCCCAAAACTGTATAAAACTAGCATCAATGAATGATACCCCGGGAATGTCATTGTCATATAAGTTATGCAGCTTGTCGGAGTTGAAACCACCGTCGTCGTCCTCATCACCGGGGCGATAGGAGCCATAGGTCGCGTTGGGCAAGGGGAGCACTTTCACCCCGCCGATTGAGATGACCAAATCATCCTGACCACGGCGCTCATAAAATATCAGGTCGATGAGATCGTTCAGCGTATCCTCTAAATCAAACAAGCTTGACTGGGCATAGACGTCGACGATAGCCTGAGGTAGCTCATCAAAATCATATTGCGGCCGCCCGTCTGCTGTGGATTGTGCAATCGCAAACACTCGCTGTCCTCCATCAAGGACAAGGTCTGGATTCAGTACGGCTCCGACTCCTTTTGCTGGGTTTTGACCCCAAGCTCGCTCGATGAGGTCTGCTGACCGGGTAAGTGTGGAGAGTAGGGCTCTGCCGTTGGCATCAAAAGCCTTCGCTGTCTGTATAGCCCGCACATCCTTAACTTTGATGCGATCGATGCGACAGGCAGCCTCCGGTGAATCCCACTGTGCATGGGCAACCTGAGGTAGAGCTAAAGAGAAGGCCAAAAATACAAAGACGGAGTAAGCCGTACGGTGTGATCTGCGCATGAGCCGTGATGCCTTAAAGAGTCAGAAAATGTCGTTACCCAGCAACGGATGGGTAAACCTTGGTCTACATACAGTAAAGCAGTATAAAAATTCTTCACGCCAAATGACCTATTGCAGCTTCATGAAAATGGAACAACAAAGAGTTGGCAGACATATTGTGGCCTATCTACTGCTCTGCGGGAAGGGGACATAAGTCCGTATGACTACCGACTAAAGTCTGTATTGATTGGTGCGAAAAGCGGCAAGCGTGGTGTTAATAGAGCTCGGTATCGTGGATAGCAAAAATCTACCATGACAGAAACTGTTGGCGCAGAGTTGCTGGAAGCTGATCTCGATAGAAGGGGCCTCACCGAGCAGATAAAAACCCTGTATGCGCCTCCACCAAATCAAGAAAGGGGTGGCCCGTAAGGGTCGCGCTTTTTTGATTTTGCGGGCAGTGGAATTGGTTCTGCGCCCGAAGGGCGCGGGTGCCACACAGGATGTGTGGCGATCGCGAAGCGCATGGAAGCGCAAGAGCGATCCAGCGAGGTCTGTCGACTGGGTCCACAGGGCTAAAAAAGGCGTAAATCACGAGGTGCTCCACGCCATCAAGAGCCTGATCACGCAGCAGCAGGGCTAGCTCGCTGCGGCCTCACTGGGAGCTGGGCTTCTCATCCGACGATTGCTTGCCGCCGTTAATGGCACGACCAAAGCTCTCCATGATCTCAATGGGAATCGGAAAGACCACCGTTGATGTGTTCTGGTTCCCCATGTCAGCCAGCGTTTGCAGGTAGCGCAGCTGCAT
>NZ_JBLGBE010000097.1:0-11085 GCF_047617445.1 Congregibacter sp.
CAATGATGAGGCGTTACTACAGCAAATCGGCGGCATGAACAGTTTTGGTCGACTCATCGAGCCCGAAGAGATTGCTGGAGTCCTGTACTGGGCACATCGCAATCCCGTGCTCAATGGATCCGTACTGCATGCCAACCTTGGTCAACGGGAGAGTTAAGGTGAGTCCAGCTGCGCTGCAGGAGCGTCGCGAACGCGTTTTCTTGATCCTCGCCGGGACGTTTCTGTGCGCCATGACGCTGCTGAATGTCATCGGTATTACGCGGTTTGTACAATTGGGGCCTATGGCGCTGGCGGTTGGTGTCCTCCCCTACCCACTGACATTTTTATGCACGGACCTTATTTGTGAACTCTATGGAAAAGCCCGCGCGAATTTTTTGGTGAGCGTGGGTTTGGGCCTGAACTTCTTGATTTTGTTTGTCCTGTTTCTTGGCAACAGCATCCCCTCAGTGCCTGCCGATGCCATGCCTCCCTGGCAAATCATTCAGCTGGCAGCTCCGGTGGCGCTGCCCAACGGCGAGGTTGTGGAAAGCAGTATTGGGCTGTATCAGTTGATCTACGCCACGACCTCAGGAGCGGTCTTCGCATCGATGCTCGCCTACATTGCCGCGCAGTACTGTGACGTACAGCTGTTTCACTTTTGGAAGCGCGTAACACGGGGCAAGCATCTGTGGATACGCAACAACTTCAGTACCCTAATGAGCCAAATGGTCGATTCGGTGATGGTGGTGACTGTCACCTTTGGCGCAGCTTACTTCCGGGGCGATGTCACTACCAAAGCCTTGGCGATACTAGTAGGAAGCAATTATCTGTTTAAAGCCTGCGTGGCGCTGCTAGATACCGGCCCGTTCTATCTCGGCGTGCATTACCTACGTCGGTATCTACACTTGGAAGAGGGAAGTTACGCTGCCGCAGAACATGCCCTTTCCAGTGAGTCCGAGGCTTCCGATCTAGAATTTAAAAACTAGGCTACGCTGCGTAGAGGCTGCTTCAGCGTTTTGGACTGCGCGCCCAGAAGCTCCTCGGCAAGTTCCTCTGCTATTTCTCCTGTGGGTCGATGACAGCGATCCGCACGCTGGAGAACCTCGGTCAATCGATCGCCGATGCTCTCAATATGTTCTCTCAAGCCGGCGCGATCAAGGCCACTGCGCTGATAGTGGACATCGATGATGCCCCCGGCATTAATAAGAAAATCAGGGCAATAAAGAATCCCACGATCCACCAAGCGACAGCCGTCCGAAGTTTCTCGTAGTTGATTATTCGCAGCCCCGGCGACGATACCAGCGCGGAGCCGGCTGATACTGTCTGCATTCAAGGCACCGCCCAACGCACAGGGCGCCAGCACATCGACGTCTTCGTAAAGAATATTCTCAGGGGCAACCGGCGTTACACCGAGCTCTGACTCCGCTCGTAGGAGATTCGCAAAATTGATGTCGGAAGCGAGCACCTCAGCACCGGCACTTTTTAGCATCTGCGCCAAGGCGAAACCCACGTGCCCCAAACCCTGTATAGCAACTCGAACACCCTCTAAGTCACTTACCCCAAGGCGATGAGCGAGAGCCGCGCGAATGGCCACATACACACCCAAAGCGGTACTGGGCGATGGGTCACCACCATGCTCTGTTGCCGCAAAGCCACTGACGTGCTCCGTGTACTGACTCATGGCGCGAAGGTCCGTCACAGACGTTCCCGAATCTTCCGCAGCCACATAACGCCCGCCAAGACTATCGATAAATCCGGCCATAGCACGCCATAGAGCAGCACTCTTGTCCTGTCCGGGGTCGCCAATGATTACTGACTTGCCACCCCCTAGCGGTAAACCCGCTAACGCTGATTTGTAGGTCATTCCCCGGGAAAGGCGCAGTACATCATCGATAGCCTCGGCCTCGGAGGCATAGGGATACATACGGCATCCGCCTACGGCTGCGCCCAGCCGCGTATCGTGAACGGCAATGATTGCTCGCAGACCGCTCGCGAGGTCCGCCGCAAAAACTACTTGTTCATGACCGTCAAAAGAGGGATCACTAAACACAGACATGGCTTCTTCCTTATTAGTATGTGCTGAGCGACCCTTAGGCCGCCTCTACGATCTGTACGATATCTTCTTGCCCTTCCAGCCGCCCCATCAGGGTGGAATGCCGAAGGGCGAGTTGATCACGATTGCGATCCTTTACGTGCCCAAAGCCCCGCAATTGTTGTGGGAGCGCCAGCAGCTCCTGCATCAGCGCATACTCAGTTAACGTAGTCGCGACCTCCATGCGTTCACATAAAGCACCCAGGAGACCCTCATAATCGGCGATGTCCTGACGCTCCCCTCGTCGTTCGGCGGTATAGCCAAATAGGTCTAGCGCAGTTCCGCGAAGGCGACGCAGGGGCGCCAGGACGCGAAACGCCGTGAGCATCCAAGGACCAAATTCGGTTTTTTGCAACTCTCCGGAATGCGGATCCCGCTTACTCCATAGCGGCGGCGCGAGGTTAAAGCTAAGGCTATAGTCTCCCTCGAACTTGGCCTCAATCTTGGCCAGGAATTCCGGGGCACTGTAGAGTCGAGCGACCTCGTACTCGTCTTTGTACGCCATCAACTTGTAGAGCGACTTCGCGGCGGTCGCGGTCAGAGAAGCACTATCTTCAGGCCGCGGATCCGCAGCTTGTACGGCAGCGATCGTGTCTCTATAGCGCTTCGCATAGCGAGTGTCCTGATAGTCCACCAGGCGCGCTGCACGGTCTTCAATGAGCTCCGCCGTTCCAAGCTGTGCGATCGCCACGGACTCTGGCAGCAACGCCAGCACCTGATCGGGACGGTTTGCATAACGACGACCATACAAGAACGCCTGCTTATTGAAATCCACTGCCACGGCATTGAGCTCGATAGCCCGCTCCAGTGCCGCTGCGGACACTGGCACCAGCCCCCGCTGCCAGGCATAACCCAGAAGGAACAGATTACTGGCGATGGAATCACCCATCAGGGTCGTAGCGATGCGACTGGAGTCCAGAAAATGGCAGTCTGAGTCTCCCACTTCTTCGAGTACCCGTTGCTTCATGGTGCTTGTAGGAAAACGAGCATCAGGGTTAAGAATAAAGCTCGCCGTGGGCACTTCTGCATCATTCACCACCGCATGCGTGCGCCCGTGAGCGGCTTTCGCCATAGCTTCATACGTCGTAGTCACAACAAGATCGCAGCCCAGCAACAGGTCTGCCTCACCCGCCGGGATACGGACGGCCATAATGTCATCTTGAACTTTTGCAACACGTACATGAGACACGACCGCACCAAACTTCTGAGCCAAGCCGGTTTGGTTCATCGTCGCGCAGCCCTTGCCTTCGAGGTGAGCCGCCATCGCCACTAACGAAGTAATGGTAAGAACGCCCGTACCTCCGACACCGGTAACCACCGTATTCCAGGGTCGCTCACTAAGATCCGGAAGCTGCGGTTCAGGCAAGGGATCAAACACCATCTGCGCAGTCTCCACGCGCCTGGGCTTACGCAGGCCCCCGCCCGTCACCGTGACGAAGCTTGGACAAAACCCGCGGTTGCAGCTGTAATCCTTGTTGCAGGCACTTTGATCAATCTGCCGCTTGCGACCCAGCTCAGTTTCTTTGGGCACTATAGACAAGCAATTGGACTTTACAGAGCAGTCTCCACAACCCTCGCAAACTGCGTCGTTAATAAACAGTCGTTTCGCAGGGTCTTCAGTAATTCCTTTCTTGCGACGCCGACGCATCTCCGCCGCGCAGGTCTGCTGGTAAACGATTACCGTCGCCCCGCTAATCTCACGAAAGTCTCGCTGTAAGGCATCCATTTCATCGCGATGATGAATACTCAGGCCACCGATAACCGGAACATGGCCCCGCCACTGCCCAGGTTCATCACTCACCAGTGCAATACGCCGTACACCCTCGCCCTGAAGCTGGCGTAGTAGATCCGGAATCGATAGTGAGCCATCGATGGGCTGACCGCCTGTCATTGCCACCGCATCGTTGTAAAGAATTTTGTAGGTGATGTTGACGCCGGATGCCACCGCGGCGCGCACAGCAAGAATACCCGAGTGGAAATAGGTTCCATCACCGAGATTCTGAAAGACGTGCTTGGTATCAGTAAACGGGGCCTGACCTATCCAGGTCGCACCTTCCCCGCCCATCTGCGTAAAGGTTAATGTCGGCCGATCAGGCATCCAGGTTGCCATGTAGTGACAACCAATGCCGCCAAGAGCTCGACTGCCCTCGGGCAACTGAGTGGACCTGTTGTGTGGACAGCCGGAGCAAAAATGCGGCACACGTTCCGCTACATCTGCGGGCCGCGCTAGAGACAGCTCTTTACTCTCGATCCAGCGTATGCGCTGTTCCATAACTTCGGACGCAAAGAAGCGTCTGATGCGTGAAGCAATCGCCACGGCAACTTTCGCCGGGGTGAGCTCGCCCAGATTCGACAGTAATTCGTTTCCCCGCTCATCAAACTCTCCAATGACCTTGGGCCGAGCGGCCACCGGATAGTTATATAGCTGCCCGGTAAGCTGGTCCTCAATAATCGAACGCTTTTCTTCAACAACCAGAATTTCTTCGAGGCCATCTGCAAAGTCGTGGGTCGCTTGCGGTTCAAGCGGCCAGGGCATGCCGACTTTATAAACCCGTAGGCCAATCTCTGCCGCTACCGCGGCACTAATACCCATGTCTTCCAATGCTTGCATAACATCAAGATAGGCCTTTCCCGAGGTGATAATCCCCAAACGTGCTTTGGGACTATCCAGAACGACTTTGTTGAGGCCATTGACCCGGGCAAACTCTCGAGCGGCGTAGATTTTGTAACGATTCAGTCGTGCTTCTTGCTCCATGGGCTGATCAGGCCAGCGCGCATGAACGCCTCCTTCTGGAAGCTCAAAGCCTTCCGGGATAACCACCTGAATGCGCGAGGCATCCAGATCGGCAGAGATAGCAGAATCCATGTTTTCGGTGATCGCCTTGAGCGCGACCCAGCATCCCGAATATCTCGACAGCTCCCAGCCGTAAACGCCTAGATCCAAGACCTCTTGAACATTGGACGGACTGAGAACGGGGATAGATGCCGCGATAAAGTCGTGTTCTGACTGGTGGGGCAAGGTTGAGGATTTACAGGCGTGATCATCTCCCGCCACGGCAAGTACGCCACCAAACTTAGACGTCCCGGCAGCGTTCGCGTGTTTAAACACGTCCATACTGCGATCAACCCCAGGCCCCTTGCCGTACCACATGCCAAAGACGCCGTCATATCTCGCACCGCTGAACAGATTCGTCTGCTGACTTCCCCAAACGGCTGTTGCCGCGAGCTCTTCATTAATTCCTGGCTGAAAGTGCACATTGTGTGGCTCTAACCAGCGCTGGGCTTTCCAGAAAGCCTGGTCTAACCCACCCAAGGGGGAGCCGCGGTAACCGGATATAAACGCCGCGGTGTTTAAGCCCCGCTGCTGGTCACGCTGATGCTGAAGCATTGGCAAACGGACGAGTGCTTCAATGCCGGTCATATACGCGCGATCAATATCCAGCGCGTATTTGTCGTCCAGAGATATGTCTGTTATGCCGCGAACGGTCTGATTAGCCATCGATGAACTCCGCGAGTTTATAATGGAAAATTCTAACGGAGCTGAGAGGTTTTACTATGTTATTTACCTACCGAAACGGAGCATTTTTAGATAAAATATGCACAATATATTCATTGCGTGCATATTTATGGCAGAAAAGCTCGATAACACAGATTTAGCCATTCTCGACTTACTTCAGGGCGACTGCAGTCTCAGTACAGCCACCATTGCCGAGCGGGTAAATCTCTCTCAATCGCCATGCTGGAGGCGCATCAGCCGATTGGAGGAACAGGGGCTCATTCGAGAGCGGGTAGCCTTACTCAATCGCCAAGCATTGGGCATGGATGTCGTGGTGTTTGCCACGGTTAATCTCACGGCTACCGGTCGCCAGAACCTGTTGAGCTTTGAGCAGGATATTGTCCGCTACCCCGAGGTTATCGAGTGCTACACCATGACCGGAATTTGGGACTATATGCTGAAAATTGTGACCCGTGACGTGCGTCACTACGAGAGCTTTGTGCGCGAGACCCTCAGTGCCAACCTCGGCGTTCGAGAACTCCACTCACATATGGCGGTAACAGAGATCAAAAACAGCACATCTCTCCCCCTGCAAACTCAAGGCTGAAGGCACAATCCCAGACCATTACCAACCCATAACCTCACGGACCAAGGGGACAGTTAGAGGTCGCTGCAGCTGCAAGGAGGCTCTATCAAGAAGATCCAAAGTCTCCAGCAAATCTGACAGGGCGCGACTCTCTCGAGAGCACAAATACTGTGCAACAGACTCGGCTAGCATCAAACCTCGACGTTGCGCACGAAACTGTAAAATGGCCTGCTTCTCACCATCACTAGCGGCAACAATAGCCCAGGTCACGCCGCCGGCCAGGCGTGAACTGAGATCAGCAAGCTGCACTGCCAGATCATTTGCCGGGCGCCGAGCAGCTATCCACAAAGGGCATTGTGCGGCCCGGGCCCGATTGATGAGGTGAAACAAAGCTTCTTCCCAGTCTGGTCGACCAGCGATCACCTCAAGGTTATCCAATGCCAGCAACGAGGAGGACTCCAGATCCTGCAACACATCTCCGGGAGGCGATTCCAGTAATACGGCCAGTGGCAAATAGAGCGAGCCTTCCGTCGCATGACACAGCGCCTGTAATAGATGGCTCTTCCCCTCGTCAGCTCCTCCGTGCAGAAACTGCAGGGGCTCCGATCGCGGACGCGACATACTGTCCAGCAGTGGCGCAAGAGGCTCGCGAACAAGAAAGTTATCGAAGGTAGTCTCGTCCTGCAGCCCAATCTGCAGCGCCAACTGCCGAGACTGATCCAAAATCTGTGTCGACTCAGACATCTTCGCCCGGGCTCTCGTGATCACCGCCCACATAGATCTTGCTGCTTCGATAATGTACCAAAGCATGACTGACAAAGACCTTGATAACCGCTGCCACAGGTAGGGCAACCACCACTCCCACAAAGCCGGCAAGCTGGCCTCCCGCCATCAGGGCAAAAATCACCACCACTGGATGTAGTCCAATTCGATTACCTACCAGCACCGGCGTGAGCAGCATGCTCTCGATCAATTGACCAACCCCAAAAACCAAAGCGACATAAACCAGAGGTAAGGGCTCGTGAAACTGTAACCAGGCCGCCGCTAGCGATGCTGTAATTCCGACGATGAATCCAAGGTAGGGCACGATACTGGCGAGGCCCGCAATAAATCCAAGGAGCAGCGCAAGCTGTAAACCGACAACCCAAAGGCCTGCGGAATAGAGTGCACCCAGAGCACACATCACAATGAACTGACCCCGAAGAAAAGCGCCTACCACCTCATCGGCTTCGCTGGCCATCTGCAATGTGCCCGCCTGCCAGGCCTTGGGCATGAGACGCAAAATTCGTGCGGCAATATCGTCCCAGTCCCGCATGAGGTAGAACGCGACCACCGGCACCAGTGCGATGTTCGCCAAGCCCAGGAGCAGACCCAAACCGGAACCCGTAATACTCGAAACTGTACTAGCCGTCACCTTGCCCAGGGATTGCCAGTTCTCAAGTAGCTCTGCGGACCAGTCAATTTGCGGAAGACTAGCCCCGGTCACCAGTGTTCGGGACTGCAGCCAAGGGACGGCAACATCACGCAACCAGCCGTAAACCAGGGGAATTCGACCCACCAGGCCATCCAGTTGCTGCAGAAGAACCGGCACCGCAAAGAACATTGCCAGTAAGGACACAGCAGTAAAAAACAGGAACACCAGAACAACACCAAAAGTGCGGCTCCCTCCCCTCTCCTCGACGCGATCAACGAGAGGATCCCCGAGGTAGCCTATAAGCGCCCCCAAAACAAAAGGCAACAAAATGGGCTGTAGCAGGTAGAACACCAGCCCCATACCCGCAAACACAGCGAAAACCAGTGGCCAGCGGTTTATAGGGATTTCGGGCTGGCTATCAGACTCAGGGGTGCTGGTATTCATCGTATCCATTCATAGGACAAACCGCTCTGTCCTGACTCCAGAGGAAGGGGCACAAATCGCGGGTCAAGCTCAATAATTCGCGCAAGCTGTTGCAAGTCGGTTTCCGCTTCTACCCGCAAGCTGACCTGGTCTCCCAGTAAGCTATGCGGCACCACGTTGCGCACGGCTTCGAGAGAGCTCAGCACCTGCTGCAGCACTACATAGTCATCGAAGCTTCGCACGCCTCTAAGCGTGAGCTGATACCGCTCATCTGTATCAGCGCTAAGCTCTACGGCGTATTGCTCCACGAGGGTGGCGGCCACCAACTCCGCCCCCGCGTCAGTGAAGGCCTGCAGACTTTTCGCAGAGCTGGACTGGCTTCGCCAACGCCCATTGTCCAAATATCGCCAGTCTCCCAGCCAACTGCCATTAGATAATTGAGCCACGCGGCCTGCCAGTAACTCCGTACCCCGGTAGCGACTTGAAGCAGCCATCAACGCTGATGACGATTGACGCCAGGCCTCACCCGGCGTAATTGCCGAGGCGTCCGACAAGTCGTACAGGGGGGTTTGTAACGGTACTCCCCGACGCAGGAAACTCTCACGCAAAACACTATCCGCCTCTGGAGCCGCGTCTACCGATGCGAATCGACGGCCGCTTGCATCACTGACAACCAGCCAAGTGAGTACCAAGGGTCGATTCGAGGTCCACAGTCGCAGCCCCGATTCTCGCAACAGCTGTTGCACCGCCTGCTCATCATAGTCTAGGCGAAGCAGTAGGACGCCTTGCGCATCCTCTTCGTAGCTATAGCCAAGGAGGTAAGCTTGAGCATCCTCTATGGCTGCAGCCACCTGTGGACTCTCGGGCGCCTGCGGATTGCCTGAAGCTTTAACAAGCACCTCGACAAGCCCGGCTCTGCGCGCGGCGCTCAGTGAACGTGCATCACGCCCATCAACGACAAGCCCCGCTTTATAGATATCGTCCACGATTTCGGCCTGAGCAACCTGATTCCACAGGACGGCACAGTGCAAAAACAGCAAAGTCGCGACAAATTGGCGAAGGATCAATGTTGGCATCCGGCCATTATACCAGCGACGACGCCGGTACTCGCCCTTTACTGGCTGGCCGAGGACGCTAAACTGCGCGCTCAACTTTGTCCCGGCCAATCTCCGATGTCAGAAAACAAAAACACTACACCACTCACCTATCGCGATGCGGGGGTGGATATCGACAAGGGGAATGCCCTGGTGGGTCGCATCAAGGACGCCGTGGAACGCACGCGACGCCCCGAAGTCATGGGAAGCCTTGGTGGCTTTGGCGCTTTATGCGCTTTGCCTGCTGGTTATCGTGAACCGGTTCTGGTCTCGGGCACAGACGGCGTTGGCACCAAGTTAAGGCTGGCGATTGAACTAAACCGCCACGAACACATCGGCATCGATCTGGTCGCTATGTGTGCGAATGACATTGCCGTTAGTGGTGCTGAGCCACTGTTTTTCCTCGACTATTACGCCACCGGAAAGCTCGATCTGGATGTCGCCACCGACGTCGTGCGCGGCATCGCCAAAGGCTGTGAACTCTCAGGCTGCTCGCTGGTCGGTGGCGAAACCGCCGAGATGCCCGGCATGTACAGCGAGGGAGACTATGACCTGGCGGGCTTCTGTGTAGGCGTCGTGGAACGAGACAGGGTCATCGATGGAAGCGCCGTAGCGGCTGGCGATACCTTGGTGGCAATAGCCAGCAGCGGGCCGCATGCCAATGGCTATTCGCTGATTCGCAGCGTCCTCGAAAGAAGTGAGGCCGACCTGAGCGCGCCTCTTGAGCACGGCGGCAAAACTCTCGGGGAGCTGCTGCTGGAGCCAACGACACTATATTGCAAAGCATTGCTCTCACTGCGGGAAAAGGTCGATATTCACGCCATGGCCCACATCACCGGTGGCGGTCTATTGGAAAACCTGCCCAGAGTGCTGCCTAAGGACACGATGGCTCACATCGACACCCAAAGCTGGGAATGGCCTGCGGTCTTCAAGTGGTTGCAAAACGCGGGAAACATTGAGCGTATGGAGATGTTTCGCACGTTCAACTGCGGTGTGGGCATGGTGATATGTTTGCCCCCGGAGCATGCTGCGACCGCCATCAATGAGCTGAAAAAGCATGACCTGCATGCCTGGCAGTTAGGCGAAATTGTCAACGGCGACGAAGGCATTGCCTTTAGCGAATGAGAGCTTCCCGGCGCATCGCTATTCTCGCGTCTGGTTCTGGCTCCAACATGGAAGCGATTGCCGCCGCCTGTGAACAGCCTGAAACACCTGCGGAAGTGGGTCTTGTAATATGCAACGTGCCCAACGCGGGCGTATTAAAAAGAGCCGAAAAGCGGAAAATTCCTAACCTATGCATCGATCATCGGCAATTTGAGAGCCGAGGAGAGTTTGAGCAGAAGATGCTCGAGGCGCTGCATGCTGCCGCTATTGAGCTCGTGGTACTCGCGGGCTTTATGCGAATACTGACGGATCACTTTATTGAGGAATATTACGGATCGCTATTGAACATTCACCCCTCGCTGTTGCCTAAATACCCAGGACTAAACACTCATCAACGCGCGCTGGATGCTGGCGACCGCGAATCTGGCGCCACGGTACACTTCGTAACGCCCGAGTTGGATGCCGGCCCATCGATACTGCAGGCTACAGTAGCTATACGCCCGGAGGACGACGCGACCAGTCTCGCCGCACGGGTACAGGAGCAGGAGCACCGCATCTACCCTTTAGCCGTTCGCTGGTGTGTTGAGAAGAAAGTAGAACTACGCGATGGACAGGTCTGGAAGGACGAATCGATTATGAGCAATGGGATAAACGCATGACAGTCACCGACATCACGCACACAGGGACGCTAAAAGCGCTGACCGCATTCCTGTTGCTCACAGGCAGCCTCGTTATGGGCGGAGCGCTTGCTGAGGAAGTACCAAAGGAAGCACCAAAGGAACACGCAGAAAAGAAGCACGAGCATCGGACATTAACCCCCTATGACGCTGTCTATAAAACCTCCACCTCCGGCCTTAGTATCAAGCTTCGTCGCAGCTTGTCCCTGGACGAAAACGG
>NZ_JBLGBE010000098.1:0-11072 GCF_047617445.1 Congregibacter sp.
AAACGCGGCAATCTCGCGCCGCTGCGGCAAGCTTTGCCACCCCGGCAGAACACAAACCCGAGCAACACTCAGGCGACTTGCCTGCGATGGCATGAAACATGCTGCATCAGTGTTAAACCCGCGACCGATGCAGGAACCGTCAGATAAATGACACATCTTCCTAAAAGTAGACACGTCAACAACGCAGCAGTTACTCAGTCGATCTGGAGGCCTATGCTCGCGCTCGTAGCGGGCCTGAGCTGGCAAAGCGCTGCTCACGCGGCGCAGGCAACGCAACCCCACGATGACATCCTCAACCTGGTGGAGTTTGCAGCGTTTCAGGCAGCCTCAGAACAAGGCCTGGACCGCATAGAGGTCCGAGTCCGCTCCCTGGATCAAAGACTTCGCCCCGCACTATGCGATCGCGAACTGGAGATTGTTCGTGCGCACAGTGGCCGCGTACTGGGCCCCGTTAGCTACGGCGTACGCTGCAGCGGGAGTGTGCCTTGGACTCTCTATCTTCGCGCTGAAGTCAGTGCATCGCTGGAACTTCCCGTACTGGCAAATGCGCTGCCTCGAGGCACAGTTTTAGGCCCCACAGATTTTAAGATGGTCACTCGACGCATCACATCGCAGGCCAATGACATGATTGTCGACCCCGAGATGGTTGTCGGCATGGAACTCAAACGCCCGCTCCCCGCCGGATCCACGCTACGACATGGCCATGTGGACCTTCCGGAACTCGTAAGCCGGGGGCAGATGGTGACCTTGATCGCCGGCGGCGGGGGCGTGGAGGTGCGAATGCAAGGCAAAGCCATGGGCAGTGGCGCAAAGGGTGATCGACTGCTGGTAACGAACCTCGCATCGGGTCGTCGCGTGGAGGGTTTGGTTCTTTCAGATGGCAGTATTCGAATACCCTGAGAGGGCCTGAGAGCCGCAGGACCCAGGGAGCAGACGGAATCAACGAATGTGCTAAACTTTTTGCAGTTTCTGTCGCTATATAAATTGAAACCACAAATATTGATCGCTGAGCAGTAAAACTACTGCTTGCGACGAGATGGAAGGGACATGAACCCGGTAGACAACAACGTCAATATTCGCCAGACGCGCAGCGATACCGAGCAGGTCAGTCGCAGTGGCACGGAGCCCAATGGGCGAGCAGCCACAGAGTCTGCGCCCTCAGCCAGCGGGGAATCCGTCTCAATCACCAGCACCGCCACAGACCTGCTGTCGCTTGAGAATCAACTTCGCGAGTTACCCGGCGTCGATCAGGCCCGGGTTGACAGTATTCGGCAAGCCATCAGCGACGGTAGCTACGAAGTAGATCCAGCGCGCATCGTCGACAGCCTGCTCCAGAGCGAAGTCGAGCTCGGTTAAACCGAGACTAACTGGACATGAACACCAACTCAGGACAACTCACGCCCCTTTTGACTGCTGAATTGAGCACTTTACAGACGCTTGAGACTGCGCTGGACGCTGAATACCAGGCACTTATCAGCAATAAGGTCGACGATTTGGAACGCGCAACGGTCGCGAAAAATGCCGCCGTTGCCGCTCATCGAGCACAGCAAGATCAACGCATCGGCTGGATGCAAGGCCTGGGTCTGGGCCTGCGCCCCGACAGCCCGCTGGGAGACCTGGTGAGTCACTGCGGCGGCAATAAGGCCGACATTGACCTTCAGAATCAGCTAATCAGCCTGGCAACGCTGTGTCAGGACAACAACCGCCGCAATGGTGGTCTGATTCTTCGTCTCCAGGGCCGCACCCGAGGCGCCCTGGATGTCCTACGTCGCGAGGACGGGGGACCCGATCTGTATTCCCTCAGCGGATCGCGAGAACATCAAAGCGATAGTCGAACCCTGGGCAAAGCCTAAGCCCTAAGCCCGTCCCCTGCCTCATCTGGCGCACGGCATAAATTTGACAACTAACCCGCTGAGATTGGCAGAGCCAGCATCGAGGCCGTCATTTTATTGGCATAAAACAACCAAGATTAAAAATTCTATAAAAATAGCCTATAAAGCCTATAAATTCGGCTAAAATCGTAAAAAATAACTGGCATGGCGATTGCTTGATAAGCTTTAACGCAAATAAGAATGGCCGACTACCGGCAGCGATAAGGCATTAGTAATGAAAAAAGTGATCCCCTTTAGCAGTAAGCCAGATACCGACAGAGTAGCCGCGGCCGTCAGTGGACGAGCCTCCCTGCCCGCAGGTCAGGGGCTCACGAATATACCCGGCAGCTGGAGCGGTGGCCCAGAGCAACAGCTACTGCTGATGCAGCGCCTGATTGGCTGCAACGACGTTGAATCGTTGATTTCTTTGTTTTTCCGTTGGTGCAACGATCTGGGGCTGGCGGATGGATTGACCTATGAGACTAGCAACGGACGCGCCGATATCAAGCTGGGTAACCGTCGTCACCACAGTGCAAACTACAGCTTAACGCTGGATCAAATGGAACTCGGCCGCATCACCCTCTGTCGGCGCGAGCGCTATAGCGAAAACGAACTATTGAGCATCGAGCAGGCACTCGGCACCGTAGCCCGCTGCCTGCGAACAGCCATTGAGTTCCAGATGCTTCATGAGATGGTCACTCAGGATGGTCTTACCGGACTTGGAAACCGCGTTTCTCTCCATCAATGGATCGAGCGCGAGCTGTCACGCACCCGTCGCCACAAAAGCCCTCTTTCTCTGATGATGATCGACGTGGATCATTTCAAAAAAATCAACGATGAGCTGGGGCATCTCGGTGGTGATCATGTACTCAAAACCATCGCCAGCGTGTTCAAGCGAAGTACGCGCGGGACAGACTTACTGTTCCGATTCGGCGGTGATGAGTTCACCATTTTGCTGCCGCACACCGACCTGCAAGGAGCCCGCGATGCCGCGCGGCAAATCCGCGCAAACCTTGCGCGCATCGGCAAGGACGAATTCGGGCTGGGTGAAGCAACAGAGGGTATACGTCCGGATATCAGCATAGGGATTGCCGACTACCAAATCGGCGACACCCAAGAGAGCTTACTGCAGCGCGCGGACACGCGTCTCTATCACGCCAAGGCTCAGGGACGCGGAGCCGTATGCAGCAACGTCTAAACAATCGCTGGCTCAGCGAAGAGCTTATTGAGGCTGTCAGATTGAATCCGAAGGAGAACCCGGCTTCAGTCTCGACCACACTTGAAAGTGAGCTCAGAATTCACAGTGAGCTGCAATTCACAAAGCAAGGTCACCGACGTATGTGGCAGCACCTGGCAACTGCGCTCTTATTAGTAGGCAGTGCAGCGTTCAGTTATCTTGCCTGGAGCCAGGCAGAGCAGGCTCCAAACCTTCCCCAGTCTTACGACCTTCGTATTGCATCGCAAGACACCCTGTCCGTAGAACGAATGAACGTACGTGACCTGAGGGTAGCAAACCGGGAACTGCAGCTGCGTATTGCAGAACTCCAGAAGGCAATCAAGCAGGCCGCCCCCTGAGATCCACGCGGGTCAGACCCAAGCCCTGGCTAGCCCAGTGAGCCCAACATTTCCTTGCGGAAAGGTACCAGCCCCGCACTATCACCATCGCGCACTTTGTTTGCCCAGCCCGCATTTGCAAGCATCGCTCGGCCCACAGCCACCAAATCAAACTCATCGGCCTCGAGTCGCGTGATCAATTCATCCAGCGACGCAGTTTCAGCTTCCTTAAAAGTAGCTTCGCCCGGTGCAGGAATAAAATCAGCATTCAACCCTACGCTACCCACGGTAATTGTCGGCTTGCCGGTGATTTTCTTTGTCCAACCGGCCAGATTCAGGTTTGAACCCTCAAATTCCGGCTCCCAGAAGCGCCGCTGCGAACAATGAAAAATATCAACGCCGGCATCCGACAAAGGCCTCAAAAACTGCTCGAGCTCTTCGGGAGTCTGAACAAGTCGTGCGCTGTAATCCTGCTGTTTCCACTGCGACCAACGCAAGGCAATGGGAAAGTCTGGACCTACGGCATCACGGCAAGCGGCAATCAATTCGCAAACAAAGCGTCCGCGATTATCCAAAGACCCGCCGTAGCCATCCGTGCGCTGGTTAGTGCCCTCCCAGAAGAACTGATCCAGCAGATAACCGTGAGCACCGTGAATTTCGACGGCGTCAAACCCGCAGGCTTTAGCATCTCTAGCCCCATCCGCGAACGCCTTGATAACATCATCAATGTCTTGCTGGGTCATCACATGACGATTGACCTTGCCGGGAACATTCATGCCTGATGGCGCATAGCCGTTCACATCACCTTCAGGCATCGTACCCGAGCGACGCATACCACCGACGTGCCATAGTTGGGGTGCAATCTTGCCACCTTCGGCATGCACTGCGTCCGCGACTTTTTTCCAGCCCTCCAGACTCTCCTCACCCCAGAAATAGGGGACGTCCGGATAGCCATTGGCGGCAATATGGTTAACACAGGTGCCCTCGGTAAAAATAAGCCCGGTACCACCGGCTGCGCGCTGGCGGTAATACTCAGCAACGCCCTCGTGTGGCACGTTTCCAGGAGATAGATTGCGGGTCATAGGTGCCATTACCGTACGATTGGCGAGCTCGAGTTTGCCTAGCGTGAAGGGCTTAAAAAGAGCACTGTTGTCTGACATGGAATCTTCCTGATTCAATCGGAATAAGGTGTTGAGGGACAACCTGGACGTGTTCCTCAATCTCTAAACGTTCGCTGACTTTATAGCGGCAAAGAAGCCTAGCTCAGCGCTGTTAAGAATGCCATCTGACGAGGACGATGCTGCGTATTTAAAGCATAGTTAAAATTGAGCAACCCATGCGCGCTATATATTGGTTTCGCAATGACTTGCGACTTCATGATCACCCCGGACTTGTCGCGGCCTCAGCGGCCAATGAGCTGCTGCTTGTTTATCTGTGGCCCAAACAACGACCCTGGTGCAACACCCAGGGCCTTGGGGAACAGCGAGAACGCTTTATTTCTGAAAGCCTCCTGGAACTGGCCAAAGATCTTCAGCCTCTGGGTCAAAACCTGCTAGTTCTTCAGGGCTCACCCGAGCTGGTCATTCCGGACCTAGTGCGAGATTACGGCGTCGATGCACTGCACACGAGTCAGTGCCCCGGGAGTTACGAGGCGAGGGCATTGCGCGTACTCCGCGAGCGACTGGATATCCCGGTGCTAGAGCACCCCGGTAGCGCCCTTTTCAAAGAGGCGGATATCGCCGGACTCTGCCCAGAGCTACCCGAAAGCTTTTCGCCGTTTCGTCGTAGGATCGAAAAGAACCTCACTGCCGATGAGCCCTCCCGCGACCTCCCGCAATTACCCGCGCCGCCCGCGCTGCAGTTCCATCGCATACCCCCGCCGCGTATAAAACCTCCGCTGGGCCTGCCACTGCGGGGCGGCAGCGACGCCGGGCAGCGTCGTCTGAAGCAATTCCTCGAAAGCGGTGCTATTCGACGCTACAAACAAACCCGCAACTGCCTGGACCCCCTGGAAGGAAGCTCGACACTTTCTCCCTGGCTGTCTCTCGGCAGCATCTCGGCGCGGGAAATCGCGTCGGCAGTGCGCGAACACGAAGCCGCACATGGACCGAACGAGTCGACCTACTGGCTGTATTTTGAGTTGTTATGGCGGGATTACTTTTTCTGGCGAGCTCTTCGCGACGGCGTCGCGCTTTTTCGCCACGGTGGGCGAGAAGGCGCGGTTTCTCGCTGTACTTTTGAGCCGCGAAATTTCGCACGCTGGTGTGCCGGCGACACTAATCATCCGCTGGTCAATGCATTCATGCATCAGCTTGTCTCCACCGGCTGGATGAGCAATCGCGGGCGACAGATTGCAGCCAGCTGTCTCATCCATGACTTTGGTATCGACTGGCGTTACGGCGCCGCGTTCTTTGAAAAGCATCTCATCGACTACGATGTCGGCAGTAACTACGGGAACTGGCAATACATTGCAGGGGTCGGCGCTGATCCTCGCGGTGGCCGTGCCTTCAACATCGACAAGCAAGCGGCGCAGTACGATCCCGATGGTGTGTTTACACAAAAGTGGGACGGTCATCGACCACCGCAGCCAATGTACGTTACCGATGCAGCGGACTGGCCAATCTCACCCAAGGACACATGAGTCATCGCAGGCCTGCAAAAGGGACGAGCGCTCAATCCAGCACAGTAGCTAGAATTCGGTCGCCCCAATCGACGATAGCTTTGCGATATGAGGCATCACGCTTCTTCCAAGCACCGACAATCAGGCCCATACGGGCATTCTTAGTCAGATAGTCCTGATGTCTATCGATGAAGTGCCAGTAGAGGCTGTTGTAGGGACAGGCGCCCTCTCCCGTAGTTTGCTTGGGATCATAACGGCAGGCTTTGCAATGGTTACCTTGTCGTTGAATGTACTTCCCTGATGCTGCGTAAGGCTTGCTGGCCATTAAGCCATGATCACCATGCAAGGCCATACCCAGGGTGTTGGGTAGCTCAACCCACTCAAAAGCATCGACATAAACAGCGAGATACCACTGGCAAACCTCCGTGACATCGAGCCCCGCAAGCAAGGCAAAGTTTCCGATCACCATCAGTCGTTGAATGTGATGTGCGTAGCCAAGCTCCAGGCTTTGACTCAAGGCCTGCGACAAGCAGCGCATGTCCGTATCGGCGGTCCAGAACCAGGGCGGTAGCGCACGCTTAGCCTCAAAAGTGTTGCGCTCAGCGTAGCCTGGCATCGCGTGCCAGTAGATTCCCCGCACATATTCGCGCCACCCCAGTATCTGCCGAATAAACCCTTCGGCAGCTGCCAAGGAACAGTGTCCGTCTCGCCAAGCTGCCTCAACCTGCTCACATACAGCCAGGGGCTCCAACAAACCAATGTTGAGGTACATGGAGATCAACCCATGAAACATCCAAGGGGACTCTTCAGCAAGCGCATCCTGATAATTGCCAAAGTCCCGTAGCGCGTGTTCGCAAAACCAGTCCAATTG
This sequence comes from Congregibacter sp., assembly GCF_047617445.1. Classification (GTDB taxonomy): domain Bacteria; phylum Pseudomonadota; class Gammaproteobacteria; order Pseudomonadales; family Halieaceae; genus Congregibacter. The sequence continues at coordinate 6,917 of NZ_JBLGBE010000098.1, forward strand.
GGATTGAGCGCCTGCAGCCGTTACCGCCAAACGAAACTGACTCAGGTCACCGGGATTACTCGAAAAACACTGATCTACCAGCGCAATGACCTCGCGCGTAATATCATCAATAGCCACTGCAGGTCGCTCAGGCACCGTGATCTGTGCGCGCCACCCGCCGCGGTTTTCTGCATCGTAATTCCACTTTCCGCCCTCGGGCTCTCGCTCTTCGTTGAGGAGCAGACGGTAGCGACGACGCATATCCCGGTAAAAGTACTCCATGCGGAACTGCTTCCGACCGCTCGCCCAGGACTCAAAATCATCCCTGGACGCTAAAAACCGATCATCCTCTTGCAAGAGCACGGTCACACCCAGCTTTGACTCCCAGCTCTGCATATCCACCAGCAGTCGGTGCTCACCGGGTGCCGTGACCAGCACGGCCTGCGCCGATGACTCCTTCAGGCCGGCCTCTGCGGCCGCATACAGTGATGGCACGCCCTCCTCGAAGCTGCGATAAATGACCTTAAAACCCCGCTCTCTTAGCTCAGCCGAAAAATGACGCATAGCGCTGAAGATGAGTACGATTTTGTGCCGATTGTGGGGTACATAGCTGGCCTCCTCAGAAACTTCTGCCAGTAAAATCCAATCCCGTTTAGGATCGGCATTTACAAGCACCGGGTTTGCAAGGGACAGCTGGTCACCCAGAATCAAGCGAAGCGTAGGCGCACTCACCGTCAATCAGAGCCAGCGCTGCATGAGTGCGTTGACATTCACTCGGGCGTTCATTTTGGCGGCCAACATAAAAATGCCGCCAAGCTTGCGGTGGAAATACACCACATCCGTAGGAGGAGCATGCCAAAAATCAGCATATTCCGTGGCTTTTTTACCGAGTGCCGACAGACGTTCGGGCATGGTCGAAGTGCCAAAGTCGTAAAGTCGATCTTCCCGCAAGGGCTCCAGCGCAAGCAGTAACAAGTCCAACACTAATTCGCGATAGTGGGAGTCTTCGTCACCTATGGAGTAACCGACCTTTTCCGCGGCTACTGTCATAGCTTCGCGATCACCGTGTACGGCAGCCACCGCAAGCTTGCGATAGTTGCTCACAAAGCGCGCCTTGAAATCTCGGGTCGCACCAAAATCAAGGAGTACGATCTCCCCCGTGGACCAACGATATTGGTAGTTCGCAAAGTTAGGATCCGTCTGAACCATTCGAAGCTCAAAGAGCTCCGTCAGCAGTAACTCCACGAGCGCGGAAAGCACCCGGTCGCGTTCCTCCTGAGAGCGCCTAGCGATGGCCTCGATGGGACCGCCGGCAACATAGGTCATGGCAAGCACGTTTTTGCGCGTCAGATCCGGCACCAATTCAGGAAGAATAAAGCGCTCATCATCTCCCAGCACATCGTTAAAGCGCTGCAGGAACTTGGCTTCCTTCAAATAGTTGGCCTCGTCCTCGAGCTGTCGTTTAGCGTCATCCAGTAATGGCTGGATATCTGCGTGCTCAGGCAATAGTCCAGAAATTCGCAGCATCATAGCGATATTGTCCACGTCGCTCGCAATACTCTTTCCAACGCCGGGATATTGAATCTTTAGCGCAAGCTCTCGGCCGTCGTGATCCACGGCACGGTGCACCTGGCCTATGGAGGCAGCCGCAATAGGGTAACGATCAAACAAATGGAATTCGCTCTCCCAGTCCGCGCCATAAGCTTCACTCAGTGCTTCTTCGAGCTGAGACTCTGGCATGCTCGTTCCGTCGGAACGCAAGCTTGCGAGAATGTCCGTGAGTTCTTTGGGAAGAAGCTCGCCGGAATCCATAGACAGAATCTGACCCAGTTTCATAGCGGCGCCGCGCATCTCGGAGAGTTGCTTGGTCACTCTCCGGGCGTTACCCGGGGTCAATAGAAGATCGCGTCGGCTTGGAAGATTTCCTGCGCGTAACTGCCGCGCGCCCTCAGCCAACATACCTCCGGCGACGCCGCCGGCGAGACGCGCTACTTTCGCAAATCGTCCCCTGCGGCTTGTAGGCACCGCCCTCCCTTTCGAGCGTCGCTTGTCTTCAGAGTCTGTCATTGCTCACTCCCGCCACCAATCCAGCCATCAATGTATCGATGCGCAATCTCGTGACCATTAAACTCGGCATTGAGCACAGTGATAAAAGTGAAGACGCCGGTAAGCTTGCGCACGATAAGTGCGAAGTCCCTGGAGGGCGTTGCGAAATGACGAGTGGCCGCTGAGTTCGCGGCATGCTTGCCCACACGCTGCATAAGACGCGAGCGACCCCAACAGTACTGCCCTTTTGCATTGAGGTACTCGGGCGGCAGATTCTCCGGGTTTGCCAAGGGCTCCAACAACATTTCGCAAAACTCACAGAAACTCTCCCGAGCGAAGACTGTAGCATCTGCTTTCAGACAACCAAGACCGATGAGACTCTCAGCCAGGAGTTGTCGATCTCCTGTCTGGCCCGCCGCGATGGCATCACCAAAGTAGCGCCGAAAATCGTCATCGCAGGCCAAAGTCGAGCCAAAGTCCAACAGAATCAAACGGTCGGTTTTGCCTTCACTGTGAATAAGATAGTTGCCGAAATTAGGATCCGTCTGCAGAACTCCCCATTCATAGAGCTCAATAAAAAACAGTTCCAGCATGGCCTGCCCGAGAGCATCACGACGACCCTGCGACAGGGCCGCAACTTCGGGCTGAGTCACCCGATGCCCATGAACATACTCCAATGCCAAGATGCTATCGCTGCTAAAACTCTCGATCACCTCCGGCACGTGATAGCGGTCGTCACTGGCGAAGTGTCCCCGAGCTTCTCGGGTCATATTAAGCTCTCTTTGGTAGTCGATTTCGTAATGCAACTGTTCACGCATATCCTCAAACCATGCATCTATCTCCCGCCCCGCTTTAATCCATCGAGTTAAGAGCAACATACGAACAACCGCATCGAAGTCTTCATCGATCACCGCGGCGAGGCCCGGATACTGAATTTTCAGCACCAGTTCGTAGCCATCACTACGCCGGGTGGCGCGATGCACCTGGGCTAAAGAAGCTGCCGCCAAGGACTGGGTATCAATCTGTAACTTGCTATAACGCGATCCAAGGCTGTCGCGAACTGCCGGCTCAAGCTCACCCCAGGGCAATGGATGTGTCTGGGAGTCGAGATCGTGGAGAGCGTCGGTCAATGGCTCCGGGAGAAAGTGCTCTCCAAGCAAGGCCATCATTTGACCTATTTTGACGTACGTGCCCTTGAGTCGTCCAAGCTCCGCGGTAAATCTGCGGGCCTCCCGACGCATAAGATCGCTATTACCGCTGTCGTCGCCGCGCAGTCGCCTCACGGCAGAGCCCAATGCAAAGGCAGTGCCTGCGCGAATACCGGCCAGCGACACGGCAAGCCCTCGGCCGAAGCTTCCTCGGCGAATTGATGATGGTTTAGTCATACGAGTTGTTACGCAAAGTAGCCCGCTGAGGATTCAGCGGGCGGGCAACGGTCCATAATATGCACTAATCGTCTAGTAGCAGGCCGGCCAGTCGCTGACGGTGATGCTGTGCATCGCCAAACTGTTGCTGCGCCCACTGAGCGCGCCGGATAAACAACTGTGCATCGCAATCCCAGGTAAAACCCATGCCTCCATGAAATTGCACTGCACGGTCACCGGCGAACTTGAGTGCCTCGGTCGCCTGAGCCTTGGCCATACGACAAGCGATCTCCTGATCTTGGGCTAAGGCATCATCCGTGATCAAGGAACTTGCGTGATACACAAAGGAGCGCGCCGAATCCATCATAGTAAGAATCTCGACACTGGGGTGCTTCAGGGCCTGATAGGAGCCAATGAGCTTTCCAAACTGTTTTCGTGTCTTGAGGTAATCCACCGTTACGTCGAGACAGGCAGCCGTAGCACCGGTGCTTTCTGCGGCCACCAACAAGGCCCCTAGAAGACGGTAATCCCGAAGCGCTGCTGACACCGCAGTGCCAGACACCAGCAAAGCTGGTCGTACATTGCAAAAGTCTATGTCCGCGGCACGATGAGTGTTATCAATCAGCACTCGAGGGCTAATCGCTTGTGCCTCAAGCTCGCCGGCATCCACCACCGCTATCGCGGCCTCACCCTCAACACTCACAAGCACCGCGATCCACCGCGCACTCTGTGCGTCCATCACCATTTGTTTGCGACCCTGCAAAAGA
>NZ_JBLGBE010000099.1:0-11009 GCF_047617445.1 Congregibacter sp.
CAAAGCCGCTATGAGTTGGCAGATGTACTCACCACGGCGACAGCCTCTGGCGATAGTTTTGTGCTCAATGGTGAGAAGGTTGTCGTCAGCAACGGCATGAATGCAGACACGCTCATCGTGGCTGCGCGCACAGCTGGTGAGCAAGTTGATCGTAGTGGTATCAGCCTGTTCCTAGTAGATGCAGGCGCGTCCGGCGTCGAGCGAGTCAGTTATCGACTCATGGATGGCCAGACTGTTGCCAATATCACCTTCAAGGACGTTAGCGTGGGCGCTGATGCGCTTCTGGGCGAGTTGAACAATGGCTTTGCGGTTATGGATGGCGTAGTCCAAGAGGGCATCGTAGCGCTCTGTGGTGAGGCCGTAGGTCTCATGGGACAGCTCAATAGCAAGACGCTTGAGTACACCAAGACCCGAGAGCAGTTTGGCGTGGCGATTAGCAGCTTCCAAGCGCTGCAGCACCGCATGGTGGACACCTTTATGTCTTACGAGCAGGCAAAGTCCATGTTATATCGAGCGGTTTGTGCGCTAGACAACAATGACGATGATCTACGCAAAGAATTGCATGCGCTCAAGGTGATGACGCACAAGTGCGGTAAGCACATCTTCGAAGAGGCTATTCAGTTGCACGGCGGTATGGGCCTCACCGATGAGTTGGATATTGCGCACTACGCCAAGCGATTGATGATGATCAACGCGACTTTCGGGGATCGAGATCATCACCAGTCGCAATTCAATGCCTTGAGCTATGGCTCACAGGCATCTGACAGTGTTGCCAACATGAGCGATGCGGCCTAAGGGTTCGATGGTTGTATAGGCCCCCGCTTGGGGGCCTTTTTGTATCTGGAGACAACGTAAATGAATGTGAACGGTAAAGTTGTAGTGGTCACCGGTGGTGGCAACGGAATCGGGAAAGGTCTTTGCGAGCGGTTTGCTGCCGAGGGCGCTGCTCAGGTGATTGTCGCCGATCTCGAGTTGGATTCTGCGCAGGCTGTAGCGGAGGCTATTGGTGGTACTGCCTTTGAGGTGAACGTTCGAGACGAGGCGCAAATTGCATCAATGGTTCAGGAGGTGATCTCACGTTTTGGTCACATTGACCTGTTTTGCTCTAATGCCGGAATTATCGCTCTAGATGGCCCTCCTTGGTATGCAACGTCCGCCGCCAATGATACTTGGCAGGCTATGTGGGATATCCACGTCATGAGTCACGTATATGCGGCACGTGCCTGCTTGCCGTCAATGATTGAGCGTGGAGAAGGATATTTCCTGAACACAGCGTCGGCCGCTGGCTTGCTGAGCCAGGTTGGCGATGCGGCCTATTCAACGACCAAACATGCCGCTGTGGGCTTTGCTGAGTCGCTGGCGATCACTCATGGTGATGCCGGCATCAAGGTGTCTTGCTTGTGCCCTCAAGCTGTCGCTACGCGTATGATTGGCAATACCGAAGGTGGTACCGCCGGCGTTGATGGCATCTTGACCCCTGCGGATGTTGCCGAGGTGGTAGTGCAAGGACTCGCCGAGGAGCAGTTTTTGATTCTTCCGCATCCAGAGGTGGCAACCTATCGCGAGCGTAAGACTGCAGACTACGATCGATGGATTGGTGGGATGCGTAAACTGCGTCGCCAGTTTGGCAATCTAGAAATCTAATTACTTTGAGGCAGTGGGGGTAGCGTGGAACGACGCGAACGGTTTGCGCGAATTGTTCTCAATGGCTTTGAGTCGTATTTTGCCGACTTTCAGAACATCACGCTGGGTGCGCGGTCACGATTTGAAAACGCTGATTGGCTGGGTATTCATGCGGCAACCATCCAGCGGATTGATCTCTATAAGCTCAAAGTCAATTTTGTTCTGGATACTGTGGAGCTTGTCGCAGGAGAGGAACTTCGCAATTACGAATTTTGGCGCGATACCCGCAAAATCTATGCAGGGCTGATTCGCAATCACAATAATTTTGAGATTGCCGAAACCTTTTACAACTCTGTATATAACGCCGTGTTCTTGCATGAGCAGGTGCGCAATGACTACGCTTTTGTGTTTTCTTCTCAAGGGGATATCCCCTTGTCCGACAGCAGCCCGGTTCTGCGCTACTACTCGGTGGAGAGTTCCCTTAGCACGACCCTTGAAAAACTACTCGTCGACTATTGCTTCAACATCCCTTACGAAGATATGGAGCGTGACGTCAATCGATTGGTAGGGGCTTTTCATGATGAGCTACAGCTTGATCCAGGTTTCGAGCTGAACGAGAACGAGCTGCGCCTGGAAGTGCTGTCTAACCATTTTTATCGCAACAAGGGTGCCTATATCGTAGGTCGTTTGTTGTCCGGACAGGACAGCATGCCCTTTGTATTGCCCCTGCTACATAACGAAGACGGCGGCGTATACGTCGATACGGTGCTGTTCGGTTCGAATCGGGTGAGTGTTGTGTTCAGTTTTACACGCACCTACTTCATGGTGGATGCAACTATCCCTTCACAGTACGTCTTGTTTCTGGCTAAGCTCATGCCGGCCAAGCCTATCTCTGAAATCTATAGCTCCATGGGTTACAACAAGCACGGTAAGACCTACTACCACCGGTCTGCAGTGCGTCACATGGAGTCGACTACGGACAAGTTTGTGATCGCTCCGGGTATTAAGGGCATGGTGATGAGCGTGTTTACGCTGCCGTCATACCCGTTCGTGTTTAAGATCATCAAGGATCGCTTCACGCCTCCCAAAGAGGTCACGCACGAAGAGGTGAAGGCCAAATACCGGTTGGTGAAACGCTCTGATCGTGCGGGCCGCATGGCAGACACGCAGGAATTTACGAATCTGGCTTTTGCTCGGGATCGGTTTTCTGAAGAGTTGATTGAGGAGCTCAAGCAGGTTGCTCCCTCACAGGTTCAGGAGAACGGGAAAGCACTGATTATTGGGCACCTTTACGTAGAGCGTCGGATGACACCGTTAAACCTGTATTTGCAAGATGCGACGGATGACGAAGTTGAAGCTGTGATGGATGAGTATGGAAACTCCATCAAACAATTGGCAGCTGCGAATATTTTTCCTGGCGATATGTTGCTCAAGAACTTTGGCGTTACGCGGCACGGACGTGTGGTGTTCTACGACTACGATGAGATTGTACTGCTCACCGAATGTAAGTTTCGCATTATTCCAGAACCTCGAAACGAGGTGGAAGAAATGGCCAGCCAGCCCTGGTATTCCGTTGGGCAGAACGACATATTTCCCGAAGAATTTCGATTGTTCTTCTCGGGAAATCAACGTGCTCGGAAAGCCTTTGACGAGAAACATTCGGATATTTACGAGGCGCGTTTTTGGCAGTCGCTGCAGGAGCAGATTCGCAGCGGTTACGTCGAATCCTTTTACCCTTATCGGAGAAAGCTACGCTTTCCCCGTGATGAAGAACCTTCTTTGCTTGGACAAATTTAATGGCCAGTATCTATCTTATCCGCCACGGGCAGGCATCCTTTGGTGCTGAAAACTATGACGAGCTGTCTCCCTTGGGTCGCTTACAGGCTACGCTGACCGGGGAGTATCTTGCGCGCACGGGTGTGGCCTTTGACGCGGCGTACTGCGGCACTTTGGAGCGACAGAAAGACACCGGAACCTTGGCTCTTGCAGCACAAGCGGGGGAGGTGGCGCTTGTCGAGGATGCGCGCTTGGATGAAGTTCGCAACGATGAACACTTGGAGTATCTGCTCCCAAAGATCTTGGAGACGCGGCCCGATATTAAGGCGATAGTTGATCAGGGACTGGATTCGAGTAAGCGTTTTCAGAAAGTGATTGAGGCGGTGTTTAACTACTGGGTCTCGCCTGAATGCGATGAGCCCGCGATACAAAGCTGGGCGGAGTACTCTGCGGGTGTGCATAGCATGCTGCGCGACATTGTTGCGAATCAGGGCGCGGGCCGGACTGTCGGTGTATTTACCTCCGGCGGCACGATAGCGGCGCTGACAGCGGCGGTTCTACAGTTGCCCGGGTCTGCGGCATATCAGTTTTATGAGCCTGTGTTCAATTGCTCCGTAACGCAGCTGTTTTACAGCGCAGATCGAGTATCGCTGTCTTATTTTAATGACTGCTCTTTCCTTCGAGAGCTCTCTGTATCCCGCGGTGAGAAGCTGGTTACTTATCGATGAGCAGTACGCGCTTGATCTATTTGGTTCGGCACGGAGAAGCTGCGGCGAGTTGGGGGCAAAGCGCAGATCCCGGCCTCTCAGAATTGGGCCATGCGCAAGCCAAAGCGACTGCGGATAGCTTGGAGGCTCAGGTGAGCGCATCTGAGATTTCGTTGATTAGCAGTCCTTTGCAGCGCGCTCAGGAGACCGCCACACCACTTGCAGAGCGCTTTGGAGTCGCTGTATCAATCGACGATCGCTTTCGGGAGGTTCCCTCTCCAGTGCCTCTTGAGCAGCGTCAGGATTGGTTGCGAGGTTTTATGCGTCAGCAGTGGGGCGAGCAGCAAGAAAGTCTGCATAGTTGGCGCAACAGTATTGTGCAGGCGGTAGAAGAGCTTCCGGAATCTACGATTATCTTCACGCATTTTCTTGTCATCAATGCGCTTGTGGGGTGGTATACACAGCGTGAGGAGACGCTGGTGTTCTGGCCTGACAATGCTTCGGTGACCTTGCTGGAGCGCAGTGACTCAACAATCCGCGTCAAAACCCTCGGCGATCAGATGTCGACAGTGGTCAACTAAGGCTCTTCTTGCGTACGGTACCGGTGGCTTAATCAGGCTCTCAGGGAGAGCTGGGTCGCAAGCGTATTAGCGACTCCTGTGCCGTAGAGGCGATAAGCTCGCCATCCCTGTTAAAGAACTGTCCCCGGCTAAATCCACGGCCACCCCCTGAATTAGGGCTATCCATACTGTAAAGCAGGTAATCATCGGCGCGTCCCGGACGATGGAACCAGATCGCATGATCTAAGCTTGCAGCTTGGATCTTTTTGCTGGCCGCGGTGTACGGGTGCGGCAGAAGTGCTGCACCGAGCAATGCGAAGTCTGAAATAAAGGCGATTAGCGTTTGATGCCGGTTTGCGTCGTCCCCAAGGTCCCCCGGGACTCTAAACCACATGTGAGAAATCGCGTCCTCTGGCTGTGGTGATGCGTAGTCGCGACGTTTGACCACTCTACGCTCAACGGCCTGTGAGAAGGGTGCATCGAATCGGTCAGGGTACTTCGCCGCCATCTCGGTCCAGTAGTCAAAGTCATTCTGAAGTCCCTCTGGACCCTCAACTTCTGGCATGGGTGCCTGGTGGTTTAGGCCCTCTTCGATCTCTTGATAAGACACAGAGGTAATGAATATAGGTTTTCCATCTTGCTTGGCAACGACCCGCCGTGTTGCAAAGCTACGACCGTCGCGGGTGGGGTCCACTTCGAACACGATTTGTTTCGAAGGATTACCTGGACGCAGAAAGTGCGCGTGCATCGAGTGTGCAACGCGTCCACCGTCTATGGAGCGATTGGCGGCGTTAAGACTCTGCGCAAGTACCTGTCCGCCGAAGATACGCCGGGGGCGCTCCGGGCTGCTGCCCGTAAACAGATAGGTGTCTATACGTTTTACTTCAAGGTGATTCAGCAAGTCCTGCAATAGGTCGCTCATTGTGTGTTCTCTCGCGATGGCTCTCTTGGTAGGAGTCCGTTGTAAAAAATATCGAAATACTCGATGGCGGCTTCGTCGATATTATCAATGGCGCGCCACAGGCTGATGTCCATGGAAGCGTTGATGGCTCCGGTCATTAACCGGCGCGCTAAAAGGGGGTTCACGTCACGTATGCTGCGATCGAGTTTTCCTTCGCCAATGAAGGTGTCGAACCGACTATCTGCATCTTCCGTGGCAGAGAGAATTTCTTTTCGGCGTGGGGTAGGTAGTGCGGTAATCGTGTTGTAGCGAATCAGCGGGCCGAGATCCGAGTTCTGGGCATGAAAAACCCGCCGAGCTGTTTCATCCAGCTTTTGCAGTCCTGTTCCCTGTGCGCGCATGGCCAGCGCATCGATGCGCTGCACAATGGCAATGGAGCGCATATAGCAGGCAAATAACAGGTCTTCTTTGTTGCGAATATGGTAGTAGAACGCACCTTTGGAGACATTGAGATGTTCGGCTATCTCATCAAGCGAAGCACCATTAAAGCCTTTGCGGTTAAAGAACCAGGTGCCGGCTTTGTAAAACGCCTCCTGTTTTTGTCGATGCTGCTCTTCTCGGTCGAAACCCTGGGCGGGGCGGTCTGTGTCGGTGCTAATCTCCAGAGGGGTAGCTTGATACTCGCCATGCGGGGCGGCAAGGCCGTGCAAAATGATATCCCAGGCGGCATCGGCGGCGCCTGGGACGTCCGCGCGCTCCAATTGATGTAGCCAATGAAATACCCAATCCGTTGCGCCAATAATGGCTCTGGTCGCTGAAGTGGTTTCCAGGGCGCGGACCTCGCCGGACTCTCCGGCCTCCCGAAGATAGCGACGGAGACGTTTAAACATTCGGATGTATTCTGACTCGATCGCCGATCGGTGCGTGGGTTTTAGCGATGCGATTTCCAGAGGCGCGGCGATATGTACGTCGTCCCCTGTTTGGGCGCTTAACCACCCCTCGAACTGGCTTTTAAAGAATTTCCCGGCGCGCTCAAGAGGGGACATCTCGGCTTTGTCGAGCGCATCCATAATCGTATGCTGCCGCTGCATGGTGACTTCATAGCACTGGAAGATCAGCTCTTCTTTGGTGCGTACGTAGTAATAGAGGCTGGTTTTTGTCAGGCCAAGCCCGCGAGCCACGTCTTGAAGCGTTGTGGCGCGGGATCCCTTGCTGTTAAAAAGCCGCGCAGCTTCCGAAAGAATAGCGATGCGCTTAGCATCATGCTGCGCCTTACGGTTGAATGGAGACGTGCTATTTGTGTTGCTGCTGGTGGTCATTCAGGGGCTGCTTTAGCGGCTCGGCATACTGTAAGGTTGGAAATTCCAACTTTAAGTATTTTTATCGCCCCTGTCTACGAAACTGTTGGTCGAGTACCGCGCATTCTTGGTGTCGCCCACAGCTGACGATGTGATCGTTGACCATACCCGTGGCCTGCATATGCGCGTAGAGAATGGTTGGTCCGACGAAGGTGAAGCCCCGTTTTTTCATATCTTTACTGATCTTTTCGGATAATGGAGTCGACGCAGGTACGTCTGACATGCCGTGCCAAGAGTTTTGTAGCGGCTTTCCGTCGACAAAGTCCCAAAAGTAATCAAGGAGGGTGCTGCCTTGCTCGTAAAGCTTGAGCGTTGCCTGTGCGTTCTTACGGGTACCGTAAACTTTGAGTCGATTACGGACTATTCTGGCGTCTTCGAGCTTTTTCTCTAGCGCAGCGTCACTGTAGCTGGCCACTCTTTGCACGTCGAAGTTATCAAACAGCGAACGATAGCCTTCACGTTTTCGTAATATCGTGATCCAGCTGAGCCCCGCCTGCGCGCCCTCAAGAACCAGGAATTCGAACATTGACTGTTCATCCCTCAGGGGGACACCCCACTCCTTGTCGTGGTAACTCATGTACAGAGGGTCGTCTCCGCACCAGTCGCACCGTTGCATGTGTATCCTCCGTGTTTTAGCCCAGAACAATGACGAGGTATCAATGCTGTGCAAGAATGCCCAAAAATCAGGAGCTTAGCATGAGCCAGACGATTGAATATGCAGTGAACGGCAGCGTTGGCACGCTGTGCATCAATCACGAAGAGCGCCACAACTCCCTAGGTGCAGTTGAGCTTAAGAGCATTGGTGAGGTGTTGAATCTAATCGAAGCGGACTCCGAGCTGCGTGTGCTGATTGTTACCGGGGCAGGGGATAAAACGTTTTGCGCAGGCGCCTCTCTTGGCGATCTCAATAGCGGTGCGTTGAAACCGGACGCCTTTCAGAGTGTGATGCACAGCTTGGCGACGTTAGCGATACCCACGTTGGCGCGGGTGAATGGCAATGTGTTTGGTGGTGGGACAGAGTTGGCGCTTAGTTGCGACTTTCGTGTGGGCGTTGTCGGCACACGCTTACGCGTACCTGCAGCCGCTTTTGGATTGTGCTATCCGCCGGCGGGCATCTCCCTGTTTGTGGAGAAACTCGGCACCAGTGTGGCGCGCCGGATGCTTTTAGCATCCGAGGCGATGGATGCCCTTGAAGCTCACAGAGTAGGTTTTTACGACTATCTGGTGCCGAAAGACGAGCTCGACGAGCGCGTGGAGGAGCTGGCATTGCACATGGCAGGATTGGCTCCTTTGGCTACTAAAGCAATGAAAGAACTCATTGGCCAGGCAGGCCGAGGGGCTGTCGATACTTCAAGAGCTACCGAGTTATCGCGTTTGTGTGAAGAGTCTGATGACTTGCAAGAAGGTTTTGCCGCGCAGCGCGAAAAACGCATGCCTGAGTTCTTGGGTAAGTAAGGCTATAGCGCCGAGCTAGCAGGGAAGAGTAGTTTTATAGTGAGGATGTTTCCTGCGTCGTAGTCTTCTGAGAGTTCACCTCCGCCGGATTCAATAAGGTGGAAGGTGAGAGGCAAGAGCCTCTCGAGTGCATCACTGTCATCGTCCTTAAGCCCACTATCTTCGATTAGTAGTTCATAGCTGTACTCACCGTTTTCTGTAAGTACTGGTGTCGCCATACTGATGTAGATTAGTGGATCAATCAGACTCTCGAAACGTCTGCCTGTAGTAGCTAGTTCAAGAGTCTCCTGGATAACCAGGCAAACGTATAGGGCATGGTCCAGTGTAATCGGGTCACTGCACACATCGTTGCTTATGATGGCCTGAGTTGCGACTTCGTTGGACGCAGCGAGCCGAGCGGCGATCTCATTGGTTACGGCATGCAGGTCTGTATGCTCTTCCCTGGTAGTTCTGTCTGTGAGTGTTTGAAGGCTACGCAGCGTTCGTAGCTTGTTCACAAGCGCCGATGCCGCTTGATTGGTGTCAGTGTCAGCAAGCTGCGCCGTAAGTGCAGTTTCTACAGCGTCCAGCAACGCTTTGGCTGATGGGGCGCGTCGCAGTAGTAGGGCCTCGTTCGCTTCTCGTTGCGCCTGATAGTCATCTTCTAGCCGTGCAAAGGCAGCGCTTCCTTCTTCTGCTAGTTTGAGTCGTTCATTGTGAGCGACGTAATGATCATTCAGCCGTTTGAGATACATGAATATTCCCAGTGCTAATACAAGGTAGCTAAGTAGAGCCCACCATGATCGCCATAGCGGTGGTAGAACTTGAATGGGAAGATTGATCTCGTTGTCACTCCACACGCCCGTGGAGTTCGCGCCTCTGGCTCTAAACGTATAGTTACCGGGTGGTAGATTTTGATAGGTGGCAACGTTGACGTTCCCGGTGTTTTGCCAGTTGTTATCGAATCCTTCGAGTTTGTGTTGATATTGATGCAGTAATGGGAGTCGATAGTCGTTCACGGTTAGATGAAAATCAATCGTGCCTTGATCCGGAGCTATTGTTAGCTCGGAGGAAGATACAAGCTGTTCGTTACGCCTGTAGAAAACTCCGCCTACTGCGAAACCTCTGATCCAAATAGGAGTGGGATTGTCCGCCTTCGATGTACTCGCTAGCCGTACTTTGTCGTATCCGAAGTGGCCACCAAAATAAAGGTCTTGCCCGGCCTTTAGGCTTGCGCCGTGATTGAAATCTATGTTCGCCAGGCCGTGAATTCTACCCAGGCGTCGCGCATCACCTGATCGAGTATCGATCACTAACAGCCCATTGTTAGTCGCTGCCCATAAATTGCCGGAGGTCTCTAGAATCACGGAGTAGATTGAGAGATTGTCTGTAGAGTTGAGAGATGATCGGCGAAGGGTTGCTCCTCCTTCTAATTCAGTAACGGAACTTTCCAGCAGTCCATGGTTTAGCGTTCCTAGCCAGATAGATCCGTCGGAGTCGGATGTGGACGAAATAATTCGAGGCTTCAGCGCTCCTGTCCTCGCTGACTGTGCGGAGCAAGCATATGGCTGAGAACGGTCGGTACAGACAAGTACCAGTTGATCTTCTGTTGTCACTAAGAACCTGTCTACCTGGTGAAGAGTGGTTATGCTGGTAACGGGCGACCGATCTTTTTGCCATTCCAACGGCATGGGTATGTCAACAACGCTATTGTTACTAAAGTACTTCAAGCCTTGATGGTCAGTCCCGATTAATAGTCCATCTTTAGTAGGTCGAATAGTTGTTATGCCACTGTCTTTAAGATGATGGCCCACTGTCGATACAAGCTTCCCGTTTGAAGCCACCTCAAAGATGCGAAATCCAGCTGTGAAAGTTCCGACAAACAAGTACCCGTCTTTGAGACCTAGCGACGTGACTCTTGAGTCGATAGACTCGTCGCTTGTAGCCGACCAAGATTCCACATGAGTGCCGGAAATTCTATCCCAGTAAAATATTCCATCATACGTCGCAATGAATACCCCGTTATCCTCGTTTTCAACGAAGCCAAGAACTTCAAGAGACTGTGCTGCGTTGGGTCCTTGCCATGACTCTCCACGTGACGCTGCTAGATAGGCCATTCCGTTTTCGGATAAAATCCAAATCCCATGTGGCATAAGAAAAAAATCAGTTACGGCTGTGTATTTACCGGTTTCTACATACTCCGTTTTCCCTGTTTCAATGTTCTGGTAGAGCAATCCTCTGTCTGTTCCAAAAAACACTTTCCCTTCTGTATGTTTCATCGATCTGAGCTCACTATCAGCAAGCTCGGGCAGGTTGAACTGACGGATCACGCCTAGCCCCTGGATGTCAAAGACTTGAATTCGGTCATCGTCAAGGAGTACACACACTTCATTTGTTGACTGCATGTACACTATCTCGATGATTTTAGAGTTGTCAGGGGCCGTGAATACCGTGATTTGCTCTTCTAGTGGCAGGGCTAGCCCACAGATAATCAGCTGTTCTGTTCCTCCGCAGAATCCCAATCTCTCGGTAGTAATGACATTGGTGCTAAGTTTTAGCGCAGAAATTCTTGGTCTGGCAATGTTGGCGTTGTTGATCGATGGGCGGTTGTAAAAGTGCAAACTGTGCTCAAACCGAACGGCCAGCACAC
>NZ_JBLGBE010000100.1:0-10950 GCF_047617445.1 Congregibacter sp.
CGGCGCTGCTGATTCGCTCGGCATCAGGGTCATAGGCAATAAAGCGTGGCTGCAGGCCCAATAACGCTGCCCGCGCCTCCAGCATCCCTTGATCCGCGATGACTACCAGTTCGGCCGGCCAATCACGTTGGGATGCTGCGAGGATGACATCCGGACCAATCCCCGCAGGTTCGCCTGCAGAGATCGCCAGCCTCGGTAGCTTACTTGATGTCGACAAAGGCCTCGTCACGTATTTGGCGCAGCCAGGCGTCGAGCTCTTCCTGATACTTGCGACTGTGCAAAAACTCCTGCACCTGTGCTTTGCGCATGTCCTCGGTCACGTCCTTTTCGCGTCGATCCAGCACCTCAAGGATGTGCCAGCCAAACTGGCTACGCACCGGTTGAGAAATGCTGCCGATCTCTGTGCTGGCCATGGTGTTTTCAAACTCAGGAACCATCTGGCCTGGGCTCGTCCAGCCTAAATCGCCCCCTTCTGTCGCAGAGCCAATGTCTTCGGAATACTCTCTGGCGAGCTCGCCAAAATCCTCATCAGTTTCGGCGCGCGCTTTTAGCGCTTCGGCGAGCTCCCTTGCCTGTTCGTCGGTAAGAATCTCTGAAGGCTTGAGGAGTATGTGTCGCACCTTGGTCTGGTTGATCGTCATGTCGCCGCCGCCGCGCTGGTCTGCCATCGTGACGATGTGCAGGCCGCTGGGGCTTTGGAAAAGATCAGCGGTTTCGCTGCGAGCGATGGTTGGTGCGACGTCCTGAAAGAGGCTGGGGAGGTCGTCAAGCTTACGCCAACCCAGATCACCGCCAGAAAACGCGTATTCCGCTGGAACCGAGGCCATGACTGACTCAAAGGGTTCGCCGCCACGGATGCGGTCAACCAGGGTCTCGCAGTACGCCGTTTGCTGCGCGACTTCGGAATCGCTGGTGTCCGAACTCATGGGAAGCAGCGCATGAACGATGCGATATTCCGGCTGTACAAGCTTTTGTCCCTCTTCCGTGGACAGATAGTTGTCAATCTCCTGTGGGCTAATCTGGATCAGCTGATTGACGTTGCCCTGCTGTACACGCTGAATGACCATCTCGCGTTCAATATTTGCTCTGATCTCTCCGTAGGATCGGCCCTCCTGTTCCAGGAGCATCGCGAATTGCTCTTGCGTGAGACCATTCTGGGAGGCAATACGTCCCATCGCTTGATCTAACTGTCCATCGGAGATGCGCACGCCAAAGCGTCCGCCCATTTGCATCTGTATGTTTTCCAGAATCAGGCGGTCCAGAGTCTCTCGAATCAACACGTCTTCCGGGGGAGCCTCCGCGCCCTGCGCCGCGATATTTTCGTTAACAGTGGCCATACGCTCCCGAAGCTCACTGGCCATCACGACATCATCGTCAACAATCGCGACGACTTGGTCGAGCATCTCAGTGGCTGCATAAGCGCCGGACGTCAGGCTTCCGGCACAGAAAAGTGCCAGTAAGTGTCTATAAAGCGCCCGCGGCTGTCTATGCGCCCGCGGCCGTCTATAAAGAGCGGTTTTACTATCTGCTGTACGCAAGTCGGTTAAATCCTTGAATCATGTCGCCCATCAACTGTTCTACGCCATCTCCGAAACCGCCCAGGCCTTTGAGCACAAATTGGAGCTGCGTGGCATATTCGCGATCCAGACTGGGCGAATCAAAGTCGGGGATCTCGTTGCGAACGGTATCGAAGTAGCGCAGATGAAGCAGGCGAACCTGCCAACAGCAGCTATCGTATTCGATCCCGACCATATCTTCTACGCTACGGTTCGCTTCCAGACTATAGTTCCAGGCCATAAAAAAGCGCCAGTTGTTGTTGATTGGGTAGTAGGTAGATAAATTGACCTGGTCAGTGGTGGGTTGGTTCCCCACTAATGAAACGGGCCGCCTGAAGGTGTATCCCGCATTGAACACCGTATCGTCATCCCGGGTGTAGCTGGCTATTAAGTTTCCGGAGTTCATTTTGCCAGTGGACGGGTCGTATTGCAGATTACTGCGCATGGACAAGCGGTCGTTGGGATAAAAATTAAATTCACCCGCGAGTTCTGAGTTTGAGCGATCAAGCTCCGGTGCCGAAGCGCCTAAGCGTACTCGGCGATTGTTGAAATAGACGATCTGACCGATGCTGGCGTTGAAAAGCTCTTCACCACTGCTTTCGCCTAAAAAGCGCGTAGTTAGACCTACAGCCACTTGATTGGCGTCATCGAGTCGGTCTCTTCCGGAAAACCGGGTGTCTCTGAACAGTTGATTATAGTTAAAAGTGAGCTCGGCGCTGTCAAAGTCTGGCTGATCCGTTTGCTCGTCATACTGGCTGTAGAGATAAAAGACGCGTGGTTCCAGCGTTTGCACGACGTCCTTATTGGCGAAGCGGGTGCTACGTTCAAAGAACAAGCCAGCGTCAATGCTTGCAAGGCCCGAACGAGCGCCCGGGTTTTCATCCAGATCCCCGATCTGGCGGTCTAACGCGTACTCAAGCACCCGATACTTGGCGGTAGACCTCAAAAAGCCATACTGCCAGCTCATGGGGTAGGTGACTCCAGCCTCGCCGTAGATACGCTGGCCTGTCGCCAGGCTTTCCGTGTCGGTGTCAAAGTTGGAGTACTGCAACATACCGATAGGGTTTAGCGAGAAGGGCGTGCCCTGGCTGCGGTACTGCGCGGTGATCTGCGGGAGCTTTTTATAGTCGTTGCGAATGTCTTCGGCCAGCGGTTGAAACTGCTGAGCCTGGGCAGTAATAAGCCAGTCTTCACCCAGGTACTTGACCTGACCGAGCTGCAATAGATTCACATCGCGCCGCGAATCAAGGCGCGAGGTTTCCAGGTCGCGGATAAGATCCACATCCGACACCTTGCTGTAATTGATCAGTGATCGCCAACGCCCGCCGTAGGCACCCTGATGCTGAACATTGGCCAGCCAGCGTTTCGCGTCCGGCTCGTCCGGAAAATCGTCCGCGTACTGTTCGTCGTCGCCGATGTAGCTTCCGCCAAGCTGCCAATTGCCATTAAAAGGGTCCAAATATCGACCTTCAAACTCGTGGTTGATACCGCGCAGACCTATATACCGGGGCGCGTAGAGCAGATCGTAGTTTTCTGCCAGATTGAGGTAGACGGGCACGCCGATATCGACGCCGCCGCGACTGTCTGAACCAACGGCAGGGAACATCAGGCCACTGCGTCGTCGGTCATCGAGGGGAAAGCTTAGCCAGGGGGTGTAAAAAATCGGGATTCCCCCGGCGCGCAGCGTGGCGTCTCGCGCCGTTCCAACACCCCGCTCGAGATCAAGCTCCAGCTGTCCGGTTTGAAGTAGCCAGTCGTTGTCGCCGGGCGCGCAAAACGTCATTTCGCCATCTTCGATGCGAATGAGTTCGTTACTGTCCCTGGATAGTAGGGCCGCACTGCCGCGTAACTGCTGCTCGTGGAGTACAAATTGACTGTTCTCCATCTGCGCTTCGCCACTGCGCGAATAGAACTGCCCGCGTTCACCGCGCAGTAATACACCGGGTTCCCTCAGTTCGATGTTGCCCTCGAGAGTCCCCGAGCGGGTTTCTCGGTCTATGCTGGCGGCATCACTGGAAAATGCGCGGTAGCCCTGAGTAACTTCTACCCCGCCGGACAAGCGCACGGTATTGCCCTCAATCTCGGTGCTTCTCGCACTGGCATTGATCGGCGATGTGTCGGGGTTCCTGGCTGCGTTAGCACCTCCCTGCGGGTCGATGTAGCGACCCTCGCACAGGCGGCAGCTCAGGTTTCTGAGTGCTTTTGGGACGTTCTCGATGGGGATCCAGTCAAGCTCAGCGCCAATGCGGGGCTCAATGGTCTCTTCCACTAGGGTGTCTTCTATCCCTGGCCCTGCCTCTGCCAGCGCCGAGTCGTCTTGGGCAGCACCCGCAGCGGCGCACAACAGCAGTAGCATCGCGTACCATCCGCGCCGGCGTTGAACGCCCAAAGGCACAGCCAAGCCCCCTGATGACAGGGTGTCGACGACGAAATTGCTGGATGGAGCTGTGGGCATCTGCGGCGGCTTTAGCGCAATGGACGGCGCATAATAAAGCATCAGTGGGGCTGGTGTTAGACGCGAGGCCTCAGCTTGTTAAGCTAGTGATATTAGACGGCTCATTGCCGTAAGCAAGATAGTGGATTCCGGATGACTATAAGCCCTGGAGATGTGTGAGCTGCGCTGATAGAACAGAGCAATTGAGTCGATGGTATGCGTCCTGGTCGTCGCTTACGCCTCAGGAATTACTGCCTGTTGCCGGTGATGCGAGTTTTCGTCGTTACTTCCGCGTGCCTCACGCGGGCGCATCGGTGATTTTATGTGACGCGCCGCCAGAAACTGAGAAGAACGCTGAGTTTGTTGCATTGGCTGAGGGCCTTGCGACCGCGGGACTGCGCGTGCCCACAGTGCTGCATGCTGATTTGGAGCAGGGGTTTTTAGCATTGGAAGACCTGGGCGATCAGACGCTTCTACCTTTGCTGAATGCCCAAACAGTGGACGAGTATTACGCTGGGGCGCTGGGTATGCTGCAGGATCTCGCCACGGCTGAGGCCGCTGACTTCTCTGTATTGCCCTATGACCGCGCGCATCTGGCTCGCGAGATGGCATTGTTTCCTGAGTGGTTTTGTCAGGGCTTGCTGGGCGTGGATGCGCATACTGATACTGCAGATAGCTTTGCGGCCCTTGCGAACTTGCTCTGTGACCGGGCTCTGGCGCAGACGCAGGTGGTGGTGCATCGTGATTTTCATGCACGAAATCTCATGCTGCTCGCCGATGGAAGCCTTGCCACCATTGATTTTCAGGACGCGGTGTTGGGTCCCCTGACCTATGACCCGGTGTCTTTGCTCAAAGACTGCTACTTGCGCTGGCCGAACGCCAGAGTCCGTGATTGGGCACTCATGCATCGCGAGCGCCTGGCGGCAAGAGGTGTTGCAGTGCCCGAGGCTGCGGACTTCCTCATGGACTTTGACTTCATGGGACTGCAGCGGCATATCAAGGTGTTGGGTATCTTCGCAAGACTCTATCTGCGTGACTCAAAGCCCGGATATCTGCAGGATCTGCCCCGGGTGATGGGGTATGTGCAAAGCACGCTAGAGCGTTATCCCAATGTTCCTGCTTTGGCCAGCTTTGCGGCCTGGCTTGATCAGGATGTCATGCCGGCCGTCTATCAGCAGGCGTGGTTTCATGCGTCCCGCTAGCGCTCCCACTACGGTCAGCAAGGCAGTTACTACCGCGATGCTTCTCGCGGCGGGTAAAGGCGAGCGCATGCGACCGCTCACCCTGACAACGCCTAAACCGTTGGTGCTCGTGGCAGGTAAGCCATTGATTGAGTATCACATCGAGGCGCTGGTGAAAGCGGGGATTGAAGACATCGTCATTAATCTGTCCTGGCTGGGGCAGCAGATCGTCGAGCACTGTGGCGACGGCGGGCGCTGGGGCTGTGCGATTCAATACAGCCGGGAAGATGAACCTTTGGAGACGGCAGGGGGCATTATTCAGGCCCTGCCGCAGCTCGGTGAGACACCTTTTTTATTGATCAACGCGGATATCTGGACCGAATACGCCTTTGAGGACCTGCTCTATCAACCCCTGCCATCCGGTGCCGCGCATTTGGTATTGGTCGATAATCCGCAGCATAACGCCAGCGGTGACTTTGGCCTTTGTGAGGGTCGAGCCACTCCAGCGGAGAACGACGGCCTCACGTATGCGGGAATAGGACTGTATGATCCGCGTTTCTTTAACGGATACGCGCCGGGGAAACGCCCATTGCTGCCCTTACTCGAACAGGCAATTGTTGAGCAACGCTTGTTTGCGCAGCATTATCCGGGGCGTTGGACTGATGTGGGGACGCCATCGCGCCTCGAACAACTTGAACGTGAGCTTGCTTACGCAAAGGACAAGACATGAATGATTATCTGATTGCGCCATCGATATTGTCTGCAGATTTTGCGCGTCTCGGTGAAGAAGTCGACAATGTATTGGCCGCAGGTGCCGATATCGTGCATTTCGATGTGATGGATAATCACTACGTGCCTAATCTCACCATTGGTCCCATGGTCTGCAAGGCTTTACGCAAACACGGCGTCACCGCAGCCATTGACGTGCATCTCATGGTCTCGCCTGTGGACCAACTCATTGCAGACTTCGCCGATGCGGGAGCCAGCTATATAACCTTCCATCCGGATGGTTCGACTCATGTTGATCGATCGCTGCAGATGATTCGTGATGCCGGCTGTAAGGCAGGCCTGGTTTTGAATCCACATGTGGGGCTGGACGACCTGACCTACGTGATGGACAAGCTGGACATGATTCTTCTGATGTCCGTAAACCCAGGCTTTGGTGGGCAATCATTCATACCTTCGACGCTGACTAAACTGCGCGAGGCGCGGACGCTCATCGATGCCTCCGGGCTGGATATTCGTCTTGAGGTGGATGGCGGGGTTACTCCGGCCAATATCGCAGAAATAGCGGCGGCGGGTGCCGACACTTTCGTGGCCGGTTCTGCAATCTTTGGTAAGCCTGATTACACTGCAGTCATTGCCGAGATGCGCGCGGCCTTAGCCGGCGCGGCTTAAAGGTCTGGTAGTCAGCTCTGGGCTTATGGAAGCGCTTGCCAAGTACACCGCCGAGGCTACAATGACGACCATGAACACTGGAATACATAATACTCGACCGTACGGGGCTGCGGCCCAAAGCGCGGTC
This sequence comes from Congregibacter sp., assembly GCF_047617445.1. Classification (GTDB taxonomy): domain Bacteria; phylum Pseudomonadota; class Gammaproteobacteria; order Pseudomonadales; family Halieaceae; genus Congregibacter. Next base: position 6,697 of record NZ_JBLGBE010000100.1, read on the forward strand.
ATGCGGGAGATGACACGCTGGCGATGGTGAATGCCCGGGCTTTCTTTGCCCCTGACTAGTCACTCTTGCTATGCAAGCCCCGTAACTCGCTTTCCAGGACCATCCCATGACAACTGACGAATTTGCCGCACTGGCCACCCAGGGCTACAACCGCGTGCCCGTCCATCGCGAAGTGCTGGCGGACTTTGATACGCCGCTGTCCACCTACCGGAAACTCGCTGAAGGCCCTTACTCCTATCTCTTTGAATCTGTAGAGGGTGGCGAGAAGTGGGGGCGTTATTCGATCATCGGCCTGCCTTGCAGGGAGTTGATCAAGGTCTATGGTCATCGTGTCGAAAGCTGGGTGGACGGGGAGTGTATCGGGACTGAAGAGGTCGCCGATCCTCTGGATTTTGTAGAGGCTTATCAGCAGTGTTTTCGCAGCCCTGAGCAGGATGCTTTGCCGGTGTTTCACGGTGGGCTGGTGGGCTACTTCGCCTACGATACCGTGCGCTATGTAGAACCCCGGCTGGCCGGGAGTTGTCCCGAGGATCAACTACATACACCGGATATCCTGCTGATGCTCTCTGAAGAAGTGTTGGTGTTCGACAATCTGGCGGGCACCTTGCGCGTGATCGTCAATGTCGACCCCGGAGTCGATGGTGCTCTGAAGACCGCCAATGCGCGACTCGATAGTCTGGTCGCGTCCCTGGATGCACCCCTGACACCATTGCCAAGAGTGTCCCTGGCGGGTGCGGATGGCAGCTCCCATGAAGCCAAGGCACGGTTCAGCCTCAGTCAGAGTGAGTACGAGGCGGCGGTCAATACCGTCAAAGATTATGTGCTGGCCGGTGATGTCATGCAGGTGGTGCCTTCGCAGCGCATGACCCTGCCGTTCTCTGCGCCTCCGCTGAATTTGTACCGGGCGTTGCGCAACCTCAATCCCTCACCCTATATGTACTTTCTGGATCTTGATGATTTTCAGGTGGTGGGCTCATCGCCGGAGATTCTGGTCCGCGTAGAGCAAGGCAAGGTCACGGTCCGGCCCATTGCCGGAACGCGACACAGAGGTAAGTCCGAAGCTGAAGATCAGGCGTTGGAGGTGGAGTTACTTGCAGACCCCAAAGAGATTGCGGAGCACCTCATGCTCATCGATCTGGGGCGGAATGACGTCGGGCGTATCGCTCAGACCGGTAGTGTCCAGCTCACTGAGAACATGCAGGTGGAACGCTATTCTCATGTGATGCATATCGTTTCTAATGTCGAAGGTCAGTTGCAGGAAGAGCTCTCATCCATGGATGCGCTGCGCGCCGCACTGCCTGCAGGCACGCTTAGTGGAGCTCCCAAAATCCGAGCCATGGAAATCATTGACGAGCTGGAGCCGGTAAAACGCGGCATTTATGGCGGCGCCGTGGGCTATCTGTCCTGGGCAGGGGACATGGATACCGCTATTGCTATTCGTACAGCGGTGCTCAAAGACGGTGAGTTGCACATACAAGTTGGTGCGGGCGTCGTAGCAGATTCTGTTCCCAGCACCGAGTGGCAGGAAACCTTGAACAAGGCCCGGGCAATCTTGCGTGCGGCAGCCATGGTTGACGCCGGGGAGCAAAGCTAATGTTGCTGATGATCGATAACTACGATTCGTTTACCTATAACGTGGTGCAGTATCTGGCGGAGCTTGGGGCGGAAGTGCAGGTGTTTCGCAACGATGAGATTACCGTCGATGAGATTGAGTCCCTGGCCCCACAGCGCATTGTGATTTCTCCCGGCCCCTGTACGCCCAATGAAGCGGGTGTTTCTATGCAGGTGATTCGCCAGTTTGCGGGGAAACTACCGGTTCTGGGTATATGTCTGGGGCATCAGAGCCTTGGGCAGGTCTATGGTGGCCAAGTCGTTCGAGCACGGCAGGTGATGCATGGAAAAACATCCGATATCCATCACGACGGCAGCGGGGTATTCAGTGGACTACCGTCGCCGTTTGTCGCCACGCGCTATCACTCGCTGGTGGTGGCCAGAGCTGGCTTGCCCAGTGACTTTGATGTGACCGCCTGGACTGTGGATGAGCGCGGCGAAGTCGATGAGATCATGGGATTGCGGCATCGCGAGACCGGCGCCGAGGGGGTTCAGTTCCACCCGGAGTCGGTGCTTAGCGAGCATGGGCACGCGCTGCTGAAGAATTTTTTGCAGCAGTCTGTCCCGCAGCGTAAAGGGGAGAGTTAAGTGATGGATATTCAGCAGGCTCTGGCCCGCGTCGCCGAACAGGAAGATCTTACCGGGGATGAAATGGCGGCAGTCATGCGCCAAATCATGTCGGGGGATGCTACCGATGCGCAGATTGGTGGCTTATTGATGGCGCTGCGTATCAAAGGCGAAACCATCGATGAGATAGCGGCGGCGGCGGGTGTTATGCGTGATCTGGCCACCCCGGTAGCTGTGCAGGGCGATTACCTGGTCGATCTCGTAGGCACGGGTGGTGACGGCGCGAATCTGTTCAATGTATCTACCGCGGCCTGTTTTGTTGTTGCGGCGGCGGGCGCGCGAGTTGCTAAGCACGGCAATCGCTCCGTTTCCAGCACCAGTGGGAGTTCCGATGTACTTGAAGCGTTGGGTGTTCCCCTGGACCTCAGTCCTGAGCAGGTAGCTCGGGCAATTGAAGATGTGGGGCTGGGGTTTATGTTTGCGCCGGCACATCACAGTGCCATGCGCTATGCCATTGGACCCCGGCGTGAGCTGGGTCTTAGGACCTTGTTCAATTTACTTGGGCCGCTGACGAATCCCGCAAAGGTCAAACGACAGTTGTTGGGTGTTTATAGCGGGGCGTTGTGCGAACCCATGGCCTACGCCCTAAAGGCACTGGGTAGTGAGCACGCGATGGTGGTGCACTCAGAGGATGGACTTGATGAGATCTCTATTGCGGCGCCCACAAAAGTAGCGGAACTCCGTGGCGGAGAGGTGCATTGCTACACCATCAGCCCTGAAGACTTTGGACTCTCAGCGACGGACCTTGGTGGCTTGTCTGTGGGTTCGGCGCAGGCATCGGCCAAACTTATTCGGGCTGCGCTGTTAGGCCGTAGCACTCAAGATGGTGAGACGGATCCACAGAAGGCCAGGCAGATCATTGCTATGAATGCCGGCGCTACCATTTATGTTGCCGGGATTGCATCATCGCTGGCTGATGGAGTGGCGTTGGCGGAGGATCTCTTGTCTACGGGGCAGGCGGGGGAAAAGCTCAAAGCTTTTGTGGATATGACGCAACTGATGCGGGAGGAAAAGGGCGCATGAGTGCATCGTTACCAGACGTTTTGCAGAAGATTCTAGCGCGCAAGGCAGAAGAGATTCGAGAGCGTCAGGCTAAGATCTCGCTTGCCGATCTCGAGGCGACGCTGGCGGCGCAGGCGCCTGTGCGAGGCTTCACTGCTGCGATGCAACGCTGTGCAGCAAGTGCGGCTCCCGCGGTGATCGCCGAAGTAAAAAAGGCATCGCCGAGCAAAGGCGTGATTAGAGAGCACTTTGAGCCCGCGACTATCGCCGCGCAGTACCAGCGTGGCGGTGCTACCTGTCTTTCGGTACTTACTGATCGCGATTTTTTTCAAGGCAGTGAAGCGTATTTACAAGCCGCTCGGTCTGCCTGCGATCTACCGGTGTTGCGCAAAGATTTTACGGTTGACGCCTATCAGATTGCTGAAGCGCGGAGTATGGGTGCTGATGCAATATTGCTAATCGTTGCAGCCTTGGATTTGACTAAGCTCCGCGAGTTGTCGGCAGCGGCGAGTCACTACGGTTTGGATGTGCTGGTAGAGATTCATGATCAAGCCGAGCTCGAGCTCGCCTTGGAACTCGATACGCCGCTTTTGGGTATCAATAATCGCAATCTGCGTAATTTTGAAACCAGCCTGGACACCACGCTGGCATTACTTCCGTTGATACCCGAAGACAAACTGGTGGTCACCGAAAGTGCCATTCATACGCGGGGCGATGTGATAAAGATGCGTGCTGCGGGCGTGCCCGGATTTTTGGTAGGAGAGGCTTTTATGCGCGCCGAGGATCCAGGGCAGGCGCTACGGGAACTGTTCGCGTCTTAGTGAGTTGCGTAGACCACGATGGTCTTGCCTGCCACGGACACCAAGCCTTCCTGTTCCAGAGTTTTCAGGACTCGCCCGGCCATTTCCCGGGAGCAACCTGCGATTTTGCCTAACTCCTGACGGGTAATCTTGATCTGCATGCCTTCGGGATGTGTCATAGCATCCGGCTGCTTGGATAGATCGATAAGGGTGT
>NZ_JBLGBE010000101.1:0-10904 GCF_047617445.1 Congregibacter sp.
AAGAGCCTCAAGCTCGCTGTTGAAACGTGCGGCATTACTCGAATAGTGGCCCGCATTGAGTGCGAGCATGGCTTGCTGATCCGCACTCAATGTCCTGCGTACCACTGCGGGAGAACCCATCACCAAGGATCCATCTGGAATATCCATACCCTCAGTAACCAGCGCATTAGCGCCAATGAGACAGCCCTTGCCGATAGTTGCCCCATTGAGAATCACGGCGTTGATACCCACGAGACTACCGTCACCGATAGTGCAGCCATGGATCATCGCATTGTGTCCAACGGTCACATTCTCGCCAATGCGAGCAGGAAAGCCCAGATCTGCGTGGATCACCGTGCCATCTTGAATATTGCTTCCCGCTCCAACCTCTATGGACTCCACATCAGCACGCAGCACGCACGAAAACCAGACACTACTTTTGTCACCGAGAGTTACCCGGCCGATCACAGCTGCGTTTGGCGCGACAAAGTGCCCATCACCATCCAGAACTGGAGTGTCTTCTCCGAGTTTATACAACATGCTGTGACTCTCCCTAAGGCTGACTGATGACGGATTGGCGCGTGCCACTCGCTTGAGCATCGTAGAACTCAGCAGCGAAATCATCCAGTCGCTGTGCCTCAATCGCTTCGCGAATGCCGCGCATGTGACCCTGATAGTAGTGCAAATTGTGCAGAGTATTGAGCTGAGATCCGAGTATCTCGTTGCACTTATCCAAATGATGCAAATACGCCCGACTAAAGTTGGCGCAGGTATAGCAGCCGCAGTGCTCATCTAAGGGCGCGGTGCTATGACGATGCTTTGCGTTGCGGATCTTTATCACACCGCTAGAGGTAAACAGATGTCCATTGCGCGCATTGCGCGTAGGCATCACACAATCAAACATGTCGATACCCCGGCGCACGCCCTCCAAAAGATCTGCAGGTGTACCTACACCCATAAGATACCGAGGACGATCCTCAGGGAGCAAAGGCTGCAAGCTCTCAAGCACCTTCAGCATTTCGTCTTTGGGCTCCCCCACCGACAAACCGCCAATAGCGTAACCATCAAAGCCAATATCTACGAGGCCATCCAAGGAACGGGCTCGCAAGTCTTCATACATACCGCCCTGCACAATACCGAACAGGGCTGACTTGCTGTCGCCGTGAGCTGCGCGACTGCGCTTTGCCCAGCGCAGGGACAGCTCCATGGATCGAGCCGCCTCCTCATGAGTGGCCGGATACGGCGTGCACTCGTCAAAAATCATAACGATGTCGCTACCCAGCGCTCGCTGGATCACCATGGACTTTTCGGGATCCAGAAACACCTTATCTCCATCGACCGGAGACTGAAAAGAAACGCCCTCTTCACTGATTTTGCGCATCGCGCCAAGACTGAAAACCTGAAAGCCGCCGGAGTCCGTAAGGATAGGGCCCTGCCACTGCATAAAGTCATGCAAATCGCCATGAGCTGCAATGACCTCAGTGCCCGGACGTAGCCACAGATGAAAAGTGTTGCCAAGAATAATCTGCGCACCTAGGGCTTTTACATCCCGAGGAAGCATGCCCTTAACGGTACCGTAAGTTCCCACCGGCATGAACGCTGGTGTGTCCACGACGCCTCGCGCGAAATGCAGGCGAGCGCGTCTAGCGGCGCCATCACTCGCTAAGCGTTCAAACTTCATAAAGGACGCGCCTCGGACTGTGGTGTGAGAAACATCGCATCCCCATAACTGAAAAATCGATAACGCTGTGCCACCGCCTCGTTATACGCACCCAGCATAAGATCTCGGCCGCAAAATGCGCTCACCAACATCAACAAGGTGGACTCGGGTAAATGAAAGTTGGTGATCATGGCATCGACACATTGAAAGGCATAACCCGGGTAGATAAACAAACGTGTATCCCCCACATACGGTGCAAGCTGCCCAGATGCTGAGGCGGTCTCCAGGCTACGAACAGCCGTGGTTCCCACCGCCACAACCCTGCCCCCACGCTCGCGCGTCGCGGCAATGGCATCACACACAGACTGACTTACCTCCAGATACTCCGCATGCATTTGGTGGTCTCGAATATCCTCGGTTCGCACGGGCTGAAACGTCCCTGCACCCACATGCAGCGTAACCTGAGCGCGTCTTACACCCATGTCATCCAGCGTTTGAAGCAACGCCTTATCAAAATGCAAACCCGCCGTGGGGGCTGCAACGGCTCCATCCCGCTGGGCATAGACTGTCTGATAGCGCTCCCGGTCTTCAAGCACATCGGCACGATCGATATAGGGTGGGAGCGGCATATGTCCAATTCGAGCAAGCATAGGTCCAAGAGCCTCTGCGCTGCTGATCTGAAACAACTCGCCCTCGCGACCATCGACCTTGACCTCCAGCTCCGTCCCTGGCGAATCCGCCTCTTCAGCGAGTGCAATAGTCTGCCCTGCGCGAGGCGTTTTGCTGGCTCTAATATGCGCCAATGCACTGCACTCGCCGGTAAGACGTTCGATAAGGATTTCGACCCGCCCACCCGTCTCCTTGACGCCATACAATCGCGCAGGAAGAACCCGGGTATCGTTAAAAACCAACAAATCATCGCAATTGAGTAACGAGGGAAGATCCAAGAAGTGGCGATGAGCCATTTCCGCCGTGCGACCGTTGACGCAGAGCAGCCTGCTGGCCGAGCGTTCCGCCAAAGGTTGCTGGGCAATCAGTTCCTGAGGGAGGTCATAGGTGAAATCAGAGCGTTGCATGCTAAGAACAGCGCGGGCTGAGCCGCGCTATATATCGGTTTACGGCGATTATTCTTTGGCTTCGCCGTCTTCTTCAGCGGCTACCTCTGACTCTTCAGCTGGGGCTTCATCAGCGGCGGCTTCTTCGGCTGGAGCCTCTTCAACCACGGCTTCTACTGCGGCAGCTTCAGTCACTGTGATCAGGCCTTCTTCGAGAAGAATACGCACTTTCTCTTCGCCATTGACTGCTTTCTTCGCTGCATCTTTAACCGCATAGCGCTCATCGCCGCGCTGAAAAATGCTGTAGTCGTCAGTCTTTTTAACTAATTTCATGGTCATACTTCTTTTCTCTCTGTCGGCGCACCCTCTGGTGCGTGGGCGGATACTCAGTTGGCGCACGCTCTGGGCGTTGCGCGAGCGGAGTGTACAGAATCATCCACCGGTCCGACAGCCTGAAAAAAGACGAATATCATCAAGTTGTGGACAAATTATGGCGGTACAGGATTGTCCACTGCTATACTCGCGCCCGCTCGGTGATCGGGCGTAGTAACTCTTCTGTGCCGGAGTGGTGAAATTGGTAGACACAGGGGATTCAAAATCCCCCGCCTTAACAGGTGTGCCGGTTCGAGTCCGGCCTTCGGTACCATTGCTTTTACCAAAAGTGATGTCTTGTCTTAACATCCAGAGTAACGAAGGCCCGCTAAGTGCTAGTGAGTCTCTTCGCCACCGCTCACATTCAACGCTTCACCCGTAATATAGGACGCGTCATCGCTGGCTAGAAACGCCACCATCGCAGCGACATCCTGTGCGGTACAGTGGCGCTTCATGGGGATGCGATTTTTCATTGCGGCCAAATACTCCGGAACCGTTAAACCCTGTAGCTCGGCGTAGTATTCATTCTGTCGCGCGCCGAGCTCCGTGGTGATGTGGTTGGGGCAAACCGCGTTCACGGTGATGCCGTGCTCGCCCAGCTCGCAGGCGTTGGAGCGCGTGAGCCCCACGAGACCATGCTTTGACGCGACGTAGGCAGCAAGGTGAGGGAAACCCGTTTTTGCGGCCTGGCTGGCAATGTTGATTATGCGTCCACCGTTACCCGCATCGATCATCCGTTTTGCCGCTTCTTGGGAGCATAAGAACGTGCCAGTCAAGTTCACATCCATCACCAACCGCCATTCATCGACAGGGACATCGACGAAGGCTTTCATCAGATAGCCAATGCCTGCGTTGTTGATTAGGACATCGATCTGGCCAAAGGTATCAATCGTCTCATCAAACAAGCGCGTAACCTGCCTGTCATCGCGAACGTCACAGGGAATTGCGACACACTCGCTCCCGAGTGCCGTAATCCTCGCCACCACATTCTGCATCGCCTGGGTCGCAGTACCGTTGCTGTCGGGCCCACTATTCTCTCCAAGGTCACTGACAACAATCCGATAGCCTTGTTTTGCCAAGTGCATAAGAATTCCTGCGCCTATGCCTTTTTCGCTACCAGCGCCAGTGCACAAGGCAACTTTGTTGCTGATGTTTCCCATGTTGGTATCCGCTTGTATTTTGGAGTTACGGGGCGCTGTCACTCAGATATTGAACCTAGCGCATGGGTCATCAAAAACTGCGGAGCATCTGCGAAAGACTGAAACTGCTGGGCGACTTTTTGCATAAGTTCACTGCCAATGTCCTGCGTGAACAAATCGCCATCGTTAATGCTAATCACTTCTACATATTCAAAAGGCGCCGGGTCATCAGAACCCAGTAGCCCGCTGCTGCGAAACACCTGATAGTCATCAACGGAGGCGAGATCACGCACAACCGGAAGGTCTGTAGACATGGCCCACTCCTCGTAATCTGCACGAGTCACAGATTCTTTAAGATTGAATAAAACGATGATTGCCGTCATAAAAATCCTTCAGTTTTAAGTCCTTACTCGCGAATTTATATACACTATTTTCTTTCACTACTCAATTCTAATAAAAGAATAATGTTAATATCTGAGTCTGAAATTTCAGCCTATTGGCGCAGCGTTGTCGAAACCATCCCGCCGTGCGAGACCTGAATCAATCGCGCCCAAGCGTAATGTTATGAGCTTTTTATGAGCAACTACCAACAACTCTTTTCACCGTGGACGCTGGGCGGTATACCGCTTCGCAACCGCCTTGCCCATGCATCAATCCTCACCCATTTTGCGAAAGATGGCAGGACCACAGACAAGCTTCTGAACTACCTTGCAAGTCGAGCCGAAGGCGGTGCGGGCATGATCGTGACGGAGCCATTGGCGATGCTCGCACGCGTACCTTCGAGCAATCGAGTTCACGCCTATGCCGACCACACGCTTCCCGAGCTAAGCAAGCTTGTAGCCGCGGTAGAGGCGCACGGCACACGCCTTATCGGGCAGATTCAAGATCCGGGTCGTGGCCGCCACGAAGTCGGTCGTAATGAAGCGGCCATTGGCGCGTCTGCTTTGCCCGATGATCTAAGCTGGACCGTACCGCACGTATTGAGCACAGCAGAGATCAACGCATTGATCGAAGAGTGGGCAAGCTCATGTCAGCGCCTGCAGCGTGCCGGGTTTTCTGGTGTGGAAATCTCTGCTGGTCATGGACATCTTTTCCACCAGTTTCTTTCCTCTCACGCTAACAAACGACAGGATGAGTTCGGCGGTGACCTTTTGGGCCGCACACGATTTGTTATCCAACTCATTGAGCGCATCCGCGGGGTCTGTGGTCGGCCATTCATTATTGGCATCAAACTACCCGCTGATGATTCGATCAAAGGCAGTATCGATCTACAAGAGGCAGAGAACATCGCGCGTCTGGTGAGCGCTTGTGGAGAGCTGGATTACTGGACCTTCGCCTGGGGCGGTCACTCGGATTCTCTGTGGACACACCTTCCGGGAGCCGAAGGGCCTCGCGCGCCATACTTACCCGCCATCAAGCGATTGCGCAGCGTTGCGCCAGAGATACCCAGTGGCGCTCTTGGCTATATCACGGACCCCAATGAAGCCGAGACCGCTCTGACCGACGGTACCGCCGACATCGTGTTTTTGGGCAGAGCACTGATTGCTGATCCAGCCTGGGGTGAGAAAGCCCGCCTGGGTAAAGAGAACGAGATTCGATATTGCGTGTCCTGCAATACATGCTGGCGTGCCACGGTTGAGGGCGGTGGGGTCGCCTGCGACAACAACCCACTGGTCGGGCAAAAAGGCGAGGCATTTTGGCGCCCGGCCAGAGTCAATGAAAGCCGTCGCATTGTCGTCGTTGGTGCCGGTGTCGCAGGGCTTGAGGTCGCATGGGTGGCCGCCACCCGAGGTCACTCTGTGACCTTAGTCGGCCGTACCGATGGCGTGGGCGGCAAAACCCGAGTGCATGCTGACTTACCGGGTGGCGAGAACTTAAGTAGCGTTTATGACTACCAGTACTTAGCCGGTCAGCGCGCCGGCGTTCAGTTCCTGTTCAATCAACAGGCATCCTTGCAGGACATTTTGGCGCTGGCTCCCGATACCGTGGTGCTGGCAACGGGTGCGACGATGAGTGTGCCGGATTTTATTCCGCCGGAGTACGTCAGCGAAGGCGTAATTACTGATATTCGGCAACTGGTTGTGGATCTGGCCAGCTCTACATTCAAAGAAAGCGGCACACTGGTTTTGGTAGATAAAGATCACACAGAGATGACCTATGCTGCAGCCGAGTTTCTGGCTGAGCGGTTTGAACGGGTCATCGTGGTGACACCTCGGGACCGAATTGCCTCGGATTGCTCTTTAATCAATCGCCAAAAGATCTACACGAGTCTGCATCGTAGCGGTGTTCGCATTATCACCAGCTGTGAACCGACAGATTTAGACAGCCTTGAGCGTGGCGTCTTACCGGTTCGAAACATCTTCAACGGCGATATCGAAAAACTGGACGAAGTCGCAGCGATCACCTATTCGACCGCACGCCACCCCAACGATGCACTCGCCAAGCCACTAGAAGCGGCCGGCTATAAGGTAGTCAGAGTCGGTGACTGCTTTGCACCACGATCCTTGCTTGCATCCACAGCTCAGGGACTCGCTATAGGTTGTGAACTATAGGTTGTGAGACAGGGTCAGGCCAAGTCGTACGCCTCGCCTACGAGATCGCTAGCTACCGTGTAACTCCAGCGCGGAGCGGCGAATTTCATCCATGAGCACTTCAGCTGCTGGATTTAACTTTCGACCACTCATACTGACTAAGCTGGCATGCCGTGTCACCGTGGGGCGGTCTATATTCACCTTGTGCAAAATAGGCCGATGATTGGCATCGTAGCTTCTACCGGCCATCGCCGGCGAAGTCATAAACAAGAAGTCACTGGACAACATCAGCTGCGTGCCAACCTCTGGCGCATCGCTGCGAATAACATGCGCGGGTGCTTCGAGTCCTTCGGTAATAAATGCGTTGCGTATGACATGCCAATCGCTCGGCCTGCGCCGGGGAACCAACCAGGTGTAACCTTGTAAATCTTTTAGCTTTGGCCGCTTCAGCTTCATAACCGGATGTTTCTCGCGGGCAACAATAATGTCCTGCAAGCTGTAGAGCTGCTCTTCTACGATGCCTCTCGGCGCCGTATTGCTCGCGGAGACACTGCCACACAAAAAGTCTATTCGTCCCTCGGTGAGCTGATTGAGCAAGGCCTCCGAGTAGTCTTCGATAATGTTGATTTCTACGTCAGGCCTCTGCTGATGAAACGTGAGCAGTACTTGGGCAATGAGTTCGACATCGCAGGTCTCCCCAACACCAATCTCAACCTTACCCGCACGCGCACCCATCAAGGCATGCATATGGTGAACCGCCTCCTCCATACCGTTGATCTGGCTCCGAGCGTATAGCAAAAAGACTTCGCCATACTCCGTGGCCGAGGTTTGGTTACCCCGGGACCGGTTGACTAAGGTGGTCCCTACCATAGATTCGAGTTTCGCAAGGCTCATGCCTAAGGCCTGCTGGGTAATCCCAAGGTTTTTTGCTGCATCGGCAAGTCCGCCACGCTCGACAATCTCCACAAAGCGCTCCAGCTGCTTGTACTGAATATCGGCGATTTTGCTTTTTTTGATCGTGGTTTTAGGCATGCGGCATTGTTACACCCTTGTGAGGCCAGTTCTAGCGAGAGTCCCCAGAACGCGGCGCGCCCTGACAGGTTCAGTACATGGGTAGAGAGTGCCAACCGTGAGCTCGCTACATGCCCGGCTTCAGCAGTCCAGAAATGCCAGCCAGCACCGTACCGGCATAAATACAGAGAACAGCGACATAAACGGGAACGAGGTCCTTGCTAATTTGGCTATTGGTCTCATCGCTCGCGCCTTCGCTGGCCAGCGACTGAAAGCCCAGGACAACGGGCACAAAATATCGCTCTAGCGTAAGCGCAGAAATCGCAATAATGACGTAGGCGTACCATTTTAACGCCAGCCACAGGGGAAGCTCACCAGTCGAAAGAAGCCAGGTCGCACCGCCACCCATACCCACAACAATCACGCCACCATAGAACAAGGTTTGCACCCACATCGCGAGGCGGTGCTTACGAGTACCCGGTACCTGGAAAATAATCAACCATGTAGCAATCAGCCAAATAGCCGCAATGGCGAGCCCGTAGCTCACAGGAATGAACTCATAACCCCATTGACTCGAAAGCACTACGCCGCTGCCCCATACCAGCGGCACGCACAACCGTGGAAGACGATCCAGGATCATGCCAACTTCCAATAGTGTCAGCCGTGTCTCAACGCTGAGGCTACCCCGCTCCGCAAAACGGCAGGCAATAAAAACCCCTAAATCTGTTCCGAGCCAAAAAACCCAGCCCATAACGTGAACGACAAGTGCGACTTGCTCCAGCATTACGATTATTCTCCGGTCGCCTGATAGCCCTGAAACTTATCCACTTCTTTTTGACGACTATCGATCGATTGCGTCGGAGCACCCATAGTTCTAAAAGCATCCGCAAAAAACTCCTGCATCAGCTGCTGATCCTGCTGCTTATCACTATCTGACAATTCAAACTGTTCGAGCTCCTCCGCACTCAACACACCTTTTTGAATCAACAGTTCCTTCAAAGTGCGGACCTGCATACGAGTCGCCCAGAGTTGCGACATGGTTTCCAGCAATGCAGTCATTAACGCATCACCTTCGGCTGATTCAAAAAAAGCAGGACGCTTGCCGCGCGTGTCGACATTAATGGTTTCGTCGTTATTCATTACTCTTTCCTGTTCAGGCAACCCGCGGTTTGAGTGGGTGCTTTTAGAGTGATCTATCGATGACAGTGCCGCCGCTACTTCCAGGCGCCAAACCCAAACCATTCAATTCCCGCTGCCAGGCGGCCAGTGTTCCCGCCAAACTCCGCATCGACTTGTATGGCTTCGGCATAGTCTTGGGCTTGCATGTAGGTGTATTGCGGCGTGATAAGTTGCAACAACTTATCCTTCTCAAATCCTGCTTCCATTCGCAGTTGCGAAAAATCCTGGTCTCGAAAAGTTTTGTAAAAAGGCTCGTTGTTGTAGTACGCGTCCCAGTCGAGATAAAACGCATCGTAAGCCGTCAGGCTGTCGTTCGGCGGCAGCTCCATATGCAACATCAGACCACCCGGCTTGAGTACTCGCTGTGCTTCAGACATTACCTTACGGATGTCTTTAACAGGCAACTCATGCAAGAACATGGAGGAGAAAACCACGTCCACACTGTTGTCCGGATAATCGAGGCTCGTTGCATTCATTTGTCGAAAATTAACATCCACTCCCAAATTCTGAGCACGCGCATTGCCGTAGCGCAGGCACGCAGGCGCTATGTCTATACCGGTCACGGCGGCATCGGGGTAAGTCATCTTCCATGCGCAGGTGTTATGGCCGATGGTACAGCCAAGATCGATGATCGTCGTCGGCGCAAAGTCAGGAAATTTCTGGCGAATGTACTGCGCCATTGATTGACCGATATCGTCAAGGTTTTCGCCCATCATCCCGAAGGAAAATATGTTCAGCCCATGATCGTAAAGAGCACCGCCCATCCAGTCCGCTGCAGCATCTTCTCGATGATAGGACCCAGGCGCCAGGTGCACATCCAGTGCCGCCACATTTCGTGGAATCTCTAACTCATCATTGAGCTCGAGCTTGCTTGGGACAGCATCACTGTTGGCTGCCGCAATTTTTTGGCTCAATTCAGCGCGAGAATCATGTAAAGGCCTCAGCGCGCTGCGCCAAACCATCTCCTGCGCGTTGTAGCGCATGCTTGAGTAAAACTTAAAGACGGAGTCAGACTTAAGAGCTTGGTGTACATCCTGACCAGATGCAGGCGTTTTATCGAGCCTAGACAGCTCAGGCTCAATGCTCGCCTCATAATGGTCTTTCATGGAGGTGGCCATGTCATTAAGGACAAAGGCCCGCAGCCCCGACACAAAGTCCTGCTTGGCGGCTTGCTCGTCGTTCCCTTTAACAAACAAATCATGTTTTAAGGCGGCTGGCATGCTTGACGTCTCCGATGATGCAAAAAATCAATATAAAAGAAAAAGTTTTACATATCTATCATAGACCTAGTATTTTTTTGTTCGATAACAATGACCGATCGTATATCCAACCCCTTTTTGGGGCGGATTCAGCGTGAATGCAATCAGCTACAAAAGCCTTGGGGGCTAACAGAATGAAAAAGGTTCTAACACTTCGGGGCGACGCCTATCAGAGAGTACACTCATCGCCGCAGCAATAGCGGCGGCCGGTATTCGCAAATTAACCTCTCCGGACCTCGAGGAACGCGCTTCAAGAGTCAAGCTACCGCCCCACCCCATTCGACAAACGCACTCATCCAGAGATCGCGATAGTGCTGCGCTCTAACTAGGTGCCTTCCGAGATTAAACAAATTGCTAACCGCCGCGTGGGCACCAACAGATCCCTAAGCCTGCCTGAGCGACGTTAATTTACGCATCCCCCCCCACTCTCACCCTGGTCGCCTCATACCCGATAAAGCGGGGCAGGCTCTGCGATTGCTCAGCACGATTATTCTCATACTGCTGAGTACTGAGAATAGTCTCAGGTATCAGCTCTCTATGGGCAACGCCATAACTCCGCAATTTATCGGTCACGAACTTTCTAGGCTCCCTATCATGCGCCCTCATCAGGCGCTTGAAGAAACGCTTAGCAGCAGCCCGATCCCGTTTGGCTTGAAGATAGACGTTGACCGCTTTGCCATCCTGATCAACAGCCCGCCACAGGTAATGCTGCTTGCCGT
>NZ_JBLGBE010000102.1:0-10861 GCF_047617445.1 Congregibacter sp.
ATTGGGGACTCTCTATCGCTGGGTGTGCCTAACGATCACTGGTTTTCTGTACGCGGCAGTGAAATCGCCTATCTTATAGACGGCGATGAAGGCACTGTTCAGGGCACGCTGACCCTGTCAATGTTTTCGCCGGCATTGGAACCGCATCTTGCCGCTGGACGCATCTATTCTTACGGCAGTTTTTATACGCGAACCTTTTACGGTGACAGAACCGACGTTGTTCTGATCTTCGACCTGGACTCTGCATTGCCGATAAAAGAAATCGAAATTCCTCCCAAGTCCGCAGGTATCGGACACAGCGGAATGATTGGTCTGATTGAAGACCGATTTATCGGCGTGTGGAACATCACACCAGCGATGTCCGTGAGTGTTGTGGATACGGCGGATGAGCGTTTTGTCGGTGAAATCTCCACCCCCGGCTGCGCCGGTGTCTACCCAGTCGATGCAGGCTTCATCATGGCCTGTGGCGATGGCCGTGTGCAGTACGTGCGCCTCGACAGTGTCGGAGAAGAAGTCGATCGCTTACGCAGCGAGGTTTTCTTTAGCGTCACCGATGACCCCGTATTTGATTACGCCGTGCCGACGCCCGAAGGCTGGATGTTTATGTCCCTGGAGGGCCATGTTTACGAAGTGGCCGTCAAAGATGGCGCCGTGAACGTAAGCGAGCCCTGGTCAATCAATCCTGCCGATGAGGAAGACGCAGCGGATATCAATGGCGTTCCTATCGACCCGGACGATAACTGGCGCATCAGTGGCCGACAGGCTTTTGCCTACAATGCCGAAGCCAATCTTTTGGTTACCCTCATGCACGAGGGCGGTGGCCAGGAAACCTTTGAAGACCCGGGCACGCAAGTTTGGGCATTCAGCACAAAAACCCAACGCAGGGCTTATGTGTTGGAACTTGACGAAGAGACCAAAGGCGTTTCCGTTGAGCTTACCGCCGACGAAGAGCCCTTGTTGATCATTGCGCCGGCTAAGGGCGGCGAATTACTGATTCACGATGGAGTGAGCAGCCGGCTCCTGCGGACCATGCCGGAGATCAAAGCCAATCTCGTGCAAAGGTTGGAGTAGCTCGTGATCGATCCGCTGCTGCAACTGACAATTGCCCTGTCGCTGTTCCTGCTCTTTGTCAGCGCTAGCCAACACAAGCGCGCAGAGTCACGACGCTTCGCCGCGCAGCTTGAGGCCTATGAGTTACTGCCCAAGCGCCTCAATAGCAGTTTCGCCGCCTCACTACCCTGGATGGAGCTTGCAGTGGGAGTACTACTGCTCATACCCGCAAGCCGTGGCGCAGCAGGTTTTACCGCAGCCCTGCTGCTTGCCATGTACGCGTTTGCAGTACTTGTGAATCTCCTGCGTGGACGCCGCAACATTGACTGTGGCTGCGGCGGTACGCCACAACCGCTGAGCTATTGGTTGGTCCTTCGCAACAGCGTTCTGGTAGTCGGCGCCGCTTTGCTCACGCTACCCGTCACGACACGCTCACTGCATGCTGCGGACGCAATCGCGATGATCATGATGACCCTTCTTCTGGTGCTCTGTTATCTGTGCATCGGTCAACTTCTACAAAATCAGGCGGCCCAGCAGGGCTGGAATTCTCATGTCCATTGAATCGCTGTCAGTCGTTGTCCTCGTACTCTGCGTCGCAGTCACCTTGCTCGTGGTCCTTGTCCTGGCACTCGCACGCCAGATTGGGGTTCTCCATACGCGCCTGGCCCCAGCCGGTGCGCTCATGAATACCTCTGTAGGCCCAGACGTTGGCACCCCTGCACCTAAGCTCTCGTTGCAGGATATTAATGGCACCCCGGTTCAGATTGGCGGCCCCAGCGCATCGCCGCTGCTGATTCTTTTTGTCTCGCCCAATTGCCCCATCTGCAAAGAACTGGTACCCGTTGCACGCTCCATGGCGCGAGCTGAAAAGCTGCGCCTGTTGTTTGCCAGTGATGGCGGCGAGATCGATAAGCACATTGAATACGTCAGCAAGATGGATATTGCGGACTATCCCTATTTACTGTCATCCGAGCTTGGGCTTAAGTTTGCGGCAAGCAAGCTGCCTTACGCGGCACTCATCGATAGCGACGGCGTATTGCGTTCACGCGGTCTGGTGAATAGCCGGGAGCATTTGGAAAGCCTGGTTGAATCCATGCTCAGTGGCTACGATTCATTGCAAGATTATCTCGTGAAAGAGCAGCAACTGGAGCAAGCATCATGAGTACAAACAATGCGATGCTGAAACAACTACTCAGTGACATCGACGCGGCGACCACGGGCGCTGTGCGCTTTTTTGCGGGGCGCAGCTCCCGCCGGTCCTTCTTGGGGAAAGTAGGTGCGGTTGTCACCGGTATGGGCGCATTCCCGCTCCTACCCATGGCTCGGGAAGACGCCAGCGCACTCGCTCGGAATGCGAGTGACGGCGGGTCTAGTGCCATGTCCGCGTCCGATGAACTGCATGAAATGGGCGACAACCAAAGCTGCGATTACTGGCGCTACTGTGCGTTTAGCGGTCAAATCTGTAGCTGCTGTGGCGGCAGTATGACCCAATGTCCGCCGGGCTCAGAAACGGCCAGCGTTGCCTGGGTAGGCACTTGCCACAATCCGCTGGATGGTCAGGACTACCTGATTTCCTACAACGATTGTTGCGGAAAGTCTGCCTGCGGTCGCTGCGGCTGCCATCGCTCTGAGGGCGATCGTCCCGTGTATTTCCCGTCCAAATCCAACAGCATTCTCTGGTGCTTTGGTTCCAACAGCCACGCCTATCACTGCACCCTTGCTCGGGTTGTTGGTAAAGCGGACGCGGGCTGAGCGGCGGCACGTTGCGCCTAAGGCTTCTTAGTTTCGCACTATTGATAGTACAGCTGTGCCTGGGCACAGCCTTCGCGGACCCTCAGTCCAACTACCTACTACACTGTGGCGGCTGTCACCTTGAAAATGGTGAGGGTACGCTGCCCGAGGTACCCGACCTGCGCCATGACCTGGACTGGCTGGCGCAAACGCCCGAGGGACGCTCTTATCTCACACGTGTGCCTGGCGCATCGCAGGCTCCACTACCCGATGAGAAGCTAGCGGACATTTATAATTGGATGTTCGACGTGTTTTATCCGCCAGACAGTAATATCCCGCCTTTTAGCGGTGAAGAGATTTCTCGTACTCGGGGACAGCCGCTATACGACCCCTTGCGAGCACGACAAGCGCTGCTCAAAGAGCAGGCAGAGACCCCTTAGCGAAGACCGAGACACAAGAAAAATGACCGACGACTCACCAGTAATAAAAAAAATCTTCGTGGAAGAAGAGTCTTTACTCCAGGATGCCTATCGGCTCGCTGTGGCGGTCTACGAAAGTGACTTTCGCCCGGACTTTATTGTGGGCATATGGCGCGGAGGCTCTACCGTAGGCATTTATGTTCAGGAGTGCCTGCAATACTTGGGCGTAAAGACCGACCACATCGCCATCCGCACCTCTTATCGCGGCATGCAGAGCTATCTAAAGGACGTGGAGACCCCCGAGAACATTCGTGTGCATGGGCTTCAATATCTTTATGAAACTATCAACAGAGACGATGCTTTACTCATCGTAGACGACGTTTTTAGTAGTGGGCAAAACGTAGAGGCTGTGATTCAGCGTCTGGAATCAAAGAGCAAACGCAATATGCCCAGCGATGTGCGTATCGCGGTGCCTTATTACAAACCCGCGAAAAATCGTACGGGACGCGTGCCAGATTACTACCTGCACGAAACGGACGACTGGCTGGTGTTGCCCTATGAAATAACGGGCCTGAGCGAAGCAGAAATCGCCGCGCACAAGCCCTGGCTCACCGCTATCTTAAAAAGCAGCCGCCAATCCGGCGGCTGAATTCATACAAGCATTGCTAGTTGGCAGAAATAGGCTGGCCGGCACCCCAGGGTGCACCCGCGGCCTGCAGATCTTTGCGCAATGCAGGAATATCCGAAGCAATCACTTCACTAAGTCGAGCTCGAAGCGGTGCAAAAACCTCAGCGGCATAGCCAAGGCTCTGGCGATGAGCCGGGGTCGGACCATAGCTGGAGTTGGATACACCTCGTGACGCATGGCTCAACCAGCTGGTCACGCGGTGCACCTCGTAGTTGCCGATCTCGGCCACAGACTTGTTGCCGTTCAGCGCCTCGTCCAGCTCATACAGCTCTTCATGGAGACTATGGAGCTTCTCATCGAGCTCACCCGGCGCTGCCGCAGTGACTGCCAGCATCTGCTGCATGGTTGCCACGGACTCCATGGCATCATCCAGGGTATAGCGTGCCGCGCTCACTTGTGCCGAAAGCGTTGAAAACGCCTTCCAAAACGCATCCACTTCGTCCATGTCCGCACCCGCAAGAGCAGGCTCGTACATGCGCTTCACGTCAAAGCTCACAGGCTCATCCAATACACGACTTTGGCCGTCTTTAAGCAACACAAGCTCAGCACTGTAGGTACCCGGGATCACCATAAACCCGGTGGGAGGCAGGCCCTGCCAGTTCGGTGGTGTTTCTACCGAGCCGTAATAGGGATGACGAAGATCCCAGGCAACACGATGGAAGCCCTTCTCTGCCGGGACATCGAGGCGGCGGATAACTTCTCCGCTGGCATCGCGGATCACCATTTTCAGGGCCGGCGCTGCTTCGCGTCGCTCAGATTCCACCGCATCCCAGCCCGCAAATTTGACCTGCTCGCCGGCGTCAAGACGCGCTTTCTCAGCGTCCTGACGCTGCTTCTCCAAGGTGGGGAAGCCTTCGGATAAGTGGTAGGTCAGCACGGCTCCAAAGGGAGGGTTCTCTGCGACATAGAGCTCATCGCCTTGTGAGCCACGCTTTCGCGCCCCCAATACCTTGCGTGGAAAATACCAGTGCGCATCCCGGGTTTCGAAAAGTGCTGCTTCCTCATCGAGAGCATCAGCGGTGACTTCCCGAAGCGCGGAGTAGTCATCCATTACAAAGAAGCCCCGGCCAAAGCTGGCTGCTACCAAGTCGTTCTCTCGGCGTTGGATCTGAATATCACGAATCGAAATTGTCGGCATGCCAGCACTAAATTTCTCCCAGCTCTTACCAGCATTGAGAGTCATGAAAACACCAAACTCCGTGCCCACAAACATCAGGTCCGCGCGCTCATGGTCCTGTACGAGTCGCCAAACAAGGTGTCGATCTGGAATCCCGTCGGTGATGCTTTTCCAGCTGCGGCCGCGGTTACGGCTCACCAAAAGGTAGGGCTTAAAATCACCGTACTTGTGGTTATCCAGCGCCACATACACGGTATCGGCATCATGGAGATCAGCTCGAATATCGTTAACGAACGCGGTCTTGGGCACGCCCGGCAAAGAACCCACCTCGAGACGTCGCCAGTCATCGCCACCATTCTCAGATACTTGAATCAGGCCATCATCAGTCGCTGCATACAGAAGACCTTCTTCAAGAGGCGACTCGGCCAGCGAGGTTATAGTGTTGTAGTCAGACATGGCGAACATGTCCCAGGGCGCATCCCAGCTCCAGGTTTGCTCCATAAGCGGCAGCAACATGCGGTTCTGATTGCGAGTTAGATCACCAGAAATGGCGGTCCATTCATCACCTCGGCTATCTGAACGCCACACACGCTGCGACGCAAAATATAGCCGCGTCGGTTCATGCGGACTGACCAGAATCGGCGAATCCCAGTTAAAGCGCTCCGGCGGATCGCCCGGGGCCGGCTGAGGCTGAATAAACACCGACTCACCGGTGGTCATATCAACGCGATTGAGATGCCCCTGCTGCGATTCCGCATACATGATGTCGGGATTGCCCGGCTCAGTCGCAGGCTGGTGCCCGTCACCACCCAGTACTACCTCCCAATCGGCGTTGCGAATACCGTTCACGGTGTCCGTGCGCGAGGGACCGCCCTGGGTGTTGTTGTCCTGGGTACCGCCGAAGATGTTGTAAAAGGGCTCAGTGTCATCCAGTGCCAGCTTGTAATACTGGGTCACCGGGAGATTGCTCATGTAGCGCCAAGTGCCACCGAGATCAAAGCTCTCGTACACACCACCATCGGTACCCATCATGATGTAATCCGCATCCTCAGGATCGAACACAATGGCGTGCATGTCACCGTGCTGGTTGGGGTGCGGCATGGGCTCAAATGTTTTGCCCCCGTCTTCAGACTTAAGCACGGTCGGGCCTACTAAATACAAACGATCATGCTTGTGCATGCTCGCCGTGAGTTCTTGATAGTAATGTGGACCCGTACCACCGCTCACTGCGTCGGCACCTTTCACCCAACTCGCACCACGATCATCAGAACGCCATACGCCGCCGGTGCGTCGATCCAGCTCAATCGCCGCATAGACTACATCCGGATCATGCAAGGAAATAGCCAGACCAATCTTGCCCATATTGCCTTTGGGAAGACCTTCGGTCAGCTTGGTCCAGCTTCGACCGCCATCTAATGAACGATGCAGGCCGCTCTCGGGCCCGCCTCCCATATAGGCTGCAACGGTACGCTGATGCTGCCAAGTGGCGGCATACAACACATCGGGGTCGCGGGAATCAATCACTACATCAGTGACACCGGTCCACTCGCCGCCGCCTAGGGTCTTCTCCCAGGTCTGGCCACCATCTGTAGTCATGTACAAACCGCGCTCGCCGCCTTTGGTCCACAGCGGACCCTGAACGGCAACCCAAACGGTATTGGAATCTTCGGGGTGCACAACAATTGTAGAAATATGCTGAGAGTCAACCAGACCCATATTGATCCAGTTTTCCCCGTCATCATCTGAACGATAAATGCCGTCGCCAAAGCCAATATGGCGACCGCCATTGTTCTCGCCCGTGCCTACCCAAACCGTGTGCGGATTGCTCGGATCAATCGCCAAAGCACCAATGGAGTAGGACGTTTGCTCGTCAAAAACCGGCGTAAACGTTACACCCGCGGTAGTGGTCTTCCAAACGCCGCCAGAGGCCACACCCACGTACCAGGTACTGGAATCACTCGGGTGTCTCGCAATGTCGCCGATCCTGCCAGACATGAATCCGGGGCCGATGTTTCGCCAATCAAGTCCTTGATAGGGTGCGGGCGTGCCATCTTGCTCGGCAGCAACAACGGCGCCTGTCAAGCATATAGTCAACAAGGTAGTTAGGATTCGTTTCATACCGGAATTTCTCTTCTCCGAATTCGGTCGGCAAGGTTAACAAAGCCCAACGCCGGCGTCTTCCTTTGCTACCGAACAAGCCCTTGGGCTGACGGCAAGTCGCCAAGCCGGTAAACTCTAGGCCTCTAGCGGCAGCCACAGCAACAGCAACAGCACACGATGACTACAATTCCAGCTCAGCTGCTCGCCGTTCTACTGCTGATTTTGACGCAGAGTGCCAGCGCAGATATTTTTCGGCCGGCGTATCTTGAGCTCTCCCAACTCGATAGTGAGCGCTACAGCGTTCTCTGGCGCGTGCCGGCACTACCAGACAACCGGCGACTCGCGGCTCGGGTGGAGTTTCCCTCGAACACCCGAACCTTGGGCGAGCCGCGTAGCGCTTTTTTAGATAATGCCTGGGAAGAGCGCTTCGACATAGTCGCCACCGGCGGCCTCATCGATCAACAAGTCAGCATAAACGGCATCCTCGGCGGCGCGACCGACGTGATTGTGCGCGTAGAACGCCTTGATGGCACAACGCAGCTCGAGCGCTTGCAGCCATCACAGCCAGTATTCACCGTCACCGCCTCTCCCGGGCCTGGCGAGGTCGCCGCCGCCTATCTGGTATTGGGTGTGGAGCACATACTCGGTGGCATAGATCATTTGCTCTTTGTCCTTGCCCTGCTGTTGCTCGTAGGTAACGTTCGGCGACTCATCCTGACCATCACCGCGTTTACCGTTGCGCATTCAATCACTCTGGTATGCGCCACGCTTGGCTGGGTCAGCCTGCCAGGGCCTCCGGTGGAAGCCGTGATTGCGCTGTCTATCGTGTTCGTGGCGGCAGAAGTTATTCACGAGCAGCAGGGACGTTCGTCCATCACAGCACGATCACCCTGGATAGTCGCTTTTGGTTTCGGCCTCTTGCATGGCCTGGGCTTTGCTGGCGCTCTCGAGGAAGTCGGGCTACCAGAGACCGCAATCCCGGTGGCGCTATTGATGTTTAACGTGGGCGTCGAAGCAGGACAGCTGCTGTTCGTTGCCGGAGTCGTCGGGGTAGCCGCTTTGTCAAAACGTTTTCTTCCGCTCTCATCATCCATCGTCAAACGCACCGTGAGCTATGCTATCGGGAGTGTCGCGGCGTTTTGGACAATTGAACGCGTGGCCGCTTTCATTTAGCAGCCCCAAGGTAACTCGCGACAAATAATAATAGCTGCGGAGCGTCAGCTTAGACACGCAAGCGCCGAGCAAAGGAGCGTCACTATGTTGAGTTCAGTACTCAAACCATCACCAATACTGTTTTCGCTGTTGTTAATTCACGCCGCTGCACTGCCCCTAAGCCCGCTGGCAAACGCAGCCGATGTACCAACGTCTTACTCTCCAAACGTAGACGTGGCGCCAGATCGGCAGGTCTACTTTGGCGATACGCATGTGCACACGGGCCTGTCTGCCGATGCCGGAGGATCAGGTACGCGACTCATGCCTGAGGATGCCTATCGCTTCGCCCGGGGTGAACAGGTGCTCTCCAACACCGGTCAGCCCGTAAAACTACGCAGGCCCTACGATTTTTTCATGATCACCGACCACTCCGATGGCATGGGCCTGATTAGCGATCTGCTCGAGGGCACACCCAATGTTATGGCTGACCCCAAGGGCAAGCGCTACCACGAAGATTTCAACGCCGGTGGTCAGCAGGCCTCTGATGCCATGTTCCGTCTGATCGCCGATTTTTCACAAGGCAAGACATCCAAGGCGCTGGTTTACCAGCCAGGAGTGCCCGCCTATAGACAGGTTTGGGAGCGCTTGGTAGCAGCGGCAGAGGAATTCAATGACCCGGGACGTTTCACCACGTTTATTGCCTATGAGTGGACGTCTTTGGTGAAGGGCAACAATCTGCATCGCAACGTGATTTTTCGGGACAACGCCGACAAAGCCCTAGAGGTCGTGCCCTTTACCACCACAC
Organism: Congregibacter sp.; assembly: GCF_047617445.1. Taxonomy (GTDB): domain Bacteria; phylum Pseudomonadota; class Gammaproteobacteria; order Pseudomonadales; family Halieaceae; genus Congregibacter. The sequence goes on from NZ_JBLGBE010000102.1 coordinate 9,063, forward strand.
CGCCCGTCGGTAGCAAAAACCCTGAGGACCTCTGGTCCTGGATGGCCGCCTACGAGGAACAGACCGGCGGTGACGTAACGGCAATTCCGCACAATGGCAATCTGTCCAACGGTATGATGTTTCCGCTGCGGGACGATTTTGACAATGGCAAAGAGCTGGATGCCGCCTACGCAAAAAGCCGGATGACCTGGGAGCGTATTTACGAAGTCACACAGCTCAAAGGCGATGGCGAAGCCCATCCGCTGCTCTCTCCTGATGACGAGTTTGCTGACTTTGAGACTTGGGACTTTGGTAATCTGGATGTTTCTGAGGCTAAGACCCCCGCGATGCTGCCGGGCGAGTATGCCCGCTCGGGACTACTGCGGGGCCTGCAATTACAACAGACTCTGGGCGTAAACCCCTACCAGTTTGGCTTTCAGGGCGCGACGGATACCCACACGGGCTTATCCACAATTAGTGAAGATAACTTCTTTTCCAAGTTCACCACGGTAGAACCCTCTGCCGAACGGACCACGCATGCCGGCAAGTCGAACCCCGATCTGGGCATCGACGGTTTCACCGGCTGGATGTATAACGCCGCGGGAGTAACCGCCGTCTGGGCAGAGGAGAACTCGCGATCCGCCATTTTTGATGCCATGGAGCGTCGAGAAACCTATGCCACCACCGGACCGCGGATTGCTCTGCGGTTCTTCGGTGGTTGGTCCTTTGAGACCAGCGACGCTGGCAGTCCAGATCTGGCCAGAAGAGGCTACGCGCTAGGTGTTCCCATGGGGAGCGAATTACCCTCAGCACAATCAGAAGCACCGCGCTTTCTGATCTCTGCACTGCGCGACCCCAGGGGCGCGAACCTGGATCGCGTTCAGTTGGTCAAGGGCTGGGTAACAGCAGATGGCGAAGCCAAAGAGCAGATCTACAATGTCGCATGGTCAGATGATCGCGAGACGGACGCTGCGGGTAATTTGCCCGCTGTCGGCAGTACCGTGGACCTGAGCGTACCAACCTGGAGCAATAGCATTGGGGCTTCAGAACTTGTCACCGTGTGGAGTGACCCTGACTTTGAGGCGTCCGAAGCCGCATTTTATTACCTGCGGGTATTGGAAATACCGACACCGCGCTGGACGGCTTACGACGCGATACGTTTTGGTGTGGAAGCGCCCGAAGGTGTCACTCTGATCACTCAGGAGCGCGCCTACAGTTCGCCTATCTGGTACACCCCACAGCGGGGTGACTGAGGCTTAAAGCTACTACCGTCTCGATGACACCACGGGGCGCATGAGCTGCGAATTGCCTGGCTCCAATACGGACCAGCCAGGAACACTTTCTATCTGAGGCAATGGCTGAGGCCGGCCGGGTAGACCAGGGCGAATCGGTGGACGTGGCCGAATCGGACGAACGTACCGGGGCAGGTAATCGCTCTCCCAGTTCGTCGTGATTGTGCTGCTCGCAGGCTCTGTATCAAGAGCTGGCGCAGCAGCTGTCTGCTGAATTTCTCTAAGTTCAGCCCGGCGCTTCTCACGCTCACGGCGATCCGCGGCCATGCGATCGGTTGTGTCACGCATTGCGGCAAGACGCTCTTCCAGCAAGGCATCCTCTGCGATCGGCGCCACGTCAATGATCAAAACCTCGGCGGTCCCTGTGTCTGGAGGACTATCACTATAGGTGGTGACACCACCCTCGACTGTTTTGTAGACGGTCTGTGCCAACAGCGAAGGAGACAGTAAAAGAGCAAAGAACAGCATTCTTTTCATACTTGGAGTATAGGCTAGGCTCACGCCAATCCAAGCAGCATCGCGTGCTAT
>NZ_JBLGBE010000103.1:0-10776 GCF_047617445.1 Congregibacter sp.
CGGGGGTTTGCCAGCAGCGGGCCAAAGTCGGTCATGGCCCCAACGCCCATAAAAATCACCAAAGGGGCAACGCCACTGCCGATAGCCACGCTATAGAAGCTATACAGCATTCCATCGCTGAGACCCGCATCCCGGGCCAGCTGTAGCGCCTCCCACTGCAGAGCCTGGGGCGCCAGTTCCAAGGCCGCACCAATACTCGCAGGATCAGCCGAGGTGGAGAGCAACGCTGACAACGCCAGAATCAGCTCGCTGTTTGCACCATGCAGCGCCTTGTCCAGAGCCGAATACGCCAGACCCGCGCCGGGTATGTTTGCCAGCAGGCCGCCAAATCCGATGGGCACCAGAAATAACGGCTAAAAACGACGATGAATAGCCAAGTACAACAACAAGAGCGCGATACCTAGCATCACCGCCGAGCCAATATCCATCTGCGCCAGACCTGACGCGGCCCACAGCTGGGCAACGCGATCCATCAGTGCGTGTCCAGCTCCAGCAGAGCATCACCCACCGCAACGGAATCACCCGCGGACACGATAAGCTGACTGACCACCCCGGATTTTGGCGCGCGGACTTCTGTCTCCATTTTCATGGCTTCGAGGATCACCACAACATCGCCCGCCTCCACCGCGTCTCCCACGGCAACAGCCAGACTAACAATGTTACCCGCCAGGGGCGCATTAACGGGCTCAGCATTGCTCGGTACGGCGGCGGGTAGAGCAACCGCCGACGTGCTGGCCGCCGGCTGAATGTTGCTCACATCACCGCCGTCGGCAACCTCCACAACAAAGCGCTGCCCATGAACGGACACGGTATACACCCCGGAGCCTCCCGCAGCTGGCGCGCTGGGCGCTGCCGCCACCGCCGGTGTAACGTCAACCGCGGCTTCGGTGCCCGGCGCAGGCTCAAAGGCACTGGCATCGCCACGCTTGTCGAGAAAGCGCAGCCCAACCTGGGGAAATAATGCGTAGGTCAGGGCGTCATCAACCACCCCCTCCCCCGGAGCGAGGCGAATGCCTTTTTCTTTCGCCAAGGACTCCAGCTCGGACTGCAGCGCCAGCATCTCAGGGGCCAGTAAATCTGCAGGGCGGCAGGTAATCGGCTCGCCCCCTTCAAGTACCCGTAGCTGTAAGGCGGCGTTTACCGGTGCTGGCGTAACGCCATATTCACCCTTTAATACACCGGCTGTTTCTCGAGAAATTGATTTGTAACGCTCCCCGGTAATCACGTTGAGAACGGCTTGGGAGCCCACAATTTGTGAGGTCGGTGTGACCAAAGGAATAAAACCCAGATCCTCGCGAACCGCCGGAATTTCTTCAAGCACCTCAGCGAGTCGGTCCTCGGCATTTTGCTCGCGCAACTGGTTCTCCATGTTGGTGAGCATGCCGCCGGGAACCTGAGCAACGAGAATGCGTGAATCCACTCCGCGTAATGAACCCTCGAACTTCGCGTACTTCTTACGCACCTCCCGAAAATAGCCGGCGATGCGCTCTAGCGCCACCAGATCCAAACCGGTATCTCGCTCGGTACCTTCAAGAATAGCTACCAAGGCCTCTGTAGGTGAATGACCATAGGTCATGCTCATACTCGACACCGCGGTATCTATGTTATCGATGCCGGCCTCGATGCACTTGAGGTTGGTCGCAGTAGAGAGTCCCGTGGTGGCGTGGCACTGCATATGTATTGGAACCGAGCAAGCCGCCTTCAGACGCGTCACCAGTTCGAAGCCCACGTAGGGTCGCAACAGGCCTGCCATATCCTTGATGGCAATGGAGTCAGCGCCCATATCTTCGATACGCCGCCCCTGATCAATCCATCCATCCATATCATGTACCGGACTTAAGGTATAAGCGATCGTGCCCTGGGCGTGTTTGCCCTGCGTTTTCACCGCTTTGAGTGCCACCTCGATATTGCGCATGTCATTCATCGCGTCAAAAACGCGAAACACATCTACGCCGTTGATGGCCGCACGCTCGACAAACTTCTCAACCACATCATCTGCGTAATGACGATAGCCCAAGAGATTCTGGCCCCGTAGCAACATCTGCTGCGGTGTTTTTGGCATCGCTTTCTTGATTTCTCGGATACGGTCCCAGGGATCCTCTCCCAGATAACGAATGCAGGCGTCAAAGGTCGCTCCTCCCCAGGACTCCATGGACCAAAAGCCCACTTCATCGAGTTCGGCGGCGATGGGCAGCATGTCATCGAGGCGCATACGCGTAGCTAACAGCGATTGATGCGCGTCGCGCAGGACCAGTTCAGTAATGCCTAGTTTTCCAGGTCGATCAGACATGCGCTTTCCTTTGATCAAGATTAGGTGCGGGTGAAACAACGCGGCGATGACGGTGCTGATGTACCGCAGCGGCTATCGCCGCCACCAGCTCTGGCGACGGCGTGAGAGAAGCCTGAGGAGGCTCCGCAACACGCTTCGAAACAGCTATTGGGGCTTCGGGAAAGAAACGCTGAATGAATAGCGACATCAGCCGAGTGGCAAAAACCAACAGCGTCAGGAACACGATGACCGTGCCCATGCCATAAACAAGCAGTTCAAAACCCTGCGAAAACAGATTGGCGCTCATCAGATTCTCCAAAGACATCCCTATGATAAACGAGGCAGGTGCTCCGGGTCACGATAGCTGTGCCGGATTGCAACTCTGCGTATACTGCGGCTCTGTGACTCTCGAACCTCAACCCCGAATTCTCCTAGCGCCGATGGAAGGCGTTATCGATCACACTATGCGCGAGCTGCTGACCCAGCTTGGTGGTGTGGATCGCTGCGTCACGGAGTTTATGCGCGTGAGCCAAGAGCTACTTCCGGCCCGGGTATTTCATCGCATCTGCCCAGAGCTTGCCCAAGGCGGACATACATCCTCCGGCGTCCCAGTGTATCTTCAAATTCTCGGTGGCAATCCAACCCTGGTTGCTGAAAACGCCGCTCGAGCCGCAGAGCTGGGCGCGGCGGGCATAGACTTGAATTTTGGCTGCCCGGCAAAAACCGTCAATCGTTCAGATGGCGGCTCCATCATCCTTCGCGAGCCAGAACGTGTGCATGCCATTGTCGACGCCACCCGACGAGCGGTCCCGGCATCGGTCCCCCTGAGCGTGAAAATTCGTTTGGGCTTTAATGACCGTGACAAGTTTTTGGATGTGGTCGCTGGTATCGAAGCCGCAAAGCCCAGTGAACTTGTTATCCATGCCCGAACGCGAGCGGATGGCTATCGCCCCCCAGCCTACTGGGATCAAATCGCCCTGGCCCGCTCGGTCACGCGATTACCGCTCGTGGCAAACGGTGAAGTATGGGGTGTTGGTGACGCGCAATTGGCAAGGCTAAGAAGCGGCACAGCTGATCTGATGCTCGGTCGCGGTGTACTGTGCAGGCCTGACCTCCCCAGACTCATTCGGGCAGCGGATTTGGGTCTTGAGCAGTGCGCCCTGAGCTGGGACGAGATTCGTGGACTGCTCCTGACGTACCTTGCGGTCACCCTCGAAAATTACGATGCCCGCTTCGCGGTCAATCCCATCAAACAATGGCTGGGATACTTGAGGCACTACTACCCCCAAGCCGCAGCCATGTTTGCGGTGATCAAGCGTATTCTGGACCCCGAACAGTTAAGGCTGGCTATTGCCGGCGATGACAACGCTGCACCGATAGCGGCCTAGCGATAGGAATTAAGGAGCACTAAATGACAACTGCCGTCGCAGACGCTCCTCTTGTGAGAAATGACCCGGGCTTTTTTGGTCATCCCCGGGGACTGATGATCTGCTTTGCCACAGAAATGTGGGAGCGCTTCTCCTTTTACGGCATGAAATACCTATTGCTTCTGTATCTCACAAAGTACCACCTCTTTACTGACGCTGAAGGGCTTGAAGTCCTTGGGGGCTACGCCGCACTGGTCTACGCCATGCCCGTCATCGGGGGACTCCTGGCTGACCGCTATCTCGGAATGCGAAAGTCCGTAATGTTCGGTGGCCTACTGCTAGTCGCCGGACACCTGGGAATGGCCGTAGAAGGCGAACAAGCGCGGATGATAGGAGACAGTATTCAGCGAGACGGTCAGGCTTTGCAGGTTTTTTATGCATCGCTGGCTCTCATCGTGATTGGCGTGGGCTTTCTCAAACCGAATATCTCAACCATCGTCGGTAAGCTTTACAGCAAGGATGACCCTCGTCGAGATTCAGGCTTCACAATCTTCTATATGGGAATCAACCTCGGCTCATTCAGCGCAACCTTACTCTGTGGCTATCTTGGCGAGACCTATGGCTGGAGCTACGGCTTTGGTGCCGCGGGCATCGGTATGCTATTGGGACTGGCAACGTTCATCTACGGCCAGCGCTACCTCGCCGGCCTGGCAGAGCCCCCGGAAGGCGGCAAGCTGAATGAGCGCACGGCCATCGGACTCAGTAAAGAACACACTATCTACGCCAGCTCCCTGCTCGCGGTCGCTGTGGTTTGGCAAATGCTGCAGCTCCATGCCGCCGTGGGACTTCTCCTGAACACACCCTCACTCGTGGTTTTGGCCGGACTCAGTTGGTTTATCGTGACCCGCTGCAACGCCGTTGAGCGCAGTCGTATGATCGTCCTTATCGTACTGACTATGTCCACCGTCGTGTTCTGGGCCCTCTTTGAACAAAGCGCAGCCTCTATGACGCTGTTTGCGGACCGGGTTATGGATCGCGAAGTCTTCGGACTGACGCTTACCACCTCACAGTACGGTGCTCTCAAGTCCATGTTTATTTTTATGTTCGCACCCTTTTTTGCCTGGCTGTGGACGGTGCTCGGTAGTCGCGGGCTCGAGCCCTCAACACCGGTAAAGTTTGCACTGGGTATCGCTCAGGCGGGCCTGGGCTTTGGCGCCTTGATGATCGGTGCTGCCAACCCGGACCAGGCTGGCCTCGTCTGCGGCTACTGGATGGCTCTGGCGTACTTGTTACATACCTGCGGCGAACTGTGTTTGTCACCCGTGGGCCTTTCCGCCGTCACCAAACTCGCGGTCCCCAGCGTAGTCGGTGTCATGATGGGCTCCTGGTTCTTAGCGACCGCCTACTCTGAGTTCGTCGCGGCGCAATTGGCAAAAATCGCGGCCCTGAAAACCAGCGGCGGCAACATCACTGATACGGCAGCAGCACTGACAAGCTATGGCGACCTGTTTACCAGTCTGTTTTGGTTAGGCCTGGGCGCCGGAGCTCTTATGCTCTTGCTGTCGCCACTACTGCGTCGCATGATGCATGGCATTCACTAAGCGCAGGAATCCGCTATGACAGAGCGTACATTCGACATTGTTCTGTTTGGGGCTACCGGCTTTACCGGCCAGTTAGTCGCCGAGTACTTACTTGAGCGCTACGGCAGCGACGGAGAGCTGCGCTGGGCGCTGGCGGGCAGAAATATTGCCAAACTTGAGTCCGTACGCCAAACCCTCCAGGGAGTGAAACCCAAGAACCCGTTAACCTTGCTCACCGCAGATAGCACCGATCCCGAAGCACTAAAAACGCTGGCGGCAAGTACCAAAGTTGTTTGCAGTACCGTAGGGCCTTACGCCCGTCATGGCAGTGACTTGGTTGCCGCCTGCGTCGCACAGGGAACAGATTACTGCGACCTCACTGGCGAGGTTCCCTGGATTGCTCGCATGATTAGCCTACATCAACGTACCGCACAAGAATCTGGCGCACGCATAGTGCACTGCTGCGGATTTGATTCCATCCCCTCAGATTTGGGTAACTGGTTTGTGCAGCAAGCCATGCAGGATCAGCACGGGGTTATAGCCTCTCGTGTACGTGGACGTGTTGGTAAGACGCGAGGCGCGGCCAGTGGAGGCACTGTTGCAAGCCTGCTAGGTGTTCTCGAAGACGCCGGGCGCGATCCGGCACTGCGCAGTTTGCTCCGGGATAAATATTGCCTCTATCCGGATCAGGAAGGTCCAGGGCCCGAGGCGAAGGACCAGTATGCGCCGATATTTGACCCCTGTTTTGAGCAGTGGACGACGCCCTTTGTTATGGCACTGATCAACGAACGCGTGGTACGGCGCAGTAACGCGCTACTGAACTTTCCCTGGGGCCGAGACTTCAATTACGACGAAAGCCAGCTCTGCGCCAGTCGCGCGCAGGCGCTCGCAATCAGCGTGGGAATGGGTGCAGCCATGCTCACTGCGAGTAATACGCTGGGGCGCAATGCGATCGCTCGCTGGCTACCCAAACCCGGCGAAGGACCCGATCGCGATGCCCGGGAGCGCGGATTCTTCGAACTATTCTTCCACGCTGAACATCCCGAGGACCCCGGCAAATCAATTCGTGCTCGGGTCAGCGGCGACCGCGACCCGGGCTATGGCTCAACATCACGCATGCTCGGCGAAGCCGCCGTGTGCCTCGCAAAAGATACGGCGAGCGTCGGTGGCGGCGTGTGGACACCAGCATCAGCTTTGGCACCCGCACTTATACCCCGGCTGGAAAGCAATGCCGGGCTTCAGTTCAGCCTGATCCCTGCTCAATAGTGAAATGCCGCACAGCGGGAATGCAGCATTGATCGATAGTGATAAGCAGCGCTTCAATCTCATTTTCTCCGGTCAGTTACTGCCCGGTACAGACAAAGAGCGCGCAAAACGCACCTTGGCTGCGTTCTTTGGGCTTCGGGACACTTCGGGCGTTGCCGTGTTTTTCAGTGGCAAACCCGTTCCGCTGCGCCGCAACATCACCCGAAGCGACGCCCAGAGATTGTATCGGCAGCTCCGCGGTGTTGGCCTGATATGTGAGCTCTCAGCTGCGGATCCGTCCACGTCTGCGCCCACAGCCAAAGCCACGCCAACGCCTGCTCCAGCGAGGCCCTCGGGGCCGCGTCAGTCCTCGCGCTCGACTCAGGCAGTCGCAGCGAAACCCAGGGCGCCTCTAAATACAGTCGCTCCCAAACCCACAACAGCACAGTCCAGCCAACCGGTCATTCGCGACGCGCCAGCGACAAAGCAAGCAACCAGCGATCCATTGCCCCGAGGGAAAGCACCGAATCTGTTTGCACTGCGACCTGCAGCTGTGCCGCTCAATCCTACGCAGCTTCGCGAGGCCACGCAGATACGCGCCTTTGTATTCGCAGGGGCCGCGCTCGCACTGTGTGCGCTGGTGCTAGCGGTAGCACTACGCTTTCCTGCGGCACCCGCAGGACAAGAGCCTCTGGGGGCTCTTGCGGGGACGACACTCCCTGGCAACGAGTTAGTGTTGTTGTTAGAAGGTGCACTTTTACTCCATGAACGATCAGGACTCCCCAGAGCCCGGATTAGCGCAGCCGACCTTGGCTTTGATCGATTCTCTCCTCCACTTTGGACAATGGAGAATGGAGATATTCTGTTAAACGCAGCGATAGGCGAGGCGCAGCTGAGACTTCAACGCTGCAATCTCGAGGAAGCCAGCTGCTACACCTTCAGTCTAGAAACCCTAGATAGCCCCGTTATCGCTATCGCAAGCTCCCTACTGGGGGATAGCATTTTTTTGCTCGGCGAAGCTGGGCAACTGTGGCGCAGCAACAGCGCTGGAGAATTAGAATATACAGCCGCCGTCCAGCTTCCCTGGGGACAGCCACGAATCCTGTCCTCGGGCGGTTTACTTCTGATACCCGCCGGCGATGGACCCATGCTCGGCGTCTATCGCCCCGATAAGCAAAACTTCGGCCAGCAACTGGACGCACTACTCGTTATGCCGCCGACCGCGATTGCTGCAGGTCAGGATCGACTGCGCGATGTTGCCCTGGGAGAGACAAGTTACTGGGCACTCATGGCGGGCAGTGAAACTGCTCCGGGACTCTTTCAACTCGATCAGCAGTGGGGCAACCCGACGCGTATCTCTCTGCCCCAGGAACTCCATGAACCCTTCCTCATAGGCTGGCGTGACAAGCTGCTCATTGCGGACCCAAAACAAGTAATAATTCAGCGAGTCGCCGGCGATGGCCTACTCGAGACACCGTTCGAGTCATCACTACTCATTCAGGAGAGAGAGCGCTGGATACAGATATCAAAGCAGCGCAGCATGATGCGCCAACTCGGCATTGGACTGCCCGTGGTCCTGATTCTGCTCTGCGTCGCTGCAACGTTACTGTATCTGGCCAGCTACCGCGCTCTCACCGCCATGCCGCAAAAACGCAGTGCACTGCTAGATCCCGTGCCTGCGGGCATTCATTGGCTACCGACCTCGACTCACAAGGACCGCGCGGTGACGCAGATGGGTATCGTCCTTTCGCTGTTTTCGGTGCTTGCTCTTGCACTGTTTGCCAGTCTCAAAGGATGGCCGCCGGCAATAGCCTGTCTGCCTTTGGTTTTTGCTTGTCTGTACGCCTGGAGCGAACTGCGTCGAGGCCGCGGAGGTCATTTGGGGTTATTGAACAAGCACTTCATCGCCGTGGATTTCGATGGCCGTTATTTTTACGGAGAACACTCACTCCTGCGCGGCAGTGCGACAATCGCTCTTGCCCCGGGCGTCGTCTTGCCCGTCTCCCTCCCCGCGCTGCCCAACCTGGACACCACGAATATTGCTGTGGAACGCTACACAGCGATCCACAAAAGCAATCGTATCGAAATCCTCGGCGCTCTATGGTTATCGCACCACCCTTGGATGAACGCTGTTGTAGCTGTTGTAGCCGGGCTTCTACTCAGTAGCAGTCTGTTAGTTATCATCGGATAAGAGCTATTGCGCGCTATACTGCTTGGTCTAATTGAGCAGCGGCGACACCTCGCGAAACCTTGGATAATACGCAAGACAAGCCAGTACCCACGCAGTCGAAACCCCTGCGGGTCGCCTTGTATGTGACCTGTTTGGCTGATTTGATGCGACCCTCCGTAGCGCAAGCGAGCCTCGAGTTACTGCAGCTTGCCGGCTGTGAGGTTACGGTCCCTGCGCAGCAAACCTGCTGCGGGCAGCCCTCGTACAACAATGGTGATTTTTCTGGCGCCGCGCGTATCGCCCAGCAACTCATAGAGAACTTTGAAAACTTCGACTACGTCGTACTACCCTCTGGCTCCTGCGCAGGCATGCTCAAAGAACACTATCCAAAGCTCCTGGAGGGCGAGTGGCTGGCGCGCGCGAACAGCTTTGCCAATCGCGTCTATGAGCTCAGTACTTTTTTGCTGGATATCTGCAACTACCAACCTGCAAAGCAACATTTACCGGCGAGAATCGCCTATCACGACAGCTGCGCAGGCTTGAGAGAACTAGGTATTCGCCAGCAGCCGCGAACACTTCTCGCCCGCGCCGGGATCGAGGTACAGGAATTGACTCAGGCCGATGTCTGCTGCGGTTTTGGAGGTACTTTTTGCGCGAAAATGCCGGCAATATCGGGCGCCATGGCAGACCAAAAGCTTCAGGACGCCCAGGACACCGGTGCTGACACTCTTGTCGGAGGAGACCTCGGTTGTCTTTTAGCCCTCGCTGGCAGGGCACGAAGAACAGGCAAAAATATCCATTTTCGACACATTGCCGAAGTGCTGATCGGAGACGAGGCAACGCCCCCCATCGCAGAAAGCGAAACTTCCTGATGGAACAGCATAGCCGCGACTTTTTGCAAGCCGCAGGAGCGGCCATTGCCGATTCCGAACGAGCACGCACCCGCGAAGCTCTTGGCCTGCTCATGCCAAATCAACGAGAGCAAGCGATCAAGGATTTTGGTGGCAACAAAGAGTTTGATGCCCTGCGTAGTGAGGTCAAAGCAATCCGGCAGCACGCGCTGGCGCACCTGGGTCACTACCTCGAGTCATTCTCTAGCGCCGCGCGGGAAAACGGAAGCTCCGTACATTTTGCGCGCAACGGTGATGAACTCAATGGCATTGTTTTAGACATTTGCACACGCCATGAAGCGCAGCGGATTGCCAAGGGCAAGTCCATGATCACCGAAGAGACCGGACTTAATGCCGCGCTGGAGAGCGCAGGCTTTGCGGTACGGGAAACCGATTTGGGTGAGTACATCATTCAGGAATCTGGTGACACGCCGAGTCACATCGTCGCACCGGCCCTACACAAATCTCCGGCGGAGATTCGAGAGCTATTCCTTGAGCGCCATGATCTCGGAGAGCGAGACCTCGCTGATGCGCCAGAAATGGTCGCCGAGGCCCGCCAGGTCTTGCGTGAAGAGTTCCTAGCGGCCGATGTTGGAATTATTGGTAGCAACGCACTCATCGCCGAAAATGGTTACTCGATGCTAGTAACCAACGAAGGTAACGGTGACCTCTGTGCAAACCTGCCACCCGTGCTGATCGTTTGCACGAGCGTGGATCGCGTGCTCCCCCGGGCCGAAGACGCCATGGCAATGTTGCGCTTGCTGGTGAGATCAACCACAGGCCAAGCTGTGAGCTGCTACACCAGCTTCTATGCAGGACCCCGGCGCCCTGGAGACGTCGACGGGCCGCTGGAGACTCACTTCGTACTGCTGGACAACCATCGAAGTGAAATTCTCGCAAGCGACTATGCAGAGATGCTCCAGTGTATTCGCTGTGGCGCCTGCCTTAATCACTGCCCGGTATATATGAACGCGGGGGGGCATGCCTACGGCTGGGTCTATCCCGGCCCCATGGGGTCAGTGCTCACGCCGCTGCTGACATCACTTGAAGAAAGCGCTGATCTCCCCGATGCCTGCACCGCCTGCGGGCGCTGCGAAGAAGTGTGTCCTGCGTCCATACCTCTACCAGACCTGTTGCGCGATCTTCGTCGGGATAAATTCACCCAGGGGGTCACCGCCAAACGCTGGCGCTTTGGCATTCAAATACATGCCTGGCTTGCCCTACATCCCCGACTTTATCAACGAATCACAAGTCT
>NZ_JBLGBE010000104.1:0-10606 GCF_047617445.1 Congregibacter sp.
CGTTTGTCAGGGACTGTGCCATCAACAAAAATGGCAAGAACGTCAAAGCCAAATTCTTTGTTAAAGATAATTCGATTTGTTAGATAATGCGGAGACGAGCATTTAAATGCGCCTACGCCATTAGAGTTACAGTATGAAAATAAAACGAATCGTAGCTCCAGTCTTACTGGTCGCGGCTGTCGTGCTTAGCGCTTGCGGCGATCAACAAGCCCCTGACACAGAGTCCCGCCCCAATATCGTCTTTGTCCTGTTGGACGACGTGCGCTATGACGACATCATCGATCACCCGTTTATCGAGCTGCCGAATATTCAGCGACTGGCCAACGAAGGTGCCTCATTTAGGCAGTTCTTCACCTCTGCACCGCTGTGCTCCCCCAGCCGCGCCGTGTTCATGACCGGGCAGTATCCGCATCGCAACGGTATCGTCGATAACGGTGAACGAGCCGAGCAAAGTCATCGCATCGTCACCTTTCCGAAGCTGCTCCAGGACTCAGGCTATCGCACGGGTTTTTTTGGTAAGTGGCATATGGGGCACGCCGACGATTCACCCAGGCCAGGCTTCGATCGCTGGGTCAGCTTTGTCGGCCAGGGCGTTTATCTAGACCCCGAGATGAACATCGACGGTGTGACAAGTCACGCCTCGGGTTATATGACGGATATCCTCACTGATCACGCAGTATCGTTCATCGACGAGGCCGACGAGACGCCGTTCCTCGCCTTCATCGCACATAAAGCCTCCCATCCAGAAATCCATCCCAACTATGTCCGCACATTTCCGCCAGCAGCCGGCGATGAGGATTTGTATACAGGCGAACCCCTGAACCGTAGTCCCAGCTGGCAAGCAAGCACAGCAGGGAAACCCGCCTTGGAGCGACCGGTGGACTACAGTGATCCTCGGAGCCCTGAGGGAGGCTTGCCCGACGACATCATTCTGAATCGACTGCGGATGCTTAGCGCTGTTGATCGCGGGCTGGGCAGACTTATCGATATTCTCGAAACCAAACAACTGCTCGATGACACCGTGTTTGTGGTCACCAGCGATCAGGGCTTCTTTTACGGCGAGTTTGGCCTCGCTCAGGAGCGACGGCTAGCTTACGAACCCAGCATCCATATCCCTTTGATTATCCGTTATCCGGAAAAAGTCAGTGCTGGAACACATCCGGATGCGCTGGTGAGCAACGTAGACATTGCACCCACAATGATGGCTCTTGGCGGTGCTAAGATTCCTGATGACCTCGATGGCTATTCTATGGCGCCCCTTCTTGACGGTTCTGCGCTGCAGATTCGGGAAGACTTTCTCATCGAATATTATTCTGACGAGGTGTTTCCGCGTATTCAGAACATGGGATACCAAGCGCTGCGTACCGGACGGTATAAATACATTCGATACAGTGAGCTCAAGGACATGGACGAGCTGTACGATTTGGAATCTGACCCCTACGAACTCGACAACCTGCTCCCCAACAGGGCCCCAAGCGGTCTAGCAGAACAACTGGCAGCGCGAATCAACGCTCAAGATCGTGGAGCAAGCCTGCAAAATAAGCCCATTCACCATCAAGTGTCCAACTCACCCAGTAACTGAGCTGCTCGCTCAGGGTGGTCACCTGCGTCGCATGCAGCCACAGATGTTTTTGCGCGTCTTGGGTTGGTGCAAATGCGAACGCCTGCGAGTGCTCAAATAAGGGCGCTACGAGTCCTTGTCTACCTAGAGCGCGAATTGCCAGGTCAAGTGCAAGCGTCTCCGTTAACGCGCTCTTACACTCCCTTTGCACAAGTACAATCACACGAGCGGCAAAAAACGGATCAACCTTGATGATACTCAGAGCGTGATCCAAGCCCTAAGGATTATCATCATCAATAGCGAGAATCGAGTAAAAGCAATCTGACTATACGCAACCGGACCCAGTGTGCTTGTTCAGGTTATCAGCCTACGCTGAACGGCCGATGGAAACCTCGATCGACCCGGAGTCGACGAGGACGAACACATTGAGAGCATCCTCGCCCTCACACAGATTGAGCCCCGCCTCGCGATCCGGATATTTGCCATGGCAGCAAAGCTCATGCCGAGTCGAGCCGTCTTAAGTATTCGTCAGGCCATAATGCTCACAGGAAGCCGCGCGGTAGACGATTTGCTTGATTCCCATTTACGGGGGAATCTCTTTCAACCCTCAAATGCTGAAGAAAAATGCAGACGCCCATGGCAAACTCATCGAGCTGGTAACCATTGCCGACGAGATGGCAATGTTCTGCCATCGATGGCCTGTGGACGATGAAGACGAATTCAAACGACGTGCGCATTGGTTTTTGGACAAACGCTCTATTTATCTCAAACCGCTTAAGCCGAGCCTTGATGACGTTTATAAACTACTGCTGGAATCCTACAAAGAAACCCAACAGACTTTCCCTGAACTTGCGTTGGGCGAAATGCCTCAGCTGAGAAAAATGGCGGACTAAGAACCATGCGAGTTATGCCACCTGCTCCGCAACGGCTCGCCACCCCGCGTCGATAGCCGCATCCAAGTACGCGCGAGCTTCGGAGTCAGAATTGGCAATGGAAATCCGGCCAAACTGTGCGCGGCCAATCTCATGTGGCGCCTGCCCTGCTTCCCATTTTGGGTCTTCCAGTTGCATATACTCGTAGGAATAGCCATGTGCCCAACGATTGACCGTAATCGCCTTGATGTCGGTTTCATGGTTAAAACCGTACTCACCCAGCAAACCCTGCAGCTGATCACGTACTTCTTTTTCGTAGGTCTCAAAGGTTGTCGCGTAGACCTGATGACGCGCTCGGCGCAGCATGACCCTGCTGCTTTCACCGTCGATTGGATCGATAGATGGCACACCCATCATGGAAACAACCATAGGCTCCTGGGGTCCTGCCGGTGGTTGGTTGCCGCCAGTGGTAGTGAGCGGCGGAACAGTAACTACAACATAGGCATCATCGGGACAGTCCACGTAAACCACACCCAGTTTTGAGAAGGCCTGTCCGTTGGCGATCAGCACGTTAGTCCATACCAGTGGGACTTTAACCCCATAGTTCAGCGCTTCTTTCTGGCTTTCGGGAAGCTCAGGGCAAAGGTATGGAATCGCAGCGTTGTAGCAGGCAAGCACACAGTGGTCGCTGGTAACGCGCACGGCGTCTCCGTCACGCACATAGTCAATGGACACCGTTTCATCAGCGGTTTCGCGCACGCCGACAACGGTACTGTTGAGTCGCAGGCGCACCGGGCTGTTTTTAAGGTCTAGAGCATCGTAGTCGAAACGGCTTATGGCGATGTCGTCAAAGCCCTGGATACTCGGAGCAACCCCCGGGATGAGTTTGTGAACCAGCAGTCTGGCGACGGTGGCATTGCCGTCTGGAAAGTATAGCGACTCATAGCCGGACGCAGCGCTGTCGAGAAGCTGTGCCGCCAGGTCACCGAGCCAGCTCATACTCCTTATGCCAGGGCTCCCCAGATAAAAGGCCTCCAAAATACTCATTCTAGAGACAGCGGGGCCGAACATAAGTTTGGGGAACGGATAAAAGATCGAGATGGTTGCTGGGGCCAGACCCACCTCTTCGGTCAAGAAGTCAGCATAGCTGGTGGACTCTACATAGGTGGATTTTTGAGCCAGGGACAGGTCCTGGAGATAGTCGCGGTCACCGGCGATCAATTCGATCAGTAGGCTTTGCTCACTAAGGGGTAAGGGAAGCGTCCGCACCGCAGACTCGTAATCGCCAATGCCGAGCATCAGCTGAGTCCACTTTCCGCGCACCTTCACCAGTCCATCTGGACCCGCCATTGCCAGCATAGTGTCGCCATCTGTCGACAGAAATTCAGGTGCCTGCATATTGCTACGCATAGCATCGAGGTCTACACCCAAATCATCCAGCAGCCCTTTAGAGATTTCACTGTAGCCGCTGGGATTGTCAACATTGACGGAGCCGCCGATACCCAGACGCATGACGCCGGCTTCATTAAACTCATTGCGCTTGGCATGACCGCCAAAGTCGTCGTGGTTATCCAGTAACAGAATTCTCGCCTTGGGCCCCAAGCGCTTTTGGTAGAACCTGGCCGCCGCCAGACCACTGACCCCCGCGCCCACCACCACCATATCGTAATGCTCATCGAGCTCGCGGTGCTTCGCGAGCTTCTGTCCACTCCAGGCCAGACCATGCATGACGTCAAATGAACCGGGGTGATTTCCTCGCATCCCGGTAAGCGTCGGTGGATAGTAAGTAGACGTGGGAGTGGGAACAGACTGTGCAAACAAATCATCGGGAGTCAGCAGGCTGGTTCCTGCGGTGATAGCGACGCCGTTTAAAAAATCTCGTCGTGTGATTTTGTACTTCACTAGCGTACCCCCCGGCACTGCCATGCAATTGTAATTGTCGACGCCCGGCCGTTGCGCAGACTAAGCATGGCTATTGGGGCGATATATCACTGTAGTGCAGGCTGACGATCTTCCAGTTATCCCCAATCTTTTGCCAAACGTCGGTTTCAAACGCCTTTGAGGTAGACACTGTTCCGTCAGGCAATCTAGTGCGGTTGTCGATGAACGATGTCGCTATAGCAACATCTCCACTTGCCATCACTTGTAGCTGTAGGTCTGACATCTCGTTCAGTTCGACACCGCCACCGCTTGCCATGAGTCCAGTCCACATCTCTCGGTACTCGGCAAGGTTCACTCTGCCGTCGCCGAAATATGCCGTCGCATCGTCGGCGTAAAAGCCAAAGTAGGTTTCGACATCGTTAGTGGCATAGGCATGATCAAACGCCACTATGGCGGCACGGAGATCCGCGTTGTGAGCACCATGGTGATCTGCAAGGGCAGACATCGAAAGTAGTGCAATAACAAATCCAGTTAAAATCTTCTTCATCGTGTAACTCCTCTTTGGTTTTTTTTACTCAGGCTAATCTCTACGCCAATACACCCTCGCTAAATCATGCGATTTTTGCATCCTTGATCGCGGTGCGAAAGAAAAAGGCCATGCTAATTACAGGAACAAGCAACAACAGGCCTATGGACTCAAAGAGCAGGCCGATGTCAGCGCTCAGTACTTTGCCGGTCAACACAGCCACGAACAGTATATGAAACAACAATCCAAACAGACCTAGGGCGACGGCCGCAATCTTTGCGCTTAAGGACAGTCTAAACAGTGCAGGGGCAAGCAGTAGGCCGAAAACTCCGTACATCCAGAATCCCAGATAATCGAATGACGTAAACAACGAATAGGGCAATGAGGGATTCAGCAACTGAAACAACTGCTCGGCAACCGCTACATTGGCCGACACGGTCGCCGATGCCAGCACCATCTGGGGTATGGACCAAATGGCAATGAATTTGGGAATGATAAAAGCGACAAGCGATATAAGTAGGGCTGTACTGGCCATCAAAGCACTCAAGGGGTTAGAGCCGCGCACCTGCCAGGCAGTAGCGGCGAAAACACCGGTGAGTGTGAGCATCGCAATCATCTGCACAACCCAACCCGTGATGAATACGCCAAGATGCGAGCTAAACCACATCATCCGATCTGGAAATGGCCCCTCGGGCGCATCCAGGGGAAGAAACATCGACAACACCACCGTGCCAATAACGACGATTACCGACCAGTAACCCGCTTTGCTCACAGTGTTGTCGAATGTGCTTTCTACATTCATGAGGCTACGCCACCTGCTATGTGTGCTTCGACAAACTAGTACATGTCACCTGACATGTAAAGGAATCTGCCGACAGAGCAACACGTGATCGCACCCACTGAACCCCTGCTTATTGACTGGGGTATCGCGCGTCGATGAACGCCAACACAGAAGCCCGAACAGCCTGTCTTTCGCTCGCCCAGCGCCTACCCCTACCGGTAAACAGAGTTTCTCCCTCCAGCAATGACATCAGGCAAAGTGCTTCTGCTATCGACGCATCACTGCCTGCGTCTTTGAGCGCTTGCTGCATCACGCTTAGGTACCCTGCATAAACATCGTCTACCAAATCCGCTACCAGTGGCTCGACCTGCTGCATTGCCCAGAGCTGTGGCCAAAGTCTGTCACCCATCAGGGGCTCCCCCGCGGAATCATCAAGGACAAAAATTGCGATGTCGCGAACTGTCAGCGATTCACCATCGACTCGAAGTGCTTCAAAAGCCTTCTCATACTCCGCTGCTATGTAAGCAACCAGTTCACGAAGCATGGCTTCGGCGGTCCGAAAATGGTATTGCAAAGCGCCCAGCTTCATACCGCTAGCTCGCGCCAGGGCACGCATACTGAGCCCTGCGTAACCCTCGTCTGCAACGATCTCGATGGCAGTATGCAAAATTTCTTGCTTCCGATTACTCACCAGCGCTGTTCCTAAACAATCAACCTATAGACCCGCAGGTTAAAACATGTCACCTGACATATGAAGCAGCTGCGCGGGGATAAAAGACCAATGCACACCCTGAGCACGCTGAATTGCGATAAGCTCTTTGGAAATCAGCGCGAACGTCACGTGTAGCTGAAGCTAAAGCTAAAGCCATCGTTCCGTATTTGTTAGAGGTTCCAATGATCCGAATCCTTCGACTGCTCAGCGCCACCGCGCTGACCGCAACACTCGCTTACCCTACCTTGGCACAACCCCCCGCCGACAATCACCCGCTAACACTTGGCGCGTCACCAGCTCCTGATGTCACCAAGGCCCATGCCCCCCTTGAGATGACATACTTTGGCGCGGCCGGCTGGCGCATGACCGATGGTGAAACAATCGTACTTCTGGATCCTTGGCCATCTAGAATCCCCTATGGCGGCGCCGCTCACCCGGACGACAAACGTCCCAGCTATAGCCGCACAGACCCCGCACCTGTTGATACCGACTTGATTGATCAATTGATTCCCGAGGCGGACTTTATTTTGGTCCAGCACGGACACTTTGATCATCTAGGAGATGTCCCCTATATCGCCAAGAAGACTGGCGCCAAAGTCATCGGTACAGAAACCGTGGTGATGATTCTTCGGGCCTATGGTGTCCCCGAAGAACAGCTCTATGCGGTGCAGGGTGGTGAGGACTATCAGTTCGGCAATTTTAGTGTGCGCGTCGTGCCTGGACTCCACTCTGCCCTGGACCAAAAGCACTACCACGACTCAAGACGCTACGATCGGGACACGGTTTTAGAAGCGCCACTTCGCATCGAGCAGTTCATCGAAGGCGGAGCACTGAGCTTTTTGGCCAGACTCGGGGGCCGAAGCATACTGACCATGGGGTCCATGAACTTTATTGAGCGCGAATTCGAAGGATTGGAACCCGATATTCTGCTTGCGGGGATTAATGGCTCACGTATGGGTCTTTACGACTATGACCGTCGCTTACTGCAATCAACGGGATACCCCGCCATCGTGATACCCACGCACTGGGATAACTTTCGTCTGCCCTACAGCTTTTCCCAAAAGGACAACGTGGAGCGAAAGCTCCTCCCCTTTGCTGAAACGGCAAAACAGGTTTCGCCAAACTCCAAGGTCATTATCCCGGTTCACCTAGAGCCGATCACGCTTCCTTAACCGTCGACTAAGTGCGCTAAGGAATACGAAACAATCGGGAGCGCCAAAACGGCGTTCTCGATTGCTCGACAAAAATTAGCCAGCAACAGCCCCTCACATATCTTTGTAAACCACGCCGCCCTTCATCACGAAGGATACAGACTCGGTGACACTAATGTCTTCGAGAGGGTTACCCGATACCGCGACGATGTCGGCAAGATTACCCTTGCGAATAACACCCAAGTCATCGCGCTTCATTAAGGTCGCCGCATTTACGGTCGCGGCCTGCAACGCTTGAGCTTCTGTCATGCCGTATTTGACCATGCGCGAGAACTGCCGCGCGTTGAGTCCATGGGGATAGATTGCGGCGTCTGATCCGAACACCATCTTCACGCCAGCTTTTACTGCAGCGCTAAAGCTATCTCTTTGCACCTGACCAATCTCTTTGTCCTTGCGCAAGTTTTCTTCGGGAACGCCATTCTCCCGTCCGTTCTCCAAGGTGTACTCAGTGTTGTAGATATCCATGGATAGATAGGTACCGTGCTCTAAGGCCAACTGAATCGCTTCGGCGTCCAATATGCTGGCGTGTTCGACACTATCTACGCCGGCAATAATTGCTGTCTTGATACCGTCAGTGCCATGCGCATGCGCCGCGACCACCAAATTGCGATAGTGCCCCTCGTCGACAATCGCCTGCATCTCCTCCAAGGAGTACTGAATCTCGCCTACTTTGGTGCCGCGAGAAAAAACACCACCGGTGGCGCAAAACTTAATAGCATCCGCACCATACTTAATGTTTTCGCGCACCTTTTCTCGAACGGCCCAAGGACCATCGGCAACCCCACCACTTTTCTTTTGCGATTCAGGCGGCGAATAATTGTCATCACAATGACCGCCAGTAATGCCAATGGAGTGACCGGCAGCCCAAATTCTCGGACCGGGTATCTGGCCTTCTTTAATTGCATCGCGCACCGCAATCGCTGAATAGGCTAAGGAGCCAACATTCCGCACCGATGTAAACCCGGCCATCAGTGTCGTGCGAGCATTTGCTACCGCGTTAACAGTCTTTCGAGGCACCGACTGAAGCCGACTTTCCAGAAACGGGACACCGGGAATAGCGGAATCCAAGTGTACGTGCATATCCATAAAGCCCGGCAGCAGCGTCTGACCTTGCAGATAGAGCTCCTGGACGCCATCACCGGCACTGAGCTTGCCGCGCGTGCCCACAGACTCAATCACACCGTCTGTTATGAGGACCGCAGGATCCGCGATCAACTTCCCGCTGACCGTATCGACCATATAGTCCGCGCTCAAGAGCAGTTGTTCTGCGTGTGTACTCTGGGCGATGGCACTCGCCGCCAATACCCCCAACAGCATAGAAGTGGCGGATGACTTGTTTAACAACATGTAGGGTTCCCTCTTATGCGAATAATTTCCCAATGGAGATGGGCGAAAGACATCAGATTGTAATTCAGGCTAGCAGAACCCGAAAACGTGCCACCCTCGCGGATGACATCGGCGACTACACTAGCCCTCAATCGACCTAGCACAGGGTCCCGCGAAGCGCGGTTGATCTTGCTTGAGTGTTCGAGGCTTAACACGCCCGTCGCTGAGCAACTGATCAAAAGCCGCTTGCTGCAACATTTGTATTTGGCCTGGGGACATACCCAGCTCGAAGCCAGAGCACTCATTGGCGCCCAGAGCGCGGGGGTCAACTCCCGTGAGATTGCCAAACACCACTAGCGCTTCTAGGTAGTAGCCATAACTACTGGCGTGATAATGGTCGTAGGTCCACAGGTCGACTTTGTTGAGTTCAATACCGTCGTAGGGATTGGAATCGGCAATGCCGTTTTGCATCGCGCGAATCCACGCCTCCCCGACGCCGTTGACCGCCCGCGCTCCGGACTTGGCGGCGGCAAGGTCATAGCCCCTGCGAATATCGGTCGCCATACGCTGAACAGTTTGACCACTCCAACGGCGCTCCGGTAAGTACACCTCATCCGCGCGGGGCCAGGTGGCCGTCAGGTAAATCCTCACGTCTTGCTGCTTGTCTCGCAGAACAGTCGCCATCTTCGTCACCTGAGCAACCAAGGCATCGGGATTCCCGGGATTTTGCGGATCCAAAGTGCTGTAGCCATGCATCACGACCTGATCCCAAGGCTTGCTCGTGATCACCTGCAACTTGTTGTCTAGGTGGAACTGGATGTCGCTTCCGCCTACTGTTTCCAGCGACACTCGGTAATTCAGACCTGACTGATCGGCAAAGGATTTGAACAGCGCAGGAACCCCGCCGGTGCCCTCACCGTTTAAATCACTTACCGAATCAGATCGGTAGTAGCGCACAGATGACCCCCAGCCAAAGGTAAAACTATTGCCGATAAAGAGCAGCGACGTCTCGGCGGCTGCGATGGGCGCGCTGCAGGCAAGTAAGGCTGAAAGAACTAACGAAGCTGTCTTCATGATTTATCGTTGTAGTCAGGCAGAAGCAGTGATCCTAAAGTGATCCTAATAAGCTGTAAACGCTGCGGGGATTATGGCCTGAGTTGTCTCTGTCTGCGCCAGCTGCGCTGGGATACCCCAGAACCTCGAATAGTTGCATACCATTCACGCAACAACCTAGCCTCGTTACGCTCCCTTGCCTGCCAACTGCGCCCAACTATTGATTGTGCCAAAGAGGTGGAACACACCAAACACACAACAAATTAAGGAACTGACCATCCAAAACGTCACTGAATTTTGGGCAATGGACGGATGATCACTTACAAATGGCAGCACAAAACCGGCCAAACCACGAAGCAGGTAAATCAAGGTGATGATTACAAGGGCGAATCTCAGTAACGGGAGCTTAAAAATAACCTCAGCGCCCGAAAGGGCATAAAGCCCCCACACAAATAGCACCGCAGCGATTCCCATGGTGATTAATGTCGGCTGAATACTGCCTCTTTCAGCCAAAGCGGCCATACCCTCTCCCGCTCCAAACAATCGATACCAACGTGGTCCACCAAAGACCACCGCCACGTGCAGTACTGACGCCATAAAGCTCAGAGCAGCAGCGCATATAAGCTGCTGGCTTCCCGTCATCTTGATCTCCCGTTTGGCACATACCGCTTAGCCAAAGTGTA
>NZ_JBLGBE010000105.1:0-10477 GCF_047617445.1 Congregibacter sp.
TACGACGGAGCCGCCTGAAGCGATTACGCCCGCCCCATTAAAATTCTTCAGCGGCGTCCAGCCAGTGCCCTGACACTGCCCGCTGCCCCCACGTTCACCGGTCGCAAGGCGCTGAGACAGCTCAGCAACCGAGCTATCACCACCATCACGTACCTCTTAAATAAGACGCGCAGAGCCCGGACTTAATTCCATCAACGCCACGCCGCTTTCACATTCGCGCTATATACCAACAAAAAAGCGGGATTGCCAGCAGCCTCGCGTTGAAACGAGCTCCCTTTACGATGAACGGGTTATAGGCCACGTCTCGATTCAGACTCGGCATGAGCGCCGAAGTTTCAGCAGCACCAGGGCATTAATGAGAAATATTCACAATTACTCCGGCGTACGACCCGCGCTGCGTTTGTACCAGACGTCCACGACCTCCCACTGGGCGCTCAGCCTTTTTACGGACACAGGACGCGAGGTGCCAAGATGCTGCGCAAACAGTGACACGCGCAGCTCCTGCAACATGAATTGGAAGGCATAAAGTGAAGATGACAATTGTGCCGCGCCAGGCATCTCTTGCAGGAGTTTATGCATAGGAGCCTCCAGCGCCGCCAGGGTTGCCTGGTGCTCCTGGTCCTTTCGGTAGTTGGCGGCAAGACGCTCTGCCCTCACCGCCATCGCCTTCGCATAGCGAGGAAAGTGTCTAAGGTCATCACTTGCGAGTCCGAACAAGCCAGCGCTACTCAAAAGAAATTGCCGCTGCGCGGCAATGTCCTCCTTTGCCTCCGCATATTGTCCCTTGTAGCGTTGCAGCTGTTGCATCGCATCCACCATTGCGGTCAGGGTGTTATTCAATTGCGCTTCAAAGTCGTTTCCAAGGCCCACAGCCGTGCGAGACATATGTTGAGCACCTGCCTCGAATCGCGCTTTCTCGCGACAATCACCAAGGAGCAAACCGGAAGCGTTTAACGCCAGGGTCGGCAAGACTTCATCGAGCAAAGCCTCTCGGGACACATCAAGCGCTGCGAATAACAGTGCCGTCGAGTTGTCCTTAAGAAACCGCTTGCGAAGGTCACGGAACAGCGGCTTCGCTGACAGCATGAGCAATCGCGCAAGCCCACGGCGCTGCGCCAGTAACGCTTCGCCTGGGTAGTCAAACAGCTCTATGCTAACGCTGTCTCCCGCCTCCTTGAGCGCCGGATAGGCCAGAATATCCACGCCAGCCTGCTTAAAGCCATACTCCCGATCCAACACCGGAAAATCCCAAAGCAACAAACCCGAGCGTGCAGGCGAGTTACCATCCTGAGCGGTTAGTTGGCGTCGAGTCGCCTCCTGAAAATCGTTGATCAGCGAATCCACATCCCGACCCTGGGCCAGAAGCTTCCCTTTTTCATCGACCACACGCAGGTTCATACGGTAGTAATCATCCAAGGCAATATCTGGCCAGTCGCCACCGGCTGTTACCGGACCACCAGCGCGCCTTAGTGCATTGCCCAGCGCCTCGGACAGCGGTCGATCCTCGGGCTCCATGTATTGCAAAGCGCGATCCACCCAATCCGGAACCGGTACTAACTGTTTACGTAGGGGTTTGGGCAAACCCTTTAGCAAGGCAATGCATTTTTCTCGCAAAATACCGGGCACTAACCACTGCAAACGAAATCGAGGCAGCCGGTTAAGTAGGGCAACAGGGACGGTGATTGAAACGCCATCCGCGTCTTTGCCCGGCGAGAACTGATAAGTCAGTCGATAACTTTGCCCCTCCCACTCCAAACGATCAGGAAAGGCATCTGTAAGCGCCCCGGGGTCTCGGGTGAGCAGCTGCTCCCTACGCAGCTTCAGCGCTTCTCCCCGTGACGGGTCTTCCTTTACCCAAGCGACTAAGGATGTTGTATTTGTTGCAAGGCTTGGCAGCAACTCGTCGTAGAAACGATACAAAGTATCTTCATCGACCAGCAGATCCCGGCGACGAGCGCGAGACTCCAGGTCCTCAACCTCACGCTGGAGTCGCAAGTTGTGCTTCAGAAATGCCGGTGGCTTGGGCCAACGTCCAGCGATCAAGCCCTCACGAATAAGTAGCTCACGGCAAAGTTCGGGATCAGTTTTCGCATAATGCACGGCCACTCGATCGCTGATCGTGAGCCCAAACAAGCTTGTACGCCGCCAGGCTACAACCCGGCCCTGCTCCCTCTGCCACCGGGGCTCGTAATACTGGTGTTTGAGTAGCGACGGATTTACCTGCATCAACCATTCTGGCTCGATGGCGGCTGCGGTTCTGGCGTAGACACGCTGTGTCTCGACAATTTCTCCGG
This sequence comes from Congregibacter sp., assembly GCF_047617445.1. GTDB lineage: Bacteria > Pseudomonadota > Gammaproteobacteria > Pseudomonadales > Halieaceae > Congregibacter. The sequence continues at coordinate 2,295 of NZ_JBLGBE010000105.1, forward strand.
CAACCAACCACTTCGGTGGTTTGCGATACACCACTGACCCGGGGAACAATTGCAGGCGTCGATTGCGCGTTGCCAAATATTCCCGGCGCTCATCTTGTTGCGCAATGTTGCCCAATAACCCACAAAGCAGGGCTCGATGTACCCCCGCATAGTCGCTCTCGACAGCCATCTCTAGCGCCGGCTTGAGCCCCTGACTGCGACAAGCAATGCTGATTTGACGATGTACATCGCGCCACTCACGCATCCGAAGCCAGGACAGATACTCGCGTTTGCACAGCTTGCGCAGTTTGTTTTCGCTTAGGGTCTGACGCTGCTCTTCGTAATAGCGCCAGAGATTCAACAAGCTCATAAAGTCCGAACGAGAATCCGCAAAGCGGGCATGGGACTGATCTGCCTGTGCCTGGCGATCTGCGGGTCGCTCCCGGGGATCTTGTATCGACAAAGCACTGGCAATTACCAGCATTTCCGGCAACACCGAAAACTCCTGTGCGGCCAATACCATCCGAGACAGAGCTGGATCGATGGGGAAAGCCGCCATTCGTCGTCCCAGACGTGTCAACTGCTCGCGCTGGTTGACGGCTCCCAACTCGTCGAGGAGCCGATAGCCATCACGTATGAGGCGATGGTCCGGGGGCTCAAGAAAGGGGAACTTCGTAATATCCCCCAAACCTAACTGCAGCATCTGAAGCACAACGGCTGCGAGGTTACTGCGTTTGATTTCTGGATCTGTGAATTCAGGGCGATTGAGAAAGTCTTCTTCGGTATACAAGCGTAGACACACCCCGGGTCCCACCCGCCCGCAGCGGCCCCGTCGCTGGTCGGCGCTCGCTCGAGATACGGGTTCAATGGGTAGGCGCTGAACTCGCGTTCGATAGGAGTAACGACTAATACGTGCCTCACCCGGATCAATAACAAAGCGAATTCCGGGCACAGTGACAGAGGTCTCGGCAACATTCGTAGACAAAACAACGCGCAATCCCCGAGAACTGCTCCGACCAAACACCCGGGCCTGCTCTCCCTGACTCAGGCGCGCGTACAAGGGCAGGACATCCAAGCCTGCGGCGCCGCGAAGTTGCCTTGCAACATCGCGAATGTCCCGTTCGCCGGACAAGAACACCAGCATGTCACCCGGGGTCCCATGAACCCCTGCCTGCACCTCTTTGACGACAGACGCGACCTGACGTAACAGATCCTCGTCGTCGCTACTGTCTCGGGGAAGGTAATGTGTCGTCACAGGAAAACTGCGCCCCGAAACCTCAATGACCGGCGCGCCATTGAAGTGCTCGGAAAAGCGCTCTAGATCGATAGTAGCGCTGGTTATGAGGACTTTAAGATCCGGGCGGCGCGGCAGCAGACGTTTTAGATAACCCAGGATGAAATCAATATTCAGGCTACGCTCATGAGCCTCATCGATGATCAGGGTGTCGTACTGTCGCAAGTCGCGGTCGCGCTGCATCTCGCTTAAAAGAATACCGTCGGTCATCAATTTAACCGCCGTGCGCTCCCCAAAGTACTCTTGGAAGCGTACTTGATAACCCACCAACTCGCCCAGCGGCTGGCCTACCTCTTCGGCGATACGCTGAGCAACAGTACGGGCTGCTAGACGCCGCGGCTGAGTGTGACCTATACGCTGCACACGCCCCCGTCCCAACTCGAGGCAAATTTTGGGCAACTGTGTGGTCTTACCGGAACCCGTTTCCCCCGCCACAATGACCACCTGATGATCACGGAGTGCGTCGGAAATCTCCTGGCGATGCTGGGCTACCGGGAGATCGGCGGGATAGCTTAGCGCAGGTATTTCTCGAACCACCTGAGGCGTATCCGAGGCACTCACGCGGGCAAGCCTCGCCAAAAACCTGGATCAGGAGGTAATTTTGATACTCTATGGATCGTCCTATTGATTGCTCTTCCCCAAAATTGATAAACCGCAGACCCGAGACTAAGCAAGGAGGCCCGACAGTGAGCACTGAGACCCGCTATAGCTATGACGAACTTCACGAGGGACAGCAGTGTGAGATCAAACGCCAACTTTTGGCTGAGGACATAGACGCATTTGCCGATGCCAGTGGTGATCAAAACCCTCTGCATACTGACGCCGATTTTGCCCGCGCGGCGGGATTCAAGGACCGTATTGCCCACGGAATGCTGCTGGCAAGCTGGATTTCCGCAGCACTGGCTCACTCTTTGCCCGGACGTGGAACAGTCTACCTTCGCCAGGATCTTGAATTTCGACAGCCGGCACTCCCCGGCGACCATTTGGTCATTCTTCTCACGGTCCGCGAAAAGAAGCGTCGGCGACGCGTAATCATAGATTGTAAGGTGTGCCATGAGGACGGTCGCGAATTGCTGCGCGGCAGCGCCGAAGTAATTGCACCCCCCCAAACAGCGGCTACGACGCCTCAGGCTTGAGGCCCTTTAGCCGCTGGCAGAACCCGATTCAAGCTTCGCGGTTTGTTCGAACTGCGAGGGATCGAGGTACATCAACTGTAGCTCTACATTTGGACCACCGCGTCCCGAATCTGCACCCAACACCAGTACACTCGGCTTGCCTTCTTCTGAGGTAAGCGCGGTGATACCGAACATCACAGAGTTATCGCTGGCCTCGCTGGCAAACGTTTTTAGGGACTCAGGCTTTTTAATTGCCTCGGCGATACTCGACAGCAGCATCGTCAACCCCGCGCGAAAGCTTGTGAAATTGAGTCGGCCCTGATAATGCTCACTACTCAAACTAAGGTCAAAACGGACCATGCTGCCATCTTCCATACGCAGGTTCGTCAGGGAAACTGTCTTTCGTTCTTCAAGATCGCGATACAGGCTTTTAGCCTCGGTGCGACTGGGCTCGATCAATGCTTTGTGGATCAAGTTAACCGCGACAGTGAGGAACTTGTCGGTCGGTAAGCTCTTACGTTGGGTGTTTTCTGACATGACTCTTCCGCAGATATGACTAACAGCCCGCGAAGTCTACCGATTGGTCTCTCGGCTTGCTAGCCGCCAGCCGTTAAAATGCCTGCAGACAAAAAAAGAGCCCGATCGCACAGTTTGCTATGCTCTGCTTTCGATTCGTAACTTTAGACGCTAATGGGCGACGCAGTGTCCACGACAAACGCAAGCACAGAGCTCACTCAGGTGGCTGGTTCCGCGCTACGGATAACCGCGCTGTGCCTGCTATTGCTCGGTGTGCCATTCGCCATCGCACAAGAGGCCGATAGTGCGACCACGCCCGAAAGTGACGTCGATCGACTTCGCGGGCTGCTGCAGCGACATCACGGCGCTGATAGTGAACAGTTCGTGGACGTGCCGCCAATACTAGGCACCTCACTGGAGATGGATCCCGCGTACAGAGAGACTGATTTGGCCGCCGCACTAAAGGCTCCCTACTCTGCGGAAAAAGTACGCCTCAGAGGTGACGAGCTATCGCTACTGCTCGCTGATGTCACCGCGCGACTAAATGACCCTCAGACAGCCGATCGTCGTAGTGATGCCTCAATGTTCGGAACCATACGCATTCGCCAAGGGGGAATATTGGTAAGCAGCAGCACCTATAGCCTCACACACATCGGCAAATACCAGTTTTTCGGCCACGCTGAACTTGACCAGGGGCGCAACGTTCTGGGTGTCGGAGACGCTCAATGGGAGATCGAGCTGAGCTCCCTTGATGAGGGCAAAGGGCGTCACCTTCTGTTGCTTGTGGCCCCGCCACGAGAAGACTGGAGACTACATGCTTTGCCAGCTAGTGCTGCGGCACAGTTGGGCGATGACGCGCCACAATGGCTGAGGGAGCCTTCCACCGACGTAAGCCCAACGCTGTGATCCGGGCTCGGGGTCCTCTGCGATCCATGGAGCTTGCAGAGCTTGAGTGGACAGAACTCGGTGAGCCACGCTCCAAGCGTTACGGAGATTGCTATTTCAGCGCTGAGAATGGCAGTGCCGAAACCCAGTATGTATTCCTTGACGGAAGTGATCTGGAGCAACGTTTAGGCAGCCACAATGAGTCTTTGTTCACCATCGCCGAGCTTGGGTTTGGCACAGGGCTGAACTTTCTAATGAGCTGGGATTGCTTTAATCGCTCTGCTGCCCCGAACACGCGCCTGCACTTCTGGAGCGTTGATCGCCACCCCCTCAGCCGCGAAGCGCTAGTGCGATCCCTGGAACGCTGGCCACAGCTGCGTGGTTTGGCCGAAGAGCTAATCAATGTCTACCCCCCGCCGCTACCGGGCGTACATCGTCGCGTGCTCGATCACGGACGAGTCACTCTGGATTTAGTCTGGGCGGAGGCAAAAGACGCGCTCACAGAGCTATCTGGGTTGGAACAACCTTTGGTGGACGCCTGGTATCTCGATGGGTTCGCGCCTAGGAAAAACGAGTCTATGTGGGCGTCAGAACTGTATTCACACATGATTTCTGCAAGCAAACCGGGCGCGACTTTCGCAACCTACAGCGCCGCAGGAACCGTACGCCGAAGCATGGCCGATGCTGGCTTTTCCATTGTAAAACGGCCGGGATTTGGTAAAAAACGCGAGTGCCTTCATGGCCTACTGCCCACGCATCCCCAATCGCGTCTCTCCCTGCCGCACATGACGCCCTGGGATCTCAATGCGAATCACAAGACCGTGGGCAGGCAATCAGCGCTTATTGTAGGCGCCGGCCTTGCTGGCGCACATGTCGCCGCCGCACTGGCGCGCCGAGGAATGCCCGTAACTGTTTTTGACCAAGCCTCGGTCGCGGGAGGGGGCTCTGGTAACCCTCAGGGCGTACTGTTTACCCGACTCTCTCACGAGCGCTCGATTCTGGGTGAATTCTCGCTGCTTGCCTTTTTATATGCACGAGAGCTTTATCAAACAATGTTCAGCGCCGGAACCCTCACCGAAGGCGTCGACGGAGCACTGAACGGCTGCGTACAAACAGATACGCCTCGCGGTGACGGAGCCACACTCGCAACGGCACTACGGGGGCTGGAAGCGATCGCCAAAACCTGCAACGCAAAGACTGTTGAAAAGCTGCTGGGCGTTCCGAATGACAGTGCCGGGCTATGGCAACCCGGTTCGGGCTGGCTATCGCCTCCAGCAGTATGCAAGGCTTTATTGGGGCAAGAAGGTATTACGATTCAAGACCACTGTGGTGAGCTGACGGTCAGTCAAAGCGCAGTTGGCCACTGGGAGATCCGCAACGAGAGCGGCGCGGTCCTGGGCGCCGCGCCGGTGCTGATACTGGCCACAGGGCCCGACAGTAAAGCTATCCCCCAGACGCAGGATCTTCCATTGCGCGTAGTGCGGGGACAAACAACCCAGATACCAGCGCCTATTGATCAGCCATTGCTGACGAGCTTCTGTCATCGCGGCTACATCGCGCCAGCAGTGAACGGACAGCACTGTATTGGCGCGACCTTCAAACCCGGTGACGATAGCCGAGAAATACGCATTGAGGAGCATTGCGCGAACCTTGAGGCACTTATCCAGGCATTACCGGCCTGGAAGGATCACCTACAGGCCCTCGACCCAAGCGTCCTGCAAGGTCGCGCTGAGCTGCGTTGCGTATCGCCCGACTACTTGCCATTGGCAGGTCCTCTCCCCGATGAGGCTCGCTTTAAGCGACTTTATAGCCCGCTGCAGTGGGATGCGAGCCAACTTATTGCTGAGCACGGCGCTTACAAGCCCGGACTGTTTGTAAGCACCGCGCATGGGTCCCGGGGCCTTAGTTACGCAGCGATGAGCGCCGAACTCATTGCCGCTCAAATCTTTGGTGAACCGATCCCTCTCAGCCGAGAATTGCAGCGAGCACTGTCACCAGCGCGATTCCTTATCCGGGGCCTAGTGCGCGGCGTCTCCAGGCAAAAGGTCGCTAGCGCATGAACGTATGCCCATTTTTTATCGCAGGCACTGCGCCAGTCACTGTCATTGTCACTATGCTCTTAACTCTGGGGACGACCCACGCGGCTGGGGCGGAGCTACAGCGCTATGGTTACGAGGTACTGGACCGGGCTCCCCAGCCTCGGGAAAACTTCATTCAGGGATTACAGATTGTCGGTGATTCGCTGTACGTGGGAACGGGTCACTACGGTGAGTCTCGTCTGCAGGAATATCAATTTCCAGAAATGAGACTGTCTCGCGAAGTTAAACTTCCTCCAACTCTCTTCGGGGAAGGTGTTACCCGGCTAGGTGAACGAATCTATCAACTAACCTGGCGCGCCGGGCAATTGTTCGAGTATGACGCCAATAATTTCAAGTTACTCAAGACGCACGTAATCTCGACTGAAGGTTGGGGTATCACCCACAACGACTCGGAATTGATCTACAGCGACGGCAGCCACCGCTTGTACTTTCTAAACCCGGACAATATGGCCCTATTGCGAACACTCGAAGTCACGCTCGGATCAAGACCGCTACCTCGCCTGAACGAACTCGAATGGATTAATGGCGAGATTTGGGCAAACGTCTGGCAGGCAAATCAATTGGTGCGTATTGACCCCGCAAATGGCGCCGTGGTGGCGATTGTCGACCTCCGGGGCCTTCTGGACCCGGCTGAGCGTGAGCCCGGGACAGATGTGCTCAATGGCATCGCCTGGGATGCAAAAAACAACGCCCTGTGGGTCACTGGAAAACGCTGGCCGTGGCTCTACAAGCTGCGACTCCACCCACTCCCGTAGTCCCTGACGTCACTTGCGCAATACTCAGATCAATGAATCTGACGGATTCACGTTAGAATGGGTCCTTTATCGATTTCGGAAGCGCTATGAACAGTCCGTCCAATCTACCCGTCGCCCACGATAGTTTTATACCCCTGCGCTCAGAACGAATAGACGCCCTGAATATTCGTATAGAACACTACGAACATCGCGATACCGGGGCCGTTCACTATCACTTGGCCACGGACAATCCCGAAAACGTATTCCTTGTCGCCCTTCGTACCGTGCCCGAGGATAGTTCCGGAGTGGCACATGTACTTGAGCACACAGCATTGTGTGGCAGCGAGCGTTACCCCGTTCGTGACCCATTCTTCATGATGCTCCGGCGCTCACTGAATACCTTTATGAATGCGTTCACCAGCTCCGACTGGACCGCTTATCCCTTCGCCAGTCAGAACCGAAAAGATTTCCGCAATCTCTTGGACGTCTATCTGGACGCGGTCTTTTTCTCCAAGCTGGACCCCCTGGATTTTGCTCAGGAAGGCCATCGCGTTGAGTTTGCTGAGACAGGCAACACCGATAGTGACCTTGTCTATAAAGGCGTTGTCTTCAACGAAATGAAAGGAGCAATGAGCTCCGTGCCATCGCGTTTGTGGCAAACCCTCTGCCATCACTTGTTTCCCACCAGCACCTATCATTACAACTCCGGGGGCGAGCCGGAGAACATCCCTGAGCTTAGCTACGAGCAACTACAACAGTTCTACAAGAGCCACTACCACCCTAGCAACGCTACGTTCATGACCTTTGGCGATATCTCTGCGTCAGAACATCAAGCGGTTTTCCACGAACAAGCTTTGCGACACTTTCCGCGTCTAGACAAACGAGTCGTGGTTAACCCTGAGCAGCGCTACACCAAGCCTCTGAGCGTCACGGAAAGCTATGCCTTTGACGAAGATGGCTCCAGCGAACGTCACACGCACATCGTGATGGGCTGGCTGCTGGGGGATAGTACAGAACTCAAAGATCTGCTGGAAGCGCAGTTGCTGTGCAGCGTACTTATGGAAAACAGCGCTTCGCCTTTGCAGCAGGCACTGGAGACCACAGAACTGGGTACCGCGCCCTCTCCGCTGTGCGGCCTCGAAGATTCTATGCGAGAACTCGTGTTTTGTTGCGGAATCGAAGGAAGCGATCCCGAAAATAAAGAGGCCGTGGAACAATTAGTTCTTGGCGTTATCGAAGGCATAGCCGCAGACGGTGTTCCCCAGGAGCAACTCGAGGCAGTGCTTCATCAACTTGAGCTCCATCAGCGAGAAATCAGTGGCGATGGCATGCCCTTCGGCCTAAATCTGATTCTTCAGGCACTGGGCCCGGCAACACACTACGCGGACCCCATTCCCTCCATGGATCTAGAGCCCGTGATCGTGCTCTTGCGAGAGCAGTTACAGGACCCCGATTACATTCGCAACCTGGCCCGACAATTACTGCTGGAGAATCAGCACCGTATTACGCTGGTGATGACCCCGGATGGCAGCTTGTCAGAAAAAAAGATAGCGGAAGAGCG
>NZ_JBLGBE010000106.1:0-10408 GCF_047617445.1 Congregibacter sp.
GAACTGGAGAACTGCCGGATTCATCGCAATCGCGCTACTCGTTGGCTATGGAACGCTGGCGCTTATAGCCTTTGGAAAATAGCTGCAGCGCAGCCGGTTAGCTTCAGGCTTTCCCGGCTGCCGTTTAAGCAGAAACTTCAGCTTCGATTTCAAAGTGTTCCAGAAACGCCATGAGCTTCCCACGTTCAGCTGCGTCTTCCCGTGTGCGCGATAGTAAATGCGTCGTGCGTGGCTCCCGATCGAGGAAGAGTTTGCCACTAACGCTGGAGGCTTCGGATGCAGCGCAGAGCCAGATAATCGTATCGGCCCCTTCTTGTGGAGATCGGAGGATAAAACGCGTGAGGGTATGAAACGCAGGGAGTGCGGTTTCGACGCCCGGCGTATCAGCCCAGCCCGGATGCATCGCATTTACGACGATACCGTCTTTTTCCCAGCTGTCCGCCCACTCTTCAGTCACGACAGTCAAGGCTCGTTTGCAGCGAGCATACGCCGTTGCCCCAGCATAGTTTTCCGCGGTCGCTTCCAGTTGTTCGACGCAAAGCTTTTGCGAATACATTCCTCCAGATACAACGTTGATTACGCGAGACTTTCCCGCAGCTTTCAAAAGCGGGTGTAGTGATTGTGTGAGACGCCAAGGGCTGAGCAGGAGGAGAGCAAAGCTCTGCTCCAGGCCTTCACTGGTTTTGCTCCAGTCGTTGAACAAAGCGCCGGCGTTGTTGACCAGTACATCGATGGGTTTGCCGTCCTTCAGTAGTCGCTGGGCCAGGGCATCAACGTCTGTCATGAGAGACAGATCTGCTAGTTCGTGGCGTATTGCACGATTCCCGGTTTCCGCCTTGAGCTCTTGGACGACTGCTTTGGCACGCTCAGGATTTCGCATGACTAGAATCAATTCGGCGCCGCGCTGGGCAAGTTCCCGCGCAGTAGCCAGCCCAAGGCCTGAACTGGCCCCAGTGACGATTATTCGTTTGCCTTTGACTGAGGCGCTCATGGGGAGCCAGTGTTTGCGACCTCGGCGGTAGCCCCATTTGCTAAACATAGCCAAGCCAGGCCAAAGCAAGCGGTCTGCCGTTGCGCTTCCCGGGGAGATTTTCGGTGCGGCATTGTTGTCTTCAAGGGCGCGCTGAAGCCCTCGTAGTGCCACGTCACCCATACTTTGCATACCACTTTTGAGTATGTTTTCGAATGCGGAAAAGGGCATTTTATAGCTGAAGTCCGCACGATAATCGATCCGGGTTAGGCCTTGTTCTTCTGCAAACGAGATGGTGTCCACCGCGGAAAAAAGCCAGCTGTCGGCCTGTAAGGTGACTAGCTTGGCAGGCTCGAATTCGGTAATGGTGTAGAGAAGTTCGATGGATCCCACGGGCAGGCGGCAACGCACGGCAAAGCGAGACCCGATGCCGATAGGCCCGTCGCTGAGTTTTCTGGCCTTAAAAGCAGTCGCGTCCCATTCGGGAGAGGTTCTAAAGTCGGCTGCGTAATCGAAACATTCTTCGATGCGTCGCGCGACGCGGATAGTTTGGTGGAGGCTGATCATGGTGCGAGCGAACTCTTGCTAAATACAGCGATACCTACGCATTCTGGCGCCGCTTAGTTCACCTTCGAGTACTCTTCAAACAGCCACGTTGACGCTAGTCGTCTACCCACACATGGCGTAGGGGTTCGCCGAAATCATCGTAAATGACCTGTTTTCGAGATCGCTTGAAACCCTGCTTACGAGGGGGTTTACGCGACCCTTTGAGTGACTCTCGCCGAGCCTCTATTGTGGCTACCACTTCGGGCACCGGGGTGCGTTCGCCGGGAGGTCCAGGCAGTGGCTCCTCGGGGGACGTTGTTAACTTCGCCGCCCACGTGTAAAAACTTCTGGGTTGCCTGCTCTAACTCCTGACGCATAGCCGCCTTGGTTTTGGTGGCCAGCGCGGGCTTACTGCTTTTGTTGTCGTCCGTCTCAGTCATGGTGGGTAATTGACTAGCAAGTGCCTCTTTGTCGTACCTAAGTCGCCAGAGTTTGCATTCTGACGCGCCTGATTTGGCTTACGGGCCATTATAGCGCCTGATTTGGTGGTTCCGCCCTACCTGTATCTGGGATAATCATCCTTGCTTACGTAATCTCTCGGAGTTAACTGTATGTTTTGGATTGCTATCACCCTTGTGGCGTTCGTAATGTTTTCTTACCTGGTCCTGCGGGGTGAGAACCTGTCATATCTTGACCAGCCTGTACCGCGACACAGCGCTCGTGCTCCGAGCGAGGCTATGCAGTCGGTGCTTGCGTCATTGAGTGAGTTTGGGGGAGGGTCCCACGGTCGCGGGCGACAGCGAGTGCATGCAGTGCGAGCTTTCATGGATAAGATGGGGGCTGAACGAGAATATGTGAGTGAGTTTCATACGCTCTCCACACAGGAGTTGCGTGGCGAGTGGGTGCTTGCGCCGAATTTCGATAGCGGGCGGCGTATTTTGTATTTGCATGGTGGCGCGTTCATCGCCGGTAGCCCCGTAAGTCATCGTCCCATCACTGACAGGCTTGCGCGACTCACTGGTGCGGCCGTATTTACGCTCGATTATCGGCTTATGCCCGAACATAAGCGTATTGAAGGTATCGAGGACTGCAGACGAGCCTATCGCTGGATCTTGGAGAACGGGCCCGATGGACGCTCCCCCGCGCAAACGCTGGTCGTTGCAGGAGATTCTGCTGGAGGTAACCTGACGCTTTCTTTGCTTGCCTGGGTTCGGGACCAGGGCTTGCGCCAGGCCGATGCCGGTATTGCACTTTCACCTGCGACGGACGCAGTATTAGATGCACCGAGCTTGCGCAGCAACATCGCCACCGACGCGATGCTGGGGCCGGCTTTTGGTGCCTTAGCAAAAGTGCCATCAATATTGGTGCTTTGGTACACCTGGGCGACATCCAGGATGCTCCCTACAGACCCTCGGATATCACCGTTGCGTGGGTCACTTGCGGATTTGCCGCCGATTCTTGTGCAGGCCAGTGACTCAGAAATGCTGCTGGATGACGCAAGACGCTACGTCGCCAAGGCGCAGGCGGCAGAATCGCCTGCACTGCTGCAGACCTGGCCGGACATGGTGCACGTCTGGCAAATGTTTACGCCAGAGTTGGCCGAAGCGGAGGAAGCCTACGCGAACATTGCCGAATTTCTCAGTAGCGTGTCGTCCACGGACGGTACCGAGCAAGCGGCATGAACGCGCTGCGCTCAGCGCTGGTATTCGCCTGGATGGTTGTGAGCATTATTCCGGTTGGGCTGGGCTTATTGGTTTGTTCATTGTTTTTGTCTTCAGAAAAGCTATGGCGTTGGTTTGCCAGGCCCTGGCTGCGCGGCGTGGTCGTTGCGGCCCGCTGGGTGGGTCGAGTGGATTACCAGCTCATAGGCGAGGAGAACCTGCCGGGGGCTGACGATATGCGGCGAGTGATTCTGGTTTCTAAGCATCAATCTACTTGGGAGACGTTCTTCTTTCCCAGCATGATGCCCCATAACCTTGCCTACGTATTCAAGAAAGAGCTTTTGCGAATTCCGGTTTTTGGTTGGTGTATGGCTCGACTTGAAATGGTCCCTATTGATCGTAGCAAGCATTCTGAGGCCTGGAAGAAAGTGGCGCAGTACGGTGAGAAACTGATGGATCGTGGCCGGTGGATCATTATGTTTCCAGAAGGTACGCGCAGTGAGCGAGGGGGGCAGGGTAATTACAAAAGCGGCGCTAGCCGTTTGGGGGTCGCTACCGAGGCGTTGCTCATACCCATTGCGGTGAGTTCGGGCCAGTGCTGGCCTCGGAAGTCGTTCTCCTTTATCCCCGGAACGATCGATGTATCCATAGGCGAACCTATTTCCGCAGCAGGGGGGGCCCCCGAGGCCTTGATGGCCCAGGTGGAGACCTGGATTGAAGCCGAGATGCGCCGGCTTGATCCCGAGGCATACGTCCAGAGCAATACAACATCCACTGATGCAGGTTCTGACAGTGTCTGAATATAGTTTGCCTCAATGTCACGCAATAGTTGTCAGTGCCGACAATGATTGGAGAGACTCTCTCTGTCAGCGCCTAAGTGAACTTGAAGCGCGCGGCGAAGAGGAGAACCGGTGCTGTGAATTGAGAGTTTCGGGTCTTGCTTCTCCGGATTTGTTGGTCGAGCAGGCCCGGCTCGACGGAGCTTTGCAGTGCGTCGTGCTGGACGCTGCCAGTTTGTCTGACGTCGAAACGACAGTCTCTCAGCTGCGCAGTGTACGTAGCGAAGTGGATGTTTTTATTGCGGTACCGTCGGGGCAGACGCCCGCTGACGACAATGCTGAACTGGTTGATCGTGACGATACGCGGGCCGAAATTTTGCTCCGACGTTTGCGCCGCGCAATTGCGAAACGAGCCAGTACGCCCTTTGCTGACACCTTGCGTGAGTATGTTGAAGGCGCTCGTGACGCCTGGCACACGCCGGGACATTCCAGCGGGGATGGCTTGCGCGAGAGTCCCTGGGTTGCGGATTTTTATCGCATGATGGGTGAGCACGTCTTTAACGCTGACCTGTCGGTTTCCGTTCAGGAGCTGGACTCCTTACTGGATCCATCGCACGTCATTCATGCCGCACAGGACCTTGCCGCTGATGCCTTCGGGGCTAAACATACCTTCTTTGTGACCAACGGCACGTCGATGGCGAACAAAGTGATCGTTCAGCATGTTCTGGGTGACAGGGGCAAAATGTTGGTTGATCAGGCCTGCCACAAATCGGTACATCACGCTGCAATCATGTCTGGGGTAGACCCCATCTACTTGCCTGCGAGTGTGAATGAGACTTTTGGCCTGTATGGGCCGGTGAGCAAGAAGACTATTTATGACGCCATCGATGCTCATCCCGATGCGCGCTTACTGGTTCTCACCTCCTGCAGTTACGACGGGTTCTATTACGATCTTGCTCCAATTATCGCCAGGGCTCATGCCGCAGGGATGAAGGTTCTAGTGGATGAGGCCTGGTATGCGCATGGTTATTTTCACCCAGACCTGAGGCCCTGTGCTCTGGAGAGCGGTGCAGACTACGTTACCCAAAGCACGCACAAGATGCTCTCTGCCTTTTCTCAGGCGAGCATGATTCATGTGGCCGATCCGCAGTTCAATGAAAGTCGGTTTCGTGAGCATTTAAATATGCATACATCGACGAGTCCGCAATACGGGTTGATCGCCAGCTTGGACGTGGCACGCAAACAAATGAGTATGGAAGGCTTTACACGACTGGACCGGTGCATAGCTTACGGCCGGGAGCTTCGCAGTGGAATTGCGGACACGGGTCGCTTTAGGGTTCTTGAGCTCGCAGATATGTTGCCGGATCCCTTGCAAGATGATGCTGTGCGCCTGGACCCTACCAAACTAACTATTGATGTGAGTCGTGCGGGATGTACAGCGCGGGACCTGCAAAAAGCCCTGTATAAAAAGCATTCAATCCAGGTTGAGAAGATCACTCACAACACGCTTTCAGTGCTGGTTACTCTGGGCACCACCCAAAGCAAGGTGTTGCGCTTACTCAATGCCTTGAGAACTCTGGCCAGGGAAATACCCGAAAAACCGATCCGTTCGCAAGCTCCGAGTGTGCTCCCAACGATCGGAGATATTGTCACCCGGCCACGAGAGGCCTACTTTGGTCCTAGCGAGGACGCCCCCCTAAGTGACGATAGTCACGGCGTGAACAAAGCTCTCATCGGTAGAATCAGCGCAGATCAGGTGGTTCCTTATCCTCCGGGCATCCCGGTTTTGGTGCCGGGGCAGCGCATCAGTGAAGATGTGCTTGATTACTTGTTGGATCTATACCACGGGGACAGCGGTATCGAGTTGCACGGCCTTATGCGACATGACGGCCGGGCTATGCTACGTGTCGTTGCCTCTACAGATGGTTGATAGTTAGACCAAAGCGAAGATAAATTTACTATCAGGATAGGGTTTTATGGCAATTCAGGAAATTTACGTCGACTACGAAGTCTCGGGTTCTATACATCAGGCTTTTGTCGCCTGGGACGATGTCCGATCCGGACCACGTCCCGGAATTATGGTTGGTCATGCCTGGGGCGGTAGGACTGAGTTTGAAGAGAGCAAAGCTCGTGGCTTAGCCCAGCAAGGCTACGTGGGCGTGGCGATCGATATGTATGGCAAGGGAATTCGCGGGTCGTCACCAGAAGCGAATGCGGCGCTGATGACGCCATTGCTGGAGAACCGGGCGGAGCTTCAGACACGTATGACAGCGGCTCTGGCCGCGGTGCATTCATTGAAAACTGTTGATGCTAATCGATGCGCGGCCATGGGATATTGTTTTGGAGGTCTTTGTGCGCTGGATCTTGCGCGTATGGGCACCGAGATCGCCGGTGTCATTTCCATTCATGGCTTGTTCATGCCTGCTCAAAACCTCACTGATATTGCGATTAGCGCTAAGGTACTTTGCTTACACGGATATGACGATCCGATGGCTGATCCACAGAGCATGCTTGCCTTGGCTACGGAGTTGAGTGCGGCGGGCGCTGATTGGCAGGTACACGCCTACGGAGGTACGCAACACGCGTTTACTAACCCTCAGGCCAACGATTCGGCGAGCGGCACGGTTTATAGTCCCGCAGCGGACGCCAGAGCCAGTGTCGCGATCAGTGATTTTCTGCAGGAACTGTTTGGCGAATAAAGGCTCAGCGTCGGAAGAAGTTTTGCCACCAGCCGAGTTTATTCCTGATTTCTACCTTTAACTGCTACGGCAGGTCGTTGGGGGAGAGAGGCCTTTTCGTCAAGGATGGCGTTCAGCCACGCCGCTGTACGAATCCCCGCGAGTGCCAGCCGTTCTTCCCCGCGGGGAAGCTCTCGGCATATGTAGGCTTCATCGATGGAAATAGGTACCGGGTAAAGCGATTCGCGTAACGCGGCGCTCTCCGCAATCCAGACCTGGGGATTGCTGTCTTTTGCTTGGATATTTCGCCGGTGATCTTGACTATAACTTGATTTCCCCCGCGATCCAGGCCATTCCCAACGTGCATTGGCTGCATCGCCCTGGGGGGGTGGGCCCGACTTCCTCGTAGGCATGGCCCTTTGGCACCGTGACGTAATGATAGGGGCCCGCTTCTTTTTGCCAAAAGTTCGACGGGTCACTGCGCATTCGATCAGCCCAGGTGGAGGCACTTGCCAGAGATTCATCGTCCAGCAGCGCTGTGAGTTGTTGCTGACAGTCCTCAGTAAGGTAGGGCTGAGCAAGCTGAGCTGCAATTTCGTGCCCCATAGCGCCCCAAGGCCTGCGCTAGAGGACTGCAAAGCATCCCGGCTAGCGAAAGCGCCAGCATCAAGAACGATGCATGTCTCAGGACCAGGCGCCGAAAGCGAAAAGTAGAGATAGTTTCAGTAGTTGGCATGGGGATGAATGTTACTGCCAGTGCCACCCCTAACTCCAGACTGTGTTTGCGGTGCTGCTGTGGTATAAAACCGCGCCTCAAAACACTGGAGTTTCTGCGATGAATCATGACCTGCAACCGATCATTATCGGCGTAGGACAAGCCGTCTGGCGCGAACGCGATGTTGAACGCTCGCCGGTCGACGCGCTTCAAGCGGTTGCAGCAAAGGCGCTGTCGGACACGGGGTCAGAGCGGGTGATGCAGGCCATTGATGGCATTGTTCACATCCCGTTCTTAATGAACCAGGTGCCGGGTCTGGCAGAAGCGATGCCCATTAACCCCGGGGCTGCATTGGCAGATCGATTGGGTATTGATGCCATCCAGTACACGTCGGACGTAGGTGGGAATCTTCCGCAGCAGTTGCTGAATGAATTTTCCGGACGCCTGACGCACGGTGATGGAGAAGTGGTACTGCTGTGTGGCGTCGAACTGTTGGCATCATTCCTGGGCGCAGTGCGCTCGGGGCAGCCATTCCCTGATTGGAGTACGGGTTTGGACAGTACAGCGATTCAGGTCGGGGAAACACCGCTTATGACCGCGGCGACGGAGCAGGCACATGGGCTCTACGAGCCTATCAACGCCTATCCCTTGTTTGAGTCTGCTCAAGCACATGCAAAAGGACTCTCAAACGCGGAGCATCAAACGCTTTTGGGTGATCTGCTCTCCAGTATGAGTCGCTGCGCAGAGCAAAACCCTTATGCGTGGAAGAATCGTCAGTTATCTTCTCAGGAGGTGCTATCCACGGCCGGCGGCAATCGGATGATTAGCTATCCCTATACGAAAGTCATGAACGCGATTATCGCGGTTGATCAGGCCGCCGCGGTAGTGCTGACCACCGTGGGCAAGGCACGAGAACTGGGTGTAGATCCTCAGCGATGGATTTATCTTCGGGGAGCGGCCAGTGCACACGATTCGTGGTTCTTGAGCCAACGCGCTAACTTACAGGAGTCTCCCGCTCTAAAGGCTGCCTGCAAAGCGGCGCTGACCCAAAGTGGTTTGTCTGTCGAGGCGCTTACGCACTTTGATCTTTACAGCTGCTTTCCTTCGGCGGTGCAGGCGGGGTGTGATGCTCTCGACCTTGAGCTTGACGATTCTCGTGGCGTGACGGTCACCGGCGGCCTAAGCCTGTTTGGCGGGCCTGGTAACAACTACAGTTTGCACGCAATTGCATCGATGGTGGACCGCCTCCGTGAGACTGATAGAGGGGCCGGGTTGGTGTGGGCCAATGGAGGCTACCTAACCAAACATTCTGTGGGCGTCTATGCACGGGAGCCGTCTGAACATCCTTGGGAGCCAAAAAGCGATGAGTCGCTGCAGGCGAGCATCGATGCGCTCACTACGCCAGTCCTTGCTGAAGAAGGCGAGGGTAGCTTTGTCATCGAAGCACATACAGTGTGTTACTCCGCAGAGCAGCCCGAGCGAGCTATTGCTCTTGGTCGACTGGCTGACGGCCGGCGCTGCGTGGCCCTGTCCAAGGACTCTGAGCTAATGCAGAGGCTCATAGAGAAAAACCATGTAGGTTGTCAGGCGCGCGTAACGCATGAAGATGGTCTAAACCACTTTAATCTCTAGGGCGAACCTAACTGCCGTGGTTCTCGAGCGCCTCGAATCGATTTCTTTCGAGATTTTTACGCACATTGTCGATCCCAAACAATTGGCCGTTCATGGTGATGTAGACGCCGGGAGTGGCTGCTTGCAGGGCTCCCAGGGCGCAGCCAATATTGAAAATGGCATCCGAGCCCTTAAAAGCCGCTGGCTGCAAAGCGCCAGTCAGCACGATGGTTTTTCCCTCTATGCCTTTTAACGCCTGACCAGTCTGGACCATCCCGTCGGTGCCATGGGTTATGAGTACGTGCTGCTCGGTACAGCGTTCGGCACTTTCCCGAATCAGTTTTCGATCATCATCGGTCAGCTCGAGGCTATCTTTGCGCATCGCTGACTCAACGGTGTAAGGAAACTGAGCGCCCATACTGTCAAGCAGTTCACCAATAACGGGGTCACCAACCTGATAGTCGCTCTTGGCATCGAAGTAGATTTTGTCGATGGTGCCGCCGGTCGTAATAATGTGAAGATTCATGTTGTGCCTGGGCCTTCTTAGCTGAGGACGAATCCTCCTACAAGCGTGAGCCCCTGTCGAGGCTCTATTCACTTGCAGTCATTACCTGATCCGCGCTGCGCAACTATGCGCTCGGGCCGCTTATAATGTCTTCCAGCAAACAAGCATCGGCATATTGGACAGCGATTATGGGTTTTTACGATCGACACGTACTTCCGCACTTTATCAACTGCGCCTGCGGCAGTAAGCCAATCATGAAGCAGCGAGAGAAAATTGTTCCTCGTGCTACAGGTACGGTGCTAGAGATCGGTATAGGAACTGGGCTTAATCTTCCGTACTACGATCCTGACAAGGTGGACAGACTTATTGGACTTGATCCATCAGAGGCTTCTTGGGAGCTTGCGCAGTCTAGGGCAAAGGGTATTGGGTTCCCCATCGAGTTTATTGGCTTACCCGGAGAGCAGATCCCCCTGGCAGAGAGCAGCGTAGATACTATCGTGATGACCTTTAGCCTGTGCACGATTCCGGATCCCATGGCCGCGCTTGAGGGCATGGCTCGCGTTTTGCGTCCTGGGGGAATTTTGCATTATGCAGAGCATGGGCGAGCTCCTGATGAGGACGTGCGCCGGTGGCAAAATCGCTTGAACCGTCTCTGGGGTGCTATCGCAGGTGGTTGTCATCTCAACC
Source organism: Congregibacter sp. (assembly GCF_047617445.1). GTDB lineage: Bacteria > Pseudomonadota > Gammaproteobacteria > Pseudomonadales > Halieaceae > Congregibacter. The sequence continues at coordinate 10,153 of NZ_JBLGBE010000106.1, forward strand.
GGGATATTCCGGCTCTGCTACAAGAAGGGGGGTTTCACAGCGACGATCAGGAAAGCATGTATCTCCCGGGTACCCCGCGCTTTGCAGGCTTTAACATCTGGGGCAGCGCCAGGCGAGGTTGAGTCCATCGGATGTTTACAATTTCGCGTGCCGCATGTGTCATGGTTTTTCTGTTTGGCTTGTCTTCTCAATATGTGCAGGCCGAAGGGCTTCGCTATCGCGTTGAGGGTGTAAGTCAGGAGGCTAGAGAAAACAT
>NZ_JBLGBE010000107.1:0-10363 GCF_047617445.1 Congregibacter sp.
CCGGGTGGCTGGGACATAAGGATCCCTTTGCTTTTTCTTCTCAGTACGATGCCGGGGAGGGCGTCCAACGTTATCAGGCGGGCACGCCTCCCATCATCAGTATGGTTGCCTTAAACGCAGCGCTGGATGTTTTCGAGAAAGCCACCATCAAGCAAATACGCGCCAAATCTATCGCTTTGACCGAGTTTTTTATGGAGGGCTTGGGGTCTCGGGGTCTTCTGCAGACACTTGCGTGTCTCACACCCCGGGACGCTGCTCGTCGTGGGAGTCAGGTGAGTGTTGCTCATGAGCATGCTTGGGGCCTGTCTCAGGCGTTAATAGAGGCCGGCGTTGTTGTCGACTTTCGAGCGCCAGATATCCTGCGCTTTGGTTTTGCGCCCTTATATAACAGTTTTAAAGACGCCGAGAGCGCGCTAAATACCCTAGCAGTGATAATTGCTGAAGAACGTTACTTGGAGGAGCGGTTTGCTACCCGACCCACGGTTACTTAGGCGGCGTATGCCCCATCTATTTTGCAACCCTGGCGTTTCGGAGCTGCTGCGCAGCCTGGGTCTGGTCATGGCGATGCTCATGAGTTGTGGGCAGGCGGCGGCACAATAGCCTGATTTCGCGTGGCGTCGGTCGTCAGAGAGACTCTTTGAGAACGCTTGGGAAGGATGGACGCAGCTTCCACTTGAGCGCGAGCGGCTATTTGGCATGCTCAGAGCTTACGAGGATGCGTCGGCTATATTCTTGTCAGGTGACCGACATGTAGCGGGCTTTTATGAGCGTGACATTGGTTTGATGACACCGCTTTTGGGGTTCACCTCGTCATCACTGAACAACCCTATACCTTTCCCTAACCGCTATGGAACGCTTGCCGAGCGGGGCCCTCATCGCCTGGGCGATCTGTATGGCGAAGCGAACTTTGGTTCTTTGGATATCGACTGGAAGGCGGGTGTTGTTGAGCTGAGCTTACATGATGCTTCCGGGGTGGTGGTGCCCACGCTGCGGCGCAATCTGAGTCCTTAATACCCGGAAGCGACTAATACCTGGAGGCACTACAACCCTAGCGCCACCAATCCGATCACGATAAGCGTTGCCAAGACGGGAAACACAACGGTGATGATTCCCACGTCCTTGTAGGCCTGTCGGTGCGTGAGCTGTGTGATCGTGAGCATCGCGACCACGGCACCGCAGTGGGGCAGTGAATCTACGCCACCGCTGGCCATGGTGGTGACGCGGTGCAGCACTTCTGGCGCTATCCCCATCTCCAGGTAAGCCGGTGCCATGGACTGCATAAAGATCTGCAGGCCACCCGACGCAGAACCGGTGATCGCCGATACCAGGCTGACGGAGAAAAAGGCGGACAACAGCGGCGGCAGATCAGAATTTAGTACCAGTGTAGTGAAGTCTGCGAACCCTGAGGTTTGTGTTACAACCCCGCCAAAACCAATCACCGCTGCAGTGTTGATCAACGGCATGATCGCGTCTTGTGTGCCTCGCCCGGCGACGCTGAGCCCATGACGTCGCACGGCGGGAAACAGCGCGATAGCGATAGCGCTGCCAACAAATAGAGCCATACTTGGCCAGAGCACGGGCTGCGCACTGGCAAATTGAAGGATACTCGCGGGCACACCACTCCCAAGATCAACGCCTTTGAGCAGCCGCGGCATGAGTATGGTGCCGATGACAAAAACCAGTGGCAGCAGGGCTAGCGGCCAAGGGGGGAGAGGCGGACCTTCGGCCCCTGCGGCGGCAATGTCATCTCTTGGGCCGGGCACAAAGCCTTCACCCGCTGCTTCGGCTTTCACGCGCTCGCGCTCGAGGTACAGCATTCCGAAGCTAAACATCAGCACGGCACCGATGAGTCCGAGCCAGGGTGCGGCAAACAGGTCGGTGCCCAGCGCGCTGGCTGAGATCACGTTATGAATGGAGGGCGTGCCGGGTAATGCGGTCAGCGTGAAAGTGCCGGATCCCAAAGCGATCGCGCCCAGGAGTAAACGTTTGGGGATGTTGGACTCCTGAAGAAGTTTCAGTCCCAGCGGATAGATTGCAAAAATGACCACAAACACGACCACCCCACCGTAGGTGAGCAGCGCACAGGAGATAGTACATATGAGCAGTGCGCGATGAGCGCCAAGTCGGCGTATCAGTGCCATAGCCAGGCTGCTAGCTGCGTGGCTCTCCCCCATAATTCGCCCAAACACAGCACCGGCGATAAATAGAAGATAAAAGCGGCCTGCGAAACTAAATGCGCCCAGGGGGCCTGTGGCAAAGTACTCCGTCAGGCTTTTCGCGAGGGGGAGGTCGTTGGTCAGGATGACGACCATGGCGCAGATTAAGGCGGCAAATACGATATCTATACCGCGTAGTGCCAGCCAGATGAGGAGGGCAACACTGCCTATAAGACCCGCAAATTCCATGCTAGAGCGCTTTTTATTAGAGGATTTGCAGCGAAGTGTATTGAGGGACGGCCGCGCTGTACAGCCACATTGTGAACATGAGTTTATTGTGCCCAGGCTCTATAATCACGCACCTCCTTAGCCCTAAGACAATGTTATGACCGTTCGAACTCGCGTAGCCCCCTCTCCCACGGGAGACCCCCATGTCGGTACAGCCTATATCGCACTGTTCAATCTCTGCTTTGCCCGGGCGCACGGTGGACAGTTTGTACTGCGGATTGAGGATACGGATCAGGCGCGCTCCACGGCATCGTCGGAGCAGGCCATTCTCGATTCCCTACGCTGGCTCGGCCTTGATTGGGATGAAGGTCCGGACATTGGCGGCGAGCACGGCCCCTATCGTCAAAGCGAGCGCATGGAGATCTACGGCGCCTATGCACAACAGTTGGTCGATGCGGGCAAGGCTTTTGTGTGTTACCGGCGGCCCGAGGAGCTAAACGAGCTGCGTGAGTCGCGCCGAGCAGAAGGCAACAGTACGGCGCTTAAGCACTCAGACTTGATTCTGCCCGAAGAGGAAGTGACTAACCGAGCTGCGGCCGGTGAACCCTTTGTAATACGCATGGTTGTTCCCGAGGGGCCCGGTGTTTGTCGTGTCCAAGACCTCCTTCGCGGTGAGATTGAATTGGATTGGAGCATGGTGGATGCGCAGATACTGCTCAAGTCCGATGGTATGCCGACCTATCACCTGGCCAATGTTGTTGACGATCATCTTATGGGTATCACGCATGTGATTCGTGGCGAGGAGTGGATTAACTCTGCCCCCAAGCATCAGTTGCTCTACGAATACTTTGCTTGGGATATGCCAGTGCTCTGTCACTTGCCGCTATTGCGCAATCCCGACAAATCCAAGCTCAGTAAGCGCAAGAATCCAACGAGCATTTTGTATTACCAGCGCATGGGCTTTTTGCCCGAAGCGTTGTGTAACTACCTGGGGCGTATGGGCTGGTCCATGCCCGATGAGCAGGAGAAGTTCAGTCTCGAAGAGATGCAGGCCTCTTTTGATATTCAGCGCGTATCTCTTGGCGGCCCGATCTTTGACATTGAGAAATTGCGCTGGCTCAACGGCATGTGGATTCGCGAGGATCTCAGTCAGGAGCAGTTAGCGCAGCGCCTGGTTGCCTGGGCGTATAACGCCGATAAGCTCGCTGCTGTGTTGCCGCATCTGCAGCAGCGTATGGAAACACTCAGTGATTTTGCCCCGCAAGCGGCATTTTTGGTATCTGGCGAGCTGAGTTTGGACGCCGCCCAGTTTGATGAGCTGGGCATGGAGCCGGAGCAATTACTGAAGACGCTGCAATTTGCGCTTTGGACGCTGGAGGGACTGTCAGAGTGGGATCGCGATGCCGTATGGGACGCGCTCAAGGGACTTGCGGATAAGCTCGAAATCAAGGTCCGGGATTTTCTGGCGCCGCTGTTTATTGCCGTCTCGGGTAGTCGAGCATCAATCTCGGTTGTGGACGCCATGAGCTTGCTGGGTCCGGATATGAGTCGAGCTCGCGTGCGTCATGCGATTGATACGCTCGGTGGCGTGTCGAAAAAGGCAGGCAAGCGTTTTGAGAAGGAGTTTCAGGCCCTCTAACTAGTTCGCGGTTTCCTTCCAGCGCGTGAGCGCGGCATCGCAAGGGTTTCCCTTCTGTAAGAATCGGTCGTAGAGGGGTTTGGCAAGAAGGGTGATTCCTCCCGTGGCGACCGCAGCGCCGCCGGTGATGGCTGAGCTGGCAATGTCCAAACCTAAGGTTGGCTTGCTGAGCGTGCCGGTTATTTCCACGTAGGGGTTGATAAGACTGGCGGCACTAATCCCCAGGCCTTTGCGGGCTCGATTGGTAAAGCGGACGCCGATTTTTTCGTTGCGAAGATTCACCTTCCCCTCTGCAGAAAGATCAAGCTGCGCACTGCGAAATACAAATCCCGGATCAAGGGTCAGCATGCCATCCGTCGCTCTTGCGGCGAGCACGCTGCACTCAACCTCCATATTGGTGCTGCCAGATGTGAGCATAGGTAGCAAGGTTTGAAACAGCTGAGCGATAAACGACTCCGTCGCGGCACTGAGCTTCATTTTCTTGAGTGTCCCGGGGCTCCCGGTCATTAAGAATTCGCCATGCAGCGTAGCAGCGAGCGCTCTTAGATCATTGCCTTTTGCATCAAAGATAGCTGTCAGATCATATTTTGGAAGACTGTCGTAGTTAGTACCTGCGGCTACGATGCCAAAGGGCATGCCGCTGACCTTGAGATCAGTCTCAATGTGGGCGGGGGCCTGAGTATCGGTGATGGATATATCCGCTTTGTACAAGCCGCGGCTGCCCACTATTTTCTCGATGTGTAACTGTCCTTTGCCGTCGCCACTTTGTAGTCGCACACTGGATTCGTCTATCAGCGACTGTGTTTTGAACTTTGGGTCTAGCAGGCCAAGAGGGCCGGTTTCGAGGGACAGATCAATACGATAGTCATGCAGAAGTGCCAGGGGGAGGACCCTGTCCGGGATACTTCTACCGTCTGTCGCCGCAGGCTCTGCGCTCGCATCAGCGTCGTTACCTTTGGGTAACCAGGCTTGGAGATTTGCACTGGGGACTTGCAAGTCCGCCGTGAGTGATTTGTTTGCGCCCTCCCAGTGAACAGCACCGTAAACATGGTTGTCGCCCAGTTGAACCTTATGAGCTTCCGCTGAAATATCTTCGCCCTGAGCCGTAGCCGATAGATCAACGACATAGGGAATTTGCTGCTCTGGAAGGCTCGCATGGGTGCCCAGCTTCCGTACGTCATCGCCTGCACCTTTTACCGACAAGCTGATGCCTTGCTGTTTAAAATCAGCGGGCAAGCTAATGCCGGCAGCCAGCAGTTCGCCGCCTGCATCAAGCAGTTGAACGTCGATCTGTGTCGCTTCTTTTCCTGGGCGTGTGACAACGCGTAAAAAGAGACGTTCTTTTGGCGGCGTGTACCCACTAATACTGGGTAGTAGTTGAGATACATCCTCCAAGTTCAGATCCGCCGTCAGCAGTGTCTTTTCGTTGAGTTGGAAGTTACTTGCAAGTTCGAGACGTGCAGCACCACTCACACCGGGTCCCGACAAGTTTTCGAGACCTATCGAGAACAAGGCCGGCGACAATTGCGGAAGGAGGTCGAAGCGGTAAGTCCCTGCAGGCGAATACGCCGGCGCGTAGTTGCCCAACAGCTGGTCAATGTCTGTTAGCGTTATAGAAAGGCGTAGGTCGCTCGTAATCGTATCCTTGGCGTAACGAAGAGCGCCAGCACCCGACTGCAGCTGCAGGCCTCCCGTGTCCAAGCGAAGATTGCGAATAACGATCTCTCTGGGACTGCCCTGAATATCCGTGCTCAAGCTTAGCGGTAGATCACCCAAGCTGTGAATTCCAAAGCGCTGTCCCAAGGTGGCCAGCGATGCGCCTTGGGATCTAAATTGCAAACGAGCGTTGCCAAAATCAGGATAACTGTCGAAACGTCCGCTTAGAACGCTTGTAAAGTCAAAGGCGACAATCTCCGCCGAGTTGACGCTCACCACAGCGTCGTCTGATACAGAGACGGCGGCCGTGATTGAGATAGGCGTGTCTGCTGGTAACTCTATCCCGGCGTTGGCCGTGATTGCCTGAAGACTGGGGCTGTCGAAATCAAGCGTAAGATCACTGCCCGCATAGCTTGGAAAGTTATCGAGTAGTCCTGAAATTTGCAGCCTGTGCTGGCCTACCCGCAGATTGCCCTTTATGGTCTCTCCACCAGCAACATCGCTGATTACCTCAGCGATCAGTACATAGGGCACTTCGAGATTCGCGCTGCGCCCAAAGAGTCTTTGATACAAGGCAAAGTCGGGCCCCTCAGCGCTGAAGTTTACCGTCGCGCCATCGGTACCCGGGAACGCCGGTAGCACGATGTTGGCTTGAACACGGTGGTCTCCGGCGACAAGCACAGCGTCGCGAAGCTCTATATGTTTATCCTTGCGTAGCAGTCGACCGTCGAGTGTCAGCGGTACATCAGTCGTTTCACCCAGACCCAGGGCCTGCGCCAAGCGAGGCAGACTTGCCGCATTTAACTGGACAGCCAGGTCGAGGCCGTCACTGCCCTGAGGGTTGTCGATATCTCCGTTCACCTGCAAATTGAGTTGCGTGAGTTTGACGGCTAAGTCCAAGCGGAGGCCAGGGTCTATGTCGCTGACACGCAATACAATTTGCGCCGGCTCATTGGGCTCCAGGAGGGGCGATAGTGCAGAAATTCGATCAGGCACTGGGCCATCGAGTTGGGCATTGAGCGTGAGATTTTGAAGTTCCCTTATGTTGGGTAGACGGTAGTCGCCCTCAAGCCTTAAATCGCCCAAAGCGCCGCTAAAGTTTGCTGACATGTCCCGCCCGGATCGCAAACTGTCAAAACCGCTTCCGTCGATGGATACATTCCAAGGCCGGCCCTGAAGGCTTCCATTGCCCTTGTATACCAGGCTATTTTTGCTGTTGGCCGCTTGGCTTAGCGAATCAATAATCAAGCTTACGCTCTGCCCGGTCTCGTCGTTTTTTCGATCGATGAGCACATTGTCCACTTGAATATGTCTAATCACGACGGGGAGAGGCCGCTGTTCATCCGTGGCTTCGGTCTCGGATTCCGCGTTGGCAATCTGAGGCAGATTACTGAGGCCATCGATACTTTTTCGCAGCCTTAGCTGTAGTCCATCGATAAGCAAAGTCTCAAGCACTATCTGATCTTCAAATAGCGTCGCAAGATCCAGCTGCGCTGTGATCGATTGTAGCTGGAGCATGTCATCGTTGCCGGCCCAGTCAGCGTTCGCCAGAGCTACGTTGCTCGCGGCAATGTGCAATCCGGATTTAATTTGAATGCGCGGGGCGTCCTTAAAGGAAAGACGGCGCCCCAGAAGCTCACTGGCTCGTGTCTCGAGATAGGGCGTGGCAAAGCCGAGGGACATGCCGCTTCTGAGTGAGACTGTTAAGACTGCAATCCCAGTACACAGTGTCAGGGCAAGGAGTGCCAGCGCCGTTTTGAGTCGCATCAGGCTTTGCGAGGGAGGAGAGCTGCTGCGGTTGCCGTGACCAATGTCTCAAATGCGAGCGCTCCCCAGGTGTAAGCGGTGAGGAGTTCATCACTGCGCAGGGCGCCAAAAGCACGACTAGCCGCTAAGAGGCCGACCCCCAGAACCAGAAGGAGCAATGCGCTGGACTGGAGCGTCTGTCTACAGGCCGCGATCAGGCAAAAAATGCCAACACCGGTTTGCAGGCCGCCGTACATTGCGGACATCTCTGCGTAGGCATCGCCGTTGAGAAGGTCCAAGCCTGCAAGCCGTGCGGGAAGTACCGGATCGATGATGCAGGCTATGCCATAGCCGATGAACACGAGGCTGACAAAAGTTAAAAAGCTGCGAGTCATTATAGGTCTCTATTTTTTAAGTCGGTTCACGTTGAGAAAAGCTAGCAAACTAAACCTTACTGCTAGCAGGTTCTGGATCGAGTCTTGCACCAATGCGTTGGCTGACGATATAAAAGATAGCTCCTGACACGACGATGCCCATGCAAATCATCGCTTCTATCGGTCTCTGGAGGACGATGTACAACAAGGTCCAGCCGGTGATGAGCAAGAAGATAATCGGGGGCAATGGATAGAGCCAGATGCGAAAGGGCCGGATCAAGTCCGGTTGGCGCCAACGTAAGACAAAGACGCCCAGCACGGTGAAAAAAGTGTTTAAAGCCATGGTGGCGCCCGAGAACACCAGAATTCGATCGAAGGATGATGACCACAGAAAAGCCAGAGCAACCACTGCTTGTACCAGTACCGCCGTCGACGGTACGCCGTCTTTGTTAACCCTGCCAAGCATGCGAAAGAGCGGAAAATCCTCGCCGATACGATGGAGTACCCGGGGCCCGGCCAGAATCATGGCACTGACTGTGGATACCAGGAGTAACGCCAGTAAAACGCCCATGATGGTAGCTCCCGCCTCACCGAAGGCGTAGGTTGCCGCTATGTAGCCTACCTCGACTTTGCCGACCATGGCGTCCATGGGGGCTACTGCCAGAAAGACGTAGTTGAGCAATAAGTAGGACAGGCATACCAGAGAGGTGCTGGCGATCAACACGATGGGCAAGGAGCGTTGGGGCTCTTCCAGTTCGCCGGTGATGTAGGTGGCGGCATTCCAGCCTGAATAGGCGTAATTGACATAGATTAGGGACACGGCAAACGCGCCGGAGAACAGCAAAGCCCCGTCGCCCTCGCTGGGCAGGAACCGCGTCTGCTGGCCCGAGTCGTTAAACAGCAATGCCAATCCCGCGAAGCCGATAATCAACAGAATTTTGAGAATCGTAAAAAGGCTCTGCGTGCTACCGGAGCTTTTGTGACTCCGGCTGTGGGCAAAGGCTAATACCACAATCAGTCCGGTGGCCAGCCAGATCGCCGATAGCTGTGGAAAGACGGCGGACAGATAACTACCAAAGGTCATGGCCGCCAAAGCTGTCGGAGCAGCAAAACCGACCGTGGCCGACACCCAGCCTGAGATAAAGCCGGCACTGGGGTGGTAGATCTCACTGAGGAAATTGTATTCGCCACCAGAGCGGGGCAGGGCGGCACCTAATTCAGCGTAGGACAATGCGCCACAGAGGGCGGCAAGACCACCGACGGCCCAGAGCGACAATAAGACGGGTGCGGATTGGATTTCGACTAGCTGGAAGCCCAGGCTAGTGAATACGCCTGTCCCGATCATATTGGCAATGACAATGGCGGCAGCTACTGAGGGACGAAAACGAGTCACGAGGCATTGTTCCGTGAATGTATCGCCGACGCAACAAGACCTGGCGTTAGAGCCACGTCGCCACCAGGAGTGCGATGATGAACAGGCTGCTGAACTGCCGTGTGTGGGCAAAGGCTTGAGCGGAAAACCACAGCGGCCAAATTTGCTTTGGATAGCTATCCGGGCGTTCGGTGGGCTTGCTATGCTCCAGCGCCTTTAGTACGCGCAGCAGGGCCGGCACGCTAAGAAAAACGATAGCCAATACCCAATGTTCACGGCCGCTGAGTACCAGCGCAGCGCAGCCAGAATACTGAGATATCAGGAGTATCTGCGTCGTGCGCCGGGCACCCCGCTGACTCAGTAGCACGGGCAAAGTGCGGACGCCCTTGTCACGATCCATTTCAAGTTTGTCGATGTGTTTACCAAACAACACGGTCGTGGGGCCTATCCCGTAGAGCAGGCCCAGCCACGCGGCCGACGTGCTCCACTGGCCGGCGCTCACGTAATAGCTGCCACCGACCAACAATGGTCCCCAAACCAGCAGCACCGCGGGCTCCCCAAGACCGATGTATTTGAGGGGCCAGGTGTAAAACAACACAAAGAACGCGCCGGCGAGCATCAGCGGTAAGGTGAGTCCACCGCGGGTGAGTATCAGATACACGCCGATGAGTACCGCAGCGCCGCCGGTTAATCCCAGATAGCCATAGAACTGTTTACGACTCATCAAGCCGTCTTCGAGAACATGGATACCGTATTGGTTGCGGTAGTAGTTGCCCGCATCAATGCCGCGGCTCGAATCTGTGAGATCGTTCAAAAGATTATTGGTTGCGTGGGCCAGCATGAGCCCAAGCACACAAAGCAGCCAAAGGCCTGGATCGCCCAGGCCATCGCGCCAGGCAAGGAGCCCACCCAGGGCTGCTGACATTAATGTCATGAACAGCACCGAGGACCGCACGGCGAGTAACCAACGCACGGGCAGAGAGAGCGTCTGCCACTGTTCGGGGTTCAGACGCGGGACAGTCGTGAGCGCCTGCCACCAGGTTGGGGATTCGTTCATTATCAGAGCTGCTCCAGCTTTGACCACATCGACAAACAGAGCTCTGCTTAACTCCGTGAGGATGGTGATGTTATCAGCAGTTGGCCGTGCTTCGAGAGCCGTTCAGGTCTTTTGTGCTAGGGCCGCACTAGATGG
>NZ_JBLGBE010000108.1:0-9367 GCF_047617445.1 Congregibacter sp.
ATTCGAGGATTTCGTGCGCTACGGCGGCGGCGGTGAAAAAAGGCGGGAGGCGGCTACGCACAATCCGTTTGCTGGGCTGAAAGAAGCGTTTGAAAAGAAAAGCTAAGAGCCAAGGCTGAAGCCCAAGTACAGGACAAATAAAAGGGCTATCGTGAGCAGACCTCCTCATGGATACGAGTCACCAGGCTGAAAAGATCTCGAACAGCCGGTCTATGACCCTGAAATCTTACCGGCGTCAGTCATCGTCCAATTCACATCCGTCCATTGCTGAACTGTAGAACGCAGAGAGCCGAGCCAGACTTTTTCAGTGGCTTCCTTGCTGATTGAATGCTGTTGAACTGGATTCCTTTCCAGCGAAAAAAGAGAAGGTGCCCTGGGGCATGTCAATATTGAAAACCCGCTTTAGGCGTTGCGCCCAGGCCATGCCCGATAAAGCGGGGCAGGCTCTAGCAGCATGGCACTCGGCCGGTGTCTGTACTCCTGCATTTGCGGTCATCTTAAGTGCCTTGCCACGTTTGGCCGGGGTGACCTCCCCGCGCCAGCGGTGGTTCGGTGCCAGAACGCCGTGGTAGCGGGTGAGATTGACCCTCGGTTTTGGCACGAGGGCGGCCAATCGCGCAATGAAATCCACCGGATCGAAGGCCACCTGGGTTGTCCCGTCCCGATAAGGCGTCTTCAGGGTATAGAGAACTTTGCCGGTGGAGCTCAGTGAAAGACGGGGAACCGCCACCGCTGGCCTGGCAATGTACCGGCACAGCCGCTCACGCTTGTCCTTTTGATGCCCTCACAGCTCACCCCGGCATGCAGGGAGAAGCCGTTAGCCTTTGCCACGCGCTCCAGCCCTGGATCAGGCCGGTCCAGCGGTCGGATGGTGCGGATCATGAAAGCCTTGCGGCACTGTTGCGGGCCGACCGCGATCCGGTAGGAGACGGAACTGCCCAGAATTTGCGGCATGGCATCGGTGTCGTCTGCGGGGGCGAGGTCCAGCCAGGTACTTTCGTCGTCCTGCTCCAGTAAGCCCTGGCGCTCGAGGCAGCGACATGCACGCTGACTGATCAACTGCGCCAGATCCTCCCGCGCACTTTTATCCGGCGCTTTGACGCGGTGGAATCGAGGGGGCCGTTTGTCGCGATAGACGTATACGCCATCCAGAAACAGGGGGTGTGGGACTTTCTGGTGAGGTTGTCGGGCGGGTAGCTATGTCTGAGTCGCTGGACCTGGCGGGCTACAAGCTCAACCGACTGCCCGTGGAATATGTCAGCGCCGGTGGAGAGAGCTAGGGCGACAGCAACGGCTGCCCCGGCAATGAAGTGCTGCAGCAGTTTAACCTGGTGTTTGATTACGCCAGTCAGCTACCAGAATATCCGCGAGCTAAAGCGAGAGCTGACCTCGCCCAGGGAGTCTATCCAACTTTGCTGGCAGTCCGGTGCGCAACATCAATGTGAGCAACTCGCTTTGGCTTCGAGGTTGCCAATGTACCCGGGCCTGAAGAAGCGGTCAGTGCCGCAGAACTGGCTGAAGTGTTGGTCGACTTTCTAGCTTCGAGTAGCACTTGTGTCAGTTGCATATTTAGGCCGGCCGTTGCAAATTCTGAGCACGACTTTACCGCTGCAGCAGAATCAAACTGAGACAAAGCTACACCATCGTTCCGCGATAATCCTTTTTGACAGCGTCGGTGGTGCCGCCTGCGCTATCTTCTCTCACCATGATGACTTTGCCGTCGGCATAGCCAATAGACATTCGGTCGGACGAACGTACAACGCTGCTCGCAGACTTAAAACTGGCCTGAGAACGTCAATCTCACAAACATACCTTGGTTGCGGCTGATGAGCTCTGATCCGCGAAATACTCCGGACCTGTCCGGCTGGAAGAACTCGCGCCGGCGAGAGAAGTTCTGCTTCCCAATACCGTCCAAATTCAATCGCATCTTAAGTCCAAAAAAACGAGTAGTTTCCGCGAAGAGCCCCCAATACCGTCCATCGCGATTGGTGCTAATTTCATCAACAAAGAAGAACGGCCCCTGCAGTGGTGGGCGGTAACTGACTCCCCAGGACATTCTCTTGTCGAGTAGGTCCTGTCGGAATTCAACCAGAATGTCACTCGCGTCGATGCTAGAGACTGAACGTTGACCGGCAATTATCGGATCGTCAAAGGTCGCATCCAGCAACGTTGCATCAAGCTCAAGACGCCCATTCGGTATCCATGGGGACAACGCAACAGACGCAGTAGACCGCAAACCCCAAACCCGCGCAGAGCCTGCGTTTCCCAGGCCCGCTCCTCCTGAGGGCAGTACAACTTGCTCCAGAACATCCTCTCGCCACTCGTGGAAAATTTCTAGGTTCGCTGCTCCGAAGTTATCTGAACGTAAGTCAATCGAAGCTGATAAACGTGTCGTCTGATCGGGGCCTAGATCTGGGTTTCCATCGAGTTGTCGATCATCGGCCAGTGATGCCGACGCTGCAAAGTCACTAAAATCGAGCTGACCAACCGTTCGCCGTCCGTCTATTCGAAGTTGTACCGCTGGCTGCAGATCGTAGATCAGCGTGGCAAACGGTTTTGCAAAAAAAAACGCTTGTGCGTTATTGGCATCCCCACTAACTGAGATTCTTGACCCCTCGGCGGCAACCCCCGCCTCTAATCTTAGCTCGTCTGAGTAGAACCAGCGTAGGTTGGCGAATACTTCGCTGCGAATTTCCTCCACTGTTACTGTGGTCACTGGCAGGTCAAGCATGCTGGCACCAAACCCGGCTTGAGACTGGAATCCAACGCGACTATCTAAGCGATTGTATGTCAGTTCGGAACCAAACTCAGGACGCAGTCTGCGCCCGTCCGAACGTCCTACGGTAGCGCGCAGTATGGATTCGAGCGTTGTTTCATCCCTTTTGAACAGTGAACCGGCCACGACGGTGCCAAGTGGGCGCTCCACTCCATTGCTAGACTGCGATTCGAACTCGTCATACCGTGACAGCGAAATTAGCTTCAATGCCCACGCGTCGCGCAAGCTATATGTCCAATCAATACCGAGCTCAGAATCAAAGCGTTTACGCTCCACGCCAATGATTTGGCGTTGATCAGGGTCTCCAGATATCGCCTCTCCGTCGAAGCCTATTCGTTCGATAGTAGCCGAGGATGGTGAGTAATAGAGGCGTCCATTAACCGTGAGGATGCCTGACGAGGATGCTCTTTTTACGCGTGACGAAATGCCCACGTCTTCCGTTTCACTCGGGCTATTCTCAGCCACTACCAAGGTAGTGATCGCGTTGGCATCTAAGGACTTTCGTATCCCCTTGAGAGGACGATTTTTTACGGTAGCGTTAAATTGAGACTCGGTGCTCCAGACGGTGCCACCCGCGGCGTAAACTAGATCAATTGCGGTGTTGTACTTGCCGTGTGCGGCGCGCTCCAATGCTAGTTCCACGCGTGTCGATTCAATCCGCCGTGTAACAATGTTAGCAACCACACCCTGACCGGCGGCTTCTCTTGCCCCAGCAGAACCGCGAATCACCTCTATTCTCTCGACGATGTTGGCGCCGATACGCGACAGTGCCTCCTCAAGACCACCAGACTTCGAGGATGGCCGAGCGCCATCGATGAGCACATTGCCGGCGGTAGCGCCAAAGCCGCGTACGTCCGTACCGGGGTCGAAGACAAAACCTGGTAGACGATCAAGCATTTCTCTTGCAGTTTGCGGTGTAAATGGCAAAAAGTATGCGCGCGGATAACTCTGCAGACTTGCTGTCACGGGGACCGACTCTTGTCCAGCCGCCTGGAGCGCCCATCCACCAGACAGACAGAGTGTAGCGACAAGCATAGCGATTCGTGGGTACTCCATAGATCACTCCAGATCGACTGATTATGAAAGCAGTAGATCGGGGATCCTGAGTCAAGGTGTACCGTTGAGCACTGAAATTTGTATCAGAACATGGCAGCAGAGGCGCGCAGACACAATCTGTTACAAATTAATCCCTAGGCGGATGGTGATATCGACATAAGATCGGCTATGCGCGATCGTTCAGTGAGTTAGAACAGTTCATGACAGACCATAAAATGCACATACTGATCGTAGACGATGACTCTGACATCAGGCTGTCCTTGGCCCGATATTTGTCCCGATGCGGGGTCCGCTGCACTTTGGCTGGGAACGGGAAAGAGTTGGATCAGATGCTGTATTCGTCCACGCCAGACTTGATTGTTCTAGACATTATGATGCCGGGCGAGAATGGCCTGTCGATATGCCGGCGCCTACAGCAGACTCACCGGATACCCATCATCCTTTTGACAGCGCTCACGGAGGAGACAGATCGGATTGTGGGGCTGGAGTTGGGCGCAGACGACTACTTGACTAAGCCCTTTAACCCACGAGAGCTCTTAGCACGCGCGCGCTCAGTGTTGCGACGAAGCCAAATGCTGCCACGTAGAGTACCCAGTACCCGAGGTATCGTGGAGTTTGCTGGCTGGACATTTGATGTTGCGCGCAAGGAAATCGTCGGGAGCAATGGGGCTTCGGTCCGACTCAGCTCAGGGGAGCATATGTTGCTCGTCTCATTAATCGAGCACGAGGGTTTGACCTTGTCACGTGAGCAACTGCTGGATATCACTAGGGGCAGGGAAACTCAGCTCTTCGATCGTAGTGTGGATAATCAGGTCAGTAGACTTCGTCGCAAACTGGAGAAGGACCCTAAAAATCCGCAAATCATCGTCACGGATTGGGGTGGCGGTTACCGGTTTGGCGCGGAATGTAAGTGGAAAGAATAGTGCCCAAAATACGCTTTCTCCCGCAGTATATTGTGGGCCAAATGATGGCCGTGCTGGGCATTTCGTTTGTTTTGCTACTGGGCACCATGGCCGCGTTTGAATTCCTTGAGTACGACGATGTGATAGACACGGCGGCTGGGGAGTTTACTGGGCGCCGACTTAAGCGTATCCAAACGATAATCCAAAGTATCCCCATCAAACAGGTGCCCTCCTACCTGGAAAGGGTGTCGCACTGTCACGACGGATATGCACTTTCAGATAAGCCATACGGAAGTTCGAAGCCTGCACGGGAAATCTCCGCTGTCGCGCGCACGCTTGCGGAGCGACTGGTCGTTGAATCAGCTGACTTGAGAGTCAGCAACGCGACACTCCATGCCAATAGCTTCGCCTATGAAAAATGCGCGCCGCAAGAAATGACGTTTCCGATAACGGCAATAGTTGTCAGCCTGCGCCTCGCACCAGACACCTGGCTACTCGCCGAGGTCCACGAGCATGAATGGCACCTAACGCCCAACATGACCGATTGGTTACTTCGCTCCTTGACCGCGTTTCTTGTTATCGGCGGGATCGCGCTCATTTTTGTGCAGCGTATTATTCAGCCCTTTAAACGTTTGGCTAGTGCCGCCAGTACATTTGCGTCAGAACTGGAGTTCACCGAACTGCAGGAGACTGGACCTCTTGATGTTAGGCAAGCGATACAGTCCTTCAACCAAATGCAGCGATATGTGGTGGACGAAATGAAGCGTCGTTCGAGCACACTCGCCGCCATCAGTCACGATATCCGTACTCCGTTGACCGCGCTTCGCGTGAAATCAGAGCTTATCGAGGATGAGCAACTGCGTGAGGATCACATCGCTAGCATCGACAAGCTCGAAAAAATAACCACATCAGCTCTGGATTATCTAAGAGGCGAGTCGAGGAATGAGCCGATGCGGCAGACCGACCTCGGTGAATTAGTCGATAGTGTCTGCGCCGATTTTCAAGAGCAGGGCGCTGCTATTGAATTCGATTGCCCGCAAGGTATTTACTTTCGATGCAGGCCACACGCATTGGTGCGCGCGCTCACAAACTTGCTGGAGAACGCGCTCAAGTATGCTGGCGGCGCAAAGGTAGCGATAGTGACTAAGCATTCGCTGATTACTATCGTCGTTATCGATTCCGGACCCGGGATTCCGAGCGATAAAATCAGCGCCGCCCTGCAACCGTTTGAACGCCTGAGCAATGTGCGAGACAGCGGAGAAGGTGGGTTCGGCTTGGGACTGGCCATAGTGAAAGCGGTCGTCGAGGGCCATGACGGTCGCTTGATATTGCTGCAGAATGTACCGACGGGGCTGGTCGCGCGAATGGAGCTGCCCAAGGTGAGCGAGCATTGCCTTATCAAGCGTCCGTTGGAAGCTACCTCTTAACATCGGCTGTGTTAATCAAGCTCGCGGCCGATGAAGAAGTATAGGACAAATAAAAGGACTATCGTAAGCAGGTCTCCTCATTGATACGAGTCACCAGACCTGAAAAGATCGCGAACAGCCGGTCTATGACCCTGAAATCTTACCGGCGTCAGTCATCGTCCAATTCACATCCGTCCATTGCTGAACTGTAGAACGCAGAGAGCCGAGCCAGAGTTTTTCAGTGGCTTCCTTGCTGATCGAATGCTGTTGAACTGGATTCCTTCCCAGGGAAAAGAGGCAAGGTGCCCTGGGGCATGTCAATATTGAAAACCCGCTTTAGGCGTTGCGCCTAGGTCATGCCCGATAAAGCGGAGCAGGCTCTAGCAGCATGGCACTCGGACGGTGTCTGTACTCCCGCATTTGCGGCCATCTTAAGTGCCTTGCCACGTTTGGCCGGGGTGACCTCCCTGCGCCAGCGGTGATTCGGTGCCAGAACGCCGTGGTGGCGGGTGAGATTGACCCTCGGTTTTGGCACGAGGGCGGCCAATCGCGCAATGAACTCCACCGGATCGAAGGCCACCTGGGTTGTCCCGTCCCGTCCCGATAAGGCGTCTTACTTCGATCTGGACAGAGTTTAGTACAATAAGCGAGTCAATTTCCGATGCAATTCAACACAAAACTTTACCACTTTGACTGAGGCCGCAATTGCGCCGTCTAATCATCGATCCCCAAGTTGGCCATTCGATACGCCCAAAAAAATTAATGACTGGATCGCAGAGCTAGAGTGTATGGACGCAACTGATGAATCTGTCATTGAAGCGCTAGCTTAGGCACATCACTGCCTTGCATTGGTTAAATCGGTCACTCAGCCAACTTAGTCCCCCAAAGATCGGCCAGTCGGAAGATATACATGAAGAAAAAATTCGTGAGGAAAGAGTTCTCAGATTCATAAAAAGCGGGGATTTTTGCTCGAGATCGTGCGCTCTGTGCATTTTCTGGCAAGAGCCTCTGGGTGTTGGACTGCGGCATATGCGCTACTTGGGAGATCGACTGGGTCGATCACATTAAGCCCGCTGCCCGAGGAGGTGGCACAGACATTAGCAATGGCGTGTGTGCGAGTTCCTTCCACAACTCCAAAAAGCGTGCCAACTCAAACGATAATAAGTATCTGTTCTTTGCAGGTCGTCCCACAGCCGACTTCTACTATTTCAATGAGTTTATTCCTGACGAAATCATTGACCACTTACATAGATCCTCGCGAATTCAATCAACGGACTGGTACTTTAATCGCGCAGTCTTTCGATTCATGTTTGGACTAGGAAGATTGAGGTCAAAAGACGCCGGGAAGAAGTATGTTCGGGACAATCACTACTCTGCGAAATCTTCACTCAATATTTTGAACACGTCGTTGAAACTGGGCGGCAATCACGGAGGCTTGCAAGATCGCGGCCTTGTTTCTTCATTGTCCGAAGATCAAGAAGAACTATTTGGTTTAGTGAACTGCGCGACAGTGGCGGCCGTTCAGAATCTAATGCTTAGATGCTTGGACCGTTATAATGCCGCTTGTGACGGCCTTAACGAACTGGCTGTAGCGTGAACGCGAGAAGACTTTTCCGCAATCCTGGAAAGAGCGCGAAACAGTAAAGAGCTATCCAGCAGAGCACAATCGATTCTTCTAGACAGTGCCCAGAAGATGCTCAGGATTCTCTGACAGTCCAGGATCAATCCCGGTTTGGGAGACCTAATAACTGCCCGCAGTAAACTCGGCTACTGCCTCAATGTGGTCTAGCGAGATTTTTCCTTTACCGCTTTCTGTACGAAGGCCTTGAATCTCTGAAGCGATGATCTACCATTAATACAAGGCTACAGTCCCATGTGGTAAGTCGCTCTGGCCCATCGCTCACCGGCCCGGCTGTGTACTGGCCCAACGCAAACACGGATAGACCAAACTCTTCGCCGATGGCTAGTTAGGGTTGCTTATTAGAAGGAGAAGGGCTATCTCAATCAAGATCCTTGTTGTTGATGATGAAGAAATTATTCTCGAAGAAGCGTTAGAAGCGTTAACCGATGAAGGTTACGAGTGTTTTGGCGCTAGCGACGTCGAAGCTGCCGTTGAAATAGTCAGCACTACGGCGGGCATCGTGCTTATCGTCACAGATTTAAAGATGCCGAGAAAAACGGGCGCCGACTTAATCAAGACGGTTGAAGCTAAGTGGGGACAACAGATAAAGTTTATCGTAATGTCAGGACACGCCAGTCCTAGGGTTGAAGGGAACGGGGTAGATATAGCAGCATATTCTTTTTTGAAAAAGCCGTTGGATATTGATGACCTGTTAGACACAGTCGCCTCCGTGCTGAAGACAAGGGAGTAATAATTATGATGACAAAAATTCTCATCGCTGAAGATGAAAAAGAAAATCGTGACGAAATTGTTGAATGCCTAGTAGATAACGGTTTCGAATGTGTAGAAGCGTCAAACGGTGAGGAGGGGCTCAATCTTCTGCGTCGCGATACAGGAATTACCATCGTTGTAAGTGACATCCTCATGCCCGGAAAATCAGGTTTGGAAATGATCGATTCCGCCCAGTTTGAAATAGGTAAAGATCGTGATCTGGAATTTATTATCTTGACCGGTCATGGTGGGGCAAAGGAAGCCATTGAAGCTCTGAAGCTTGGCGTTCTCGATTTTATTGAAAAGCCCCTTGATCTTAACCACTTGGTTCACGTTGTCCGGCGAGCCGAAGAATTAATTTTTTTAAAACGCGCTAGCCGTCATCACAAAGCCGGTATGGAGGCTGACGTTCAGGCGAAAACACTGCAAATACAGACGCTACTTGGCAGCCTTGAAAAGGCCTATGGAGAGGCGCTTGAGTGCCTTGCTGTGGCGGCCGAGTACAAAGACCCTGAGACGGGCAACCACATTCGCAGAATCGGAGAGTATGCGGAGTTGATGGCCAAGGAGCTTGGCTGGACGAAAGAGCGTCAGAACTTGATGCTACTGGCGGCCCCTTTGCATGATGTTGGAAAGATCGGTACCCCGGAGAGCGTTTTGCTGAAACCCGGTAAACTGGATCCCGACGAAGTCGCCGTCATGAAGCAGCATGCGCAAAATGGCTACGATATTCTGTCTCATTCGAGCCACCCTGTGATGCAGGCTGCGGCTAACATTGCTAGAAATCATCATGAACGCTGGGACGGCGGTGGTTATCCTCGTGGCATTAAGGGGA
>NZ_JBLGBE010000109.1:0-9299 GCF_047617445.1 Congregibacter sp.
ACAGCGACAGGTGATTCCGAAGGCGAGACTGTGGACGAGTTTGACGCGTCGGCTTTGGATCTAGCGCAGATTGAAAAGGCTTTGGAGGCGTTCCGCGGGCCCATACAGCAGCTGCCACCCATGTACTCAGCGATCAAGCGTGATGGACAGCCGTTGTACAAGCTGGCTCGGGCGGGCATAGAGGTAGAGCGTCAACCTCGTCCGGTGACCATCAAGGCACTCGAGGTTTTAGCATTTCGACCCGGCGCTCGTGCCGAAGTAGATGTACGTGTCCTCTGCACTAAAGGCACCTATGTGCGTTCCCTGGCTATGGATCTAGGCGAAGCACTGGGTGTTGGAGGGCATGTCACCGCTTTACGACGTACGAAAGCTGGCCCATTTGTTCTTGCAGAGTGTGTAACGGTGGGTGCTTTGGAGGCGCTTCACGGGAGCCAGGATCTAGCTGCGATGGATGCTCTTTTTAAGCCCACAGATACGGCAGTCGCGCATATGCCTTTGCTTAAGCTGCCCGAATCCAGTGGTTTTTACCTCCGTCAGGGGCAGCCGGTGCTAGTGCCAAATGCGCCCCGTGATGGTATGGTGCG
Source organism: Congregibacter sp. (assembly GCF_047617445.1). Taxonomy (GTDB): domain Bacteria; phylum Pseudomonadota; class Gammaproteobacteria; order Pseudomonadales; family Halieaceae; genus Congregibacter. The sequence continues at coordinate 585 of NZ_JBLGBE010000109.1, forward strand.
CGTCGCTTTGGAGACCGGTGAGTTTCTGGGGCTAGGTGAAATTCTAGATGACGGGCGTGTTGCGCCCCGTCGACTGGTTGTCAGCGGTGAATAACAGGCCAATTGTGGCGTGTATCCATTGGACGTTGACGTGAACCTGTCTGTAAATCTGCACGGGCAGGCTCTTTTTTTGGTGGGTTGACCTTGAACGCTACAGATAAGAAGTCCGTAGCAGCCAGCGTATCGAAACTGTTTTTGGCAGTATGCGCTGGGTCATGGGTTGGCCTGTGCAGGTTATTACAAGGAAACTGAAATGGCTTTGAACGCAGAACGTAAAGCGGAAATCGTCCGCGACTATCAACAGAGCGAAGGTGATACAGGCTCCCCGGAAGTGCAGGTTGCCCTGCTTACCGCCAATATTGAGCAGCTTCGTGACCACTTTGAGTCACATAAGCATGACCATCACTCGCGCCGCGGTCTTATCCGCATGGTCAACCAGCGCAGAAACTTGCTGGATTACCTCAAGCGTAAGGATTCAGCGCGCTACGCTGAACTGATCAAGCGACTCGGCCTACGCCGCTAAACGCTAATACGACCGGGGCCTTGGCTCCGGTCGTTTTATTTTGAATTGGAGAAAAATTGTGAACCCAGTTACTAAAACCTTTCAGTACGGCGGTCAGACCGTCACGCTGGAAACAGGCCGCATCGCCCGTCAGGCGAGTGGCGCCGTACTCGTTACCGTCGAAAACACCAGTGTTCTGGTGACCGTTGTCGCTGAGAAGACAGCCCGTCCAGGCCGAGACTTTTTCCCTCTGGCTGTGCATTACATTGAGAAAGCCTACTCTGTGGGTAAAATCCCCGGTGGTTTCTTCAAGCGTGAAGCTCGTCCCAGTGAGAAAGAGACACTGACCTCACGTTTGATCGATCGTCCTATTCGTCCCCTGTTTCCTAATGGCTTCATGAATGAGGTGCAGGTGATCTGCACCGTGATGTCTGCCGATAAGCACATCGATCCGGACATTCCCGCAATGATTGGTACGTCGGCTGCTCTGGCAATTTCGGGCTGTCCCTTCAACGGGCCTATCGGTGCTGCTCGTGTAGGCTTCAACGATGCTGAGGGTTACATTCTTAACCCTACTTACGACCAGCTTCCAGGCAGCAAGCTTGAGATGGTTGTTGCCGGTACAGAAGACGCTGTACTTATGGTTGAGTCCCAGGCAGATCAGTTGACCGAAGACCAGATGCTGGGTGCAGTATTGTTCGCGCACCAGGAAATGCAGGTTGTGATCAAGGCCGTGCAGGAACTTGTTGCAGAAGCTGGCAAACCAAGCTGGAATTGGCAGGCACCTCCCATCGACGAAGCGCTGCTTGGCGCCGTTGACGACAAGGTGAAGGAAGATCTTGGCGAAGCCTACCGCATTACTGACAAGTCTGAGCGTTACGCGCGAGTTGGCGAGATCCGTGAAGCCTGTATTGCCGAATTGGCAGTCGACGGTGGCCCCAGTGCCGATTTGGTTAAGGACTACTTTAAGAAAGTTGAGAAGTCGTTGGTTCGCAAACGCATCATTGCCGGTGAGCCACGGATTGATGGTCGTGATACACGCACCGTGCGTCAAATCGCTTGTGAAGTGGATGTTTTGGCCAAAGCTCATGGTTCCGCTCTGTTTACTCGCGGAGAAACTCAGGCTATAGGCGCTGTGACTCTGGGTTCGACCCGGGACTCACAAATCATTGATGCTCTAGAAGGCGAGCGTCGTGATCCGTTCATGCTGCACTACAACTTCCCTCCTTACTCAGTAGGCGAAGCAGGACGCGTTGGCTTTACCAGCCGTCGAGAGATTGGTCACGGTCGCTTGGCGCGTCGTGGTCTTGCTGCGGTGCTGCCTGATCCGGAAGAGTTCCCTTACACAATTCGCGTTGTCTCAGAGATCACCGAGTCAAACGGCTCCAGCTCTATGGCATCTGTCTGTGTGGGTTCCCTTGCGATGATGACAGCAGGTGTACCACTGAAGGCAGCTGTTGCCGGTATCGCTATGGGTCTGGTCAAAGAGGGCAACCAGTTTGCTGTTCTGACTGACATCCTGGGTGATGAAGATCACCTTGGAGACATGGACTTTAAGGTCGCGGGTACTGCTAACGGTGTAACCGCCTTACAGATGGATATCAAGATCGAAGGCATTACTGAGCAGATCATGGAGATTGCTCTCGAGCAGGCCATGCAGGCTCGTCTACATATTCTCGGTCAGATGAATGCGGTTCTCGCTGCGCCGCGGGAAGTGACCTCAGAGAATGCACCGAGCATGGTGACCCTGAAGGTTGATTCCGACAAGATTCGCGACATCATTGGTAAGGGTGGTGCGATGATTCGTTCCATCACTGAGCACTCCGGAGCTACCGTGGATATCGAAGACGATGGCACCGTGCGTGTTTTCGGTCAGGATCAGGCGTCGCGTGACAAAGCAGTCGCAATGATTGAAGAGATCACGGCTGAAGCTGAAGTCGGCGCTATCTACACCGGAAAGGTAGAGCGTATCGTCGATTTTGGCGCATTCATCAATATTCTGCCCGGCAAAGATGGTCTGCTGCACATTTCGCAGATTGCCAACGAGCGCGTAGAGAATGTTTCCGATCACCTTAGTGAAGGTCAGGAAGTACGCGTTAAGGTCCTGGATGTGGATCAGCGTGGCCGTATCAAGCTGTCTATCAAAGAACTGCTTGAAGAAGAAGCAGCGCCAGCAGAAGCGGCAAGCGACGATTGATCGGTCGCTTTGCTTGATCAAAGGGGCGCTTCGGCGCCCTTTTTTATTGTCTGTGTTTTATAGTTGCGTTTCCTAGGTAGGCATTCTTAACTTATGCGACTCTCGCTCTGCATGATCGTCAAAGACGAGGCCTTCTTTATCGAAGATTCTCTTGCGGCGGCTGCTCCTTACGTCGATGAAATCGTTGTCGTTGATACAGGCTCCCGTGATGGTACCCGGGACATAGCCGCCCGCTATGCGGATAAGGTTCTGGATTTTGTCTGGATTGATGACTTTTCGGCGGCGCGAAACACGGGTCTTGCGGCGGCTACGGGTGATTGGATTCTGGTGTTGGACGCCGACGAGCGCATCGCGCCAGAGGATTATCCCAAGCTGCGGGAGGCAATGGTCTCCACCGATTTCGATGGCTACTACCTGACCCAACGTAACTACAGCGATGACGAGTTACAACTTGATTGGATCGGGGTTACGGTCTCTGATGAGTGGTCTAAAGGCTGGACGGGCTTTACGGAAAATCCAATTCTGCGCCTTTTCCGTCGAGACGATACCATTGCATACGAGGGAAGCATTCATGAGATTGTGGATGGAACCGTAGCCGCGGTCGCTCGGGGTAAGCTGGACATCCCCTTGCACCATTATGTTGATGCTAACCCTGACCGATCGAGGCTCGACAGAGCTAGCCGTTACCTCGTCTTGATGGATCGGGCACTGTCGGAGCAAGAAGACGGCCGCCTGTTTGGTATTGCAGGATCAACGGCCCTTTACGCAGCGCAGGATTATACAAAGGCAGCTAGGTATCTTCGCCGTGCCGCGGAGCTTGGTTATGAGCCTTTTCGCAGTCTTGAGGGGGCAGCCGAAGCCGCTTATCGAGGGGGCAATTTCGGCGAAGCTCAGGACATCTACCGTCGTCTCTACGATGACGGCCTGCGAACACCCTCACTGTGCCTAAACTTAGCTAATCTGGCAGTACGCAGCGGTGATAAGCCTCGTGCGACGATGTTGCTGAAGGAGTGCCTGTCCGTGGGGGGGATGGGCCCCAAGACCGACGAGACTATCCGCAAAAACATTGAGTTTCTCGACAGCTAAGACGCTGATTGTCACCGCCGATGCTTGTCTAGGCCTTGGGCCTAGACATTACGATTACGAATCAAGTCTTCGACCACGCTGGGGTCAGCGAGAGTAGATGTGTCTCCCAGGCTATCCAGTTCATTTTCGGCGATCTTACGCAAAATGCGCCGCATTATTTTTCCAGAGCGTGTTTTTGGTAGGCCGGGCGCCCATTGGATGATATCGGGTTTGGCGATGGGCCCGATTTCTTCCACACAGAGCTGCACGAGTTCCGCTTTGAGGGTGTCGCTGGGTTCAACACCTTCCATCGGTGTGACGTAGCAATAAATACCCTGTCCCTTGATGTCGTGAGGAAAACCGACAACGGCTGCCTCGGCAATACTGTCATGGAGCACGACCGCGCTTTCGATCTCCGCCGTGCCCATCCTGTGCCCCGACACGTTAAGAACATCATCCACACGTCCGGTAATCCAGTAATAGCCATCGGCATCCCGCGTGGCGCCATCGCCGGTAAAGTAGTAGCCGGGATAGTTAGAAAAGTAGGTATCCACCATGCGTTGGTGGTCGCCATACACAGAGCGAATCTGGCTAGGCCAGGATGATTTGATGACCAGATAGCCGGAGCCTGGCCCTTCGATTTCGCTGCCGTCCTCGGCGAGGAGGGCGGGTTCGACACCAAAGAAGGGCACCGACGCTGAGCCGGGTTTCATGGGGGTAGCGCCGGGCAGTGGCGTAATCATGTGCGCACCGGTTTCGGTTTGCCACCAGGTATCGACGATGGGGCATCGTCCATCGCCCACGGTGTGAAAGTACCATTCCCAGGCTTCAGGGTTTATGGGTTCGCCCACCGTCCCCAGAATACGGAGGCTCTTGCGAGAGGAGCGGCTAACGTAGCTGTCACCTTTGCCTTGCAGTGCCCGAATCGCGGTGGGCGCGGTGTAGAAGATAGACACCTGATGCTTGTCTACCACATCCCAGCAGCGACCCGCGTCTGGATAGGTAGGTACGCCTTCAAACATCAGCGTGGTGGCGCCATTGGCAAGCGGTCCATAGACAATATAGGAGTGCCCTGTCACCCAGCCCACATCGGCCGTGCACCAGAAGACTTCGCCGTCCCGATAGTCGAAGACGTATTTGAAGCTCATGCTGGCCTGTAAGAGATAGCCGGCAGTTGTGTGGAGCACGCCCTTGGGTTTTCCGGTGGAGCCGGAGGTATAGAGAATGAACAGCGGGTCTTCCGAGTCCATGGATTCTGGTTCGCAGTCATTGCTTTGCTCAGCGGTGATTTCGTCGTAATACAGGTCGCGGCCGTCCTGCATGTTCACGTTCGCAGCGGTGCGTCGCACGACGATGCAGGTCGTTACTGATGGGCAATCTGCCAGGCTCTTATCCACATTGGCCTTTAGAGGCACGGCTTTACCGCCGCGTAAGCCCTCATCGCTGGTAATTACTGCTGAGCATTCGGCGGACTGGATGCGATCTTTGAGCGCTTCGGGAGAGAAGCCTCCAAAAACAATGGTGTGTACCGCACCGATGCGTGTGCAGGCCAGCATGGCAATGGCGGCCTCGGGAACCATCGGCATGTAGAGACACACCCGGTCGCCTTTGCCCACCCCGCGAGCGCGAAGCGCATTGCCTAAACGGCACACTTCGTCTTTGAGTTCTGCATAGCTGATGGATCGGGTGTCGGACGGATCATCACCTTCCCAGATGATGGCGGTCTGCTCAGCGCGCGCCGGCAGGTGTCGGTCTATGCAGTTAACGCTGACATTGAGTTTGCCGCCCGCGAACCAGCTGGCGTCGCCTTTGACAAAGTCAAAAGAGCAGACGCTATCCCAGGGTTTGTCCCAGCTGAGAAACTCGTTGGCCATGTCGCCGAAGAATGCATCGCGATCAACCAGGGATCGTTCGTACATCCTGCGGTAGTCTTCCGGCTTGATGTGCGCGTCGGCAAAACCTGCAGGAATGGGATGTGTAGGGAAGTGGTGAGACATCGCTAGCCCCTCAATTGCTGATTATTGGATGTTGTATATGGGATCTTGATTCTAGAGGTACGGCGCTGCGAGACAAGTCTACGTTAGTCTAAGTCATCCGGCTTGATGATCGATGACGTGCTGGGTCTGTGTGAGTGCTTAGCCGTTGGCTCAGGCGATGTTTTGAGCATGCGCCCCAGGGCTCTGTCGGTATCAGGGTGTCGCGAGCATGCCCCAGTCGGAGGCTGGGTTGAGCGTCAATCGCACGTTGTCGATAAGGCGAGTGCCGCCAAGGCGTGCAGCGGCGAGAATCGCAACCTCTTCTGTGTTCTCTCCTACTGCTTGCAGAGTGCGAGCGTCACGGATTGCAAAGTAATCTGGGGCAAAGCCTGCCTGAAGCAATTGCATGCGGGCGTGGGATTCAATCTGCAAAAAGTTATCGAAGCCACAGGCAATCGCATCCCGACAGTCCAGCAGGGTCTTGTGAAGCAGTGGGGCGACGCTGCGTTGGGGTATCGTCAGGTAGTTATTCCGTGAGCTCAGTGCCAGACCGTCATCTGCTCGAACGGTAGGAACACCGATAATATCGATGGGCATAGAGAGGTCATCGACCATTTTTCGAATGATAGATAGTTGTTGGAAGTCTTTTTCACCAAACAAGGCAACTTGCGGCTGCAGAATGTTGAACAGCTTGCTGACTACTGTGGAGACGCCATCAAAATGTCCTGGCCGGTTATTGCCACAGAGGGTCTCTGATAGATCAGGCACTCTCACAACGGTTTGCGCGCTCAGTCCATCTGGATAAATGTCGTCTTCAGTAGGGACAAAAAGGTAGTTCGCGCCTTCGGCAAACAACTTCTCGCGATCCGCGCTTAATGTTCTTGGATAGGCGTCGAGGTCTTCGTTGGCTCCGAACTGCATGGGATTGACAAAAATACTGACCACCACGATGTCTCCAAGCTGCTTAGCTCGGCGCACCAGCTCCAGGTGTCCTTCGTGAAGATTGCCCATCGTTGGCACGAAGGCAATGCTCTCCTGGGCAAGGCGATGGCGTTGCAGCGCATGCTGCAAACCTGTCTTGCTGTCGACTACCAGCATGCTCTTACCCCGCTTGCGTTCAGGGTGGGGCCTCTATGCCGAAGGCCCCGGATTATGGCGAGTTATCCCGCTCAGGGCGATCGAGTATGCAGCTTTAACAGGGGGCGGGCAAGCACTCTGGGCGAGCCTTTTAATGGGGATTTTGTTACTAAAGGAAGCGCTTTTTGTAACTTTTGGTTATTTTTGTCGGCTTTGGGAGAGTCGGTGCCGGCGAGTGGTTTATTTGTAGCTGTGTTCTTCTCGAGGGTAACTGCCGTCCTTCACCGATGTGACAAAAGCCTGTAGTGCCGCCTGGACGCTATCTTTGCCCTGCATAAAGTTCTGTACAAAACGCGGCTGGTGATCGCAAAGCCCTAGCAGGTCATGCATCACGAGAACCTGCGCATCCGTACCCGCGCCAGCACCGATGCCGATAACGGGTATATCGAGCTTGCGGGAAATGTCAGTTGCCAGATCTGCAGGAATGCATTCCAACACCAAGAGGCTCGCTCCGGCGTCCTGAATCTCTACCGCGTCGGCGAGTATTGACTTTGCTTCTTTGGGTGTACGCCCCTGTACTCGATAACCCCCAAAGGCATTGACCGATTGGGGAGTGAGTCCCAGGTGAGCACACACTGGCACCCCCCTTTCTACCAAGGCGCTGATGGTGTCGCTCAGCCATACACCGCCCTCCATTTTTACCATTTGCGCACCGGCCTGCATCAGGCGCGTTGCATTGCTCATGGCGTCTGTGACGTCGCTATAGGTCATGAAGGGCATATCGGCAATCACCAGAGAATGCGGTGATGCCCGATTTACAGAGCGTGTGTGATATTCCATATCCGCGATAGTCACGGGAATCGTACTGTCATGCCCTTGAAGTACCATTCCCAGGGAGTCACCCACCAGGATGGTTTCTGCGCCGGCTTCACTTACAAGTCGCGCAAAGGTTGCATCATAGGCGGTAATGCAGACGAATTTTTCGCCCGCGGCCTTCATCTTGTCGAGCGTGCTGATTGTTATCTTAGCCAAAACCTACTATCCAAAAAAAGTGGGATTGAAGTAGTGACGACCGCTGCGAATATCAAGTAGGTAGTCCACGAGTTGCAGGTAATCACCATCGCCTTCGGCAAGATCAATCATACTCGCGTTGACGATCAGCAGAGGCGCGCCATCGTAGTACAGAAAAAATTCGCTGTACACTTCGTTGAGTTGCTCAAGATAGCGGCGATCAATGCCTTTCTCATGCCCCAGGCCTCTTCGATCAATACGGGCAAGCAGCACATCTGTAGGGGCCTGAAGGTAAATCACCAGGTCCGGTCGAGGCGCGTCAATGGTGAGTTTCTGATAAACCTTTTCGTAGAGCTCAAACTCATCGCTGTCCAGATTGATGCGCGCGAAAAGAGGATCCTTCTCGATTAAGAAGTCCGCGACGCGTACCGGCGAGAAGAGCTCAGACTGACGTAATTCCCGCATTTTTTGTGCGCGCTGGAACAAAAAAAACAGCTGTGTGGCTAATGCGGCCTCACTGCGGTTTCGATAAAAGCGTTCCAGAAACGGATTCTGCTCTGCCTCTTCTAGAAGGATTTCGTGATTAAAGGTCTCTGCTAAGCGCCGCGTGAGTGTGGTTTTGCCCACGCCAATGGGACCTTCAACGGCGATGTAAGCAGGGGGCTTGCGGCCCCTGAGTTGCAGTTCCGTCACGCGTTGATCCCCTCCGCCGGCATCACCGTCCAATCCAGCGTGGTCGGCGTTAAATCATTGCGAGGGCAGGCATCAAGGCGCTGGGCAAGGCTTGAGCCGTCTGCGAACTGCCAGTATTCCCCTGCAATGTCTGCAAGAGGACGAAGTACGAAATT
>NZ_JBLGBE010000110.1:0-9218 GCF_047617445.1 Congregibacter sp.
CTTGAACGAACTGGACGATGCGGTGGTCGCATCGCTGCACAAAGCCGGGCACATGCAATCCATTTTTATGATTATGGCGTCGCACTCGCACTTTCGCGCGATGATTGATCGTCGCAACGCGCAGCTCCCGGAGTCGGCGGCCAATCTTGGCTGACACAATGGAGACTCGTTTATTCCCCCAAAGCGCTGCTGTGAGCGCGTCCAGCGCAGCGGAGATAGAAGATCTTCCGGTGTTCCTCGACGCGTTGAGCGAGCCCCACGTGATCCGTGGTTTGGTCAGTGACTGGCCGCTCGTCGAATACGGCCAGCGATCTCGAAAGGATCTCGGCGAATATCTCCTGCGTTGTTACAGCGGAGCCCCGCTCATTGCGTCGTCGGGATCTCCGGCCATAAAGGGGCGCATCGGCTACAACGACGCTTTTACCGGTTTTAACTGCGAACGCTCGCATATGCAGTTGGAGCAGTTTCTCGCAGGAATAGAGTCCTGTGCAGGCCAGGACGAGCCTTCCACTCTGTATGTAGGGTCGAGCTTGTTAGATCACTGGTTTCCAGGTGTTGCGGCAGAGAACGTAATCGCGCCGAGTGCGATGAAACCTTTAGCGAGTTTATGGCTTGGGAATCGCGTGGTGGTTTCGGCACATTTTGATTTCCCCGACAATCTGGCCTGTTGTGTCGCAGGGCGTCGTCGCTTCACCCTGTTCCCCCCTGAGCAGCTGGAGAATTTGTACGTGGGGCCCTGGGATGTGACGCCTGCGGGGCAACCGATTAGTCTGGTAGATATGCGCAGTCCGGACCTAGAGCGTTTTCCGCGGTTCGCTCATGCAATGGCGGCCGCCCGAGAAGTGATTCTCGAGCCCGGCGATGCCCTGTTTATTCCCAGTATGTGGTGGCATCACGTAGAAGGGCTGGATGATCTTAATGTTTTGCTGAACTACTGGTGGCGAAACACGCCCGCCTACATGGGTACGCCCATGAATGTACTCAAGCATGCGTTTCTTACGATCCGAAGCCTGCCAGTGGAGCAACGGCAGGCTTGGCGAGACATCTTCGACTACTATATCTTCGAGGCTTCGGATGAGGCGGTCGCACATATTCCTGAGCAAGGGCGCGGCATGCATGGGCCCATTGATGAGAATCGCAGTCGAGCGTTGCGGGCAGAGCTTTTAAACGTGCTCAATAGATAATCGGGCATGCGTACTACGAGTCGAGATAATAAATACCTAAGTGATAAAGGGCAGCTGAAATGAATAACACCATTAAGAAGGTGGTTGTCGCTGGTGGGGGAACCGCTGGATGGATGGCTGCCGCGTCGTTGTCCAAGCTCATTGGTAACAATATAGAAGTCACACTGATTGAGTCGGACGAAATTCCTACGGTAGGTGTGGGCGAGGCGACGATTCCTCCGCTGATTTTGTTGCATCAGTTGCTTGATATGGATGAGAAGGCGTTCATGAAAGCGGTGCACGGGACCTTTAAGTTGGGTATTTCCTTCGAAAACTGGCGGAACGTCAATGAAGATTACATTCATTCATTTGGCTATACGGGTAAGGACTGCTGGGCGGCGAACTTCCTGCATTTCTGGTTGAAGGGTCGCAAGGAAGGTATTAGTAAGGATTATGGTGTTTACTGCGCTGAGTTGATTGCGGCACAGCAGAACAAGTTTGCCGTTTTACAAAGCGGCGCGCTCAATTACGCGTACCACATTGATGCTGGCCGCTACGCGGTTTTGTTGCGTAAGATTGCTGAGGAAAACGGTACCACTCGCCAAGAGGGGCGTATCGAAAGTGTCGCGACCAATGAGCACAACGGGTATATCGAGTCGGTAACGCTGGCATCTGGCCAGTGTATTGAGGGCGACCTGTTTATCGACTGCACGGGCTTTAGGGGCTTGCTCATAGAGCAAGCGCTGCATACCGGTTACGACGATTGGAGTCATTGGCTGCCCTGCGATAGTGCTGTTGCTGTGCAGACACGTTCTGTAGGGCCGCCGATTCCCTACACCCGCTCAATTGCCCGGGACGCAGGCTGGCAATGGCGCATACCTTTGCAATCGCGCGTCGGCAATGGTCTGGTGTTCTGCAGCCGTTACATGTCTGATGACGAGGCGATTCAGACTATTTTGAACAATGTTGAGGGCGAAACCATCAATGACCCTCGCGTCATCAAGTTCCGTACGGGTCAACGCCGTAAGCATTGGAATAAGAACTGCGTCGCCATGGGGCTTGCTAGTGGGTTTATTGAGCCGCTGGAGTCAACGAGTATTCACCTGATCCAGAAGGCCGTGACTCGCCTTATCCAGAACTTTCCGTTTGCCGGCATTCACGAATCAGAAGTCAAAGAATTCAATACGCAGATGAACGCGGATACAGAGAACATTCGAGACTTCATCATCCTCCACTACCACGTGACAAATCGCGAAGACACGCGTTTCTGGCGGCACTGCAAGAATATGAGCATCCCTGATTCCTTACAGCATCGCATCGATCTGTTTAAAGAAACCGGGCGTGTTTTTAAATCTCCTAATGATCTGTTTGTGGAGAACTCGTGGATACAGGTGATGCTGGGGCAGGGCTTGATGCCCAAGCAGTACCACACCATTGTTGATGAGATGAGCGATGAGGAGTTGAGGAAGTTTATGCTGGGCGCTGAAACAGCGGTCCAGCGGACGGTGAGTCAGTTGCCTAGCCATCAGGCTTTTATTGATCACTACTGTAAAGCTGATGTTGGCGCAGCAGGGGAGCGCGCTATGCCGCTTAAGCCCAAGGGCAGCGTTAGCGCAGCCTCCTGAGCGGTGGACTGGAGCGTCCAGAGCGACACATTATTTTTGCCAAATTTGCGGAATGTACTCGTTTCATAGAAAGCGTGTTTCGCCAGGTTTTTTCGGGGTCAATGTGTTTTGTCTTGAAGGCTTTGATCAAGCGGGTATTCCAGTGCGAGAGACGGGTGGAGTCACAACGAGCTGAGTCCTCGAAAAGCCTTTGATACAGCCTTAAGGCTATCTTCGGTACACTCGACAATCAGACTTCGTTCCATCAAGGCTTTGGATTTTTGTGCAGATTCCCTTTGACCCTTTAGAGATCGCAGCGCTTGCCTACTTTTTACTTCTTTGGGTGGGGTACGCGCGCTACGCTAAGTATCGCGCCAAAAAAGGTGGCGGTGCTTCTTTGTCGCGCTCGCTCCGAGATCATCGCGAGGCTTGGGCGCGTCGGCTATTGAGTCGGGAGATGCGTATGACCGATGCGTCACTCCTTGCTAGTCAGGAGCGTGTTGTGGGCTTCTTCGCGTCTGCGACTTTGCTGTTGATGGCAGGCGTACTCACCGCGCTAACCACAAGCGACCAAATCGCCGAACTCAGTTCTCATATTCCCTTTGCAGAACATCAGACCAATGGACAGGTCGAGGCGAAACTTGCGTTGTTGTTAATCATCCTGGTGTACGCGTTTTTCAAAGTAACCTGGAGCCTGCGGCAGTACGGTTTTGCGGCGGTGGTTATGGGAGGAGCCCCCGATGCTGGTGAACACGTCCCGCCACGGCAGCAACAGGCCTTTGCCTGTAATTTGGCAAAGCTCATGGACTCTGCGGGCCATGACAACAACTCCGGTCTTCGGGCGTACTACTTCGGTTTGTCTATCATGTGTTGGTTGTTTGGTACCGTGCCATTTCTAGTCGCTACGACGACGACGGTGCTTGTACTCTATCGTCGAGAGTTCGTGTCAAACACCGTAGATGCCATCAAGCAGGCTTTGGTGCTCCCTGCTACAGATGTCGAGAGTGATTCATCCGGTAAGTAGTCATGATAGGCCGACGCTAGAAGCTGCGCTGCGCCCGCGAGGGCATTCCAGATACATTAAGGCCGATAATCGCGACTTGCATGGGCGAGTACATCCTCTAGATCCAGTCGCACGGGCCGGTCTTGTTGCTCGACAAATAGCGGCGCTTGATCAGCATAGTGTGGCGATGACGCGTCCAAAGTGGCGCTGCCGAAATTGTGGATCGAGCGGGAGCTGACCTTGCCGTTCTTGTCCCACTCTACGAACATGATGTAACTATCGCCGGCAACATTATGGCGGGAACCGCCCTCTGGATTGTCGTCGGTATAGACAGCCCGAAGAATGTCGGGGCCTCCATCAAGGGGCCAGCTATCTGCGCCTCTGTGGTGGCGCATAACATCCCCATAAAGCGGATCAATGCGAGAAAACCGTGTTTTTAGATACTCCTCGGTTTTCTGAAGTTCCTGCGCGATATCTACCTCGTCCCGTGTGTGCCGACTATCAATGAGGGGTGTGAGCGTCAGCACGGCGAGGGCGGCGGCTCGGTTGTTACGCCCAGTACTCAGATCCCAGGATGCCAGCAGGTCAAAAGCGGCATGCAGTGAAGTGGGTAGGTTCTGCTTCCCGTCGGCTAGAAAGGCTTTTAGCTGGATTACAGCGTCGAGGTCTTCGTCGTAGAAAAGATCATACTTGATGCGATAAAGGTCATCCGCGCTGATTTTGCCTGCGGAGCTCAAAAGACGTTTTAGGCGCAGCGCACGATTTGTCACTCCTGTCTCAATGCCCATGGTGGGGGAATAATCTTCTGGCTGTGGCTGACCGGGACCCACAGAGGATAGGTAAGGGCTGTTGTTGGCATTAAAGACAAAACCGCTGTCTGGGTTGCGGGTGGCCGGTATGTCACTAAAGGGACGGTAGGCGTCCCAAATGAGTTGCGATACATCGCCGGGTAGATCTTTTTGCCAGTCCCAGCCTTCCACCCGCTTGGGAAACATGGCGTTGTAATAATGGGCGATATTGCCCTTGGCATCGGCATAAACCTGATTGATGGAGGGTTGGCTGCCTATGGCCAATGCAGCTTCGAATTCCGCCATGGAACTCGCTTTGTTAAGCGCCAGGTACTGATCCAGTGTTCGGATCTCTCCCATGCCCGCCCAGCGGATTGCAAAGGTCCCATGCGCCAGTTTGAGTGCCGGGCCATGGCGCGAAAAATACAGGGGCTCACTGAATGTCCACCGTAGAGGCCCCAATAGACGCACAAGAATTTCGGCTGACCGGGTTTCAAAATCCACCCACTGCCCATCCAAAAGATACTGATTGTCGTCTTCTGGGTTAAGGGTGAGTTGATAGACGTCAACCAGGTCCGGCTTGTTTACCGTGCTCGACCAGCCCAAATGGCGATTGTGGCCATGGAGGATCACTGGCGATCCGGGGAAGGTCGCTCCCGCCATATCCCAGCCTTCCTCGGAATGGAGCCGCGCTTCGTACCAGGCTACGGGGCCTGTGAGCGGTTGATGGGAGTTGATCAATAGACGGGTCTTACCGTCGCTGGATTTGTGAGGTGCGATGGCCACACCCTGGCTACCGCGTTCCGGTTGGCGCTTGTCGGTGAAGGTCAGGGCGGTATCGCCCTGGAGGGCAAGTTCTCGAGGTGTCTCGTCAAACAAGGCAGATAATGTTGCGTCAAAGCCATAAAACAACGGTAGCTTGAAGGTGAATCCGGCGATAAGGTCCTTGCCACTCACTGGGAGTGTAAAGTCCTCGACGAGATCCGGGTTCTGGGCGCCGTAGAGGTTGATTCCATCGGCGTATGCTTGGGCGATGTCACGAGCTTCTTGGCTCAGTTCAGTGTCATAGCCTGCGTGCACCGCTTCCCATACACCCATTAGTCGAATGAGGTAGTCGGTCTTGGCAGCCTTAGGGCCTCGTACCGCAGCAAGCTGTCCCCGGGTTGCCAGTACAACTTCCTGAACCGTGGCGAAGTCGTCTTCAGCTTGGGCATAAGCGAGTCCAAATGCGGTATCTGCGTCACGCTTGCCATAGACGTGAGGCACACCAAACTCATCTCGTATTATTCGCACATCGTACTTTCCCCCAAGTTGAAGTAACTGACTCAACTCTACGTTTGGGGGGGCAGTACTGATGATGTTCGCGAGCGCAGCAAAGGCAACTACGAGGCTCGTAAACACGATGATGCGGAACTTGCTCATTCTGTTCTCCACGATGCATCGGCCCAATGAAAGCCAATATCGCTGGTCTAAAGTTCAGTCGAGATACTACAGCAGAAGGCTAGAAACGCGGCTAGAAGGCAGCTTTTAGTGGGCGACCGAGGCGGGCTCGATTTGATGGATTAGGCGCGGCATCCAATTTGATTGGATTCAATAATTCTGCATATACTGTGCCAATATATAATTGGTGGCGGGTGAAGACGCATGACTATGAGTGTTTGGGGGGGCGCCTTGGCGATCTATATGCTGTTTCGGCTTTGGTACGATGGTTTTCAAAAGCCACTCAAACAAGAGGAGGTGGAGAGTTTTGTGGAGCTCGCGACAGCTCGCGCAGACAAGGGAGCTCAAGCGTCTGATCTAGAGGGCCTACGCAAATTCCTTGAAGAAGACGATGGCAAAGAATTCATTATGGTTAACTTGCTGCGGTTTAACACGGCACCGATCAGTGACCCCGATACCGGCGAGGCAACGACGGGCCAGATACTTCTCGGGAAATACTTCAAGCCGTTCATGGGGCGGATGCTTCGCCGTGCTGGTCATCCTGTCATCACAGGACAGGTGAAGGGTGGCTATCTCGATGAATGGAATACAGCAGCGAATCCAGGCTGGCATGGAGCGGGACTTGTGCGTTATCGATCCAGACGAGATGCCATGGAGTTGTCCCTGGCCAATGCTGACTTTGATGAGCTACACAAGTACAAGGTCGCTGCATTGGCACAAACTTTTGCCGTTCCGACTCAAAGGAAAATGGGTTTTTATGCATCGCCACGCCTCAGCGTAGCGTTAATCCTGGCGCTAGCTGCCGCGCTTATTCAGTTGGTGTTGCGCTAAACAGGTTGTAGGAATGCAGTCCAAAAGGGCCCTGACTTAAAGGGCCGGTAAATCAATCAAGGCAACTGTTCATGAATTTTCAAGATCCCATTCAATTGATCGGCGCCACGGCTTCGCCCTACACCCAGAAGATGCTCGCGTTGTTGCGCTACCGGCGTATACCTTACACCGTGACCTGGGGTGACCCAGCCAAAGTTTGTGAAGCGCTGGGGATAGAGCCCCCGAAGCCCGCTCTTCTGCCCACATTTCTTGTGAAAAACGATGCTGTAGTGTCTGCGATATGTGATTCCACACCGATCATACGACATCTTGAAGACGCTCACCGAGAGCGCTCTGTGCTGCCGGCCGACCCCGCCCTGGCATTTATCGATTACCTCATTGAAGATTTTGCGGATGAGTGGTGCACCAAGTACATGTTTCATTATCGCTGGCACTTTGCTGAGGATGCGGATAAGGCGGGAACCATCCTGCCTTTAGCTATGGAGACCTCGATCTCCGAAGAAAGTATTGCGACCTTCAAGAAATTCTTTTCCGAGAGACAGATAGGTCGACTGTTTGTCGTCGGGTCCAACGACACCACGGCTCCAGTGATCGACGCGAGCTACCGTCGCTTCTTGACGGCGATGGAACATCATTTGGCCCAGCAGCCCTTTATGCTGGGTAATCGCCCCGCGGCGGGTGACTTTGGTTTGCAGGGACAGCTGTCGCAGCTGGTAGGTTTTGATCCAACACCGCGTGGGATCACCCATGAGGTCTCCCCTCGAACCGTTGCCTGGGTGGATCGGATGTACGACTTGAGCGGTCTCGCGCCCACCGACAGCGACTGGGTGAACCTTGAGGACCAGGCCAGCAGTTTGCGAGAGCTGATGCAGGAGATTGGCCGGGTCTACGTACCTGCGCAGCTAGCGAACGCTAAGGCGGTGCTGGGTGGCGACAAAGAATGGAGCTGCGATATCGAGGGTGCTCCCTGGACACAAAGAACATTTGCCTATCAGGCCAAGTGCCTGCAATGGACCAAGGCGCGCTATGCGGCCCTAAGCCAGAACGACCGCAATCGTGTCGACGATTTCTTGTGCGGGACCGGCGTAGAGACGATGTTGTCCTGACGGAGCTGACAAGATCAGGCGATCTCAAAGCGCATAAATCGGCCATCATCGGCTTCAGACAGCCTTTCCACGAGTGCGTCACCCAATGCCGTAGCAGGTGTTAAGACGCCCGCTTCGTCGGGCTTCGTATCGTGATCATGCATAAGGCAAAGAGCAACTTCACCGAGCATCTTGGACGTAGCGCCGTAGCCGGGATCGCCTTTGCCTGCGATGGTTACCTTGCATAGGGTTGTTGATCCGGCCCGGGCATGCACTTCGACTGTGAATTGCCCTTGAGTCAGCATCCACTTTGGGGGCCCCTGACCTGACTTAGGTTTGAAATTAATGGGGTCCCCCAAGGGGAATCCCAGTCCTCGGCTGCTGTACAACCAGGCGACGCGGGCCCACATGCCGGGTGAGCAGCATTCACGGTAGCTTACGGTATCTGCTTGCCCGAAAAGTGCCAGTGATCGTCGCACAACGGGTGCATTAATCTGCCCCATGAAAAACGGCAAAAGTCTGCCTAGGCCAGATACACGCTGGTAACGAAAACCCTTAGGCATCCCGTCAAGTGTCGCCACAGCTGAGTCAGCGCCGGTGGTATTGGGTGCAAGCACGTAGGGGTCATGCAAGGCCTCAGCGGTCAGTCGACCACTTTTTATAGCGGCTTGGCGAGCGCGTCCCGAAGCAAGAGTCCCGCCAGAAAACGATCCGCTGTACTCCGTGTAGACAGCTGTGAGTTGTATGGGGTCGGTGGCGCTAAGAGACGCTTCACAGTGTTGTAAGGCGAGATAAGCCCCTAGATCACTGGGGATGGAGTCCACACCTCCGCCCAATACTATTTTAGCGCCGCTCTCAATCGCCGTTTCGTGATACCCGTCGATCATCTCGCGCTGCCAAAATCCCTCACCAGATAGGTCGGAGTAATGAACCCCGAGGCGAGCACAGGCACTGAGCAAGGCCTCGCCGTTATAGCTTGAATAAGGGCCGGCAGTGGTGATCACCACTCGAGTGGAGCGAACCATTGCTTCGACCGCTGCTTCGTCGTCCAGAGCGCAAACAACAACCTCGACATGCTCACTCTCCAAGGAACTGTGTACCTCGGCGAGGACCGCCGCGTTACGTCCGGCAATGGCCCAGCGCTTTCCCGTCAGGTCCGGATGACCGGACAGGTATGCAGCGGTGAGCTTGCCGGTGAATCCGGTGGCTCCATACAGGAGGATGTCGTACTTAGGTGTTCCAGGCATTTCGGCTTTCCTTAGCTGCGTAGGTTTTTGGCGATACCACTGAGCGTCTTTGCAAGA
>NZ_JBLGBE010000111.1:0-9112 GCF_047617445.1 Congregibacter sp.
CTCAATGCTTTTTTAAGCCAGAATCAACCCGAACAGTAAGCGTCGCAGTTTCGGTGCTAGCCATCACGCCCTCCCAGAATGACTGCAAATGTATGGCATCAATATTCGGTATGCGATTACCTTGCTCTTGGGTGTGAGGTTAGGAGTCATGCTGATTTTTTTGCCTTTTACCGAGTTTTTCGTTTTCCACCGGTACTTCCCGCTTGGCAACGGGTGGGTTCAGCGAGCGTTGATTTACGTGGGCGCTTACACGGACACTCGCGAAGGATGAAGCTTAGGGGATCGCGATTTTCAGTCTCGGAACATCAGGCGGCGTATCTGTCTGAAGCTCAGGTCGCCGTAAGTCAGCAGATTGTTATTAAAGCTGCGCAGTTGATAGTGCTCGCCCATGCGTCGTTGATACTCTGCCCGCAGCTCTAAAATTTTCTGCTCACCGACGATTTCCTTCCCGGGTGGGTGCGGCGTTTGTGAGTCGCGCTGCACCTCGATAAAGGCGTTGGTGGGCTCCATTCCGATCTCAGTGACGTAATAGTCCACCGCCTCTTCGAAGCTCATTTTACCTTGGGCCATTAGCACCTTGGTGACGATACGCGCGTTGCGCCACTGTCGCATCTGCAGGCGCCCCATACGATGCTTGAGCGCTGCCACATGACTGAAGCGATCCTCGAAGTAACCTTCGTCTTCAAGCAGCTTTTCCAGATAAAAAGACCAGGCCTGGCTGAAATAACCTGTGGATAGACCGCGACGAATGTCGCTGTCAACGTGCTCCTTTGCAGCGGCAATCTGCACGTTATGTCCCAGCCACTCGTGATAGGAAATTATGTGGGTCCAGTAGGGATTGTAGGAACGGATACGACTAGCCGCTTCCTTGTCGCTGAGGCGCTCTTCCAGCGGAGTGATGATGTAATAACCGGATTGACGGCCCGCGACGTCGGGGCCACGAGTCGCACCGCCAAAGGACAGAATGCGCCGCGCCATCGGTGGGGTGGTCCTTGCGCCGTAGTCAATGTAGTCCGGGATCGTGACGACGTGATCACCCTCTTCCCTTAGCCAGGATGATGCGATATCCACGAAACGCTGCGCCATGGGGAGTACCTCGCTCCAGGCGGGCGCTTCGTCTAGCATGACCTCCCAAACCCGCTGCAGATCGCCCGAGGGGTGGATGCGCTTGGCCAGGGCCTGCATTGCCTCCCGGGTTTCCTGCATGTCCGTCTGGGCAAATGAGAGCATCCGCGACAGCGGCCAGTCCGTAAGTTCTTCCTTTGTAAATTGCAGGTATTCGATCCATTGTGGATCCCAACTCGCCGAGCGATCCGAGCGCGGCAGCAGTTCTTTTTCGAGAAACCGCTCATAGCGGCCGACGGCGGCATCGGCGGCTTGTGCGGCAGCGAGGAGCTCGGCCTTGAGCGCCGGATCGTCTACCGGTGTTTCCGGAACATACTCGCGTAGCAACATATGTGCGTAATAGGTCTCGTACATTGCGTTTTCTGTCCACACACGGGCCGGGCGCTCGAGGTTGGCTTCGGCGTTTTTCAGTACGACTGGTAGCAGCAACAGTTCTTCTAAGGCCTCGCGAACGCCGGAGTCTGGTATCGCGCCCGGGCGCACGAACAGACGATTGGTTTTGCTGAGTGCAAAATACGAGGCGGGATGCAGGGTGTGTAGCCTCACGGTTTCGACCTCAAAGATTCGGGTCTTGACCTGGGACGACAGCAGAGAGTGATCAACCTGATCGTCCAGGGACAGCGCGGTGTAGTCGACGGCATCGAGTTCAGCCAGAACCCCCTTATACTCAGTCAGGGCGGCCGCGTACTCGGATTGGGATCGCTCCACAATACTCACGGAAAAATAGCGTTCTGCCGCTGCTTCTAAAGTAGCTCCGGGCGCGGGTGTATGCGCCTGCACCGCGATGGAGAGCCCCGTGATTGCAACGCCCAGGAGCAACAGTAGGAAGCTCAATCCGAGAACCGGGTGTTTTTGGAAGTGCGCCATCGCGTTGTTGTCCTTGCTTAGGGATTTAGTCACAGCTTACATGATGGTACCGTCAAATTAACTGCCTGGAATTGATAGAGTCGGCCGATGAATACCTACAAGCGCCACCGATTCCCTCCCGAAATAATCAGTTATGCAGTCTGTCTCTACTTTAGATTCAACTTCAGTCACCGTAACCACGGTGCCCTCGCCTCAATCGACGGGCATAGATGGCTCCGAACTTGATGCACCAAAGACGGATCGATTCACGGGTGACGTTGATACCACGCTCAGCCATTAGATCTTCAATATCTCGATGACTCAGATAAAAGCGATAGTAGAGTCAGACGGCGTAGGAAATGATAGCTGGTGGAAATCGGTGACGTTTGTACACATTCGTTCGCCTATTCTGACAATTTTAGGTACTTAACTTGGCAATACCGCCCAGCGGTCTGTAACCGCGAGCGCACCTGATCCATACAAAACGTTCTCGCTACACAGCGTTTATTCGTCCTATACTCCGAACGCTTTAGGGCAGGGCGGGAGTTGGCTGGTGAGTGAAACGTCGGAGGATCATCTTAGCGATAAAGGAAGCGGCGGTTCGCCGGTGACGGACATGTCGAGCATGGAGCGTGAGTACGTTCATGCTGAGAGTCTTTTTCACCCATCCGTTTTTTGGGAGAAACTCCGGCAAAAAAACATTCATTGGCTTTCACATTACGGGTTCGAGAGCTTCAAGCGCACAGTCAACAATAATTATTTCAATTGGATGGTGTCTCTATCATCCCCGTACCTGTACCGGATGCTGCTGGCATATCTGAAACGCAACCGCTTTAACCCTAAGGCGATTGCAGCACTCATTACAACTAACCTCTCCGTCAAAGGACTTCACACAACCTATATTTCAGATAAGACCCGCCTCCGATGGATCGACAGAAAGCTCTATGCCATCTATCTACTTTGCCTAAATGACTATGTTGAAGCGGTCGATACGGCGAGCCTGTTTTACGTCCTGCAGGAACCATTGTTAGGTGACCCGATCGCAATGGAAGTGGGTGGTAGGCGGGTAAGTCAGGACATCTGCAATTCCTATCTTGAATATGCCTACTTTGTTGATGTAGTGGCAGGAATAGAGCGACCGGTGATCGCGGAGATTGGGGGTGGCTATGGCAGATTATTCTACGTGATCGCAACGCTGATGGCGGGAAAGAGCAAACGATTGATCATGATAGATATACCACCCGCACTCCACTTATCGCAATGGTACTTAAGCTCCCTTTTCCCGGATTTACGTATCTTTATGTGGAGGCCTTTCGAAGACTATGTGGACGTTGCCGCTCAAATCGAAAATTCGGATATTGCGTTTCTATTGCCACACCAGCTGCAACTATTGCCCGACCGGAGCATCGACCTCCTGATAAACATCAGCTCTTTTCAGGAGATGAACCTGAAGCAGATCCATCGCTATTATGAGCTTATTGACGTCAAAGCTAGGAATTTTTACACCAAGCAATGGCTCCATTGGAATAATCCGGAAGACAACACCAGTATGCCTGCGGTGGTATATCCCACGCGTCCCGCGTGGAATATTGTTAAGGCGGGAGTAAATCCGGTCCACAAGGAGTTCTTCGAAGCCATTTTTGAGATTCCCTGAGCGTCCCTTGTCCGCCCAGCCGACTAGCGACCTAAGCTACGCTGTGCCCCCGATTTGTGACCTGCCGAGCGCCTTCTCGCTTAACGGTATCGCCAAGTTAACCGGCTGCAATAGGTAAACTTTGCTCATGAATACATATAAACGGTACTGACAAGTTAACCCAGCCACATTGATAGAATCGGCCGATGAATACCTACAAGCGGTACCGATTCCCTCCCGATATCATCAGCTATACAGTGCCCAAAGCACTTCGTGAGGCAGGCTCTCTGGCTCTACTATTGCTTCAATCTGAGACACCGGGATATCGAGGATCTACTCGCTGAACGTGGTATCACTGTCAGCCGTGAGGCCATCAGGCTCTGGTGCATCAATGTATGCTCGGAGACTCAAGCGAAAGCACCGAGGCTACGGTGATACCTTCTACATCGATGAAGTCTTCATCAAGATAAACGGCAAGCAGCACTATCTGTGGCGGGCGGTCGACCCGGATGGTGAAGTCGTTGATGTGTATCTTTAAGCAAAGCGTGATGCGGCCGCTGCTAAGCGTTTCTTTAGAAGGCTACTACAAAGTCATGGCGGTGAACCCAAGAAGATCGTGACGGATAAGTTGCGGAGCTACGGCGTTGCTCATCGAGAAATAATGCCAGACGTTATTCATGACAACAGCCAATATGCCAACAATCGGGCAGAGCAATCGCATGAGGCGACCAGGGTGCCGGAGCGAGGTATGCGGAGGTTCAAGGCAGTAAAGCAGGCTCGGAGATTCCTGGCTGCTTATGCGGCGGTCAGCAATCTTTTCAATCTTGGTCGACATCGGGTTCGTGTGCAGCACTATCGGGATCTTAGGGTAGGTGCGTTTGAAGAATGGAGTAGGACAGTTGCTTGAGTTAACTTGGCAGAACCGTAATGGGCCCTCGGGGGATCGAACCCCGGACCTGCCGATTCTGGCTACCAGAGCCTTCACTCTGTCCTGGACTATATCATCACCCCGGCTTTAACCGCTGGGGTGCTGGACGCTAACCGTGTATTACGCAGCAAGTTCGTGCTGCCCCACGTAGTCTCTGCACCTTCCTACTGCGCTTGGTAGGCTTGGCTCAGGATGGCCACCGCCATGACGCGCTGAGGTTTCGCTGCATTCATCCGGTTTTTCCACGAGGCACAAGAGGCCTGCCCTGTTGTTATTCAAGTCAACTTTGCAGTACCGAGCCTAATCCTGCAGCTCCCAGGAGGATGAACGTCGGCAATATGCTTAAACCGAAGCCCAAGCCACGCTTGGCGGGGTCCTGTGTATAGGACCTCGCGTATAGAAATCTACCCACAATGTACACGGCACCAATCGCGGCGATGGTCGTGCCGGGCCAATACACATCTGCCAACAGTAGGGCGGGTAAAAAGCAGACTAATTGCTCGAGTGTATTCATCTGTATACGAAAAGCCCGGTCAAACATTTCATGGCCTGACGTCGCTGGGGCGTCAACCCCGTATTGCCCTCGAGCACGACCCACCATTATTCCGAAATAAAAAAACTGAAAGATAGCTAGGACTGCGATGAGATGTACGTAGTTCATGGAGTTCCTTCGTTGTGATAGGCGGTAGGTGTGGATGCCAGTCAGGCGTTTGTCAGCGAGAATTTTGCTCGAATCTTATCACTTAGAGCTCGTCATCAGTTGTGCCTCACCCAGCGACCCCCAATCGATTGCTCAGACTTATAAAAAAGCTATATAAAACAGAAAGATGGTGGGCCCAGCAGGACTTGAACCTATGACCTATCGATTATGAGGAGCTCGAAGAGCAGTGTATCCATCAACTTAAGCCGAAGAAAGCTAAGCCGTTTTCTCAACGCCGAAGCGTCCCGATACCGAACCAATCCCGAACCCGGCGGGACAGTGGGAGAGGGGAGCTGTGTCGCAAGATCAAGAAACGTAGGGGCTTTCTCCGTACCGAACACCGAACGATTCTCGAACGGATAGCGTGGTGTCGGTTTTTTGGGTACCTACCTGGTGCCTAATAGCAAAAGCGGACGCTCAGTAGGCCACGATTTGCAGCTTTCGAGCGTCAGAAACCGGCCACCAACCGTCACCTGTAAGTCCCTCGCAAACGCCCGCTTTCGCCTACTAGCAGACCTCGGTGTATCCTTGTTGGAGGAATCTAATAAGGAAATGAAATATGAACTGGGACGCCGTTGGAGCGGTCGGGGAGATTGTAGGGGCCACTGCAGTCGTAGCATCTCTGCTGTATCTCGCTGTTCAGACCCGAGCAAACGCCAAGGCCCTGCGCGCAAATGCAATTTGGAACTCAGAAACAGTTTTTGGCGCCGTCAACTATTCGCACGGCGCTAACCCTGAATGGGCTCATTTGATCAGTCGTTCTGTCTCACCTGGCGTCACAATGAGTGACCTCAGCCCAACAGAGCAGAGTCAGATTCAATTCACATTTCGAGGGGCTTTACAGTATTTTCAAGCACAGTGGTCTCTTTGGAATGAAGGCCTAGTTCCAGACGAGTTATGGGAGCGACGCCGCAAGGGTTTGCGACAAATGATCGAAGCGCCTGTGATGCGGGAGATTTGGGACGAGGAGGTACGACAGCACACGATCCCCGACGAATTCAAGGTCGCTATAGAATCGACGGCGTTGGAAGGAGCTACATCGATAGGCGGCTTTACTTAAGGCAGCAGGTACTGCCAAGTTAACTCGCCCTACTTGCTAGAATCGATGGATGAATACATACAAACGCCACAGATTCCCGCCCGATATCATTTCCTACGCCGTTTGGCTCTACTATCGCTTCAATCTAAGCTATCGCGATATCGAGGGTCTACTGGCTGAACGAGGCATCACTGTCAGCCGAGGAGCAATCCGCCCGTGGTGCATCAAGTTCGGGAACGAGGGATGCGTAAGTTCAAATCAGTTGGTCACGCGCGCAAATTTCTGGTTGCACATCTTGCCGTCTTTAATCTCTTCAACCTCGGCAGGCATTTAGTCCGTGCTCAGTACTACCGCGAGCTCAGGATGAATGCGTTCGCTGAATGGAGCCGGGCAGTAGCTTGAGCGTGGAGAGCAGATTTCTCAGATCAAGAGAAGTTAATTTGCCAATACCCGGTAGGGCGTCCTCAGGGTGCAAACCACCTTGCCGGTGGAACTCAGCGAAAGGCGGGGCTGATTTTTCTACTGCCCTGAGAGGCGCTCTCTCATCCAGTTGATCAATCCCCCGCGCAGCAGGAACAGCACTTGTCGCGGTGACATCTGGTGACACACTTGGAACGTGATCTGGCGCGTGACATTCTCGACCGCAAGCTCGCCACTTTCTGTCAGCGCTCGCTGCAAGTCGGTCAGGCGCAGCACATCGCCGGCCTGGATGCCGTCGTAGTCCGCCGGGTCGACGAAGGTCAGCGCCAGCACGCCGAAGTTGATCAGGTTTTGCGAGTGAATCCGCGCGAAGCTCTTGGCCAGGACGGCGCGCAGCCCGAGGTACTGCGGGCCCAGTGCCGCGTGCTCGCGACTCGATCCTTGCCCGTAATTGTTCCCGCCCACCACGATGTGGCCGGGTACTTGTTTGGCTCGCGCGGCGTAGGTGGGATCGAGCCTGTCGAAGGAGAACTCGGCGATCCTGGGAATGTTGCTGCGGAACGGCAGCACGCGCAACCCTGGCGGCATGATCTCATCGGTAGAAATATCGTCCGCCAACTTGAGCAGAACCGACACTTCGATCTCATCAGACAACGTCTCGAAGTTCGGCAGCGAAGCGATGTTCGGGCCCTTCGCGAGGTCCACGTGCAGCGCCTCATCAAGCGGCAACGGCGGCATGAACATCGCGCGGTTGATCATCGGTTGATCCGGATCTGCGATGCGTGGGTAGGGGATGTCAAGTGTCCGCGGGTCGGTAATCACGCCGGTGAGCGCCGACGCCGTGGCGGTCTCTGGACTAACCAGACATACCTTGTCCTCGCGGGTGCCTGAACGGCCCGGGAAGTTGCGCGGCACCGTGCGCAAAGAGAGTTCATTTGTGGCCGGCGCCTGACCCATGCCGATGCAGCCGTTGCAGCCGGCTTGGTGCAGCCGCGCGCCGGCGTGCAGCAGGTGGGCTACGTGCCCGTCGCGCACCAAGGTTTCTAGCTGCGCTCGGGACGTGGGGTTAACATCGAACGAAACGCGATCATTCACCTGCCGGCCCTGCACCATCATGGCGGAAACGGCGAAGTCGCGGTAGCCAGGATTGGCCGACGAGCCGATATACGCCTGATAGATCCGCTCGCCCGCGACTTCGCTGACCGGGCGTACATTCCCCGGGCTGGAGGGCATGGCGATCAGCGGCACCAGATTCGACAGATCGATTTCGTCGTGCACGTCGTAGGCCGCGCCGGGATCCGCGGCCAGCTCCACCCAGTCCTCTTCTCGCTGCCACGCACGCAAGAAGCGTCGCACCTCCTGGTCGGACGGAAAAACGGTGGTGGTCGCGCCCAGCTCGGCACCCATGTTGGCGATCACGTGCCGATCCATCGCGCTCAACGTGGCCAGCCCGGGTCCGTAGTATTCAACGATCCGGCCCAGCCCGCCACCCACGCCGTGGCGGCGCAACATCTCCAGGATCAGGTCCTTGGCGCTCACCCAGTCCGGCAACTGGCCGGTGAGCTTCACGCCCCAGATCAGTGGCATGCGCGTAAAGAACGCCTCGCCCGCCATTGCCAGCGCCACTTCCAGCCCTCCAGCGCCGATGGCCAGCATGCCAATCGCGCCGGCCGCCGGCGTGTGACTGTCAGAGCCGAGGAGCGTCTTGCCCGGCTTGCCGAAATTTTCCTGGTGGCACGGATGACTCACCCCGTTGCCAGGCCGCGAGTACCACACGCCGAATCGCTGGCAGGCGCTACGCAAAAAAAGGTGGTCGTCGGGGTTCTTGTAGTCCTCCTGGATGATGTTGTGGTCAACGTACTGGACGCTGATCTCGGTCTTCACCCGGTCCAGGTCCATCGCCTCCAACTCCAGCATCACCAGCGTGCCGGTGGCGTCTTGGGTGAGCGTCTGGTCGATGCGGATCCCAATCTCCTCGCCGGGCGTCATGTCACCGTGCACCAGATGCGATTGGATCAGTTTTTGCGTGACGTTCATTCTCATGTTCATTCTCCCAAGTTGTTCAGGGCGCTGAAGATATCGTTGCCGTCCTCTTCAACGCGTCAAATGTGACGTAACCCGCTGCAGCCGCCATAAGTATAAGAAGTATAAATGGGGTGTCGAGGGTAACTGGTCATCGGGGTCAGGTCTCCCATTTCCCAAGCTCGTACGCTTTCACCCTCCGCGATATCGTACTCCTACCTTTATCATAGTGGGCGTCTCGTTCCTCAAGCGTGTAATGCCCACTGAGGTACGCCATCACCATTGCAAGGTCTCCACCAATATAGATGTTATCGAAGTGTTCCAACGGTCTCTTGGCAACCAGAACCTGCACTCTGGGTACTTCGCGGATTTTTCCATTAGGATCCAATTTGTCCAGCG
>NZ_JBLGBE010000112.1:0-9073 GCF_047617445.1 Congregibacter sp.
GGCTTGCTGGTCGTTGCCGCCACTTTAAACGCGCATCGAAGTTTAGTATCGCAGTTGCAAAAAAAGGACGTTAAACGGGACTACTTCGCGATTGTGCGAGGTGTTCCCAGCGGCGGAGGACGCATAGAGGCTGATATTGGTCGTCACCCGCGACAAAGAACGCGGATGGCCGTAGTGCCCACCAACGGCAAGCCCGCTGTGACGCATTACCGAATAGCGCAGCGTTTTGCTCAATACACGGCTTTGAATGTTCAACTCGAGACCGGTCGAACGCATCAGATACGTGTGCATATGGCGCATCGGGGGTATCCGCTTTTGGGAGATCCCGTGTATGGCGGTCGCCTGCAGTTGCCTCGGGGTTGTAGTGACCGTTTGGCGGATACTTTGCGCAGCTTTCGTCGTCAGGCACTGCATGCGCGGCGTCTGAGTTTTGTTCATCCGGGGTCAGGTGATGAGTGTAGCTTCGAGTCCCCATTGGCCGATGACCTTCAGGAGCTTTTAAAGGTGCTCGCCGAAGAAAACTCTCCTGATAGCGGGCACTCTTTGGGCTCGCTGTGAGCGTTCACGAGGTCCGTTTAGCCGACTGGCCCGGGAATGTGCGAATTTTCTACACCACACGTGAGGGGGGGTGCAGCGACGGCCCTTACCATGGGTTCAACCTTGGCCTCCATGTGGGCGATTTTGAGCAGTCCGTTCGGCGAAATCGAGCCGAACTTCTGGAACACTTGCCGCCGGGAGCTCGTATCGCCTGGTTGGATCAGGTACACGGCACTGACGTTGTTAAAGCTTGCGACAGCATACAGGCACCTCTTAGCGCAGATGGCTGTTGGACGACTGATTCGGGTATAGCTTGTGCCGTCATGGTGGCGGATTGTTTGCCCGTACTTTTGACTGATCATAGTGGCAGCGTGGTCGCTGCAGTGCATGCTGGGTGGCAAGGGCTTGTTGCGGGGGTGCTTGATGCCGCGGTTTCCAAGCTGAATGTTGCTCCGCAGGAGCTGTGTGCATGGCTCGGCCCAGCGATTGGGAGCGATGAGTTTGAGGTTGGCCCGGAAGTTCGCGCGGCTTTTATGCGGCAAAATGAGGCGCCAGGGACCGATAGCTGCTTTAAGCCTTCTATGCGCAGATCCGGGCATTACCTTGCTGATCTCCCCTCTCTTGCTGAGCAGCGCCTGACGCGGCTGGGCCTTTTACATATACAGCGCGCTGAGGACTGTACTGTGAGCGACCCCAGACGCTTTTTTTCTTACCGGCGCGACGGCGTCACCGGCCGCATGTCCTGTCTCATTCTTCGAAATCCCTAAACATCAGGCCTTGAAATTGATCATTAGACCCCAACATCTATAAGGGTATAAATGATCACGCCAATCAGTAGCTTGGCTAAAGTTGGTCGCTGAATCACTGTGGAGGTAGACAATCATGAGAATGGACAAACTCACTAATCCTTTGCAGAGCGCCCTGGCAGATGCTCAGTCATTGGCGGTCGGTCGCGATCACAATCAAATTGACTCAGCGCACCTGTTGCAAGCACTCATCAATCAGCAGGGCGGAGCCGCAAGGCCACTGTTACAGCGAGCCGGTGCCAACATAGATGCGCTGCAGCAGTCGCTGCGTTCCGTCATCGACGCTATGCCCACCGTTAGTAATTCTAGGGGTGAGATTCATGTGTCGCCCGATCTAAGCCGTGTACTGAACCTGAGCGACAAAAAGGCGCAGCAAGGTGGGGACAGCTTTATTTCTAGTGAGCTGGTACTGCAGGCATTGCTCGAGGCGGGCGCCGCGGTAGGCAAAGTATTGACGGATAGCGGTGTGAGCAAAGAAGGACTGGATACTGCGGTGCAGGCAGTTCGTGGCGGTGCGCCTGTCGATAGTGCCGATGCAGAAGAGTCGCGGCAGGCCTTGGAGAAATACACAATTGATCTGACAGAGCGTGCTAGGGACGGCAAGCTGGATCCGGTCATTGGTCGGGATGATGAAATCCGTAGAACGGTGCAGGTATTACAGCGTCGTACTAAGAATAATCCTGTACTGATCGGTGAGCCCGGCGTAGGTAAAACCGCCATCGTTGAGGGGCTTGCGCAGCGAGTGATTAATGGCGAGGTGCCGGAAGGTTTGCGCGATAAACGCATTCTGTCTCTGGACTTGGGTGCCTTGCTGGCGGGAACGAAGTTTCGAGGAGAGTTTGAGGAGCGTCTCAAAGCCCTACTTAATGAGCTGTCTAAGGAGGAGGGTCGCGTCATCCTCTTTATTGATGAGATCCACACCATGGTGGGAGCGGGGAAAGCCGAAGGGTCTCTGGATGCCGGCAATATGCTTAAGCCCGCGCTTGCCAGAGGCGAGCTTCATTGTGTGGGCGCCACTACGCTCAATGAGTATCGACAATATGTAGAAAAGGATGCGGCTTTAGAGCGACGCTTCCAAAAAGTGCTCGTCGAGGAGCCTAGCGAAGAAGACACCATTGCTATTTTGCGGGGCCTTAAAGAACGCTATGAGGTCCATCATGGGGTGGATATCACAGACTCCGCCATCATCGCCGCAGCGCAGCTTTCGCAACGGTACATCACTGATCGTCAGCTTCCCGACAAGGCAATTGATCTGATTGACGAGGCGGCTAGTCGTATCCGTATGGAGATCGATTCCAAACCCGAAGCCTTGGACCGTCTTGAGCGACGACTGATTCAGCTAAAAATTGAGCGCGAAGCGGTGCGCAAAGACGAGGATGAATCGGCGGTCAAGCAGCTTGCACTGCTCGATGGACAAATTGAGACAAGTGAACAGGAGTTTGCTGATCTCGAGGAGGTTTGGAAAGCGGAGAAAGCCTCCTTAGAGGGCGCTGCGTCAATCAAGAGTGATATTGAGCAGCTAAAGCTTGATCTCGAAACCGCGCGTCGAGCCGGCGATCTTACGCGTATGTCAGAAATTCAGTATGGCAAGCTGCCGGAACTAGAGAAGCAGCTCGCTCAGGCGCATGCCGCGGAGAACGTGGAGCGTACTTTACTTCGCAACAAAGTGACGGACGAAGAGGTTGCCGAGGTGGTGTCGCGTTCGACGGGTATTCCTATCTCCAAAATGCTGGAAGGTGATCGACAGAAATTGCTGCATATGGAAGACGCATTGCACCATCGAGTTGTGGGCCAGGATGAAGCGGTAGTTGCGGTGTCTAATGCAGTGCGACGCTCGCGGGCGGGTCTCTCTGATCCTAATCGTCCCAATGGCTCTTTTTTGTTCCTGGGCCCAACCGGTGTGGGTAAGACTGAACTGTGCAAGGCGCTGGCGAACTTTCTGTTTGATAGTGAGCAGGCCATGGTACGCATTGATATGTCTGAGTTTATGGAGAAGCATTCAGTCTCACGTCTTATTGGAGCGCCCCCGGGATACGTGGGATACGAAGAGGGTGGATACCTGACAGAAGCCGTGCGTCGCCGTCCTTACTCTTTGCTGCTGTTGGATGAAGTCGAAAAAGCCCATCCTGATGTGTTCAACATCTTATTACAGGTGCTCGACGATGGCCGCCTTACCGACGGTCAGGGCAGAACGGTGAATTTTCGTAATACCGTGATTGTTATGACCTCAAACCTGGGCTCGGATTTGATTCAGGAGCTCGCGGGGGACGACAATTACGAGGCCATGAAAGCCGCGGTAATGGGTGTTGTGTCCCAGTATTTTCGGCCAGAGTTTGTGAATCGTATCGATGAAACGGTCGTGTTCCATCCACTATTGCAGGACCAGATTCGTGGCATTGCTACGATACAGCTAGCGGGTTTGCGGGCTCGATTAGCCGAGAGAAATATGCAGTTGGATGTCAGTGACTCTTTTATGGATCAGTTGGTGGAGGGTGGTTTTGATCCGGTCTATGGAGCTCGGCCACTCAAACGCGCTATTCAGCAGCAGCTGGAGAATCCCTTGGCCCATAAACTGCTGTCGGGTGAGTTTTCGCCAGGTCAGCGAATTTTGGCGAACTGGGGCGATGCAGGGCCGGAGTTTCGTGCTGAGCTTGTGGAGGGTGCCGAATAAGACCTGATGCTGACTCTGCAAAGAGCATGTTGTATAGACAAATGATGAGCTATACAAATTGGTCTAAACCAAAAAGTCCGGACCTAATCCGGGCTTTTGGGTGAATCATTGCGAGGTGGTGTTAGTTGCAGTGAACGCGGATAGTGTCCTGAGCTTTTTGACGCTGCGTTTCTTTTTCTTCCTCTGAGATAAACCGAAGCTCGCCGGTTTCTTTGTCGCGGATCCGGATGCGGGCCGAGGTATTCAGAGTATCGAGGTTGGATTTTGCCCGATTGCAGCTCTCGGGATTCTTGGCCACCACTTCCAGCTCTTCTTGTCGTTGATCGATTTGCGTGAACTCATTCCCTGGTCGAGGTGTCACCTCTTTAGGTACCGCTCCCTCTCCGGGTTGGACCCGGCGAATCAAGGATGATTTTTGTGATACGACCTCGTATTCCACTTGCTCAGACTCAGGCGGTCGGTCGCTAACCACAAGCTTGCCTTGCTCATCTTTCCAGCGATAGTAGGTGTCTGAGGCCTGAGCTTCGCTCGGCGTGCCAAGGGCGGTTACTAAGCAGGCGAACGCCATGCTCACGGCTAAGCACCGGACGGAAGTAAAAGCTGGGCTGAGATTTAAATGTTTCACGGAACACTCCGCTAATTCGTGACAGGAACCATACCCAAGCATCAACTTGGGCGCAATGAAACTCATACTATCAATCATGGGCGCAAACGGTGCCGAAAGACCCGTAAATGCTACCGTTGACAAGAAGCCTTTCCATCACCAAACTTAAGCCGTCGTGAATATGGTAATGGCAACGCAGAGTACCCTCTGCCACTAGCCCCTGTCCCGGTGCGATTATCCGGGTTAGCTGTACTTACGTCCCGTCGGCTGCAGTTTGTCACTTATTGTGCAAATCGCGGCAGTCCACACTGCGTTACCGCGCAGGGCGACAACGACACGGGGTCCCTTCGTGCTTGTTATCCCTCTGTTCATCG
Organism: Congregibacter sp.; assembly: GCF_047617445.1. Classification (GTDB taxonomy): domain Bacteria; phylum Pseudomonadota; class Gammaproteobacteria; order Pseudomonadales; family Halieaceae; genus Congregibacter. The sequence continues at coordinate 4,993 of NZ_JBLGBE010000112.1, forward strand.
CGGTTGACGTCTTGTGTCGACGGAATCGGCGTGCCTTGTTTTATAAGAGGTGCGAAAACTGTTTGTTGTTGGCGAGGGTAAGCGCTGGCACGAGCGGGAGTTACGATAGTGAACGCAAAGCTGGATATGGCCGCGGAGTTGGAAGAGGGTGTTGAGATGCTCTCCGGCGGCGAAATGATTGCAAGGGCGCTGGAAGACGAAGGCGTAGAGTTTATTTTTGGGTATCCGGGAGGTGCGGTTCTGCACATCTACGATGCTCTGTTCAAGGCGGCGAGTGTGCCCCACATCCTGGTGCGCCACGAGCAGGCGGCGACGCATGCCGCTGACGGCTATGCCCGCGCAACGGGAAAGCCGGGTGTTGTGCTTGTCACCTCGGGCCCCGGGGCGACCAACGCAGTGACGGGTATCGCGACGGCTTACATGGACTCCATACCCATGGTTGTGTTGTCAGGGCAGGTGCAAAGCCACCTCATCGGCGAGGACGCGTTTCAAGAGACCGACATGCTGGGTATCTCAAGGCCCATCGTGAAACACAGTTTTCAGGTGCGACACGCTAGCCAATTGCCTCTGGTGATCAAGAAAGCCTTCCACATTGCAGCCAGTGGGCGACCCGGACCTGTGGTCATTGATATTCCCAAGGACATCACGCGACCGGATGAACGCTTTCCTTACGAGTACCCGGAGAGCGTCAAACTGCGTTCTTATTCTCCCGCAGTACGCGGGCACAGCGGACAGATTCGAAAGGCAGCCAAATTACTTCTCTCGGCTAAGCGACCGATTATCTATTCCGGTGGTGGCGTGATTCTGGGTGAGGGCAGCGATCTACTGATTGAGCTTGCACAGCATTTGAATTTCCCTGTGACCAGTACCCTTATGGGTTTGGGTGCTTACCCTGGGTCGGACCGACAGTTTCTGGGAATGTTGGGCATGCATGGATTCTACGAAGCCAACATGGCTATGCATCACTCCGACGTTATTCTCGCGGTCGGTGCGAGGTTTGATGACCGGGTGACGAATACCGTAGGCAAGTTCTGCCCCGGGGCAAAAATCATTCACATTGATATTGATCCTGCGGCTATATCAAAAACGGTGGCTGCCGATATCCCCATCGTTGGGCCAGTGCGATCTGTGCTTACGGACTTGTTGGAGGTGATTCGCAGCAGCCAGGAGAATGAGGCGTCTCCGGCAGAGGAGGTGTCTCTGGAGCCCTGGTGGGCGCAGATTGAAGGGTGGCGAGCCAGTCATGGGCTGTGGACCGGTCGTCGGTTCGGTGAAAGCGATTACATCAAGCCGCAGGAGGTTATTCAGAGCCTTTATCGCATTACTGAGGGTAATGCCTTCGTCACCTCCGACGTAGGGCAGCATCAAATGTTTGCAGCTCAGTACTACAAATTTGATAAGCCGCGTCGCTGGATAAACTCAGGTGGCCTAGGAACCATGGGCTTCGGTTTGCCTTCGGCAATGGGTGTGAAGCTGGCGTTCCCAGATGACGATGTTGCTTGCGTCACCGGAGAGGGCAGTATTCAAATGAATATCCAGGAGCTCTCTACCTGTTTGCAATACAACACGCCGGTCAAGATCATTAATCTGCGGAATAATGCTCTGGGGATGGTGAAACAGTGGCAGGACATGCAGTACGAAGGTCGCTACGCCATGAGTACTTATGAGGATTCACTGCCGGACTTCATGAAGCTAGTGGAGTCCTATGGTCACGTGGGTATTGAGGTGAAAGACAGGGATCAGCTTGACGCGAAGATGGCAGAGGCTTTTGCTTTAAAGGATCGGCTGGTGTTTCTCGATGTCTGGGTAGATCCCATGGAGCATGTGTATCCAATGCACGTGGCGCCCAATGGTTCCATGAAGGACATGTGGCTTAGTAAGAATGAGAGGAGCTGACATGCGTCGCATTATTTCAATACTATTGGAAAACGAACCGGGTGCATTGTCGCGGGTTGTAGGCTTGTTCTCGCAGCGGGGCTACAACATCGAAACGCTCAATGTGGCGGCCACCGAAGATGTGACTTTGTCGCGACTTACCCTTACGACCGATGGTGACGATCGACACATAGAGCAGATTACGAAGCATCTCAACCGACTTGTGGATGTGGTCAAGCTAGTGGATTTGACGGAAGGCGCACATGTTGAGCGAGATTTGATGCTCATAAAAGTGCGTGCTGACTCAACTCAGCGAGAAGAAATTAAGCGCACTACAGATATCTTTCGTGGCCAGATCGTCGACGTAGGTCCGAGGGTTTACACGATTCAGCTTGCAGGGACGACAGATAAGTTGGATTCGTTTGTAGCAGCGATACCCGCGGCGGATATTTTGGAGGTTGTGCGGTCCGGTGTTGCAGGTATTTCGAGAGGAGAAAAAATACTGCGGCCCTAGGGCCGCAGTTGTTCCTAGGCAAAGCCGCTTACAGAATGCTCTTCATGGCCGTCATGTGGCCCCGCAGCATCGTGCCCACTGTCTCTACTGGATGTGAACGAATAGCCTCGTTTACGCGAATCAATTCCTGATTGTCGACGGTGTTGTCGCTGCCCAAGCCTGTGCCGATCACGTCTGTTTCAACGTCTTTCATGAAGTCTGCGAGCAGCGGTCTGCATGCATGGTCAAACAAGTAGCAGCCGTATTCTGCAGTGTCCGAAATAACAACGTTCATTTCGTAAAGCTTTTTGCGCGCGATAGTGTTGGCGATAAGTGGTGTTTCATGCAGCGACTCGTAATAAGCCGACTCGTCGATGATTCCCGCTGCCACCATTGTTTCAAAGGCGAGCTCTACACCCGCTTTGACCATTGCTACCATGAGGATGCCATGATCGTAGAACTCTTGTTCGGAGATTTCCTGGCTGTTGTTGTCGGATTTTTCAAATGCGGTTTCGGCAGTGGCTGAACGCCAGCTCAGGAGGTTCACGTCGTCGTTTGCCCAGTCTTCCATCATAGTGCGGGAAAACTCGCCGGTCATGATGTCGTCCTGATGCTTCTCGTACAAGGAGCGCATAATGTTCTTGAGCTCTTCTGCCAGATAGAAAGCACGTAACTTTGCTGGGTTGCTCAGGCGATCCATCATGTTTGTAATGCCGCCATGCTTGAGTCCTTCGGTAACGGTTTCCCAGCCGTACTGAATGAGCCTGGATGCATAGGCGGTATCAATACCTTTCTCAACCATCTTGTCGAAGCACAGTATGGAGCCCGTCTGGAGCATGCCGCAAAGAATGGTCTGCTCGCCCATAAGGTCTGATTTTACTTCCGCGATAAACGAGCTTTGAAGTACTCCGGCCCGATGTCCACCCGTTCCAACCGCATAGGCCTTCGCAATCTCCATGCCGTCACCGTTGGGGTCGTTTTCCGTGTGAACAGCGATGAGGGTCGGAACACCAAAGCCGCGCTTGTATTCTTCGCGTACTTCAGTTCCCGGGCACTTGGGTGCCACCATGACCACCGTGAGGTCATCGCGGATCTGCATGCCTTCTTCTACGATGTTAAAACCGTGGGAGTAAGATAGGCAGGCGCCGTGCTTCATCAATGGCATTATCGCGGTTACCACAGCGCTGTGTTGCTTGTCAGGCGTGAGGTTCAGTACCACATCAGCCGCGGGAACCAAATCTGCATAGGTGCCCACAGGGAATCCGTTGTCTATAGCGTTGCGCCAGGACGCCCGCTGCTCGGTTATGGCGGACTCACGAAGTGCGTAGCTCACATTCAGTCCGCTGTCGCGGAGATTTAAGCCCTGATTCAGGCCTTGGGCGCCGCAGCCCACGATCACCAACTTCGCGCCACGGAGTTTCTCGACACCGTCTGCGAACTCGCTGGCGTCCATGAAACGACACTTGCCCAGTTGTTTGAGCTGTAGTCGTAGGGGGAGGGTATTGAAGTAGTTCTGGCCCATTGGAAAAGTCCTTAAAGGTAGAAAGCGCGCAAGTCTAGATTAATGAAAGGCTTGCGTAAAACGCTATATAATAGAAACAGTATTGCGTTTGACGCTAATTATGGGTTCACATGGATTTAAAGCCTCTACAAATTTTTCTCGCAGTCTGTAGCAATCTCAGTTTTACCCAGACTGCCGCCGAGCAGCATCTC
>NZ_JBLGBE010000113.1:0-8850 GCF_047617445.1 Congregibacter sp.
TGACTTTGGTATTGGTACCGTCACCTTGTTTCACGACTGGATCGACGATGTGAATGACCTGTTGCCGCTGTCTGGCGTTCTTGAGGTCCCGGGCAATATTGGATCGGCGACGCGTGCTGGAATTTCTGGCGAACTCACCCTCCCTTTAGACGGCATCGGGCTGAGCAACGGTCGAGTGGATGCGGCGGCAGAGTGGCAAACTTCCCGTGTTGACGATCCGTTGACCGGCGCGATCCGAGCGCTGTCCGAAGAGCGGCAGTGGACAGCTAGTATGTCCATTCGTCAGGATTTACAGGCCCAGCGTTTAGCCTGGGGTGTGACAATGTTTGCTAGGGACGTTTTTCCGCTGTACGGACTCGATGAGGTTGATATTCAGGGGCAGCGTGCAGATATGGATGTCTTTATTGAAACGCGGGCCATTGACGGCTTGCGTATTCGCCTGACGGTAGAAGATGTGTTTCGAGACGGTGAGAGTCGTGACCGTCGCGTTTTTGCCGGTGATCGCAGCAACTCACCGGTGGCATTTAGAGAGGTGCGCGAACAGAGTCAGGCTCGAATCATTTCTCTGCAGGTAAGTGGGGACTTTTGACATAGAAGGTTGTGCTGCTGGCGTATCCTGATGCGACTCAGAACTGATCAAGAGGGTAACGATAATGACACGATGGTTGGCGGTATTTTCGATAGCTCTAGTCGCGGCGCAAGGTGCTGCGGCAGGTCCTGAGAATTTTCATACAGGTGGACTGATCAAGGATTACGGTAAGTTCGCGGATGTGCCAGCGGCGAAGCCGCTCCCAGCTGACACCCGCTTTAAGGTCGCCATGGATGTGGTTGATGGCGGTGAGACGGGCGAGGTCAACAGCCTGTTTGCGATCGCGGCAGGTTTTATTAACCTGCAGCATTCCAATGGTATTCCCCCGGAGCAGGTAGATATCGCATTGGTGGTGCACGGTTCAGCACACCGGGATTTGCTGAACGACGAAGCCTACGGTGGCGACAACCCCAACGCTGAACTACTGGAAATACTGCAGGGCTATGGAGTGAAGGTTCTGTACTGCGGTCAAAACGCGGTTATGCGTGATGTCGCGGTTGGGGATCTTCTCCCCGGCGTAGAGATGACGCATTCGGCCACGACGACGCACGTACTTTTGCAACAGCAAGGTTATTCTCTGCGCCCTTAGCCCGACCTTTGGGTCACCGATGATAGAGGTAGTACTCAATGATATCGCCCGATGAATGGTTAGCCCGGGGTCAGCAGCTTGAGTTGTTGGGCCACGATATTTTTTACATCGACGAAGCGGCCACGGATGAATCCCGGGGAACTATCCTACTGATTCACGGGTTCCCCACGTCGAGTTGGGATTGGTGGAAAATTTGGCCAGTCCTGAACAAGCACTATCGCCTTGTGGCCATGGATCTCTTGGGGTTTGGCTTTAGCGCGAAACCCAGGTTCCATGACTACCGGATCATGGAGCAGGCGGATCTGTGCGAAGCTCTCGCGGATAAGCTCGGCTTGGGTCAGTTTCATGTGTTGGCCCACGACTATGGGGACACCGTTGCCCAGGAAATGCTCGCTCGTCAGAATGAGGAGCTGGGTGTAGGAAAGTGGCAGTCCTGTCTATTGCTTAACGGAGGGTTGTTTCCGGAAACCCATCGCGCGGTGTTGGCGCAAAAGCTTCTGAAGAGTCCTGTGGGTTTTATCTTTCGTCACGCGCTGACAAAAAAGAGCCTGAACAAGTCCTTTGACCACATTTTTGGCGAAACCAAAGCCAGCCCGGAAGAACTGGATGTGTTTTTTGAACTTTTTGATCGCGATGGCGGACGACAGAATGTGCATCGCCTGATTCACTACATGAGCGATCGTATTGAGCACCGGGATCGTTGGGTAGGTGCCTTAAAAAATGCCAGCTGCCCCATCGGTCTGATCAATGGCAGTCTGGATCCTGTGTCTGGGAACCATATGGTGCAGCGATTTGAAGAGGTGGTGGGTTCTAAGCACTTTATTCATCGCCTGCCTACGGTGGGTCACTATCCGCAGGTGGAAGCACCAGAGGCGGTGCTGGTAGCCTATCAGCAGTTTCTCGAGACACTGTAGCGATTGGCACTCAGGGGTTTTTTAGCCGTTGCGGCGCGGCTCATCGTCAGCTTCCGTATCGTCGGAACCTCCATCGCTCTCTACATTGCCCTCCGCAATGTCCTCTTCGTTATGCGAGAGTCGCGCCGCAGCGGCCGTTTTTAGACGCGCGGCTTCTCCGGGTATTTGTTCCAGCGCCTGCGCCGCATCCTGTGGATACATATGCACACCGGTAAGGGTCACGTAAGCCGGGCTTGCGCTGCGTGGATGTAGATAGCTGTAAAGCCAGGCACCAAAAATCCCAGCCCCCATTGCCGCCAGTAAAGTCCCGCCCAGTAGCATCAAGTAAGGGGGTCCAATTCGTGGTGCCTCGGGAGCGGGCCAATCGATTACGGATACCTGTGGGTACTTGTTGACCTGGCGCACCTGGATTTGCACTTGCCGTGCTTGAGTTTCGCGGTTGAGTTCTTCTAGTCGTGCCAAGTCCTCAGCCAGCGCTTGATGCGTGGCATAAATCGTATTGAAGTCCGCCACCGCCTGTTTGTGTTCATCGAGTCTGTTGGTAAGATTGGCGACCGATTCTCGCGCTGCGGCATAGTTTCGCTCGGAGTTGTTTAGCTCTGCCTGCGTACCGCGAGCATAAGCCTGCCCCAGTTCCGCCTCCAGTTTCTCGACTTGCTCCGGGATCTCCCGTAATCGAGGATCTTTGCGAATGTAATCCTCGGTGTAGCGGGCGCGAAGTTCTCCCAATCGAGATTTGAGTTCTGACAGCTGCTGCGACATTGCAGCGACATCTCTGCGTTCGCTTTGCGGAACCACTTGCTCACCTGCAGAAAGGGAACTCCGAAGGGTGTCGAGGTATGACTTACTTCGGACCTCGTCCTCTACTGCATTGTTAAGAGAGGTGTTCAAACCATCGAGCTGCGCGAGAACGGCGTTTTCCTGCCGTTCCATAGAAATGATTTCATTGTCCGCACGATATTCTTCTAAGGCGAGCCGGGCCGATGCCAGCTTCAGCGCCAAGCCGTCGAGTTCATCCTGAACCTCGGTGAGCGTTTGCGACTTGCGGGTTTCGATATCTCGCGAGCGAACATTGGTGTACACCTCAATCCAGCTTTCGATTAACGGTGGCAAGAGCTCGCGGTCCGCGCCGGTGGCGGTAAGTTCCAGAAGGTTGGTTTCGGGTACCGCTACCACATCCACAATGCGCCGCAGCTCAAGAGGGTCCAGGTCGACCGCGTAGTCCTGCGTTAGTCGTTCGGCCAGATCGCGGGTGATTTCGCTGCCAGTGAGGGTTCTGCGTTGTATGGCTACACCTTGAATGTCAGCGTCGAGCATTTGCTGGTCGATGGCTGTAGGGGCGCTCATCAATACTGTGGCGCTGCTTTGGTACACCGCAGGCTGAAACGTCGTGTAAACCAGCCCAATGACCAGCACTGTCAGGGCGCTGAGTGCGAAAATACGCCGGCGACTGCGTCCGTGTGCCTTGTCGTCGTCTTGCGCACTGAGAGTGGGTTGCGCCGAGTTTGCACCGAAAGCCATCTGTAAAACCTGCAAAATTTATTGAAACTATAGTGTAGGCCAAGCAAACCCTTGCGGATAGCGCAGCCGTTTATAATGGCTCACACTTTGGACTACGGCTCTTAATTTGACGTCGAAACTTTTAGTCGGATACCGTTTGTTGCTATGAAATTTTGTGCTGTGTATGGATCGCTCTCGGCCACCGCTATAAGGCGATTTATTGGCGTTTTGTTCTTGAGTAGTGCTGCTCTGTCGGTAACTTCACAGGCAGACTCGCTACTGTCCAAGGACTACCCGCCCAGCGTAAAGCCCATCGTTGAGCAGCGCTGTATGGTCTGTCATGGCTGCTACGACGCGCCTTGCCAGCTCAAAATGGACGCCTGGATGGGACTGGAACGTGGTGGCAGTAAGAAGAAGGTGTACGACGGTTCACGTCTGTTGTCCGCTAACCTTACACGCTTGTTTGAAGACGCACACAGTATCGACGAGTGGCGAGACAAGGGCTTTTTTCCTGTTCTCGATAAGCAGGATCCGAAGACGGGTCTGATGTATCAAATGCTGAATCTCAAAGAAGAGTATCCGTTGCCCAGCAAAGGTCCATTGCCTGGCACTTTTGACTTTAGTTTGTCTCGGGATCAGAGCTGCCCCAAGCCAGCAGAATTTGAAGAGTACCGTGAGGATCGGCCCTATCAGGGGATGCCCTATGGCTTTCCGGGTCTGGATCCGGACAAGCTGGCGGTGCTCAGCGATTGGTTCGAAGCAGGGGCTCCAGGTGTAGAGGTTGCCGACCGCCCGGATGTCGAAGTGCGTTCCATTGATGAGTGGGAAATGTTTCTCAACGCAAAGGACAATAAGTCCCGGCTGATGAGCCGCTATATATTTGAACACCTGTTTATCGGTGATTTGTATTTCGAGGATCTCAACGAGACTTCCGGCTGGTACAAGCTCGTGCGATCGCGCACGCCATCCGGACAGCCCATTGATTTGATTGCGACGCGTCGTCCCTATGACGATCCGGGCACACAGCCCTTCTTTTATCGCCTGCAGATTCGCTACATCAGTCGCTTGGCAAAACGGCATATGCCCTACGCTCTAAGTGCTGAGCGCATGGCGCGATGGAAGAGCCTCTTTCTTGACCCTGAGTATGCCGTTGCGGAACTGCCCGGCTATCGCGGCAAGCAGTCGGCCAACCCCTTTGTGAGCTTCGAGCAACTGCCGGTGGAGGCACGTTATCGCTTCATGCTTGAAGAGGCGCACTTTACGATCATGGCGTACATCAAGGGGCCGGTGTGCCGAGGGCAGGTTGCGCTTAGCGTCATCGATGATCACTTTTGGGTGGCTTTTGTTCGTCCTAACAGTATCGATCCAGAACAGCGGGCTGATTTTTTGGCGGCGGAAGCGCATGCCTTACGATTGCCCCAGGCTAAGGGCAGTCTGGTGGTGTCGGCGTTTCAGTGGAATAGCTACGCCAAGAGTCAGCAGAAGTTTTTGAAAGCGCAGGCGCGCGCGATAGCAAAGGTCATTGATCAGGACAGCCTCAAACTTGATATAAATCTGATATGGGACGGAGGTCCTGAGCGTAATGACAATGCTGCGCTCACGGTATTCAGACACTTTGACAGTGCGACGGTGGTGAAAGGCCTGGTAGGGCAGGAGCCGCAGACCATGTGGGTCATCGACTATTCACTTCTGGAGCGCATTCACTATCTTCTGGTGGCAGGTTTTGACGTGTATGGCAACGTCGCGCATCAGCTAGAGAGCCGCCTCTACATGGACTTTCTGCGTATGGAGGGAGAGCAGGCTTTTTTGCTGTTTTTACCTGAAGAGGATCGCGTGGCAGTGAGGAATCATTGGTATCGCGGTGCCAAGGACAATGTGAAAAAGTACGTGATGTCTCCCGCGAATGCCAAGTATGAGCGTGATAGTGCTGTTGATTATCAAAGCGACGACCCTAAGTCCGAGCTCATGGCGATGTTTAAGACGCGCATCCATACAGCGGAAAACTCCCGTTATTTTGTTCGGGAGCCGGAACTTGCGGCGCTGATGAAGGGCTCTAATAAGGCCTTTAGCTATCTTCCGGAGGTTGCGTTTTTGCAGGTGTTGAATACGCGTGGGAAGGCGAGTGTGTATAGCCTCGTCCACAATCAGGCGCACAGTAATAATGCTCAGCTGTTTGCCGAAGAGGACCGACGCTTACCCGAAGAAGATACATTGACTGTTGCTCAGGGATTTATCGGCTCCTACCCGAATATGTTTTTTCAGATTACCGAAGGGCAGCTACCCAAGTTCACTGCGGCGCTTTTATCGCTGAACAGTCCACAGGACTATGTGTCTTTGGTGGATCAGTTTGGCGTGCGCCGAACGGCGCCCTGGTTCTGGAAGCTTAGCGATGATTTCGCGGCAGAGTATCGTGGTAGCCACCCCTTAGAGGCGGGGTTATTTGATCTGAATCGTTATCAGAACCGATAGCACCCTGGGCTACCGCAGGCTGTGTTTATCGAGAACACAAAAAAAGGCGGCCCCGGAAAAGGGCCGCCTTTATTGATTCCGGAAGCTGGCTTGCCTGCCAGGTACGCCGGCTTACTTGAGCATTTACTTGGTAGCTACCATGCTATTGCTGCGCTTAAGATCGAAGCGATCCAGCTTCATCACTTTGCTCCAGGCCTCTACAAAGTCGTGAACAAACACTTCTTCTGCTCCGTCGTAGGCGTACACCTCGGCAATAGCCCGCAGCTCAGAGTTTGAGCCGAACACCAGGTCAACCTCGGTGGCAGACCAGCGCATCTCACCGGTGACTCGATCCCGGCCTTCGTAGACGTAGGGATTGTCTGTAGTGGGACGCCAGACGTTGCGCATATCCAGCAGGTTAACGAAGAAATCGTTATCCAGCGCATCGGTTTGATCGGTGAGCACACCGTGCTGCGATCCGCCCGCATTGGCATCCAGAGTACGCATGCCTGCGACCAGTACGGTCATCTCGGGCACGGACAGATCGAGCAGGTCAGCCTTATCGAGCAACGCTTCTGCCGGCTTTCGGTAGGCCGCGTCACTGTAGTAGTTACGGAAACCATCAGCCTTGGGCTCAAGAACCGCAAAGCTGTTAACGTCTGTCTGCTTTTGGCTCGCATCCGTGCGACCTGGCGTGAAAGGCACTTCTACGTCATAGCCTGCGGTCTCTGCAGCACGTTCAATGGCAGCAGCGCCGGCTAACACAATCACGTCAGCCAGAGAAACCCGTGTGTCGCCCCGCTGGGACTTGTTGAAGTCCTTTTGGATGCGCTCAAGACGCTTGAGGACAGCTGCCAGTTCCTTGGGATCGTTAGCAGCCCAGTCTTTCTGAGGAGCGAAACGTATGCGAGCGCCGTTAGCACCGCCACGCATGTCACTGTCGCGATAGCTTGAGGCTGAGGCCCAGGCGGTACGAACCAGTTCCGCCGTGGTGAGCTCCGCGGACAGAATCCTGGCTTTCAACTTGGCAACGTCAGATGCATCAATGAGGTCGTGATCCACGGCAGGTACCGGGTCCATCCACATCAAGACTTCTTCGGGCACATCAGAGCCGACGTAGCGTGCGCGGGGACCCATATCCCGGTGCGTCAGCTTGAACCAGGCCTTGGCAAAGGCCATCTCGAACTCTTGCGGATTCTTGAGGAAGCGCTGGGTGACCTTGCGATAGCTAGGGTCCACCTTCAGCGCCAGATCCGTGGTGAACATGATGGGCTGATGACGCTTACCCTCCACGTGTGCGTCGGGCACGGTGTTGGCAGCGCCGCCATCTTTGGGCACCCACTGTGTGGCGCCAGCCGGGCTCTTGGTCATTTCCCAGTCAAAGGCGTACAGGTTTGAGAGGTACATCATTGACCACTGGGTGGGTGCCGCGGTCCACGCGCCCTCCAGTCCACTGGTGATGGTGTCTTCTGCGTTACCTTTACCGCAGCTGTTGTTCCAGCCCATGCCCTGCTCCTCCACACCTTCACCGGCGGGTTCAGGAGCGAGGCAGCCCTCAGGCTTGCGTGCGCCGTGCGCTTTTCCAAAGGTGTGGCCACCGGCGATGAGTGCGACAGTCTCTTCATCGTTCATGGCCATGCGGCCAAAGGTCTCGCGAATGTCGTTGGCGGCAAGCTGAGGGTCGGGGTTCCCGTTGGGGCCTTCGGGGTTCACGTAGATAAGACCCATTTGTACCGCGGCCAGCGGCTTTTCAAGCTTCCGCTCACCACTGTAACGCTCGTCGGCGAGCATCACAGACTCTGGTCCCCAATACACAAGATCCGGCTCCCAGTCGTCTTCGCGACCGCCGGCAAAGCCGAAGGTCTTAAAGCCCATGGTCTCTAGCGCGACGTTACCGGTGAGAACCATAAGATCGGCCCAGGACAGGGCGTGGCCATATTTCTGCTTTACAGGCCAAAGTAAGCGGCGCGCCTTATCGAGGTTGGTGTTGTCGGGCCAGCTGTTCAGGGGCTCAAACCGCTGCTGGCCACCGCCAGCGCCCCCACGGCCGTCCATGGTGCGGTAGGTGCCAGCACTGTGCCAGGCCATGCGAATAAAGAACGGTCCGTAGTTGCCGTAGTCCGCTGGCCACCAGTCCTGGGATGTCGTCATGATTGCTTCGATGTCGGACTTAAGGTCGCCAAGATCAAGCGTTGCGAAAGCTGACGCGTAATCAAAATTGGGGCCCATAGGGTTGGCCGTGTCTGCGTTTTGGTGAAGCGGGCGCAGATTCAGCGCCTGAGGCCACCAGTCTTGTACCGATTTGGGTTCACCGTGCATGGAGCCAGCCCCTGCGGGGGTCGTAGCTGACAGGGTTGCTGCCATTGCCACGCAGATTGGCAGGGTTTTCTTGAGCATTTTCATAAGAGCCTCGCGATATGCGTTGTCTATCAAAGTCTGCTTTAACTCATCGAGCTTGGCAATTGGCCAAACATACCTTTAGGGTAGAAGTCCGCGCGTAAACAGTAAAATGAATTAAAAGTTAAAAGACGATCTAAAAATACGATCAAGCGGGGTGTCCATTGATGTACTAGCGCCAGGTCTTTGATGTTTTAAGGTGACGCTTGTGTGCTGGTGGTGATATCGCGATAGATTAGCCAACGCCCCGCCGCATCTTGCTGCCAAACCACGAGATAGTCCCCGGCATCAGTGATGGGGTTTTGCGTATCGCCGCCTAAGGTCAACGCATAGCGCCCCAGTTCCATGATCAATGACCCTGAGCGGGTGACCTCCTGAGTGGTGAGGGTGAGCGCGCTGCTGCCCAGAGACAA
>NZ_JBLGBE010000114.1:0-8607 GCF_047617445.1 Congregibacter sp.
GCTTGCTCAAATACGGTCTGTAGATAGCGCGCTTGCGGGCGTATGTGATGCCGTTCGTGGTACGACAGAAAACGTGGCAGACAAAGTTGCGGCCCTACGCGGTCAAAATCGTGATCTGGAGAAAGAACTGGCGCGCTTAAAGCAAAAACTCGCATCGTCTGCGGGTAGCGATATCACCGCATCCGCGATCGAAGTCGAGGGCGTCAAAGTACTTGCCACCGTGGTGGACGGTGCTGACCCCGGTGCTCTTCGGGGCATCATGGATCAATGTAAAAACAAATTAGGCAGTGCAGTCATTCTTCTTGCGGCAGTTAACGATGACAAAGTCGCTCTGGTAGCCGGCGTCACCAAAGACCTCACGGGGCGCGTGCGTGCCGGAGATCTGATGCGCGAGTTTGCAGGTCGGCTAGGCGGTAAGGGGGGAGGGCGTCCCGATATGGCTCAGGGTGGCGGTACCGAACCCGCGCTATTGCCCGCTGCACTTGAGGATGTTCCCGCTTGGGTTGCCCAGGCGTTGAAGGCTTGAGATGGCTTTAATTGTCCAAAAATTTGGTGGTACCTCGGTAGCTAGTGTCGAGCGCATAGAGCAAGTAGCGGAGAAGGTCGCGGGCTTTCGAGATCAGGGGCATGACATTGTGGTCGTCGTGTCCGCGATGAGCGGCGAGACCAATCGTCTTATCGATCTTGCGCAGCAGATTCAGGAGCAACCGATGCCCCGGGAAATGGACGTGCTTTTGTCCACCGGGGAGCAGGTTACGACAGCACTGCTGGCCATGGCCTTGCACAAGCGCGGCAAGCCAGCGAAGAGTTACAACGGGTCCCAGGTGCGTATTCTTACGGACGATGCGCATACCAAAGCGCGGATTCGTGAAATTGATGATGCCCGGCTCCACGCTGATCTGCGGGCGGGTAACGTGGTAGTTGTTGCAGGTTTTCAGGGTGTCGACGAAAAGGGCAACATCACAACCTTAGGGCGCGGCGGCTCGGATACCACTGCTGTGGCGCTCGCGGCGGCCTTGAAGGCCGATGAATGCCAGATATATACGGATGTGGATGGTGTCTACACTACCGATCCACGGGTCGTCGATGGTGCGAGACGCCTGGACAAAATCACCTTCGAAGAAATGCTGGAAATGGCCAGTATGGGATCCAAGGTGCTGCAGATTCGCGCGGTAGAATTCGCTGGAAAATATAATGTGCCACTGCGCGTGCTACACAGCTTTCAAGAGGGCCCGGGCACCCTGATCAGCTTTGAGGAGAAAGATGCCATGGAAACCCCGACAATTGCGGGAATCGCGTTCAATCGCGATGAGGCTAAGCTCACAATACTCGGTGTGCCGGATATGCCAGGGGTCGCTTTCAAGATCCTCGGGCCCATTGGACAAGCCAATATTGAAGTGGATGTCATTGTTCAGAACGTTGCTGAAGACAACAGCACCGACTTTACTTTTACCGTATCGCGCAATGAGCTTGCTCGCGGCGAAGAGATACTCAAGCGCACTGCTGCTGAGCTCGGTGCTCGCGAGGTACGATCCGATAACCGTATTGCCAAGATTTCGGTGGTGGGCGTGGGAATGCGATCCCATGCGGGTGTAGCCAGTCAGATGTTTGAAGCATTGGCGGATGTAGGTATCAATATTCAGATGATTACGACCTCGGAAATCAAGATTTCGGTGATCATCGAGGAAAAATTCCTCGAGCTTGCCGTGCGGGCTCTGCATTCATCCTTTGGACTTGATGCGGAACCCACAGAGGACTCTGCTGCCTAAGATGTTGGAGCGTCCCGTACGGCGGACGCCAGCATAGGACTTAATTCATGTTAATCCTGACACGAAAAGAGGGCGAATCTCTCAGGCTTGGGGACGACATTACCGTCACGGTAGTCAGTGTGAAAGGCGGCAATGTGCGTATTGGTATTGATGCGCCCAGAGACTTGGCAGTACACCGCGAAGAGATTTACGACAAGATCAGCGAGAGTGATGAGGGACAGCAACAGGCATCAAACAAAGACGCTAAGAGTGCCGACGACGGCCATAGCTAGCCGCTTAATGGCGTGCGGCTGCCGATGAGCGACGAGTATCAGGCGGTTCCGCTGCCTGACGTGCAGAGCCTGAGTGATCAGGAGGCCCGGGTGAGAGCGCAGGCTTACCTCGACCACATGCGCAAACGTCATTCTGTGCGCAATTTCACGGACACACCGGTTCCCATAGACATTATCCAGGCCTGCGTCCGTGCGGCGGGTACCGCACCGAGTGGAGCCAATCACCAGCCCTGGCATTTCGCCTGCGTGAGCGATCCAAAGATAAAACGCGAGATACGCGAAGCGGCAGAACTGGAAGAGGCGGAGTTTTATGGCGGCCGCGGTGGCGATGAATGGCTAAGCAATCTGAGTAAGCTCGGTACGGACCAGTTCAAACCTTTTCTTGAAACAGCCCCCTGGCTCATCGCGATCTTTGTAGAGCGCACTGGCAAGGATGCCGAAGGGAAGAAGCGCAAGAACTACTATATGTCGGAGTCTGTGGGGATCGCCACGGGGTTTCTTCTGAATGCTCTGCACAATGCGGGATTGGCGACTTTGACCCATACGCCCAACCCCATGAAGTTCCTCAGTGAGATCCTAGGCCGCCCAAATACTGAGCGGCCCTATATGCTCATTGTGGTGGGACACCCGGCGAATGATGCGAGCATTCCTGCGGCATCGCTGGTCAAAAAGCCCTTACCGGACATAGCGAGTTTTTTCCCGGTGGGAAATGAATCTCCTGACTGAGCGAAAACGGGTTTGACCCCATAGACGACGGTGGTATCATCCCGCGCCTTATGGAGAAGTGGCCGAGTGGCTGAAGGCGCGCCCCTGCTAAGGGCGTATACGTTAATAGCGTATCGAGGGTTCGAATCCCTCCTTCTCCGCCAGATACCAAAAGGGCCCCAATCGGGGCCTTTTTGGTATGTGGCTGTAAAGGCGGATAGATGAACACGCTGGGTTCGACAAGCCGCCCCGCTGGGGTGAAAACAGCCCTTAGGCTGTTTGCGTCAGTTCGCTCTTTTACCGCCACGGACTGCTGTTAACGCTCTAGTAGCTTGCTGTGAAGCGATCCTCAAATCAATTGCTAGGCCTGCGTTATCCCCGTGGCGATAATGCAAGTCAAAATGAAAATTTATATAAGTGTTATTGCGCCATTCCGGAGTGTATCTTTCGTTTCCTACGCTCTGTGTTCCCAATTGAGGCCAAGGTATGAAAGAAGAACTTCAACGGTTTGAGACGCATGTCTCTGCTTCACCGCAATTACAGGAGAAAATGGCCAATGCCATTGGCGACCTGAATAAAATCGCTGCGCTTGCCCAGGAAGAAGGCTTTGACGTCAGTTTTGATGATCTCAAAAGTGATTTGATAGCGAGTGTTGCCGAGTATCGAGATAGCCCCAAGGTAAAGGCCCTGGTCGCCGCACACCCGGAGGCTCACCGTTTTTACTACAAGGCGGTTAACAGTGCCGATTTGCACAGCCAGGTCATGGCTGCTGCTGGTGACGCTGACAAATTGGTGGCGCTTGCGACGGAGCAGGGCTTTGATCTGGATGCGGCCGAATTACAGGCATTCCTGGATGGCTTGGCCGACGTGACGTTGACAGCCGAGCTTAGTGATGAAGAGCTTGATGCTGTTGCCGGTGGAGGGCTTTTCGGCGCTTTAGCGGGTGCTGGTGCCGGCTTCATAGGCGGCTTTGTTGGTGGAGTTGTCACCTCATTGGCCGAGGGTAACTCAATGTCATCGTCATTCGAAACCGGTAAGGATACGGCCCTCATAGGCGGCGCCACCGGATTAATATCGGGCTTTTTCGCGCCCGAGCCATGAGGGTGTTATCACAAACCCTACTTCAGCCCTTCATCTACCAAGGCGTGAAACTATGACCGATCAATTTAGTGCGTTTAAGGAAAAGATTGCTGCATCGACCGATTTACAGCAAAAAGTAGTCAGTTCTATTGGCGACCTGAACAGCATGGCAGACATCGCGCGGCAAGAAGGCTGTGACATTAGCTTTGACGATCTTAAGCATGATCTGCAAAACGACGTGTCTGCCTATAGAGACAAACCCGAGGTAAAAGCGTTTGTAGCCGAGTTTCCAGAGGCGCATCGTTTTTACTATCAGGCATTCAACGATGCAAAGCTGCACAGCAGTTTTGTGGCGGCAAATGGCGATATCGAAAAGCTGGCGGTGCTCGCTAAGGAGCAAGGCTTCGAGCTTGATGCATCGCAACTCGGGGCTTTCCGTGATGGTTTGATAGAAGCGACTTCGACGGATGAACTCAGTGATGACGAACTGGATGCTGTGGCCGGTGGTGGACTTATAGGCGCATTCCTTGGCGGTGTTATTGGCGGAGCCACGGGCTTTTTGGGTGGGTTTGCCAAGTCAGTGATAGACGGAAAATATGACGACGTTGTGTCCGGGTCGTTTCGAGGCGCCTCTGTGGGTGCGATTGGCGGCGCTGTTTCCGGTGCTCTTTTGCCTGAGCCATGATACGAAGCTTGTAAGCCACAGCAT
Source organism: Congregibacter sp. (assembly GCF_047617445.1). Taxonomy (GTDB): domain Bacteria; phylum Pseudomonadota; class Gammaproteobacteria; order Pseudomonadales; family Halieaceae; genus Congregibacter. The sequence goes on from NZ_JBLGBE010000114.1 coordinate 4,536, forward strand.
TCGCCGTTCGCGTTGGTTCTGCTGATTCTTTAATTCGCCTGCGAGTTGAATCTGCTAGAGCTGTATCGTTTTGCCGGTGAATGTATGCTGGTCACCATCGGCCCTAAGGTCGAAACTCGTTGCAAGCCCATTTGCAAACGCCTGGAGAAATAAGGCGTTGATAGGAGAACTGTTTTATGGCTCAGCAGATTTTCCGTCAGGAGGCCCTTGACCGTCTGTCCTCGCCGGAGAACCTCGATACACTCATCGAGGTGACCGGCCCCAAGGGCTGGCTGGCCTTGCTGGCCACGGCCGGTGTTCTTTTGGCTGCTATTGTCTGGAGTGTTCTGGGAACGTTGCCGACCAAAGTAGATGGACAGGGTATGCTCTTGAAGGAAGGCGGGGTTTTTAAAGTCGTCGCCGAGAGTTCCGGCAGAATTGAAGCGTTGTATACGAAGCCGGGAACCACGATCCAAAAGGGTGAGGTCGTGGCCAGGGTTGCGCAACCAGCGCTTTCCCAGAGCATAGTAGATCAGAAGGCCAAGCTTGAGGAGCTCGACAATACGTTTCAGCGGTTGTCGAAACTTGCAGTCGAGCGAGAACAGCTCGAACTGACATCAATCCAACAGCAGCGCAGCAACCTGAATAAAAAATCTGATGTTTTACTGGGCCAGATATCCTGGCTCGAGAAACAGCTCGATGATCAACGCGAATTGTTCGAAAAGGGCGTGATCGTCAAACAGAAGGTTTACAACACAGAACTGCAGCTTAGTGATGCGAGGCAGCAGTTACGAGGCGCGCGCCACGAGCTTTTGGAAGCAGATGTTGCAAACGTAGACCTTATAAGGGAGCGAGAGAGAACAAGGGCCGACCTTGAGTTGCAGGTGGATGACGCTCGACGTGCGTTGGAGGCATCCCTGAAGACCCTGAATGACACCTCAGAAGTCGTGACTTATGTTTCCGGACGCGTACTGGATGTTTCGGTTGATATCGGGGACGTCGTCGCGCCGGGGCAGGAACTAATTCGCCTGGATCTTTTGGGTGATGACGTGCAAGACATGGTGGCGACGGTGTATTTTCCGCTGGGTCAGGGTAAGCGTATCGAGGTTGGTATGCAGGCGCAGATTATGCCTGCGACCGTAAAGCGAGAAGAGCATGGGTTTCTTTACGGAACAGTGACCTACGTTTCGGAGGTTCCGAGCAACGCTCAAACCATGATGCGTAAGCTGCAGGACGACAATCTCGTGCAGCTCTTTAGTAGTCAGGGTTCTCCCATCGAAGTTCAGATTTCGTTGACCCCTGATCCCACAACCTTTAGCAAATACAAATGGTCTTCCCTCGATGGCCCCCAACTGCGTTTGGACCCCGGCACTTTGTGCGTAACGTCCGTTACGGTCGAAGAAGAAAGACCGATCGCTCTTGTCATACCACTGTTCAAAAAACACATTTTGGGTGTTGGTGCGATGGCGCAGCGTTAAGGTGAGGGCCCTTTGATCGGATCAAAATGGATTCATAGACGGATTAAGACTCCGTCAGTGTTGCAGATGGAAGCCGCCGAATGTGGTGCGGCCTGTCTCTCAATGATCCTCGAATTCTATGGCCGTTACGTGCCGTTGGAAGAGTTGCGAGTTGAATGTGGCGTTTCCCGGGACGGTAGTAAGGCCAGCAATATTGTGCGGGCGGCGCGCAAGTACGGGCTTGAAGCAAAGGGGTTTCGCAAAAATCTCGACAATCTGGAAGGGCTGACTTTTCCCGTAATCATCTTTTGGGACTTTAACCATTTTGTAGTTCTCGAGGATATAAGTGATAAGTGGATCTACTTAAATGATCCCGCGAGCGGCCCACGCCGAGTGACGCTCGACGAGTTTGATAAGTCATTTACCGGTGTTGTGCTGACGTTTGAGCCGGGGCCGGAATTCACGAAGGGTGGGCAGCGTCATACCTTGTTTCCAGCGCTACGTCGGCGCTTTAGGGGAGCCTCCAGGGCGCTTACCTATGTTGTTTTGGTGGGGCTTCTTCTGGTCATCCCGGGATTAGTGATTCCGACATTTTCGCGAGTGTTTGTTGACGATATACTGGTTGGGGGTATGAGTGGCTGGCTGGCGCCGCTGATGCTGGCGATGGGAGTGACGGCACTTCTGCGCGGCGTTCTCACGGGTTTACAGAACTATTACCTGCTGCGGTTTCAGACCAAGCTGGCACTGACCAACTCGGCCATATTTTTTCGTCATGTTCTTCGCCTTCCAGTTGAGTTTTTTGTCCAACGCTATGGTGGCGAGATTGGCTCTCGCATCCAGCTCAACGACAAGGTCGCGCGGCTTCTCTCTGGCGAACTTTCGACCACAGTTCTTAATCTGATTCTGATCGTGTTTTTCGCGGCCCTGATGCTGCAATACGATGTCTTGTTGACGGCTCTCGGGGTCGTTACGGCGATCCTCAATCTTGCTGCTCTGAGATACATCTCAAAAAAACGAAAAATCTATAATCAGCGTTTGCAACTTGAAGGTGGAAAACTGCTCGGGGTGTCGATGGGCGGCTTACAGATGATTGAGACTTTAAAAGCGACCGGGTCGGAATCAGATTTCTTTTCGCAATGGTCTGGGCATTACGCCAAGGTCATAAACGCCCAGCAGGCCATGGGCAGGGCGTCGCTTTTTTTGAATGTTTTTCCTACGCTGATGGTTTCACTTAACAGTTTAGCGGTGCTCGGCTTTGGCGGATTACTCGTCATGGAAGGGCGCTTGAGTATGGGAATGCTGGTCGCGTTCCAGAGCCTCATGGCCAGTTTCATGGGGCCCGTTAGACAGATGATCAATGTCGGAGGAAGCCTGCAGGAGGTGCAAACCGATACGAACCGCCTGGATGACGTCTTGAACTATAAGCTCGCGCCCTGGTTCGAGACAGCTGGTATCGAGCCAGGAGCCATCGTAAAAGCGAATCCCGATCCTGGTTCCTTCGATAAGTTGTCGGGGCAAGTGGATATTTGTGACCTCACTTTCGGTTACAGCAAATTATCTCCAGCGTTGATCACAGATTTTAGCTTGAGTCTCAAGCCGGGTTCGCGTGTCGCGCTTGTTGGAAACTCAGGCTCAGGAAAATCCACGATAGCCAAGCTCGTATCCGGTCTTTATCAGCCATGGCAGGGGGATATTCAATTCGATGGAGTGTCGCTTCTTGACGTTCCACGGTCAGTTTTCAACGCATCTGTCGCTATGGTAGATCAACAGATTTTTGTTTTTGAAGGCAGCGTCAGAGACAACATCTGCATGTGGAACGATGTCATTCCCGAGAGCGACATTTATCAGGCTGCCAGGGATGCAGGTATTCACAGCGATATTGTCTCGCGGGCAGGTGGTTATGACGGATTGGTGCAAGAGGGCGGGAGGAACTTCAGCGGTGGACAGTTGCAGCGACTAGAGATAGCCCGAGCTTTGGTTAACAACCCTTCTATTCTGGTACTGGATGAGGCAACAAGTGCGCTCGATCCGACTATGGAGAAAACTATCGATGACAATCTGCGCCGACGCGGTTGCGCCTGTCTGATCGTTGCACATCGTCTGAGCACAATACGGGATTGTGACGAAATTATCGTTATGCAGCAGGGCGAGGTGGTTCAGCGTGGCACGCACGATGAGTTAATCAGTCAGGAAGGTCTTTATGCCGATCAGATTAATGCGTCCTGAAACCTTGATGCGAAACTCGGCGAAGTTTTCATGACGGACATACTGGCTTGGGGTAGTGAAGGTAGGTCCTTGGATGTTGCAGGTAATAGGCCTCTGTTACTGAACGATCCTGAAAAAGTGTACATCGTTCAGTGTGGCAGTATCGATGTGTTTGCAGTCTCTGTTGTAGCTGGAAAGGTATCGGGAACGCGCAGTCATGTGTTTCGCGCCACCCACGGTGAAGCGCTCTTCGGGATGCGCATCGGGGAACATGACACAGCTAGTGCGCTGCTTGCAGTGGGTACCATAGGCACTCAAGTACTGGAGCTAGAGTCAGCACGATTCGTCGCAAAACTTGCCGATCTGTCCTTCGTTGACGAAGCGACAGCGTTACTCAATAACTGGTGTAGCGGTCTTGCTAAAGGTGCGTC
>NZ_JBLGBE010000115.1:0-8400 GCF_047617445.1 Congregibacter sp.
GGGTCGGGAATCATGTTTATAGTGGTCCGGGCAGAATGCGCCCACGACGAGTAACACAGGTTTTGAACATACAGTATGTTTTACTGTCGCTCAAGTATTCTTGGGCGCCTAAGTGAGATCAATAGGTGCTCAAAGTTAGTGATACGCGAGACTCAAGAAGCAAAAGAACAGCAAGTAAGACAACAAAAAAGGCGCTGGATATTCACCCAGCGCCTTTGACTAACCAACCAATGTGACTAGCGGACTACCAATTCAACCCGGCGATTACGCTCACGTCCATCACGACTGTCGTTGCTGGCAACGGGACTAGCTTCGCCACGCCCTGTTGCGCGCAGCTGATCGGCGTCAACACCCTGGGATACCAGGTAATCGACGGCCGCCTGAGCACGACGCTCGGACAGTTTCTGATTGTATGACTCGGGGCCCGAGGTGTCGGTATAGCCGACTACATCCATCTTCACACTGCTGTGCGATTTAATCACCGACACAGCGGCATCAAGTGCAGAGCGTGAGCCCGCATCCAATGTTGCACTATCAAAGGCAAAGCCGAGACGATCAACCGTCAGTACCACCTCATCCTTCACAGGACAGCCTGTCATGTCGACCTTCACACCCGCTGGCGTATTGGCACACTGATCTTTGTAGTCAGCAACGCCGTCGCCGTCGCCATCCAAAGCACAACCGTTCATATCGACTTCGGCACCGGCAGGTGTGCCAGGGCAGCGATCTTTGTCATCAGTCACGCCGTCGCCGTCACTATCTGATGGAGCAGCAGCAACAGCCATGGGCTCAGGCTCTTCCAGATCACAGATTACCGCGCCAACCCCTGCACCAACCGCAACACCCGCCACGGCTCCTGCGCCTGCTCCAGATGCACCAATAGCACCGCCAAGCGCACTCGTGCCGACGATGCAGGTCTCATAATCACGCTCTGTTACGCTACTACAGGCAGTGAGCGCTATAGCCATAAGAAGCACAAAGAGCCGAACTGTCAATTTCATGGTGGTGTCCTTTCTTTTCTTTAATTTTTGACGAATTTGTGGGTTCTGGGCTCAAAATTCAGGCTATTCGCCGAACTTTGGCTTTTCTATCATCATCTCCCCTTATCGGCAGAGTACACCATTTATAAGACAGCGCACATCCTTAAACCGAGGTCAACATCGACGATGCTAGACTTCACAGAACAGGGTAGAAAGCAGACGCAATCGATGTACGAAACACTCGAACTGGAACATCAGGGAAACATCGCCCGGCTGTGGCTGAACCGGCCCGACAAACTCAACCCCTTGTCACTGCAAACACTGGAAGAGCTCACCAACGCTGCGGCAGAGCTGAATCGGGACAAGTCGCTCAAAGTCGTCATTGTCGGCGGTAGAGGACGCTGCTTTTCGGCCGGAGCCGATCTTGCGGGATTTCCGCAACCGGGAGACGCAGACGCGCGCGATGCCGCAGACGCTGGGCGGCGTATGGCTGACGCCATAGAGCAGATCCGCGCAGTGACTATTGCTCGAGTTCAGGGTTGGTGCATCGGTGGAGGGTTGGTGCTGGCCGCTGCCTGTGATCTGCGAGTCGCAGCGACAGACGCGCGCTTCTCCATCCCGGAGATAGATCTTGGCATACCGTTGGCCTGGGGCGGCATACCTAGACTTGTGAGAGAGATAGGTCCTGCACTCACCAAAGAGTTGGTTATGACCTGCCGCCCCTTCGATGCGGCAGAAGCCCTGAACGCGGGGTTTCTGAACAAGACGGCAGAACCCGACGCTCTGGATGATGTCGTGGATGCGTTAACACAAGCGATCGCTCAGCGGCCGAGCTTTGCGGTTCAAGCCACAAAAAGGCACGTCGACGCAGTCACCGCCAATCAGGTGGGCCTCTCTCGATCCTGGTCTGACGCTGATAGCCTACTGTCAGGCCTTATGGATCCAGAGTGCCAAGAGTCGCGTGAACGCTATATCAATGCGCGCCAAAGAAAGTAAGGCGCTCATTAACCACCTACTAACGCCTGATCCAGCATCACCTCCAGACGAAACACAATGCCCAGGACACCCTCGCGCTTGTCTTCGTACAGATCCCGACGCCAGTTATAGCTAGGCTCGATCTCGTAGTATAAAAACTGCCGAAAGAACTGTTTGCGATACAAAAACCCCAAACGGTAGTTGGTCTCGAAATTCTCAGGCTGATCGCGGCCGCTCACGGCCACAAAGTACTCAATCGCACTGGGGAACTTCTCGTGATCATCGAGCCAGCGCCGATAGGTGATGCCGGTATTCCAGTCCCAAAAGTCTTTTTCTTCGCGAAAGCGGACGCGGCCGTTCCAGCGAAGCAGGCTCTTGTCATCGAGAATTCGGTTCACATCAAAGTTTGTAAGGGAGCGATGGCCGTCCTCCGAATGGTATTGCAGACGCTGGGTAAAGCGCGCCCAACTGTTGTCGGTGATGGGCTGTTGATAACGAAAACGTACTCCCGGTAATATCGCCGGCCCGGATCGCAACGATAAGGTCGCGTCCAGACGCGTTCGACGGCTATTTCGAAAGTTAAATCGCACGCCCACATCGTTCTCTTCCGCACGCTCTTCCTCAGTCAGCGTTTGCTCTGACTCTTCGCCCGAGAAAACCAAATCGACGCGCTCAGATAGCTTAGGCAGGCTGATCTGACCCCGCAGCCGGACCTTGAGGTCATGGCCATCGCGCTCATCCCAGTCATCCAGGAATATCGCTCGTACGAACGTATCAGCCCTTTCAGCATCACGCACCGGAGCCCCAAAAAAGTCATCCATCCATTGCGCCAAGGCCTGAGCCCGGTTGGTCGCATATTCGTGACCACTATCGACCCAATGTGGCCCCCCCGGATCGGTAATGGGTTCTACGGGTGTCTCTGAGATTTCGTCAGGTTCGGCGGCGCCCAAGGAGCCAATGGTCTTTGACTCCACCTCCGATTGCAGTTCCGACTGATCCGCGAACGCCTGCGATTGGAGCAGCAGGAGCATGACCCCGCCAATCAGACAGAATCCCAAGGTTTGGGTGAATTGTGTGGCCCGAGCGCGCATTTGCATAGGTTTAGCATATTGCAGCGGCGATGGCAGCAGTAAACTGTAATGTGTGATTCGTCACGTATTTGGCACATCAATTGCTGATAAAATCATCGACCACAAAATCGTCAAAAAACAACTGAATAAAAAGCAGAGCGCGTGAAGCCCAATAAGACAGAAGCCAGCCCACTTACCCAGTTCCTTCGCATCGCTGTTTGCGCCTTCATATGTGGAGCTCTCTCGGTCGGGGCTCGTGCACAGACGCCTACAGTCGCGCTCACGGGCCTCCCGGCGACGCCGCTGATTGGTGAATCGTTCTGTGTGGACGCCAGCTTTACAAATACCGATTCGACGACTGGCTATGGGCCTTATCTGATAGCGGTGGTTGACGCAGGTATTCGACAGTTAAGTGTTGATTTCGTGGACATCGCCCCAAGATTGGAGCAATTCGGCACTTTTGACGCTTCTGGAGTTTTAACTGACCCTGTTTCTGGCACCATCCTGACGGGTAACCCCGGTGGCAGCGCGTGGCTGGCACGCTATCCCGTAGGCTCCGTCGACCAGGGGCAGCCCGATCTTGTGATGACGGTCTGTGCTGTGGTCGAACCCGGCGCAGATATTGGCGTGGCCAAGCCCGTCGAAGTAATTCCGGGATTCGAGTTTGGTGACACGACCGTGGGCACCAACGGGGCGATCCTGGGAACACCGGCGAGCTCCACCGTGACGCCGGAACTCGCTCGCATCAATAAAGCCAACACCGCTCCCGAAGGAGAACGCCCCCCAGGCCCGAGCAACGCTTTCCTATATACCTGGAATGTCGACATCTCCGAAGGTGTGTCTATCGGCAGCGTCATCGTGAGTGATGCTCTACCCGCGCAAATTCAATGGACTGGCGGCGCTATCACTGTCAGTGCGCCGCTGGGAACCGGATGCGCCGTCACCTCGACACCCAATGCCGCACCCACAACCGGCGGGACTGCAACAGTAGAGTGCACTGCTGTTCTGGGTTCAGCCAGTGCGGGCGACCTTAGCGTTACCGTGCCCGTCTACATCTCAGATGTTCTTGACGAAGCAATCCCCGACAGCGAAAGCATCGTCAACACCGTCACTTTTGACTACGACTATCAAGGCATTGGATTCAATGACAGCGCCACGAGTACAGTAACCGCCGAACACGCCGCTCTCCAAAAGTCAGTAGCAGGCACCGGCCTTCCCGGGGGCGTATTAACCTACGTTTTCAATTTCCAGATGACAGACTATCCCGATGCACCTCCCGGGTCGGGAGCAAGCTCATTCATCATCGATGATGTGATCGCAGACGGACTCAGCTTTGATGGCACCGTGGCTCTAGTTATCGATGGGGCAATCCTACCCATTACGGCTACGGCCACCCCGGGACCCGGTCCGGGAGAGACTACAGTCATTTGGGATGTTGCCACAGCAGCCGGTGGCCAACTGGACAACGGCTCCAGTGGATCACTGACCTTCGAAGCCACTATTCTCAGTAATTATACTAATGGAAACCCTGTTTTAGCGGCGGACGGCTTTAGCAACTCGGCGACCCTTAGCTACGCGCTAAGCGAAGGTGGCAGTGGCTCTAACGGGTCTACGGTTACCACGCCTATTCAACCAAATATTCCAGACAAGACCATCTTCTCACCCAACCCCGCACCTCCCGTTTTGCAGCCCGGCGAGGACATCATTTTTGAGCTGTCCCTCAGTATTCCAGCCGGCAACACAGACAACGTCACCTTCGTCGACTTTTTGCCGCGCCCGGTTTTCAATGTGGCCGACTTTGTTGAGGCAACCGACCTATCGATCCAACCACCCTTTGCCAGCCTCAATCCCACGGTAAGTACTCAGAGTAGTAACAATTCCATTCGCCTAGAGTTTGGCAATGTCGCCACGACTATTGCTTCGACGCTCAGAGTACGTTTGACCGCCCGCATCGTGGGCACGCCATTTGCTGACTCCTTGTTTCTCACAAACCTGTTACAGACAAGCTACGAAACCACAGACGGTAGAACGATAACTGACCTACAGGCCGCAGGCGGCACGGTCGGAGCTCCATCTCTAACTATCACCAAGGGTGTCATCGCCACCGATAATCCCAATGCAAGCATCACACCGGCGCCCCCTTCGAACCCAACAACCGCGACGGCTGACAGCGACGTGACTGATGTGGATGCATTCGACGAGGTGACGTATCTCCTTACCGTAGAAAATGTAGGAACAACGCCTGCCTACAACGTGACCATCGACGAACCGGCACTATCCCAGCTTGCCTGTACCGAACCCTCTGCTGGAGACGTGGTTAATGGCAATGGCGTCCAGCTGGGGTTCACCGGGACGCTGGCCGGCGGAATCGTCCTGGACGACCCGCTGGATGAGAACGATGGAACCGACGGAGCTCCCTACGGCGCAGACACGGCTTTGCTAACAGTGCGATGCGCGCTTGATGCTGCTGTAGAGCCCAGTCAAACAGTTGATAATGAGGCTGGAGTCACCTGGACCTCCATCCCTGATCCCTCTTCGCCGTTTACTCGCGTTATGGACACGGCCAGCGCTGTTATCGCGGAGCCTGTGATACGCAAAACCGTTAGCACAATCACACCCGGGTACAGCAGCGGCACGGGGGAAGCGCACATTGGCGAGATTGTGACCTACGAATTGGTCATTACTGTTCCCGAAGGCACATCGAGTAGCGTTCGACTGCAGGACATACTGCCTAATGGCATGGCCTTTGCTGATGTTGAGTCAATTGTGGCGAGTAGCGTTGAAGTGAATACTTCTGTGGGAAGCTTCAACGACGTCTTGGCCAACGCCGGCCTTAGCAACCAGGGTGGGGGTGCCACCGCGCCAGATCGCCGCCTTGTTTTCGGGCCCAACAACGATGACAGCGGATTTGGAACGGTAACCAACAACAACACAAACAACGCCATCGACGAAACCATCACCATTCGCTACCGCGCAAAAGTGCTCAACGCCTCGGTGAACGTATCGGGACAACGACGGCGCAACCGGGCCAATTGGCTATGGCAAACGGCCGGCGAATCGCGGCGCAATGTACAAGTACGCGCCGCGGCAGTACGCATCGTTGAGAGCCGACTGCAGCTTGCAAAAACCTTCACGCCCGATACAGGTGATAACAGTACACCGCCGCTGGTTACGCTGACGCTCAATCATGCCGGTGGCACCACCGCCGACGCCTTTGATGTGGCGCTGAGCGACTTGCTTCCCGATAACATGCGGGTAGATGGCCTCATAGACACAAGTAGCTGCCCTGCTCTTCCAGATACCGCTACGGTAACCGATGCGGGTTTGTCCGACAGCATAGAAGCGCGCTGGGCTCTATTTCCCGAAGGTGCAAGCTGCACACTACGTTTCCAGACTCAGTTTACGACCAACCCTGCTGCGGGAAGCACGCTTCAAAACTGCGCGGAGTCATTCTGGGAAAGCCTCAGCGACAGCGATCAGCCCGTGCTGCCCAACCCACCCACGAACACACTGGGCGTTGAGCGCACAGGAAACACTGCCGACCCGGGACAGCTCAACAATTATCAACTTCAGGGCTGCGATAACTTCAATGTGTTTGGCGTAGGCATAGAAAAACTTGTGACCGGCTCAAGCCAACCACATACCAACAACATTCCGGGCACACCTTTGGACGCCGAGTCGCTCACCATTGGTGAAACAGTAACCTTCGAGCTTATCCTTACCATTCCAGACGCGGATATTGATGAACTGGAAGTCACTGATTTGCTTCCCGTAACGTCGAATGTTCTCGAAATAGTTTCGGCAACGACCACCTTCGTGGGTGCCGACCTGACATTGTCTAGTTACCCCCAACCCATTCCGCCGGGGGGCCCCGCCGCCGTCCTGGGTGATCGAGATGGCGATGGCATAAACGACAGCGCAATCCTGAGTTACGGCGAGGTGATCCAGCTTGCGGATGGCAGTACTGACGAAGATGATCGTATTCGGATCACGGTAGTCGCGAAAGTGCGCGATGTACTGGTCAACCAAAACAACGATACAAGCAGCAACTCGGGTATCGTGCGTTTTTTCCCTTCGATTACCGCATCCGATGACGCCGCCTTAGCAATTGTAGAGCCGCTGCTTAGCATCAGCAAAGTGGCAGATACCAGCCAGGCAGAAGCCGGTGATTTTGTGACCTACACTCTTACCGTGGAGCACGCTCCGGCCTCTCGGATCGATGCTAAAGACCTCGAGCTTCGGGATCTCATTCCATCCGAACTCAATGTACTTCCTGCGGACGTGAGTGTTGGTGGAACATGTACCGCAGCGCCTGATTCGGGTCCTACGCTGATGGCGGGGGAGATCGCTGCAGATTGGGCGACCTTCCCATTGGGGGCAGTGTGTGAAATCGAGTTCTCGGCGACGATAGATGTCAGTGCGGTAATAGGACAAAGCATCAGCAACGAAGCAGAGATCCGCTGGACCAGCCTTGACACTCAAGGTGACGCCGACGACCGGAATTACGACCTCAAAGACAGTTGGCTTCTGGATATTAGTGAGCCGGGAATCAGCAAAGCCATTACCGCTATCGATATTGGCGATTTTATAGACGGTGCTCCGTCGCAGGAACTGACCTTAGGCGAAACGGTGACGTTCACTATCGATGCGGACTTCCCGGACGGTACGACAGAACAAGCGTTTATTCGGGACAATATGCCCTCCAACGGCGTTGCCTTCGAAATCGTTGGGACTGAAGTGATCGCAATAGGCAGCGACCTTGCTGTGGGCAGTGGTTTGACTATCGGTGATGCCGCTGCGGACTGCAGCGCCAGCGCACCGCAGACATGCGCACAGTGGGCGCTCGGGGACGTAGTGAACACCCCAGACAATCGTCCTGATCCAGACATTGATGATCGAATAACCGTTCAAATCGATGCCATCGTGTTAGACAATCCGCTCAATACCGGGGCACCTGGGGAAGACAAAAATCTCCAAAACCGGGCACAGCTGCTCAGCAACAGCGTAAACGTTGTGTCCAGCGCTCGCTTTGACCTGACTGAGCCATTACTTCGGATCAACAAACTCACCGAAAATGGCAACCAATCCGCGATCGTGCGCGCAGCCCAGCGCAAGTCCTTTACTCTGCGGGTAAACCATCTTGCGGCCTCTACGGCTACAGCACGGCAAATCACGGTAACGGATGTACTCAATGCCGAGATGCTTTGGGTAAACGACAGTACGGTGAGCTCGAATTGTCCGAATTTTTCTATCGCCAGTAGCCCTGCAGCACTTACCAACGGTACCGTGGTTTTTGCCATTGATTCGCTGAGCATGGCCGAGGGCAGCTGCGACATCAGTTACGAAGTCGAAGCCATTAATGTTGGATTCACAGT
>NZ_JBLGBE010000116.1:0-8318 GCF_047617445.1 Congregibacter sp.
CGGGCTGTTGCTACCGCGTTGGAGGTGGGTCCCGGATCCGGGGTGTATCTGCAGAGTCTTGCAGGGACCGCCGAGCGGGTGATCGCTTTTGACATTGAGCCGAGCCATCTGGAAGCAACAAAAACCTTGTTTGATGATAGAGAGCTCAAGGCACGGATCGATTGTGTACAAGGTGATCTCAGGAACAGCCCTCTAAAAGATGGCTCCATAGACCTGTTGCTGTGTTCAGAAGTGATCGAGCATGTGGCGGACTCCAGGTCCTTGCTGAATGCCATGGCGGCCTTGCTCGCTCCGGGCGGTAAGCTGATTCTCACGACACCACAGCCTTACAGTCCCTTAGAGATCTTGGGCAAAGTCGCGTTTTTACCGGGCGTTGTGCAGCTGCTGCGCTGGATCTACCGCGAGCCGATTGAGCCCACCGGCCATATCAATCTTCTGACACGCGCGCAGCTGGAGATTCAGTGCGCGAGCGCGGGACTGCGTGTCGTGGAGCGTCAGTTGTTGGGTTTTTACTTGCCAGTGATCGGCGAGTTTGCTGGCCAGCCGGGACAAAGACTCTTGGCGGCAATGGAGCGAGTATTGCGAGGATCAGCGCTCGAAGGCCTGCTTTGGACTCAATGCTATGTATTGGAAAAAGATGTTTAGACGCCAGCAAGCCCGAGCCTGAGCTTGAGTCAGATCATCGGATCTGAGCCGGCAAATTGATCTATGCTTGGGGTCTTCGATAACTGATAAGCAATAATAGGCTTTGGCGTTTTGTGATTTGACGCCCTTTGGAGATTTGCATGAATTACTTTGTGACAGGCGGCACCGGTTTTATTGGGCGTTTTTTGGTTCCTAAACTTTTGGATCGCGGTGGCAAAGTGTTCCTGCTTGTACGTCCCGGCTCCTTGCCCAAGCTTGCGGCGCTGCGAACACTCTGGGGCGCATCCGCCGAACAGGTTGTGGCGGTAGAAGGCGATCTGAGCAAAAAACGTCTCGGTGTTAAGCCCGCTTGGGTGAAGCAGCAGGCAGGGAAAATCGATCACTTTTTTCATCTGGCCGCTATTTACGACATGGAGGCAGATGCCGAGAGTCAGCGCGTCAGCAATGTTAACGGCACGGCGCAGGCGATCGTGCTGGCTAAGGCTTTGCGAGCTGGCTGTTTTCATCAGGTTTCTTCTATCGCTGCCGCCGGCTTGTACGAAGGCACTTTTACCGAGGACATGTTCGAGGAAGCTGGTGCCCTGGACCACCCGTACTTTTTGACCAAGCACGAATCCGAAGGTTTGGTGCGCAAAGAGACTGAAATGAAATGGCGTATCTACCGTCCCGGCATGGTGGTCGGGCATTCGGAAACTGGTGAGATGGATAAGATCGACGGCCCGTACTACTTCTTTGGGCTTTTGGATAATCTCAGCAAAGTCACGCCGGAAGGCTTGCCGTTAGTGATGAACAAGGCGGGGCTGCTGAACATCGTTCCTGTGGATTTTGTAGTGAATGCTATGGACTACCTGGCCCACCTCGATGGACAGGATCACCAGTGCTTTTTTCTCACAGACCCCGATGGAATCCGGGTCGGTGATTTGCTCAAGGCCACCATGGATGCCGCGAATGGCCCCAAGCTGCGTTCGCTGAATATCGGTCTACTTGATAAAGCAGCGAAGTTGGCAGGATCCGGTATCAGCAAGTTTCCCAGTGTGAAGTCACTGGGCGAGAAAGCCGTGGCCCGTCTGGGCATTCCACCGCAGGTTATTGGTTACATCAATTATCCGACGCGCTTTGATTCCACAAAAACTCAGGCCTTTTTGGAGCCCGCAGGCATTAGCTGTCCGCCCTATGAGTCTTATGCACAGGTCCTGTGGGACTACTGGCGGCATTTTTTGCGTGGGGATAACGATACGGTCATCCGTGAAGTGGACGGCCTGTTTAACCAGTTCATAGGACGCCCCACTCTGGCGGTGCTGCGGCGTAAGGTCAAAGGCCAGATCGTTATGGTCACGGGCGCCACCAGCGGTATTGGTAAAGAGTGTGCCCTGCGCTTAGCCCGTGCCGGCGCCACCGTGTTACTGGTAGCCCGAACCGTTGAGAAACTCGACGAGACGCTCAAGGAGATCGCCGCCAAAGGTGGTGATGCTCAGGCTTACTCCTGCGATGTATCCAGCGAAAAGAACTGCCAGAAGCTGGTCAAGGATGTTCTTAGAGACCATGGCCACGTCGATATTCTGGTGAACAACGCCGGGCGTTCGATTCGACGCTCCGTGCGACACAGCTATGATCGCTTCCATGATTTTGAGCGCACCATGGAGCTCAACTACTTTGGAGCCCTGCGATTGATACTGGGATTTTTGCCGGGTATGGAAGAGCGAGAGCGTGGACATATCATTAACATTTCATCCATTGGTGTGCTCACCAGTCCGCCGCGATTTTCTGCCTATGTGGCATCCAAGTCGGCGTTAGATGCTTTTAGCCTTTGTGCTGCGCCAGAGTATGCGGCCAAGAACGTGTCGTTTACGACGATCCATATGCCTCTGGTACGGACACCCATGATTGCGCCGACGAGTCTGTATAAGGCGTTCCCAACGTTATCACCGGAGCAGGCACGGGATCTTGTCATAAAGGCGATTATTTCGAAGCCCAAGCGCGTTTCTACGGGACTGGGCGTGACGGGTGCTGTTGCCCAGGCCACGATTCCCAGTGTGACCGAGGCGTTTTTGAGTCAAGCCTATGCGCTGTTCCCCGACTCCCCGGCAGCAAGAGGTCTCAGTGAGGACGAGGCCGCCGCGGAGCGAGGCAATATCCCGTCTAGTAAGCTGGAACTCGCGCAAAAAATGTTTGCGCAGGTGATGCGCGGGGTTCACTGGTAAGCGATGCAGGCGCGATGTTGGAATCAGGAATGAAGACGTGACTGAACTTTTGTCGGTAGTCGTTCCCGTCTACAACGAACGAGAAATGTTGCCCCGGTTTCACTCTCGCATGCTGAGTGTGCTTGACGCATTGGATATGTCTGCCGACCTGCTTTACGTTGACGATGGCAGTAATGACGGCTCCAGTGAATGGCTGGACGCTGAACAGGCTACCGATGCACGCATTGCGGTGTTACGCCTGTCGCGCAATTTTGGCAAAGAAGCCGCTATGTCCGCGGGTTTTGATTATGCAGGCGGCGACGCGGTAGTCGTCATCGATGCTGATCTGCAGGACCCCCCGGAGTTGATCCCCACGTTGATTGAGCATTGGCGAGAGGGTTTTGATGTGGTGTATGCCACGCGCGAATCCCGGGACGGTGAGAGCTGGCTTAAACGTAAGAGCGCGGCAATTTTCTATCGATTGATGGATCGACTGTCGGATGTGCCAATACCTCGGGACACCGGCGACTTTCGATTACTGAGCCGGCGGGCGGTGGATGCGCTGGCCAAGCTGCGGGAGCAGCATCGCTATATGAAGGGCCTCTATGCCTGGATCGGCTATCCGCAAAAGGCTGTGCCTTACGCTCGAGAAGCACGGACAAGTGGGCGCAGCAAGTGGAGTTACTGGCGGCTGTGGAATCTGGCTATCGAGGGTATTACTTCTTTTTCTGCGGCGCCTCTGAAGCTGGCGACTTGGTTGGGTCTTTTTACGTCGGTGATGGCTTTTGCCTACGGGCTGCTCTTTCTACTACGGACTTTGTTTTTTGGTAATCCGGTTCCTGGTTATCCGTCGCTTATGGTGGTCATATTGTTCCTGGGTGGCGTGCAACTGGTGTGTCTGGGGATCATCGGCGAGTATCTCGCGCGAACCTACAATGAGAGTAAGGCGCGGCAACTGTACTTTGTGATGGACTATCGTCCCAGTGGTGACTTGCCGTTGCGTCAGACTGAGCGCGAGCCCATGGTTGAGAAGAGCATGTTCACGCAACACTCGGCTGAACCTTGATTTCGATCACGCGCGGCTGATGTCTCAGGTAATCAACGCTACGACCTTGCTGGGCTGGCCAGCTCAACGCGCGTGGCCCTGGCTTGTTGTGGGCGCACTGGTCTACCTGTCTTTTGGCTTCACCGAGATGATGGGTTCGGATCTGTGGTGGCACATCGCTGCGGGCCGGGAGATCTTAGAGAACGGCGGCCCATGGCTGACAGACGACTGGTCCTACACCGAGCCTGGTAGTCCCTGGCACAACCATGAGTGGCTGGCCGACCTGGTGTTTTACGGTTGGGTTCAGTTCTTTGGTGTGCCGAGTCTGGTTATCTGGAAATGGTCGCTCATCGTTGCAAGTTTTTGTTTGCTGCAGCAGGTACTGACCCGGGTGAGCACTAGTCCTTTGGCGGGATTAGTTGGGAGTATTGCGGCGGTAGTGATCGCAGCACCGTTTTTGGATCTAAGGCCTCAGCTCTACACCTTATTGGGCATCGCGCTATTGCTGCATTTAGCGCTCCTGCGTCCCGCCCGATTGCGAGACCTGCTGTTATTGTTTTTGGTCTGGGTCAATCTTCACGGCGGCTTCGTATTTGGCCTGATGCTATTGGGTATCCTGCTATGTCCCTGGCGGGATCTGTCTTTGTATACGGTTCGAAACGCAGTGCTTAAGTGGGCTGCCTGTGCGGCGATTTGCCTGTTGAATCCTGATGGCCTAAAGATCTTCTGGCTGCCATTGGTGTATGCGTTAAATGCGGATTCTCCTTATCGCAGCCTCGGGGAATGGCGTTCGCCCTTCGAGGCCGGCGGCATTGTGTCACCGCTCTACGCCTATTCACTGGTCGTTGCTGCAACGCTGTGTCTGAGCTGGGTACTGCCGGTGGTTCGTCGCAGAGTCTCTTTTATTCCTGAGGTTTTGGCGATGTGTCTGCTCAGCGCAGCGATGTCGGCAACCAGTCGTCGTTTTATTATTCTCTGGGCTATGGCTTTCGCGGTTTTATTCGCGCCCTTTGTGGCGGCACTGCTGCGTCAACGCCTTGCACAGTCGCTGGCGCTCCCAGCGCTGCTTGCGCTGATGATTTGGGCTGGAATGCGTTTAGCGCCGTACTCGCTTTATCCGCCCATCGCCTACCACTACCTAACGGCCGAGTATGTGTACCCCCATGGCCTGATGGATTTTGCAAAAGTTAATGGCCTGCAGGGGAACACCTTTGCGTTTTACAACTGGGGTGGTTATCTACACTGGCGCAGCGATGGTGACTTAAAAGTATTCATCGACGGCCGAGCGAATACCCTCTTTGACGATGAGACCTACCTGCAATACGTTGCTGTTCTTGCGGGGCGGGGAGCCTGGATAGAAACCATAGAGAGCTCCGGCGCCAAGTTGTTTATGTGGCCCCGCGGTCGGGGAGGTGAGCGTTTGATGCGCGGCTTACTGCAAACCGGGCGCTGGCGCTTGTTGTATCAGGACGTGCGCGGGGTACTGCTTGCGCATCAGGACTTTGTTTTGCCGGCGACCCTGCGCTTGCCCGATGACAGCGTCAACAGCGATCTTACTGCCGCATTTGTGGCGACCCGGAAGGGTGACAATGCCGAAGCCTTAGCCGCCGCTAGCCGAGCCCATGATCGCAGGCCCTGGGGACAGGCAACATGTAGTTGGCTAAAGCGCAGCTTGCAGGCCAATGGTCAGGTGCGGGAGGCAGATTCGGTGATGGATAGTTGCCGCGCCCGATTCGCAAGCAAGTATTTGCGTTAGTCTTGGGTTCTGAGAACCTGCTCTATCGAAGATCATAAAACAGCATACCAAGGAGAGTTTGATGAAGAAGCATGCGGGCTTTGTCGCTGCGCTATTGGTTCTGCCGCTGCAGCTGTCTGCGGCGACACTGATCCACAATGTGCAGGGTTACACCATGCACCACGGTGATCGGCTGGCTTTTGCGGCCCTGGAGTATGAAGACGGCGTGGTGACGGTCCTCTACGAGGATGAAGAGGCCGCAGCGACAAGTACTGCACAAGAGCGAATCGATGCAGGCGGACTGACGCTGCTACCCGGTCTAATCGATGCTCACGGGCATGTAGCGGGTCTTGGGGCGACCTTGGCCAGTGTGGATCTCACAGGTAGTGACAGTGAGGCCGAAGCTGCCGCTCGCGTTGCCGCCGCCGCGCAAGATGCGCCGGCCGACGCCTGGTTGTTTGGCGCCGGCTGGAATCAGGTGTTGTGGACGGGTGGTGAGTTTCCAGGCCGCACATCGCTCGATGCCTTGATTGCTGATCGACCGGTTGTACTTAATCGCGTCGATCGCCACGCGCTGTGGGTCAACAGTCGGGCCTTGGAGCTTGCGGGAATTACGGCGAGCACAGTTGATCCTGCGGGTGGTCAGATCGTGCGCGATGCCCAGGGCGCCCCCACAGGGATCCTTATCGATAACGCCATGCGCTTGATCGCAGAGGCACTTCCCGAAGCAACAGTGGTCAGCAAGAAACAGGATCTGTCTCGAGCCATGGACTATCTCGTGAGTTTGGGGATGACCGGGGCACATGATGCCGGTTCTACCGCCCTGGAGATTGATGCCTACGACAGTCTTCTTGCGGATGGAAGTTTTCCCATGCGGATTTACTCCATGCTCAGGATGGCTGACCCGCTTATAGGAGAGGATTTGGCGGCGGGGCCTAGAGCGCAATCCAGTGATCTTTTTGTGTTGCGCAGTGTAAAGATTTCGGCTGATGGCGCTCTGGGCTCTCGGGGAGCGGCCTTGTTTGAGGACTACTCGGATGATCCGGGCAATAAGGGCCTGCTTCTTCTATCGGATGAGGTGTTGTCAGCGCAGATTCAGCGCTCCGCCGCATTGGGCTTTCAGGTGAATGTTCACGCTATCGGTGATTTAGCCAATGCCAAGGTGCTTGACGAGTTTGAGCAGCTTAACGCGATGCCGGCGCAGCGGGCACTTCGGCATCGAGTCGAACATGCGCAAATTCTGCGGCCTCGAGATATAGAGCGTTTTGCCAAGTTGGACGTGATTGCATCCGTGCAGCCCACCCACGCCACCAGCGATAAAAATATGGCAGGCGATCGTCTAGGTGAAGCGCGTCTTGAGGGTGCCTACGCCTGGCAGAGTCTGTTTGAAAGCGGAGCAATTTTGGCAGGAGGATCTGATTTTCCCGTAGAGCCGCCGAATCCCTTTTTTGGATTGCACGCGGCGGTGACACGTCAGGATCGGGAAGGAGCGCCCCCGGGTGGTTGGCGAGAGGGTGAAGCAGTAAGTCGGGATAAGGCGCTGTCACTGTTTACCGAAGATGCGGCTTACGCCGGACACGCAGAGGAAACGGTCGGACGGCTTTTGCCGGGCTATGCAGCGGACTTTATCTTGGTGCGCGATGACTATTTCACCGTGCCCCGGGAGCAGATCTGGCAAAACAAGGTGATGCTTACGGTGGTGGCTGGTGAGCCTGTTTATCGCGCTGTTGAAGCGGCTAGTTTGTCAGGCCTACCCTGAGGAGTTCATCGGCCCATAAGGACTTCACGCGGCTTTTGCCAGCGCGTTTGGCTTCATAGACACTCTGTTCTTCACGAGCGCAATGTGGTCGCGCAGCGCGGGGTCACGTACTGCGATTCCGACGCTGACGCCCCCACTACACACGCCTTCGCCAGCGATGACACTCAGTCCGGCAATAGCAGTCTTCAGGCGCTCCGCACGAGCCAGTGCGACTTCCAGAGTGATGTTTGGGCAAATAATTAGAAACTCGTCGCCGCCAAGGCGGGCCACCAGATCACCTTCGGCGCAGCCATGTTTAAGCTGCGTCGCGAGGATCTTGAGCACCTGATCTCCGGCCTCATGCCCGTAGCGATCATTGACCTCCTTGAAGTGATCAGCATCAACCATCATGCAGGCAAGGGGCGTGTCTGCGGCTAAGGAGTCACGCCAGGCATCTGCTAGAAACTCCATCGTGGGGAGTTGGGTGAGTATGTCCGTATGTGCCAACTCGTCGAGCTGTGCGTTGAGCTCTGTCAGTGCTCGAGTTCTTTCGGTGACTTTAGCCTCGAGAGACTGGTTGAGCCGCATAAGTTCGCGATTGCGTGTGGAAACCTGCTGGAACAAAGCATTGAGCGCAACGAGTAGCGGCCCCGTCGCATCATTAGCATGCTGCTCTTCGTCTTCAAAAGCCTGGTGTGGAGATGCGCCTTTTTCTATGGCTTTTATTTGGCGAGCCAGATTCTGGTCTGAACCGAGGATGTGGTCAGTGAGCCAGTGCGTGAGAAATTCCAGCAAGTGACTGGCCGCATTGGTGTCGCTCGCCATGTTTGCGTGAATGCACTGAACTCCTTCAAGAAACACTTTGTGGCGACTTAAATGTGCTTCCTGATGCCGTTGGTCGAACTCGGCGGCGCGCATCATGCGCTCCTCTTCCCCAGAGTGGTGCTTGGTGTAGCTAAACAACTGCTGGATGAT
>NZ_JBLGBE010000117.1:0-8050 GCF_047617445.1 Congregibacter sp.
TTGCACAACAATAACAGTCCCTCGGAGTCATAATCTAGGCGCCCTGCAGGATAAAAACCGGGTGTGCTAATAAACTCCGCTAGCGTGTCGCGCCCCGATAGATCCGTAAACTGGCTGAGTACTTGGTAGGGTTTGTTGAGGAGGATGAGTGCTGCCATTAGCGGAATATCGATGAAAAGGCAGCCAAGGCGCGCTGCATTCTGGTAAACTTATCGCCGATTTTCGAGAGCATAGCCAGTTCGCAAGACCGGCCTTGCACGCACCCACAGTGCCTCTCATTGATCGTATGTATGCCGTTGTCGGGGTAGTGTTTGATGATTTAACTCCTGAGGGCATACATCGTTTATAAAACGGATCTTTGATCTCGGGGCCGCCTTTCACCAAACGGCGTGTTCTGAGATCTAAGCAACTTTAAGCCAATAAGGTAAAAACTGACGCAACGGAAGCACTCTGCATAGGTCACTAAGTACCGTAACTTAAGTATCGCGACAGTATCGCAACTTAAGTATCGCAACAGTATCGCAACTTCAGTACTGCAACTTAAGTATCGCAACCTACTGTGTGAGCGCTGAAGTACAAGCGGAAGTAAAACCAAGCCTGGAGCGAATCTATGGGTTATCAGCATATCAAGGTGCCAGAAAGCGGCGCACGCATCACTGTAAACGACGACAACAGCCTCAACGTACCGGACAACCCGATCATTCCGTATATTGAAGGAGATGGCATCGGCGTCGACATCAGCCCGGTGATGATAAATGTTGTTGATGCAGCAGTAGAGAAGGCCTACGGCGGCAGCAAAAAAATCTCATGGATGGAAATTTATACCGGCGAAAAAGCCGCCGAGTTGTACGAAGGCGACTGGTTCCCCGAGGAAACTCTTGAGGCGATCAAAGAATACTCAGTGGGCATCAAAGGCCCATTGACCACACCCGTTGGCGGCGGATTCCGCTCCCTCAACGTTGCACTGCGTCAGGAGCTTGATCTTTACACATGTTTGCGTCCTGTACGTTGGTTCGAAGGCGTTCCTTCACCCGTGAAGAAGCCGGGCGACTGCAATATGGTGATCTTCCGCGAGAATTCGGAAGACATCTACGCGGGCATCGAATACGAAGCAGGCACTGAGGAAGCTAAAAAAGTCGTTGATTTTATTATTAATGAAATGGGCGCCACCAAAATTCGCTTTCCAAATAACGTTGGCATCGGCATTAAGCCTGTGTCTGAAGAAGGCACGAAGCGTCTTGTGCGCAAGGCGATTCAGTACGCAATCGATCAAGATCTGCCGTCAGTGACATTGGTGCACAAGGGCAACATCATGAAATTCACGGAAGGCGCCTTCCGTGATTGGGGCTACGAGCTTGCACAGGAAGAGTTTGGTGGTGAGCTTCTCGACGGCGGCCCCTGGGTATCGCTAAAGAATCCGGTCACCGGCAATGACATCATCATCAAGGACGTGATTGCAGATGCCATGTTGCAGCAGATTCTGACACGCCCCAAGGATTACTCTGTAGTGGCTACCCTGAACCTCAATGGTGACTATCTCTCAGATGCGCTGGCAGCTCAGGTTGGTGGTATTGGCATCGCGCCGGGTGCGAACCTGTCGGACAGGATAGCGCTGTTTGAAGCAACTCACGGCACCGCACCTAAGTACGCTGGTCAGGATAAAGTGAACCCAGGTTCCTTGATTCTGTCAGCAGAGATGATGCTGCGTCATATGGGTTGGAATGAGGCTGCGGATCTGATCATCGACGGCATGAACGGCGCGATTCAAAATGGCACCGTAACCTATGACTTCGAACGCCTGATGGAGGGCGCGACCTTGGTCAGCTGCTCTGGTTTCGGTGACAAGATTATCGAGTCTATGTAACAGCCGCACGTAAATGCGGGCATTGACGCTTGTCGTCGTCCGCAAACGAAGCCCGCCAAGCAAAGCTCGGCGGGTTTTTTTGTGCGCGTAAATCACAGTCGCCCTGTCATTTTGAGTCCATGTGTGGTCAATTTCAGGGTTTTCGGGGCGATTATCGAGGCTTGAACCTGTGGGCCTCGCGCTAGCTTTCAAAAGCCTTATACTCGATGCAATGCGAATCCACAGTCAATTTGAGTTACCTCTCCCTGTAGGCCCGAATACGTTTCGAGCTCAGTCAACACGTCTGCCTATCGGTGGAACTCGGGCAGAAACCCTGTTTGTCCAGGAGCGTATAGCGGGACAGTGGCGGTTGTCGTCGGACGACCAGGAGCATGATGGAGATGATGGCGGTGGGCTCGCGCTGCAGGATGCCAAGCCCAAACTAAAGCGTCCGTCGCTGTATAAAGTGGTGCTTCTGAACGATGACTACACGCCGATGGAGTTTGTCGTAGAGGTCTTGGAAGTATTTTTTAAAATGAACCGTGAGCAGGCGACTCAAGTAATGCTGGCGGTGCATACTCAGGGCAAGGGCGTGTGTGGGATCTATACCAAAGACATCGCAGAGACCAAATCTGCCCAGGTCAACCAATATGCCCGAGATCATCAGCATCCACTGCTGTGTGAGATCGAGGCATCCGAGGACTAGCTCATCGAAGGAGACAGTACATGTTGAGCAAGGAATTAGAGCAGACGCTAAACGACGCCTTTCGCGCGGCGCGCTCACGGCGACACGAGTTTATGACTGTGGAGCACCTACTACTCGCACTGCTGGAAAATAACGACGCTATTCGCGTGCTCAAGGCATGCGGGGCTCAGTTAAGTGGCTTGCGTGGCGACCTGGTGGAGTTTATTGATTCCACCACACCGTTGATACCCGAAGAAGAGCAGGAGCGAGAGACCCAACCAACGCTGGGCTTTCAGCGTGTGCTTCAACGGGCCGTGTTTCACGTTCAAAGCTCCGGAAGAAGCGAAGTTAACGGCGCCAATGTGCTGGTGGCGATTTTTTCTGAGCAGGAGTCCCAGGCGGTTTACTTCCTAAAGACCCAAAGCGTGTCTCGCCTTGATGTCGTTAATTACATTACTCATGGAATATCCAAAGTCGATGATGGTGAGGAGCAAGGTGGTGGTGAGTCTGAGCCTGAGCGTGCCGAAGGCGCCGCAGAAGAGGGTGAAAGTAATCCCCTTGACAGCTTTTCCACCAATCTTAATGAAGAGGCACGACAGGGTCGTATTGATCCGCTCATTGGCCGCTCAGCGGAAGTCGAACGGGTTATCCAGATTTTGGCTCGACGTCGCAAGAACAATCCGCTGCTTGTAGGCGAGTCTGGAGTCGGCAAAACCGCTATCGCTGAGGGGCTAGCCAAGCTCATTGTAGATGGCGATGTGCCGGATATGCTCAAAGGCGCCGAGGTGTACTCCCTTGATCTTGGCTCTTTGCTTGCCGGGACAAAGTATCGCGGCGACTTTGAGAAGCGTTTTAAGGGGCTCCTTGCTGAGCTTAAACGTCGAGAAGGTGCAGTCCTGTTTATCGACGAGATTCACACCATAATTGGTGCTGGTGCAGCCAGTGGCGGTGTAATGGACGCCAGTAATCTGCTCAAACCCATACTCACCTCTGGACGACTGCGCTGCATAGGTTCCACGACTTTTCAGGAGTACCGCGGTATTTTTGATAAGGATAAGGCACTCAGCAGGCGATTCCAAAAGATCGATGTCATGGAGCCTAGCGTGGATGATGCGTATAAGATCCTCAAAGGTCTTAAGTCTCGATTTGAGGAGCATCACGGTCTGCGCTACACCGACCAAGCGCTGCGTGTAGCGACGGACCTGTCGGCTCGCTACATCACTGATCGGTTTTTGCCAGACAAAGCCATCGACGTCATTGACGAGGCGGGCGCCTATCAGCAGCTCCTATCGCCTTCGAAGCGTAAAAAAGTGATCGGCAAGCACGATGTAGAAGCGGTCGTCGCAAAGATTGCGCGCATCCCCCCCAAATCTGTGAATCGCAGCGACAAAGACGTTTTGTTAAAGCTCGAGAGCAACCTCAAGATGGTGGTTTTCGGGCAGGATGACGCCGTGAGCAGCCTTTCCACCTCTATCAAGCTGGCGCGGGCAGGTCTGCGTGGGGGCGATAAGCCCATTGGCTCATTTTTGTTAGCGGGCCCTACCGGCGTTGGAAAGACCGAAGTTACGCGACAATTGGCCAAGATTTTGGGCCTGGAGCTCATCCGGTTCGACATGTCGGAGTATATGGAGCGTCACACCGTCTCACGCCTCATTGGTGCGCCTCCCGGATACGTGGGCTTTGATCAAGGCGGTCTCTTGACCGATGCTGCAACGAAACACCCGCATGCGGTGGTGCTACTGGACGAGATTGAGAAGGCACACCCTGATGTGTTTAACCTGCTGCTGCAGGTGATGGACCACGGAACGCTAACGGATAACAACGGCCGTAAGGCAGACTTTAGAAATATGATTTTGGTGATGACTACCAACGCTGGTGCAGAAACCATCAGTCGTCGATCTATCGGGTTTACGGCTCAGGATCATAGTACTGACGGCATGGAAGCGATTAACCGAATGTTTACGCCAGAGTTTCGTAACCGTCTGGACAGCATCGTGCAGTTCCAGCCCTTGGGCGAGGATGTCATTCTCACTGTGGTGGACAAGTTCCTTGCGGAGCTTCAGGGTCAACTGGATGAAAAACGCATCACACTTGACGTCGACGAGGATGCTCGTCTTTGGCTAGTGGAGAAAGGCTACGATCGACATATGGGTGCCAGGCCTATGGATCGAGTTATTCAGGAGCATATCAAGAAGCCATTGGCGGAGATGGTCTTGTTTGGTGCTTTGGCTAATAGCGGAGGCACTGCACTAGTGCGGCTTAACGCAAGCGGAGATGGTCTTGAGGTGACAGTTCCGGAGTCTGAGGATTCACCCGAAGGCGAGTTGGCGATTTCTTAGTGTGCTAAAGCGCGGCCAGCTGATACAGCTGCCGCGCACGCCAGGTGTTTTTGTCGCTTAACGTTCGCGGTAGGTGATACGGCCTTTAGTCAGGTCGTAAGGTGTAAGTTCTACTCGCACCTTGTCGCCGGTCAAAATGCGTATGTAGTTCTTACGCATCTTTCCTGAGATGTGGGCAGTCACCACGTGATCGTTCTCTAGCTTCACGCGGAAAGTGGTGTTAGGCAAAGTGTCTACCACTTCGCCTTCCATTTCGATTTGGTCTTCTTTAGCCATTCACTGGTTACTACTATAAAAAATTCAGCGCGCATTCTGCCCGAAAAGCCTCTTAAGAGCCACCGCAAAAGGATGTGAAAACTAGGCCTTAATTCAAAGGACGCTAACGCTGTCGGCGTTAGGGCTTGGATATTGAACTCACGCCTGGCTCAAAAGCTCTCGATCAAGTCGTCGGTGGAGCGCATCCACTGATTGTTAATCAATGTCTCCAGTGGCTGATAGTCCGACTTATACGACATTTTGCTGCAATTGCGGATCCAGTAGCCCAAGTACACATAGGGCAGGCCGAGCTCTTTGCTGCGTTCAATTTCCCAAAGTAAGGCATAGCGTCCCAGACTGCGGGCATCTTCTTTGGGATCAAAAAATGTGTAGATTGCTGAGAGACCGTCCAGCATGAGATCGACTACGGCCACTGCAAGGAGGCGGCCATTCTCGCGAAACTCACAGTATTCCGTGCAGCCCCATGGGTTGTTCAAAAAGGACTCGAACTGGTCGCGGTCCGGGGGATACATATCGCCATCGGCATGTCGTGCACGGATATAGCGATCGTACAAAGCATAGCTTTCGTCGCTGGATACCGAGGTGCGCACAGTGACCTGCAAGTCAGAGTTGCGTTTCAAACAGCGTTTCTGCGTCCGATTGGGGAGAAAGTCGTTCACCGGCACTCTTGCGGGTATACAGGCATTGCAGCGACTGCAGTGGGGACGGTAAATGTGATTGCCGCTGCGGCGAAACCCGAGCATGGATAAGTTGCTATACAAGGTCTGATCGACGGTTTGTCTAGGATCGACAAAAAGAGTTGTGGCTTCCTCAGCTTCTAGATAGCTGCAGCGATGGGGGTAGGTTGTGTACACCTTGAGATCCCGTAAAGACGAAGTCATGTGTTTGCCCTAACGCTTAAGAGCGCGTTATGTTTCAAATCAGCTCACCGCAGCTCGCTGCCGGTGTCCATGTGTCTGATACTGCCGCCATATGGATAGTGTGCTGAAGTCGATTCTCAAAGTCTACTCGCGAAACGTTCCTTGCCCCAAGACTGTTCAGGTGTTCGCTTTCTATTTGGCAATCAATAAATTGAGCGCCACGTTTCTTTAAGAGCGAAACGAGTGTCACAAGAGCAACCTTGGAGGCGTTAGCCTCGCGTGAGAACATGCTTTCTCCAAAAAATACGCCGCCAATGGCTACACCATATAGGCCGCCTACAAGAGATTCGTCGCGCCATACCTCTATCGAGTGAGCCCAGCCTTGGGCATTCAAGGTGCTATAGGCGTCGATCATTTCGGGCTCAATCCAGGTTCCCTGCTGGCTGTCGCGTGGCGCAGCGCAGGCATGCATAACGTCTCTAAAGCGGTGGTCAACCCTGAGTCTGAACTCGTTTTTGCGCAGAGTTTTGCGCAGGGAGCGTGAAATGTGCAGTTCGTCCACAAACAAGAGCGAGCGTGGATCGGGAGTCCACCACAGGACAGGCTGTGGTGACTCATACCAGGGAAAAATGCCTCGCCGGTAAGCCGTAAGAAGCGTGTCTGAATCTAAACTTCCACCGGCGGCCAACAGGCCGTTGGGGTAGGCGAGGGCTTCACTACTTGGAGGGAAGTTCTCGCCGGGTTCAAGGTGTTTAAGAAGGGGCATTGGCCAATCAGGCCGTGGTGGACGCCATCTCGTCGAGATATTTTTCGGCATCCAGCGCTGCCATACAGCCAAACCCCGCAGACGTGACAGCCTGACGATAAATGTGGTCACCTACGTCGCCGGCGGCAAACACGCCAGGTGCACTGGTAGCCGTTGCATTCCCCTCGATACCGCTGTGGACTTTGATGTAACCACCATTCATGTCCAATTGGCCTACGAAGATATCAGTGTTAGGTTTGTGGCCGATGGCGATAAACACGCCAGCAAGCTCTACGTCTTCGCTAGCACTGCCAGCCGTAGGCGCAATACGCATTCCGGTTACACCGCTATCGTCACCCAGAACCTCCTCCAGGGTGTGATTCCAGCGAAACTCGACTTTACCTTCTGCTTCCCGTGCGAATAGACGATCCTGAAGGACTTTTTCTGCTCGCAGGCTGTCTCTGCGATGCACCAAAATTACTTTTTCGGCCAGGTTGGAGAGATACAGAGCTTCTTCTACGGCCGTGTTACCGCCGCCCACGACAGCGACGCGTTTATTGCGGTAAAAGAATCCGTCACAAGTGGCGCAGGCGCTCACGCCCCTGCCCAAAAACTTCTCTTCACTGGGAAGCCCCAGATACTGTGCCGATGCACCGGTTGAGATGATGAGGGAGTCACAGCTGTACTCCCCGGAGCCGCTAAGGCGGATAGGGCGTGCGGCAAGATCGACGGAGTCTATGTGATCAAAAACAACAGAGGTGCCAAAGCGCTCGACGTGACTCAGCATGTCTTGCATTAATCCCGGCCCCTGGAGGTCGTGAGCGCCGCCGGGCCAGTTTTCGACCTCAGTGGTCGTCGTTAACTGACCGCCTTGCTGCATACCCGTAATAATAACCGGGTTCAGATTTGCCCGCGCAGCATAGACAGCAGCGGTGTAACCTGCAGGCCCGGAACCCAGTATGATCAATTTGTGGTGTTGAACATCAGCCATTATGTTGTGGTCTCACTTAAAAGGCGCCCATGGTAATGGATGCCTGCGCTGCGATCAAAGATCAAATTAATATC
The DNA here is from genome assembly GCF_047617445.1 of Congregibacter sp. Lineage (GTDB taxonomy): Bacteria > Pseudomonadota > Gammaproteobacteria > Pseudomonadales > Halieaceae > Congregibacter. The sequence goes on from NZ_JBLGBE010000117.1 coordinate 7,814, forward strand.
AGGAAATTACTTTAAGCTATTGAATAAATTAGAAAACATCGTGAAACTAGTACCTCGTCACGGAGGTTATTGAGATGGCCCGGCAACAGATAGAGGCTCAAGATCCTGCGTCCCCACGTTTACGCGAGGGACTACTCATCGCCGTTGCGGCGGTTTGTGCATACCTGCTGGTCAGTCTTGTGAGCTACTCCCAAGCGGATCCGGGCTGGTCTGGCACGGGTTCCGGGGGGCAGGTGA
>NZ_JBLGBE010000118.1:0-7876 GCF_047617445.1 Congregibacter sp.
TTATTGGGTGAAGGAGCAATGATGAAGAAACATCAGAGAATTCAGTCTGGATTCACGCTGATTGAGTTGATGATCGTGGTTGTAATTATTGGCATATTGGTGGGAATCGGTTTGCCTAGCTATCAGCGCTCTATCACCCGTTCTAATCGCGCCGACGCTCAAGCGACTCTTCTGGGTTTTGCTCAGTCTATGGAGCGCCGGTTTACTCAAAATTATAGTTACGAAGCGTCGGCGGCGGGCGGCGCTGACACGGGTTCTCCCGATCCGACGGTTTACCCTAGTCAGTCGCCGATAGACGGTAACAATCCCGCCTACAATTTGAGCATTGAGGCTGCCGATGACACAGGCTTCACAATTCGCGCCGTCCCTATAGTTGGCGGAAGACAGGATGGGGACGGCTTTTTACAGCTCGACTCTCTCGGTAGGCGCGGCTGGGATGCGGACAATAATGGGGCGATAGCCGCGAGCGAGTTTACTTGGGATCAGTGAGGTTGACGATGCCGCCGGCGTTGTCGAGAGAGGATTATATGAAGGTCAATTGTTGCTTTGCCGTACGTTGTTGCATTCTGTGCTTCCTGTTGATGAGTCCGTTATACGCGCAAGACGATGCGCCAGGCTTTTCGCAAGAAGAGCGAGCTACACTCGCTATCGTCGATGTTCCTCAGCACGTATTGGCAACAGCGCGTTTAGAGGGGCCGGATGTCTTTTTTGACGGGGCAGAGAGCTATTGGGTAGATGACTTCCGGGTTTACCGCTTGTCAGGGCGGTTGTTTCGCGAAGTTTGGCATGTCCATGTGCGTGAAGACGGAAAGCTGCTACGCACCGAGAGAGACAATCAGGACGACTGACGGCTCACGTCGAGCTCTGCCACAGGTGCTGCTGGAGTCCTAGAGCTTTAGCACCTTAAGTTCCGCCCCTCGCGATCTTCCCGAATGCCATCGCCATTGCTGTCTCCTGGCATGTAGTTGCGCCCACTGTGGCTGATTACCAGAGCCCGAGCCTGACGCGCGTCGCGACTCTTAGGACAGTAATAAAGTGTGCCGTTTTGCCAAGTGCCGCCGTTGGGCTCGAACGTTAGATGATTTTTCGCTAATGATGCGCGCCAGGATAGTTCTCCGCCCGTGAGTGGCCATCGAATCTCACGAAGACGCAACTCGGTATCGTCCAGCCGAAGATTATCGTTGCCGTCGATAAACACGGCGATAGAGCGATTGTCTGTCCATTGCCGATTACAACGTTTGTCCGGTGCCAACGCGCAAACCGTGATCGGTCGCTGCCTTATTAGGGCTTCTTGACGGGCTAAGGCAAAAACGGATGACAAGTGCCGCATGGCAGTAGCGCTGCGTAGATCATCGACACGCTTTGCGAGAGGCGCAAGGGTGATTCCTAGCGCGATGGAAAGCATCGCGACGACTAGCAGCAGTTCGATCAAAGTGAATCCCGAGGGTAGCGAACGCCACGGATAGGGGGTGTGAAGCGTGCCGCGCATGATTGCGGTCCGAAGTAAGCAAGGGTGTGTCAGTGTTGCATCGGACGACGATCATCAGACACATCAGCAGCGGCTTACTTCAATCCTCCAGCGCCAGTTTTTTCATTCGATAACGAAGACTCCGAAAACTGACGCCAAGAGCCTTGGCGGTTTCTGTGCGATTCCAGCGGTGAGCGTCAAGCGCCTCACTGAGAATTCCGCGCTCAATGTCAGCAAGATAGGCGTCCAGATCGCCAGCTACGGCGCTAAGTCCTGTACCCGAGATGCCAGGTTCTGGTGGCGTAGATAGCGCTTCCCGACTGCCTAACTGGAGATCATCTGCGTTTATCACCTCGTGTTCACACAAAGCAAAAGCACGTTCCAGCATGTTTTCTAATTCGCGTACGTTTCCCGGGAACGAGTAGCTTTCCATGGCTGCAATGGCGGCTGTACTAATAGTCGGAGTTTCGCTTTGGTGCGCGTTGGCAATGCGCTTGAGTAGCGCTTGGGCGAGAACCGGAATGTCGTCTTTACGTTCTCGAAGACTGGGAACTTCCAGTTCGATGACGTTCACCCGAAAAAACAGATCTTCCCGAAAGCGTCCTTCTGATACCTCTTTAGCCAGGCTTTTGTGTGTCGCAGACAGCAGGCGCACATCGGTAGCAACTTCCTCGTTTGCGCCTACAGGACGCACACGTTTCTCTTGAATCGCGCGTAGCAGCTTGACCTGCATCGCCAACGGCAGGTCGGCGACTTCATCGAGAAACAGCGTTCCTCCTTCGGCTGCCTGAAAGAGTCCGAGCTTGTCGCGACTCGCGCCGGTGAAGCTGCCTTTGAGATGCCCAAAAAGTTCGCTTTCAATGAGCTCCGCGGGAATGGCGCCGCAGTTCACCGCAACAAAAGGTCCCGCGGCTCTTGGGCCGCGACCATGAATGTTACGCGCGACGACTTCTTTCCCGCTTCCTGATTCTCCACGAATGTGCACGGGCGCCTGGCTCCGAGCGAGTTTACCGATTTGCTTGCGCAGGCGATCCATCGTGTCGGTGTCGCCGATGAGTTCGTCATTAGAGGGAGCGCGGCTGACGGAATCGACGGGGTCGAGCTCTAAAGCTGCGCTGATGAGAGAGCGCAGCTTTTCCAGGGCGACGGGTTTGCTAATGAAATCGAAGGCACCGGCCTTGAGCGCGCGAATTGCGCTATCAACATTGCCGTGTGCAGTAATCATGGCCACCGGGAGCGAAGGCTGCGTTGCCTGTATGTGCTCAACCAAATCGATGCCATTACCGTCCGGTAGACGCATATCCGTCAGGCACAGCTGCAGGGAGCTTTCATCGTCCAGCAGTACGTAGGCTTCCGTTAGCGTGGCGGCACTCACGGTGTCCAGGCCCATGCGCCCCAGTGTAATCTCCAGCAGCTCGCGTATATCAGGTTCGTCATCCACGATAAGCACCCGGGCTGGTTGATTGGTACTCAAAGCGCGTTACTCCTGTTGCTCGATAGTGATCTGAAATCGACTGCGGCCTTCTGTAGTCGGTAGGTAAGCAATTCGGGCCTGATTGAGTTCGCAAAGCTCGCGGCACAGATAGAGTCCGAGTCCGCTGCCTCCCTGACTACGCGTAAAAAACGGTTCAAAGAGGCGGGAAACGTCGCTCTGAGCCACGCCGTCTCCATCATCATATATATCAATCACACACTCGCGCTTCCGACGATCTACGCGAACTCTTAATTCTGCAGCTCTCTCTTTGGTGGCGAGGTGGGTGTGGCGCATAGCATTGTCGACAAGATTGTCCAAAACCCGCTGCAGGTGTTCCGGATCAACAACTATCTGAGCTGTGGGATCGATGAATTCGATGCTTAGCTTACCCGGGTTGTCCCGGGCACTGAGGTAGCGCTCATGATATCCGTTCATCCAGTTTGCTAGCGTCAGTGTTTCGAGCTTGGGCGGCTCTCGGCGAGATATCTGCAGCACGCTCTCGACTATATCGTTTACCCGCTGGCTATTCGTTAGCACGATGTCCACCATTCGACGGTCGTCCTTTGCCAGTGTTTGAGATTCATCTAGCAGTTGCGAGGCGTGGCTAATGGCTCCCAAGGGATTGCGGATTTCATGGGCGATACTTGCCGCGAGGCGTCCCAGAGATGAGAGCTTCAGTGATTGTGCGTAGGCCGCCACCGGTCGATAGTCTTCCAGAAAGACAAGGGTCTGGTTTTCCTCGCCACCTTCCAATGCGTGAAATTTGACCACGAGCTCCGCACCATCGCCTCTGGCTTCAAAGGGTGTGCCGATCTGTTGGCGGTTGCTGCGGTACTTTTCGATGCGATCGGTCAATTCGGCGCTGTAATCCATTAAGGGGCGACCTTGTTCTAATGCTATGGGTCTGCTCGGATCCAGTAACCTACCGGCTGCGGCATTGAGGATCCTCGCGCGATTCTGCGAGTCAACGAGGAGAATGCCTGTCTGCATGTTTTGTACGATTTGCTCGTTCAGTCGTTGCAGTCGATAGATATAAGTCGCGCGTTCATTGGCCAGAGCCTCGACACGTCCCAGTCGAAGTGCGACAAGCTGCACCAAGCCCGAAACCACAAAGAACAGGAGTCCCAAGAGTCCCGCAGGGAAAAGCGCCTTAATCCCAGCGTCACCCGTGGATATGAGTCGTAGCGTGTCACCCAGTATCGCCAGTACGGTCATTGCGGCCACGAGAGTCGCTACTGTACGATTACTAATAAGTACTGCACTTGAGGCCACGGTGATGGCCAGCAGCAGAGGCAGGCCGCTACTCATGCCGCCGGACGCGTCGCTTAAGAGCGTTATGCAGACGATATCCACGCCAAACAGCAGTACTAATCTGGCATTGGAGCTTTCCCAGCGTGCAGCAACGACACCCAGCAATACGATGTTACTGAACAAAAATAGACTACTCACAGCGGTATACAGCGCCGGGTTTTGCGCTCCTACGAGTTGCCGGGTCGCGGGCATAGTGATCAGAAGCAAAAACACGACGGAAAGTACGGTTCGGTAGACGAGATAAATCCGAAACAGCAATAAATTCTGCTCGGATCCCGTTGTGCCGGGCGGTTCCAGAATGGCCGGATTGTTCACACCTGTTTACTCACAGCTTACTACTCGTAACTACACGGCTACATTCTAGCAGTGCCATGTGTGAATTCGTTCTATCTGGTCAGCGTGCTCAGGATCGCTGACAATAGCGTCCTCAGATCCTTGGACAGTTTTTATGCACATTTTGATGGCCCAGATAAACACCGTTGTTGGTGACTTTATCGGTAACACGGATCAGGTCCTGGCGGCGGCAGAGGAGGCTTGCTCCCAGCATGATGCGCCGATTGTGGTTTTTCCAGAGTTAACGTTGTCCGGATATCCCCCCGAGGACCTCTTGCTGAGGCCGGCGCTGTGTAAACGCGTTAGCGATGCCCTGGACCGCTTGTGTGCAGATTTGCCCCCGGCGGCATGGGTGATAGTGGGATACCCGATTCGGCGAGAGGGCGTTCTCTATAACTGTGCAGGCGTGATTCATCAGGGCGAGCTCAAAGCGGAGTATCGTAAGTGCGAGCTACCTAATTATCAGGTATTTGATGAGAAGCGCTATTTCACTGCGGGATCTCAGCCTTGCGTCCTCGAAATTCACGGAGTGCAAGTAGGCCTGAGCATATGTGAGGACATATGGGTGCCCGGTCCTACGGCGGCTAGTGCTGCTGCGGGAGCTAAGCTGCTGATTAACCTTAATGCGTCACCCTATCACCGTGGTAAGCAGGCGCAGCGTCTTGCGCTAGTGGCAGAGCGCTGTAGAGCCAATGAACTTGCCGTTGTGTATGTGAACCAAGTGGGAGGGCAAGACGAACTGGTGTTTGACGGAGGTTCTTTTGCCATGAGTGCGGACGGTAGCCTTGCGGTACAGGCGCCTCGCTTCGAGAGTCGCGCAGTGTGGTGTGAATACAGGGGTGACTCACGGGCGAGAGCCTTCAAGGTGTCGGCTCATGCAGACCCATTGAGTGAGCTAGCTGCCACTTGGCAGGCACTCGTGCTGGGAATGCGCGATTACGTCAACAAGAATGGTTTTCCAAGTGTTGTTCTTGGCTTGTCGGGTGGCGTGGATTCAGCTCTAACGCTGGCTGTAGCAGTCGACGCGCTGGGCGCTGAGCGTGTTCAAGCCGTGATGATGCCTTTTCGCTATACCTCAGATATCAGCATTGCTGATGCGGCGGAGCAAAGTCTGACCCTCGGCGTAAGCCATAGTGTCATATCAATTGAGCCGATATACGAGACCTTTCTTGCAGCCCTACAAGAAGAGTTTGCAGGGCTAAGCGCCGACACCACCGAGGAGAATTTACAGGCCCGGTGTCGCGGGGTGTTGTTGATGTCCATCTCCAATAAAAAGCGATCTTTGGTGCTCACGACGGGTAATAAGAGTGAGTTGGCAGTGGGGTACTCTACTTTGTACGGCGATATGGCGGGGGGCTTTGACGCACTCAAAGATGTGCCAAAGACCCTCGTTTACTCACTTTGCCACTACAGGAACAGTGTGGGAGCCTGTATTCCCGAGCGCGTGATAGAGCGGCCACCTTCCGCTGAGTTGGCGCCCGACCAAAAAGACGAGGATAGCCTGCCGCCCTATGAGGTCTTAGATCGAATTCTGGAGCTGTACGTGGAGCAGGATTACAGCGCTGAGGCTATTATTGCTGAGGGTATCGACAGAGCGGATGTAGAGCGCGCCGTGAGGTTGGTGGATATCAATGAGTACAAGAGGCGCCAGGCTCCCGTGGGTGTGCGTATTACTCAACGCGGTTTTGGCCGCGATCGCCGTTACCCCATTACGTCGGCCTGGCGTATCGGGGAGTAACGGCGTTTCTAACTGATACCTTTTCTGCTATCGAACTGCGGTGGCTTGGGTGGGTCAAAGAGTCCAAAGCTGAGTTTGTTGATAATGGACCGCTGTAAGCCTTCCTGCGTGTAGACCGTGTCAAACGCGCCTTTCTTGTTCAGGGCAGGGTGATCCGGGTAGTTCAGAACGAGTGTGTCGATGGCATCCTGGGCAAGATCATCCATTCCGAGTATTAGGTAGCCCTGAGCCATCACGGCTAAACCGTCGCCAACGGCAGGCGTGCGCTGAAAGTTCTCTACGACGTAGCGGCCACGATTCGCCGCCGCAAGGTAGGCGCCGCGCCGAAAGTAGTAGTTAGCAACATGGATTTCATTCCGTGCAAGCAGGTTCCGTAAGTAGACCATGCGTGACTTGGCATCTGAGGCATAAGGGCTGTCCGGAAAGCGCGTGACCAACTGCGAGAACTCGGCGAAAGCTTCCTTGGCGAAACTCGTATCGCGGAGCGTTTTGTCTGTCGGTGTGAATCGTGACAGGAAGTCCTGGCTGGCAGTCGCGGTCGCCAGACCTTTCATATAATAGGCGTAATCAACATTGGGATGTTGCGGGTGTAGACGGATAAAGCGGTCCGCCGCCTCGACCGCCGCCTCTGGCGAATAGGCGCCGTAGTGGGCGTAGATGAGCTCCAACTGGGCTTGTTCAGCATAGCGGCCAAAGGGGTACCGAGACTCAAGTGCTTGCAGTGCCCGGATTGAGAGATCGAAGTTTCGGGCATTCAGGTAGCGCTGAGCTTCATCGTAAATCTGCTGCTCGCCGCTGTCGGCCGCGATATCGCCTTCCTCATCATTGTTGGCGCAGCCGCCCACAAATAGCAGGATCGAGAGTAGGCAGGCGAGTAATGGCCAGCGTTGGGGCAACGTGTGATGGGTACTAATAAGGCTCATGCTAAAATCGGCGAAGAAAAACAAGTCGCCATTTAAGCACAGCAGACGGAGCGCATAAACCATAGAACAGTCTATTGAAACGAGTCTAATCGAACGGAACGCTACCGTAGGTGATGATCTTGCGGGCGCGCGCTTCGATCAGGCGGCGGCACAGTTGTTTCCAGAGTTCTCCCGGGCCCGCCTGCAGAGCTGGATTCGTGGTGGGCAATTACTGCTCAACGGCAGCAGTGCTCGCCCGCGAGACGCGGTCCAGGGTGGCTCTCAGTTAAGTCTAAATGCTGAACTAAAGAGCGAGGTTTCTTGGGTAGCCCAATCTTTACCACTGGATATTGTGTACGAGGACGAAGAAATTCTTGTCATTGATAAGCCAGCGGGGCTGGTGGTGCATCCGGGGGCGGGCAATCAACATAGCACTCTGGTCAATGCGTTGCTTGCCCATAGGCCCGCATTGGAAGCCGTGCCTCGAGGTGGGATTGTTCATCGGCTGGATAAAGAAACATCAGGCTTGCTGGTCGTTGCCGCCACTTTAAACGCGCATCGAAGTTTAGTATCGCAGTTGCAAAAAAAGGACGTTAAACGGGACTACTTCGCGATTGTGCGAGGTGTTCCCAGCGGCGGAGGACGCATAG
>NZ_JBLGBE010000119.1:0-7693 GCF_047617445.1 Congregibacter sp.
CGCTGAGCTGTCTCAGCGCCTTGCGACCGGTGAACGTGGGGGCAGCGGGCAGTGTCAGGGCACTGGCTGGACGCCGCTGAAGAATTTTAATGGGGCGGGCGTAATCGCTTCAGGCGGCTCCGTCGTATAATTGGCAGAATCAGGCCTGTTAAAGGTCGGTAGAGAAGGTCGACAGACGAGACTATCGGGTATCAAGGATCAAGACATACATATCGGGTCAGAGGCGGTTGTTTCGCTGACTGATTCATCGGTCCACGCCAGGATGTTGCTCTGGCGCGAAGTAGTGGTGTGCGCGGTGTTTTGTCTGTGTTTCTTGCTCGCTCCCGGTTCACAAGCCAACGAGGACCCCTTGGAGGTCATCAATCGGCCGATGTTTGCGCTCAACGACGCGCTTGATCGCTGGGCCCTCAAGCCTGTCGCCAGAGGCTACGACTTTGTGATGCCAGCGCCCGCTCAACGCGGTGTGAGTAACTTTTTTGCCAATCTCTATGACGTTACCAGCACCCTAAATGCGGTGCTTCAGTGTCGATGGGAAGGGGCCTCTCAAAGCGGAGGGCGTTTCCTGGTCAATTCAACGCTGGGCTTAGCCGGGTTGTTTGATGTTGCAACACCGCTGGGTATCGGGCCCTACCGCACAGATTTTGGTCATACGCTGGCCTTGTGGGGTATCCCTGAGGGACCTTACGTGATGTTGCCGCTGTTCGGCCCCAGGACCTTTCGAAGTGGCACAGGACTCCTCGTAGATACCTTTACGCTTTCTGTGCCCCCGTATATCCATAATCGAAACGTTCGTAATTCCATCTGGGGTCTAGAGCTTGTGCACGGCAGAGCCAGACTACTGGACGCCGATGAGTTGATCTCAGGCGATCGCTACATTTTTGTTCGTGATGCTTACCTTCAGCAGCGGGCCGCCTTTGTAAACGACGGCGAGTTGCAGGACGATTTCTCAGATTTTGAGGACTCCTGGGACCAGGCGTTCTAGACTTCGGCATATTTGAGTCGCGCTGTAATGCTGCAAAACTGTGAATTCCTCCTCAAAGCTGTAAACCTGGGTTGCCTGCCGGCGGACGCAGGCGTAGGGTTCCGCTAATTACTTTGAAGAAGCATTTCTGAATGGCCTATAGCGGTAAGGTTCTGGTCATTGACGATGATCTGAACCGGGGCAGCAATCTTGCTGACCTGGCTTCTACTGCTGGCTTTACCGCTTCGGTAGAACGCTCCCTCGACTCCTTTAATGCATCACTGGGTGAAGGCAGTGATTGGGATGTTGTGCTGTGTGACGTTCAAGCTACGCCAAAAGCGTGGGCTGCGGAGGGCGCGAGTCTTCGTGAACTCAATATTCAAGTGCCTGTGATGATGTTCAGTAATGAGCCCCGCTCTGCGAGCATGATGCGCGCACTGAGACTGGGGGCGAATGACTTTTTCGCTACTCCGGTGGAAGATTCTGAGGCCCTGTTGGCGTCCATAGAGCGCTGTGTTCGATTGCGTACGATGAGCCGTGAGCTTCGGCGATCACGTCAGGACCTGGAGGCCGCTAATCGCGAGCTTAAGAACACCGTACGGGTACTGGAAAAAGATCAGCAGGCCGGCAGGCAGGTGCAAATGCGAATGTTGCCCACGTCACCTATGGTGGTCAGCGATTACATGTTCAGTCATACGATCATTCCATCGCTTTACCTCAGCGGTGACTTCACTGATTACTTTACTGTTGACGACCATTACGTCGTGTTTTTTATGGCTGATGTGTCGGGTCATGGCAGTTCCTCGGCTTTCGCCACGGTGCTTCTCAAAAACCTGTTTGCTAGAAAGCGCTCAGATTATCTGCGCCGCAGCGACAATACGATCTTGGGTCCCGTAGCGATGCTGACACTGGCGAACCGGGAACTCTTGGAACTGGATGTCGGCAAATATGCCACCATGGTGGTCGGCGTCTTGGATCAGCTTGAAAACAGCTTGCAGTACAGCGTGGCGGGCCATCTGCCTTTACCGGTACTCGTGTCGGACGCGGGTGCCAAGTACCTAGAAGGCGAAGGGAACGCGGTAGGTATGATGCCCGATGCCCGGTACAACGAGTATTCTTTGGATTTGCCAGAAGCCTTTATGTTGGCGCTTTTTTCCGATGGCATTCTCGAAATTTTGCCGCCCAAAAATCTGATAGAGAAAGAGGCATTTTTTCTCGATGTGTTTTCTCGAACTGCGGACACGCCTGACGAATTAGTTTCGCAGTTGGGACTGGATACTGCAGAGACCGCACCCGATGATATAGCCGCGTTGTTTGTCAGTAAGCGAGTCAGCGGTGAGTGAGGGGCAAGTCCTTGCGGCTCAGGAGAGCGGCGCTTATGTGCTGATGTTCGTGGGCGATGTGCGACTGACGCTCTGTGCCTCTATCGAAGAGTATGTCGAGAATATGCTCAACGATCCGCAGTTCAGTAGTGTTTGGGTGGATCTTTGTGGCGCTCAGGGAATCGACAGTACAACCCTGGGGCAGCTTGCGAAGCTAGCGATATCTGTCCATAAGCGGTTTGACTTTCGTCCAGCAATTTACTGCTGCGATGCCGGTATCAATCGGCTTCTTGGGAGCATGGGTCTGGACCGATTGTTCGAGATGCACGAGAAAACCTGTTGTGCGACAGGCAGTGGCCAAAGTATCCCTATGATTCCTGGCAGTGAAGACGATGTTCGTGAGAAGGTGCTTGAGGCTCATCGAGCATTGATGGATGTATCCCCAGAGAACCGGACCCGGTTTAGCGAGCTTGTCGCGACCTTGGAGCGTCGATGATTGGGGCCTACTAAATTGACCCCGCGAAACACATAGCCGCTTTTGACCCTTAAGTTGTTCTAGTTGTTGCTGGGCGCGCTGTCAATTGATGCTTTGGCGGTCAGTTTGCTCCGGATGAAATCTTCGTGCTTTAGATAAATTAGTTCGCCAACCCGACGAATGAGATGTTCTTCGTACTTACTCAGTGATTTGTCCGCATAGGCTACTCGCCACATAGAGCCAACCAAGTCGAACTTTTCGTCGTAGCTGTAGTGATCGTTGATCAGTCGGGTGAACTCATACAGAGATGTTGCGTCGTCAACAGCATCACTCGCCTCACTAAGCAACGAGACCACAGTCATGTGATCTAGATTCAGACTGCTACTGAGTAATTCCAGCATTGCCGCTTCTTCCACAGCATCTTGCTGAAAGTCCGCTCTTGCGACTTCGATAAGTAGCGCTGCGGCAGCGAGTCTTCGGGTTTCGTCGGGGCTTTGTTCCGAGTTACCGGCTGGTTCCGTAAAGAGCTTTCGTAGCTTTGCGATCATAGTGATTCAATGAGCCTTTCAAGCCGCTTTTGGTCGGCGATAAAATTCCTTATGCCTTCGGCAAGCTTCTCCGTCGCCATTGCATCCTCGTTGACGCCCAGGCGAAAGTTGCTTTCATTCAAGACATTCTTGGCATCGTCTGAGCTCGCTCCAGCAGGCGATAATTGTTGCGGTAGCTCATCCGTATCATTGGCGAGTACCTCAAGGAGTGCCGGACTGATAGTCAGACGGTCGCAGCCGGCGAGTGCTTCTATCTCGCCGACATTGCGGAAACTCGCACCCATGATAACGGTTTGGTATCCATGCTGTTTGTAGTAGTTATAAATCCGCTCAACTGACTGCACGCCAGGGTCGTCTTTACCGCTACTGATGGAAAGTTCTCGCTGCGCTTTGTGCCAGTCAAGAATGCGTCCGACAAAAGGAGAGATAAGAAAGACTCCAGCGTCCGCACAGGCCTGTGCCTGCTCAAAGCCAAACAGGAGCGTCAAATTGCACTGTATGCCTTCTTGTTCCAGTTGTTGTGCGGCGCGAATACCTTCCCAGGTGGAGGCGATTTTTATCAGTATGCGATCTTTTGCAATGCCGGCTTCTTCATACAACGCGATTAATCGTCGTGCGCGATTTTTCGTTGCATTGCTATCAAATGACAGTCGGGCATCGACCTCAGTCGATACACGCCCGGGCACGATGGAGAGAATCTCCTGGCCTACGCCTATCGCAAAGTAATCACAGCAGGCGGCTAGTTGTTCGCTCCGACTGCCAGTTTCGGACGCGGCTCGCGCTTTTGCAGACTGCAGTAGCGTCTGGTAATGAGGTAGCGCTGCAGCTTTGAGAAGCAATGAAGGATTTGTCGTTGCATCGATCGGCGTATACCGGCGAATCGCCTCGATGTCGCCCGTGTCGGCAACGACGTCGGTCATGGTCTTGAGTTGGCTCAGCTTGTCAGTCATAAAAGTGTCAAATTCCTTTAGCGGATCAGGCAGCGCACTGCGTGACTTCATTCACCGCGGCGCGGAGTACGTCCGCGCCAGCGCCGGGTCGATGCGCTTGCTCACTGAGCAAACGCCGGTAGCGTTTTGCACCGGGTACTTCCTGGTACAAGCCCAGTACATGGCGGGTAATTTGATTCAGTCGCGTACCGTTGGCCAGTTCTTTCTCTACATAGGGCAGTAGTTCATCGATGATATCTTCGCGGTAGCGTGGCGACTTTGGCTTACCAAACAGCTGCTGATCCAACTCAGCGAGCACCCAGGGGTTGTGGTAAGCGCTGCGCCCAAGCATAACCCCATCGACCTGTGACAAGTGTGGCTCACAGTCTTCGAGGGTTTCAATGCCACCGTTGATCACGATAGTGAAGTCGGGGAAGTCCTGCTTTAAACGATAAACCCAGGGGTAGTTCAGGGGCGGGACTTCACGGTTTTCTTTGGGGGATAGACCTTTTAGCCAGGCTTTTCGTGCATGCACGATAAACACCTTACATCCGCCTTCTGCAACCGTACCTACAAAGTGGCATAGCTCTTCGTAGCTCTCCATGTGATCGATACCGATACGATGTTTTACCGTCACCTCAATATCACAGGCGCCTCGCATAGCGGAGACGGCGTCTCGCACCACCTCTGGCTCAGCCATGAGGCAGGCGCCAAAGGCCCCATTTTGAACTCGATCAGAGGGGCAGCCGCAATTGAGGTTGACCTCGTCATAACCCCAATCTTCGGCCCAGGACGCGCAGCGTGCGAGATCCTGTGGATTTGAGCCGCCAAGCTGCAAGGCGATAGGAGTTTCTTCAGCATTGAAGTGTAAAAAGCGGTTTCGGTCACCGTGAATCAGTGCTCCGGTGGTGACCATTTCTGTGTACAAACGGGCATGCTGACTAAGCAGGCGCCAGAAATAGCGGCAGTGCCTATTTGACCAGTCCATCATTGGAGCGGTGCAAAAACGCCACGGCGAAGTGATGCTCGCTGACGCGTCATGCGCGTTGGCCGCATTGATATCAAGAATTTCGCTCATCCGGGTATTGTAAATGGCTCTCGCCTTTCTTGCAGCAGCTATACAACGCCTCATTGCGTAGGTCGGACAGCGGTGAGACCTTGAATCCAGCTGCGGCTGAGGTCTGTCTGCTACTCGCCAGCTGTTTCAGACTGGCAAAGAGTGACCGCAGACAGCACAATGACCATCATTTTTCTGATCGTAAATTTCCAAATTTTGATACAAAACAGGGCGGGGCAGTATGCGTAGTAAATTACACAATCTATGTTTGATGTCGGCGACAGCACTACTTGGCAGTGGTCTAACGCTGATGCCGTTTGCACAAGCGGCGGAAACGGGTAAGCACATGGTCATCGACGGCCATAACGATCTGCCCTGGCAGTATCGCGAGCGCTTCGGTAACAGACTTAAGCCCCTTGATGTCTCCAAGCGGCAAGATCAGATGGATCCCCCCTTGCACACGGATTTGCCTCGATTACGCGAGGGAGGCGTGGGGGCGCAGTTTTGGTCTGTTTACATACCCATCGAGACCTACGGCGGTGCACCCGGTGACGCTTCTTTGGTGCTGACGCAGATGGATGTGGTACGACGTTTGGTTGAGCGATACCCCGCTGATTTGGCACTTGCGATGACGGCGGAGGATATTCGCAGTGCCTATGCGGACGGTAAAATTGGCTCGCTCATGGGTATTGAGGGCGGTCATGCTATCGAAAACTCTTTGGGCACCCTGCGTTCGCTCTATGCGGCGGGTGCTCGCTACATGACGCTCACACACAGTAAGGGCTTGGCTTGGGCGGATTCTGCGACGGACGCCGCCCGGCACGATGGGCTTACTGAGTTTGGTGAGTCTGTGGTTCGAGAAATGAATTACCTGGGGATGCTCGTTGACTTGTCTCACGTGACTGAGGCGACGATGCATGATGCTCTGGACACTGCTACTGCACCGGTTATTTTCTCCCATTCCTCGGCTCGAGGCGTCGCTGACCATCCCCGTAATGTGCCTGACAGCGTACTGAAACGTTTGCCGAAGAACGGTGGTGTAGTGATGGTCACCTTCGTTCCGGGATACATCTCTCAGGATCGCCGGGATTGGGATCTCGCGAGGACCGGAGAGGAAGCTAGCTTGAAGGCTATGCATCCCTACGATGAGGAAAAACGCAGGGATTTACTCACGAACTGGGAATCCTCAAATCCCAAGCCTGAAGTGACATTGGCGCAGGTTGCGGATCATATCGACCACATTCGCAAGGTGGCTGGCATCCAGCATATTGGTGTGGGTGGTGACTTTGATGGCATTAGTTCGGTAGTGACAGGACTTGAGGATGTGTCTACCTATCCTGCGCTTTTTGAAGAGCTCAAAGCCCGTGGTTACAGTGACGCTGACTGTGAGGCTATTGCCGGCGGTAATGTGTTGCGTGCACTTGAGGCAAGTGAGGCCGTTGCGCAGCTTCTCCAGCGCAAGCGTCTTGCGCAAGACCCCCCGGAGATCGATGTCAGCGGGGCGTGATTGATGTCTGAGGATATGCAGCGTGCAAGCGCTATGGAATTGCCGCTTGCAGGTCATTTCGATTGGGTGCACCCACAGACCCAAGCTTATGATCGCGTACTCGATGCGGTATTTGACGTACTGAGTGTGTCGATTCAGCCCATGCCACAGGCTCACTCTCAGCCATCTCAGCAACCATGAGCGATCTTGCAGCGTCTTTGGATGCCGACGATCCGCTGGCGCATCTTCGGGAGCATTTTCAGCTGCCCCGGGGCGTGGTGTATCTCGATGGTAATTCGCTGGGCGCTTTGCCTCGAGCGGTGACTGATGCGGTGAAGGACGTCGTCGAAAAGCAGTGGGGGGAGGACCTTATAAGCAGCTGGAATACACATGATTGGATTCGCTTGCCAACGAGGGTGGGTGAGCGCATAGCGCCACTTATTGGCGCTGCGCCAGGACAGGTGCTGTGTACCGATAGTATTTCGGTGAATCTGTTTAAGCTCCTGGCTACCGCCATGGATTTGAATACGCCGCGTCGGGTGATACTCGCTGTGGACGAAGACTTCCCTACGGATGCTTACATAGCGCAAGGTATCGCGCAGTTGCTCGGGGAGGCTCGCTGTGAGCTCCGCCGTGTCCCCGCCAGTGATATTGCCTCGGCGTTAAACGAAGACGTAGCGCTGCTGATGCTCACTGAAGTGAACTATCGCAGTGGTGAGCGTCATGATATGCAGAAGTTCACCGAGGCTGCACATGCCGTGGGCGCTATGGTGCTTTGGGATCTGGCACATTCGGCCGGTGTAATCCCCATGGAACTCGATGCCTTGGACGTGGATATGGCCGTGGGCTGCGGCTACAAATACTTTAACGGCGGTCCAGGTGCTCCGGCAGTCTTGTATGTGAATGAGCGCCATC
>NZ_JBLGBE010000120.1:0-6809 GCF_047617445.1 Congregibacter sp.
ACCTTTATGGACGTATTCCCCGAGAGAGCGCACAGAAACAACTGGCTATCGCCGAGGTCTGGCTGCGACAGCACAGTGATGACCCGGAGCTCTTACTTTGTCTTGGGCGTTTGGCGATGGTAGAGCGGCAGTGGGCCAAGGCGAGAGACTTTTTGGAGCGCAGCCATGCGGCACGGCCTAGCGAAGAGGCTTGTCTGGAGCTGGGGCGATTGCTGACTGCTGTGGGCGATCACGCAACGGCTGCAGAAGTCTTCCGCGTGGGGACTGGATTACGTAGCAGCCCTCTGCCTGAGCTTCCCCAGCCTGATGACGTTGTTCCCGAGACTCATCGACTCGAGACTTAAGAACGGTTTCGCTGTGATTGCCTAGCGGCGTCTGGGAGCTGGGTCGACGCCAATGCCAAGATCTTCCCACATTGACTCGACCCGTTCGCTGATGGCTTCATCCATGTGAATGGGAACGCCCCATTCACGATCAGTTTCGCCCTTCCACTTATTAGTGGCGTCAAAGCCTACCTTTGAGCCTAAGCCTGCCACTGGCGAGGCAAAGTCCAGATAGTCGATGGGCGTATTGTCGATAAAGACACTGTCGCGACGGGGATCCATCCGGGTTGTCATCGCCCAGATAACATCCTGCCAATTACGTACATTCACATCATCGTCAGTCACAACGATGAATTTGGTGTACATGAACTGGCGAAGGAAGCTCCAGATACCCAGCATCACGCGTTTGGCATGCCCCGGATACTCTTTACGCATACTCACAACGGCCATGCGGTAGGAGCAACCTTCCGGTGGAAGATAAAAATCGATAATCTCGGGGAACTGCTTTTTAAGCAGCGGGACGAAGACTTCGTTGAGCGCTACGCCCAAAATGGCAGGCTCATCTGGCGGTCGTCCGGTATAGGTGCTGTGATAAATCGGCGCTTCACGACTACTAATAGCGGTAACGGTAAACACCGGAAAGCGCTCAACTTCGTTGTAGTAACCCGTATGGTCGCCAAAGGGTCCTTCGTCGGCTTCTTCTCCCGGTTCGAGATAGCCCTCAAGGATAAATTCGGCGGTGGCGGGTACCTGCAGGTCGTTGGCCTTACAAAGTGGCGTAATGCATTCGCAGAGCTCGGTTTTAGCGCCGCGCAGCAAACCGGCAAAGGCATACTCAGACAAGGAGTCGGGTACCGGGGTTACTGCGCCTAAAGTGGTTGCTGGATCAGCGCCCAGGGCCAGCGCCACAGGGTAGCGTTCTCCCGGATGCTCAATTTGCCAGTCACGATAGTCCAGGGCGCCGCCGCGGTGCGATAGCCAGCGCATGATTAGCTTGTTACGGCCGATCAGCTGCATGCGATAAATGCCGAGGTTTTGCCGGGTTTTATTCGGTCCACGGGTAACTACCAGAGGCCAGGTGACAAGTGGTCCAGCATCGCCGGGCCAACAGGTTTGTATGGGGAGGTCGTAGAGGTTGACGTCGTCTCCCTCACGAACATGGGTTCGGCAGGGCGCGTTGCGGACCATTTTGGGGCCCATATCCAGGACTTTGCGCAGTAGCGGCGCTTTTTCCCAGGCATCTTTCAAGCCTTTTGGGGGGTCTGGCTGGCGCAGATAGGCCAATAGTTCGCCAATCTCTCGCAGTGCCGACACGCTATCCGCGCCCATGCCCAGCGCTACGCGCTCCTCGGTACCAAACAGGTTGGCAAGTACCGGAACTGTGTGGCCTTTGGGGTTTTCGAAGAGTAAGGCGGGACCTTTAGCGCGTAAGGTACGATCCGCAATCTCGGTCATTTCTAGATTCGGATCGACTTCCTGAGTAATTCGCTTGAGCTCACCCCGAGCTTCAAGCTCGGCGATAAAGCCGCGCAGATCACGGTAGCCGGCTGCCATAGTCTGATTCTAGCGCTTGTTATCGATTAGCTTGGCCTTGAACAAGCGCTATTTGCGCTTCATCGACATGAAGAACTCTTCGTTAGTCTTGGTATCTTTCAGTCGGTCCATGAGGAACTCTACGGCAGGCGTGTCTTCCATGCCGTGTAGGAGTTTTCGCAGGATCCACATGCGCTGTAATTCTTCTTCGCCCGTGAGCTTCTCTTCCCGGCGTGTGCCGGAGCGACGAATATTGATCGCGGGATAAATGCGCTTTTCGGCAATCTTGCGGTCCAGGTGCAATTCCATGTTGCCCGTGCCCTTGAACTCTTCGTAGATAACCTCGTCCATCTTCGAGCCGGTATCAACCAATGCCGTAGCAATGATCGATAAGCTGCCACCTTCTTCGATATTTCTTGCGGCACCAAAGAAGCGTTTTGGGCGTTCCAGCGCGTGAGCATCGACGCCACCGGTCAATACCTTGCCGGAGCTTGGGATAACGGTGTTGTAGGCTCGCGCCAGACGTGTAATGGAGTCTAAAAGGATCACTACATCACGCTTGTGCTCGACGAGACGTTTGGCCTTTTCGATGACCATATCTGCAACCTGAACGTGACGTGAGGGGGGCTCATCAAAGGTGGAGGCCACGACCTCTGCTCCGCGAATACCTACAGAGCGTTGCATCTCCGTAACTTCCTCGGGGCGCTCATCGATGAGCAGTACGATCATGTAGGTTTCGGGATTGTTGGTAAGAATTGCCTGGGCGATGTTCTGCATCATGATGGTCTTACCAGCCTTCGGCGGTGCAACCAGCAGTCCACGCTGGCCTTTGCCTATGGGGGCTACCAGATCAATGATGCGGCCAGTGAGATCCTCGGTGCTGCCGTTGCCCACTTCTAGGGTCAGGCGCTCATCCGGGAACAGCGGCGTCAGGTTTTCGAAAAGTATCTTGCTCTTGGAGTTTTCAGGTCTGCTGAAGTTGACCTCACCGATTTTGAGCAGCGCAAAGTATCGCTCGCTATCTTTCGGTGGCCGAATTTTGCCGGTAATCGTGTCACCGGTGCGCAGATTGAAACGGCGAATCTGGCTTGGCGACACGTAAATGTCGTCCGGGCCGGCCAGGTAGGAGCTGTCCGCAGCGCGTAGGAAGCCAAAACCGTCCTGAAGTATCTCGAGCACTCCATCCCCGTGAATGTCTTCACCGCTTTTCGCGTGGCGCTTCAGAATTGAGAAAATGATGTCCTGCTTGCGCGACCTGGCCAGATTATCAAGGCCAATGGTCGCCGCAATATCAATGAGTTCCTGCGTCGACTTGGTCTTCAGGTCAGTAAGGTTCATGGGCTCTGACGAGCGCATCGCATCTGACCCTGCCGGTGGCGCTGCCGGTGACGGCTTGTTGTTAGAGCGCGACTTCCCCCGACCTTGAGAACGGTTTCGGGACGGCCTACTGAGCGCCTCGCCTTGATTCTGTGCCGGCTCAGGGTTTGCCGCAGCGGAGGCATCACTTGGAGCGTTTGACGGCTCTTGCGTTTTTGCGGCTGGGGGCGCGTCACCCGGGGTCGACGATGACTCGGGCGCTTCAGTCTTTGCAGCTGCGGGGGCAGGCGCGTCACTTTGCGACGAAGTTTCGGACGAATTTTGTGTTTCAGTTTCGATTTGCGATGTACTAGACAAGTTTGGGGAACCAGAGAGAAAGGGTTAGTGGGTTCGCTGACACCTGGGCTCTTTGGGCTAAAACCGCTTCTTAGACTTGCCTGAAGCGCTGTTAAGCGGACGATACAGAGGGGTGGCAGAGTTGTTATTGTCGCGCAGGGCCGCGCAGACACATAGAAAATAGCACGCTCCTGAAAGGAGGTCTAGCGCTTTTTTCTCTTAGAGCTTTGGAGAAACAAGGCCCCGCACAGAGGTGGCGGGGCCCCTGGATCAGGCGATGCTTTCGTTCACGAATTCAACGAGTTGCGTCTTGGAGAGTGCCCCGACCTTTGTAGCTTCGGCGTTGCCGTCCTTAAACAGAATCAATGTTGGGATGCCGCGGATGCCGAACTTTCCCGGAACTTCTGGGTTGGCGTCGACGTCTACCTTGCAGACTTTGAGCTTGCCTGCATACTCGCCGGCGATTTCGTCAAGGACCGGGGCTATCATTTTACAAGGCCCACACCACTCAGCCCAAAAGTCCACCAGGACAGGTACGTCACTGCCAAGCACATCCTGCTCGAAGCTTGCGTCGCTGACGTGCACAATAGCGTTACTCATGTTGTCTCTCCATAACGTAGTTTGATTGTAAAAGCGTGATTCTATCTTGGAGATTGGGGTTTTAGGCAAATATTCAAGCTTTGCATGGTAGATCTTTATCGTGACTGAGACATTTCGGGCATTTTCCCGGCACGCAATGATAGGAAGTAGGTGAGATGGCAGCAGGTAAACCAGTAAAGATTGTGATCATAGCGTTGGTGGTAGCGGGCTTTTTTGGCTTCTGGTACTTCGATTTACAGTCGTTGCTCAATTTTGAAGAGCTGCGCGGGCGTAGTGACGACCTACAGGCATTGCGCAACGCTAGTCCGCTGATGGTGGCGCTGACCTTTTTTGGGCTGTACGTGGCGGTAACAGGCCTGTCGCTTCCCGGTGCTGCGATTATGACGCTCGCCGGGGGCGCCATATTTGGTTTCTGGACCGCGTTGCTGCTGGTGTCTTTCGCCAGCTCGGCGGGCGCTACGCTGGCATTCCTGGTCTCTCGCTCCTTGCTTCGTGATTGGGTGCAGACCCGTTTTGGGCGGCAACTGAAAGCGCTCAACGAGGGTTTCTCTCGAGATGGCGCGTTTTATCTATTCTCGCTACGCCTGGTGCCGGTGTTTCCGTTCTTTGTGATCAACTTGATTTCCGGACTGTTACCCATCAGTACCGGTCGCTTTTATTGGGTATCCCAGCTGGGGATGCTCCCGGCCACCGCGGTGTTTGTAAATGCGGGAACGCAGCTTGGCCAACTGGAGAGCCCGGCGGGTATTTTGTCCCCGGGACTTCTGGGGTCTTTTGTCCTGCTGGGTGTGTTTCCCTTTATTGCCAGAAGTCTGCTGGGGCGCCTCAAATCGCGTCGACAGTTGGCCCGGTTCACACGACCTAAGCAGTTTGATACCAACCTGGTGGTAATCGGTGCGGGCTCTGCGGGTCTTGTGGCCTCTCTTATTGCGGCCACGCTCAAAGCCAAAGTGACGCTGATCGAGCGTCACAAAATGGGCGGGGACTGTTTGAATACGGGCTGTGTGCCCAGTAAAGCGATTCTTCGAAGCGCCCATGTAGCGAACGAGATGCGCCGTGCCCCGGAGTTTGGTATCGCACCGGTGGAGGTGTCGGTCAATTTCCCGGCGGTTATGGAGCGCGTGCAGGAGAAAATCGCAGCGATTGAGCCCCATGACTCGGTGGAGCGTTTTACCTCGCTGGGTGTGGACTGTGTGTCGGGAGATGCCAAGATCGTGTCTCCCTGGGAAGTTGAGGTAAATGGTGAGCTGATTTCTACACGACACATCATTATCGCCAGTGGCGCCCGTGCCCGAGTCCCAGATATTGAGGGGCTTGAAGATCTGGACTATCTGACGTCCGATACGCTTTGGGACATTCGCGAGCTCCCTAAACGATTTATGGTTCTTGGCGCAGGCCCTATCGGCTGCGAACTTGCCCAGGCGATGGCCAGTCTCGGCTCCGATGTAACCTTGGTGACGCATGCTCCGCGGATTCTTCCGAGAGAGGATGAGGACGCTGCTACCTTGGTTCACGCCAGGTTGGAGAAGAGGGGGATAAAAGTACTGACCCATTGTGAGCCGCAGTCCTTTGCTCTTACTGATGGTGTGCAGTCGGCGCAGTGCCTTCTCCAAGGAGAGGCCTTTTCGCTGGAATTCGATCGTGTGCTGCTGGCGGTGGGCCGGACACCCAATATCGAGGGGATGGGCCTGGAAGATCTGGGTATTCGCACGACTACTCGCGGCACTATCGAAGTCGATGATTATCTACAGACCGATATTCCTACGATCTTTGCCTGCGGCGATATTGTGGGGCCATACCAATTTACGCATACCGCAAGCCATCAGGCCTGGTTCGCGACAGTTAACGCGTTACTGGGGCATCTCAAGCGCTTCCGCGTTGATTATTCCGTTATCCCCTGGGCGACGTTTACGGATCCCGAAGTGGCACGGGTAGGTTTGAGCGAAGACGAAGCCAACGCACAGGGCGTGCCCTACGAGGTCACGCGCTACGGCATTGACGACCTTGATCGTGCCATTGTCGACAGTGAGGACGAGGGCTTTGTAAAAGTTCTCACAGTTCCCGGCCGCGATCGCATACTCGGTGCGACGATCGTCAGCGCTCACGCGGGAGACTTACTGCCGGAGTTTGTGCTCGCGATGAAACATGACCTGGGGCTGAATAAAATCCTTGGCACTATTCATATCTATCCGACCATGAGTGAGGCTAACCGCTTTCTTGCCAGCGAATGGCGTAAAGCCCGAAAACCCGAAAAGTTACTCAACTGGTTGGGTCGCTATCAGAGCTGGCGACGCGGCTAAGCCAAGGCGGTTCGAACTGTGCCGGAGTCGCTGCTGTGGTCGGTATACATTCTGCGCTGCGCCGATGGATCGTTGTATACCGGCGTCACCCGGAATTTAGTGCGGCGTCTTCGCCAGCACAATGGCGAGCTGGTCGGCGGTGCTCATTACACCCGGGGGCGTCGGCCGGTGGAGGCTATTTGGGTAGAGGAATGTGAGAATCGGTCCTGTGCTCAAGTGCGCGAAGCAACAATAAAGCGCCTACCTCGATCAGACAAACTCAGCCTTGTTCGATCATCGCCTCAAGGGATTCCTGCTGCATGAGCCATTCGCTCTCGAGCTCTTCCAGCGCGGTGCGATGAGCACCCTGATCCCGCAGGAGTTCGGTGAGCTTGGCTTTGGCATCTTGCTCATAGATTGA
>NZ_JBLGBE010000121.1:0-6775 GCF_047617445.1 Congregibacter sp.
GGTCTTTCGCAACGTCTCAGAACACCTCAGTGCGGTCATTGTTTTTTGGGGTGTCTGATGTCCCACATGAATTTGAAGCTGGCCAAAACCCCCATACTACAGATACTTGTCAGTACGATCGGGATCACCGAAAATCCATGGGCAGCTGCGTCCGAGTTCAACGCTGCGAGCTCCGATGTGTAATAGCTTCCGCGTACCGTCCACCCATACAAGCCAATCATTAGTGTACTTGCCATAGTGATGAAAAGTGCAGAGATAATCCCCACTTGTGGCGTGGTCAATTTTGCTCCGGCCAGAAACGCAGCTATCAAATAGGCGCTTGTTATAGTCATGTAAGCTCCCAAAGCACTGACCACCAAGCTCCAGCTAGAGTTTGCTGCTTCCACAAGTTCCGTTTCAGTCATTTCTTTATCGCTGTGTTGATGGATTTCAAAAAAGGATAGACCACAGTCCGAGAATAGGCGAAAGCGGTCATGGTGATATCGACGATGTTGCTCCGAATAGTCTACTGACTACCCGTTGCTAGCTTCTAGTGATCTGCCCCACGAGACGTAAATGGGGGGCTTAGGAGTGGTGCGAGTGGCGGGACTTGAACCCGCATAGCCGTTAGGCCGTCAGATTTTAAGTCTGATGTGTATACCGATTCCACCACACTCGCTAAAAATCATTTTTGCTACCATGTTGCTAAAAAAACCGGGCTATCAGTGTTTTAACCCGCTTTTTGCAGCATATTTATTATAGAAAAGGAGAATTTCAAGTCTCCTGTGCCTGCCAACTTCACCCCCCTAACGTAGCGGATCGCGAGGCGCAGAATTCTAGCATGGAGAAGCGCCCAGATCGCCAGCTTCGACCGCGATTTATAGATTGACGGTGCTAGACTTCACACTCACTCCCAATCGTCGTCGCCACGTTGTCCCTTCTTCGCCTATCGCTAGTCTTAGCACTCGTCGCGTCACTATCAATAATATTGGCTGCGATAACATTTCGGGCCTCCCCAGACTTCGCACTTCGCTCTCTTGGACTCACCGTGAAGCGCATCACGCCCTACGAACTTCAGCTTACAAACCCACGTCTTAGCTGGTCTCCGTTTACGTTCCAAGCCGATCTGATCTTGATCAACCATAGCGACCTGCAGGGCCCGCCCCTAATAGCTCTGCAGGCTGTCGACCTAAACATGTCTGCCCGGGAGTTACTGCTAGGCAACATTACCCGCGGGCATTTCAGCGCCAACAATGTCACGTACTACCTGGATGAACAGCTCAGCGACGAGCCCATCAATATTGAGGCCCTCCTTGCCCCACTGTCCCGCTTACCCATGAAGATTGAGGTGGCCTCACTCCACCTCATCTCCCGACGGGACAATATCTGGATTTTCCCTCTCCACGAGCTGCGTGCCGCACGCAATCCAGAAGGGCGCTGGGATATCAGCGCCAAGGCTTCTATTGCGCAGCGATCCGTATCTTTAGAGGCACAGGCTGAATGGCGAACATTGAGTAAGCAAGCCCACCGACTGGATATTGCGGCCACGATCTCCGGACTTGAGGAGGACTCGGAGCTTCGCGCTCTGGGATATGTCGATGCGGCAGGAGCTGATTTGAGCTACCAGCTCGCGGTTAAGGGGCGCTATAAAAGTGTCGGCGACTTTTTACGGGCCCTTGACGCACAAGCGTATCAATTTGGCGGCAATCTCAGCATAGAGGGCATCCTCACCGGCGACCTTAACGGATTCGTATTGACGCTCGACGAGCTTGGGCTCAGCGAGAATGACGCTTACGACTTTACGGCCTCGGGGACAATCGCTCGCCGCGGCAGCGCTGATGTCACCATGGACCTGCATGCGAAGGGCTTCGCCCGCGAGATGGCGGGGCTCATCCCCAATGAGGGCACACTCGCGGACCTATTTATACGCAGCGAGCTAGAGCTACAAGTCACTGGCACCCTGGCGGCGCCGGTTTTAGAGCGAACGTCCCTTGTACTCTATGGTATCGGCGAGAGCCGGCTAAGCCTCTCAAGCCAAGCGCAAACTCTTAAGCTCTCGCAGCTAGCGGCTTTTTCATCCGAGCAATTTGTTAACGCGGACCTTAACGGGACCGTCGGCGACTTAGCCGGATTACTACTGGCTAGTGGCGTCAATTTGAGCAAGGACGTGCTCCGTAAGCAACTGACCGGTGTTAAGACCGAGTTCAAAGGCGAAGTTCATGGCACGTTCGATGAGCTGCGGGTAGAACTCAGCAAGATTGAGGCTATACACCCACACTACACGCTGTCCGGTAAGTCGAGCCTGCTCTGGAATCAGGCACTGCTGTCGGCACCTGTGATTGACCTCGTGCTCTCGCACAACCAGGGCAAAGGCGCGCTAGAGGCTAAAGGAACGATTGCTGAACTGGCGCTGGCCCGAGGGATATCTCTGCATCTGAATTTTGATGATTTTGAACTCACGCCGCTGTTTCAGGTTCTCGACATGCGTCCCCCGGTCGAGCTGCACAGTGTTCACGGCAAAGGTCTACTGACCCGCGCTAGCGATACGCTGCGCTTAATCGACCTTAATGTGAGCCTCGAGCCGCTGCCGGATACCGCATTTCATATCACGGGGAACGGCGCTGTACTCGATGACAAGATCAGTGCCGATTTGGATATCAGTCTTGAAAAACTAGGGCCCGACGTTTGGCAAGCCGCAACTTCACTTTCCACAGCGCCCAACGCGGTAAAGGCAAGCCTGCGCCTGCGGCCCGGTTATGCAACTCTCCTATCTGACATTGGTATCGGTGACACACATATACAGGCCGTGGCCACCGCTGACCTTGATCGCAACACCGTCGATCGACTCGCCCTAGATCTCTACACCACGCAATTGCATTTGGGTGACTTTGCAAGCCAAGCAAACAGCGTCACAACGACTGCCGCGGACGAGCCCTGGAACATCCAGAAGTTTAGCGACGTCCTTCCTGACTTCCCCCTCAAACTGAGCTTACGAAGTGGGCAAGTCATCGGCCCCTTAAGTCGTCTTGAGGATCTTAGTCTTCTCATGGATAGCGAGCCGGGGCGTATTATCTTGCGCGAGTTTGATACCCGTTATGCCGGCGGCGAACTGATCCTGCGCGGCGCTGTGGATTACCGTGTCTCCCCCGCAGCGATTAGTCTTGGAGGCCGGGGGATTAGGGTGCCCCTAGGCGCGCTTACCGAGGATCTGGGTTTACAACAAAACGTAAGCGGTGCCCTGAGCTTTCAGGGCGGTCTTTTAACCCGGGGCACGGTCGCAGAGGACTGGCGGGCTAATCTTCAAGGCCGCGTTTCCACCGCGCTCAACGATGTGACGGTCAGTGGCGCAGCCTATGATCTCTTGATGAGCAACTTGCTGGCTTGGCTTGTCAAAGGCGCCAGCGAGAAAACTACGACCTTTAGCTGCAGCATGGCGCAGTTTGAATTCACGGCGGGCGTTGCTCACAGTGACAGCATCTACATTGAGACGCCGCGCATGCTCGCCACAGGAAAGGCATCCGTTAATCTACCCAAGAACAGTCTCGACGTGCGTATTGAACCACGGTCAAAGACGCGAGCGTTCCAGTTCCCCAGTGCCATCCACATTAAGGGGCAACTTAGTGACCCACAGCTTCGTGTTTCGCCACTGCAGGCGAGCGCAGATCTGTCTGCCCAGGCACTGCTACTCGTTCCCAGCCTCACTCTCAAATTGTTTGGTTTAGACGGGCCAGAGAATCCCTATCGACCCTGCGAAACCAAGCCTTCCTAAGAATTACGACGTATCTTCGGCGTGCTACACTCGCCCGCTTCAAGCCAGGAAATTACAACAAAAATGGCGCAAGCTCGGGGCGAGTTTTCTTCACGTTTTGGATTTATCATGGCCGCAGCGGGCAGCGCT
Organism: Congregibacter sp.; assembly: GCF_047617445.1. Taxonomy (GTDB): domain Bacteria; phylum Pseudomonadota; class Gammaproteobacteria; order Pseudomonadales; family Halieaceae; genus Congregibacter. The sequence goes on from NZ_JBLGBE010000121.1 coordinate 3,878, forward strand.
GTGGGCCTTGGCAATATCTGGGGTTTTCCGACACAGGCGGCTAGTAACGGTGGTGCCGCTTTTCTCATCGTTTACCTCATATTGGCCTTTGTTCTGGCCTACCCCGCTTTGATGGCAGAGCTCGTCCTCGGAAGACATGCCCACGCCAATGCCGTTACCGCCCTCAAGGGCACGAGTAAAAACCCCCTACTGCAAAACATCGGCGCCACCGCGGGCATCGTGGGCTTTATTGTTGCAAGTTTAATTTTGAGCTTTTATGCGATTGTCGCGGGCTGGATGATCGCCCATTGCCTCGCATCCCTTGCAGCGATGGTAGATGCAGAGGACCTGGCGCAGTGGCTCATCGGCTTTTCGCTCTCGCGCAATCTCATCTTTATGGCCCTGTTCATGGGACTCACCATTGCCATCATCTCTGCCGGGGTGCGCGATGGCATAGAACGCTGGTCGAGCCGACTGATGCCCTTGCTGCTGATCACACTGTTCTCTCTGGTCGCGTACGTGTTGACCCTAGACGGCGCTAGTGAAGGTTTACGGGTTTATCTCATGCCCGACTTTGAGAGTGCGTTTTCACCACAACTCATCATCAAGGCTTTGGGTTCTGCGTTTTTCTCCTTGTCTCTGGGTGTCGGAACCATGTTGATCTATGGCTCTTATATCAGCGACAAAGAGAATCTTCCGGTTGCTGGCGGATTGGTAACTGCCGTTGATATTGGAATCGCCGTTCTAGCGGGCTTTTTGGTACTGCCTGCGATGTACGTAGCACTCAATAACGGCGTGGAAATCTTTGCCGCTGATGGAACCTTGCTTTCGGAAGACACGCTGATATTTACGGTCTTACCTGAACTATTTTCAAATATGGGAATGGCTGGCGGCGTGGTGTCCGTGACGTTCTTCTTTTTGATGAGTATTGCTGCCCTCACCTCCTCCATATCTATGCTCGAAGTGCCGGTCGCTTACACTATTGAGAATCACGGGGTGGAGCGCCATAAAGCAGTGCTGGTGATCGGCGTACTCATCGCCTTGGTGAGCCTCATCATTCTCCTTAATTTCGACACGCTCTTTGGCCTCGTAATAGCCTTTACCACACGTTACAGCCAGCCATTACTAGGCTTTGTATTCTGCATCTATGTGGGTTGGATATGGCACCGGGATTCAGTGCTCAATGAGCTAAAGAAAGGAGCTCCTGACATAGCACAGGGGTTTTTCTGGAAGATCTGGCCTTGGCACTTGCGCCTTGTATGTCCCGCCATCATCTTGCTGATCTTTGTGCAGTCCCTACGCTAAGCGCCGATTCCGCCCCACTTTAAACCGGACAAACTACTCCGTGCACCGTTTTGTTGTTTTGTTTTGCGTAATGCTCCTCGGACTGTTTACTCTGGAGCTACTTGGTCCTGTGCAAGCTGCAGTGATTCAACCGTTTACTGGATGGCTTGCTGACATCAGCGCTACGATCATCATGCCGTTTGACGACAACGTCCGTGCGAGCGGCCGCATCATCAGTCACACGCAAACGGGGTTCGCCGTGTCCATCGAAGCCGGATGCAATGGCGTAGAAGCCGCCATCGTCCTCGTCGCAGGCGTCCTCGCTTTCCCCGCAAACTGGCGCCGTAAAACGGCGGCCATCACGCTGGGATTTCTTGCGATCCAAGTTATGAATATCGCTCGAATCATCAGTCTGTTTTATTTGGGGCAGTGGAATCTGGACGCTTTCACTTGGACACACCTGTATCTGTGGCCGGTGCTCATCATGCTAGATGTTCTGGTGGTGTTCATGTTGTATCTGCGGTACTTGTCGCAGCACCCCCCGGCGGCCACATGATCGAGTGGCTCGACAGGCGCCCATTGCTGCGGTTTACGCTCACAGTGTTTGCCCTCTTACCCGCATGCTTTTTGGCCTGGTATTTCCTGGGTAACTTTGTTGCCGCGCCGGCAGTGATGCTGGTTGAGCCGGTTTTGCTCGGATGGCTGGGAGACACCATTGCAAGCGTGGGCTTAAGAGAAACCGAGATGCTGATTTTATCGAACTATGGAGAAACCGGCGGTCGTATGGTGCCTCACCTTGAGGCCGGCAATCAGCTTGGCTACCCGATTAACACGCGCACCCTCTCGTACTCGATACCTTTTTTCACGGCCTTGCATATTGCAACGCCTATGCGTGCAAGCTGGGAAAAGTTTGCCTGGTGCCTTCTCGGACTATGGGCTCTCCTGGCGATCGGCCTCATCAGCACGGCACTTAAAGATTTAATGCTCGGCCTTGGCGCAGTATTCATGAATCACGAACGCGTCCCTCCCACTGACGTCATCGCTCTGATGTATCAGTTCTCTACCTTGATGGTGCCGCCGCTAGCGCCCGTTATTTTATGGGCTTATACGGCGCAGGACTCCCCAACTTTCATCGGCTTGCTTCCGGAGGCTTTAAGGCCTGCCCAAGATAGCGAAGAAAAAATTTGATTGCGAAGCCGCCAAGGCTTGCCTCCGCAACTGGCGTAGTTAATACAATTTTTAGTGCAACCGCGACACGGTAGTCTAGGAACATCACCCGGCATTACATGGGCCTCCTGCTGCCGAGGCTTGACGCTTCAGCTCTGCTTGAAAATCAGCCCCACGCTCTTCCAACACAGCCTGCAGGGCTTTCTCCATCAAGTGCCTGGCCTGTCCCGTGTAGGTATAGATACAGGAATGAACAGCAGCGTCGTGCCAATTATCGATGGAACAGGACGCTGAGTACTCCTCGAAGCTGGCTAACGCGGTAATGAGCTCGGATATGTGTTTAGGGCACTCACAGTCAAGAGTGCTTTTAAGGTTAGCCGCGGCAGCCAGATCCGCCGCGTTGAACTGGCGATCTTTACCCGGCATGAGTTCACCAAGATTAGTTTCTCCCACATGAACTGCTGATTC
>NZ_JBLGBE010000122.1:0-6462 GCF_047617445.1 Congregibacter sp.
GACGGACGCTCAAAGGACCGCCGCCCGCCTCGCCTTATCAGTGCTACATCCAGGCGTTGTGGCGGATGTAACATGTCCTGACGACGTGTGGCGGTTCGGCGCCGCTTTGCTCGAGCGTCCGTCGAGCGCGTTGTTTAATACTCTGACGCCGATGGAGATGCGCGAGCAGCTCGAGTAAAGCGGGGACGCACCGCCCAGAACGTCTACGAAGTCGAGCGCCAAGAAAGACAATCCCTGAAATCCGCGATCAAACTTTTTTTGCAACCCGCCCAGATATCCTCACTGGCCCTCTAGCCTTCGCTCGCCGCTTGCGCTAGCTTGAGCGTTGCTTATCCGGATACAGGACCCATTCATAATGAGAAAAGTACTACTGCATAGTATTGCCAGCGCACTGCTGGTCGCAGCGTCCTCTGCGAGCCTTGCCGCGAATGAAGATGCGCTCAAGGCCAAAATCATTGCTTCTGTCGATAGCCAGGAAAGTGCCCTGACCGCCTTGAGCGATGAGATCTGGGGGCATGCAGAAATCGCTTTCAAGGAAACTCAATCAGCAGCCGCACTTATCCAACACGCAAAAAAGCATGGATTTCGAGTAGAAACCGGCATCGGAGGAATCCCGACTGCGTTTATCGCAGAATACGGTAGTGGCAAACCCGTAATAGGCATCATGGGGGAGTTCGACGCACTCCCGGGTTTGTCTCAGGCCTCTGTGCCCAATCGCTCACCTCTGGAAGAGGGCGCGCCCGGGCATGGTTGTGGACACAACGTTTTTGGTGCCGCCTCTCTCGGCGCTGCAATCGCGGTCAAAGAACGTCTTGAGGCCGGCGAGATATCCGGAACAATTCGTTACTACGGTACACCTGCAGAAGAAAAGTTCTTTGGCAAGCTATGGATGATCCGTGCCGGAGCCTTTGACGGTGTGGATGTAATGATGGACTGGCATCCCGGCGACAAGATCGAAGCCTCGGCCCAGAGCAGTCAATCACTCGTAGACTTTCTCGTGGAATTCGATGGCCAGGCTGCACATGCCGCAGGAGATCCCTGGAACGGCCGTTCTGCTAGCGACGCGCTGGAGCTGTATGCCCACGGCATTAACGCCTATCGCGAGCACATCAAGCCAACGGTACGTATTCACTATCACATCATGGATGCGGGCAAGGTGGTCAACGTGGTCCCTGACTACGCCAAGATTTGGGTGCGGGTACGCGATCGCAGCCGCGACGGTATGACCCCGGTCTACGAGCGCGTCAAAGAGATGGCCGAGGGAGCCGCGATCCTTGCCGACGTCGGCTACAAAGTGACACTGATCTCCGGCGTACACGAAATACTGGTCAATCGAACCGGCGGTGCAACACTGCAGGCAAACTTGGAAACTCTAGGCCCGATTACTTACACCACAAAGGAAGAGCGCTACGCAAAAGCCATACAAGAGGCCACGGAGAAACCCCAAGTCGGCATGGATGCCGAAGTACGTCCCTTTAGGGACACCGAGAAAAATCCGCCCGGGGGCTCAACGGATGTGGGCGATGTGAGCTTTGTGGTTCCCACAATCAGCCTCAGTGCCCCCATCGCTCCAAAGGATGTGCCCTGGCACTCCTGGGCTGTGGTTGCCACTGGCGGTATGTCCATTGGACACAAAGGTCTTGTGTACGCATCAAAGGCCCTGGCCATGACCATGATCGACCTCTATGAAAACCCTGATCTCATAAAGTCCATCAAGGAAGAGTTCAAGGAACGCAAAGGTGATTACAAATACGAAGGCATTCTGCCCCCAGGACCACCACCTCTGGACTTTAAGCAGTAAGCCATCGCGCAAAAAAACGTCCAGACCACTCAGTGGCTGGACGTTTTTTTGCGCGGCCCGTAGGTTCAACCCCCAGAGTCGTGAGTATCGAGCCAGCTAAGCAACAGCTCGTTCACAAAATCGGGCCGCTCCCTATGGGGAAAGTGGCCCGCTTCAGGCACTTCAACTACCTTTAGACCCGCAGGAAAATCATCCTCTCTCATCATGCTCGTGAACACCTCGGCGGCAATGCAGCCCTCCTGGGTACCCGTAATACCCAATGTGGGCACATTAATAGGCCAGGCGGTCTGCTCTCGCGCAGAGCGACCTGACGACAAAGAGTGCAGGCCGATGGCAGCTCGGTAGTAACCGAGACTGCTCTCAACGACGCGAGGCTGGCTGAAGGCCTCGATAACGTCACCGAACTCTTGCTCAGAGAATGACCAACCCGGACTCCAGCTTCGCCATAATCGACGCAAGAAGCCAAAGTTGTTGCGCCGCACTACGTAATCTGCAATCCCCGGAAGTTGAAAGAAAAACATGTACCAGGAAAGAAGCAACTGCCGGGGATGCCGGTGTATCTCGGCCAAAAAACGTCCTGCATGGGGAACGGCGAGCGCCGTCAGACTCAACACTCGATCAGGCACGGCCATGGCAACGCCATAGGCGATAGAGGCGCCCCAGTCATGCCCCACGACATGTACCGGCTCGTTTCCCAATTGCTCAATCCACGCCACCACGTCGCCGGACAATGCCGCAGCGGAGTAATCCCCATCGTCAGGCTGCGATTCCGGCTCATAGCCACGCATGGACACCGCGATCGCGCGATAGCCATTCGCGGCGAGGAACTCCAGTTGCGCGCTCCAGGTCAGCAGGGTGTCGGGGAAACCATGCAGCAATATGACGATAGGACCGTCACCACATTCCACAGCGCTAAACTGCAGTGGCCCGTTGGACAACTTAATTGATTTTTGGCTACTCACAGATCTCGGGCTCACTGTATTGGGTCAACACGTTCAGCGATCCTAACGGATAGCAAAAGCGCAAACAAAGTTCGATCTTATCGCCAAGAGCAAAGACACGACTTCTTGCGGTCCGGACTCATCGGCTGGCTTAGCGCACCACCTTGAGATGGCGTCGCACAGCACTTTCGTAGCCCGGCTCCAAATAGCCGGACAGAACGTCAAATATCTGCTCAATACCCAGCACCATATCGGCGCGGCTAATGGCGTCTCCCTGCTTTGAAATCTCCAGATATCGCACCCAGTTACTCCAGATTAACCAGGTATTGATTGCAATGGAGCGATAGCGCTTTTTGCTATTGGGAATTTTGAGATGACCTTCCTTAGCGGCCTGTTCGGCAACGGCTGCCAGAGCGTCCAGAGCCCAGTCCTGCAAAGACAAATAGTCTGTCGCCAACACATCGTCTTGTCGTATCAGGTGCAGCAGACCGCTGAAGAAAAATCGATTCTCGTGGGCCACATCGAGGGTCTTAATATAGAAATCCGCAAAAACCTTTGGCGTCAGACTAGACGGAGGCTCTTCTCCAAACGCGACTCGAAGGTCAGTTTCAAGCTCAGCGAACAAGGCCCGAACGATCTCTTCCTTGTTCTTGAAGTGGTAATACAAGTTACCCGGGCTGATCTCAAGGACTTCGCAGAGGCGCGTCGTACCGATGGCTTGAGCACCTTCCTTATTCATCAATGCACGGCAGCTAGCAAGGATTCGCGTGCGGTTGTTGGTCTTTACCTTGGACATGGCCCCAGCTTGACTAATTCATAAATAGAGGGAATACTCTATTTTATTGAGTTTCTGATAGCAAGCGGTATACCCCATGATTAATGCATCAAACGCGGCCCTCGGTACTGGCGAAGAGCGCATGACCGTTCGCAATATGCCGTTTGAATTTTTACCGCGAAGTCAGAGCTGGAATACGGACAAGCCCGAGTTTGCGCACATCGTGAATTCTGCCTCCCTGGCAATGCCCTATCTTGAGCCTTACCTCATCAAGTCTATGCGCAAGGCACGGCCGCTCATCAAGGATGCGGCACTGGAAGCGGAGCTCGATAAGTATATTAAGCAGGAGGCAACGCATTACCGTCGCCACAAGGAGTTCAACGACACTCTCTCTGACAAAGGCTACACAACGGTAGCTTTTCTGGAACAGAGACTGGCCGATGACTACGCGAAACTTGAATCAAAGCGCTCGCTGAAGTTTAACCTCGCGTACGCAGAGGGATTTGAGTCCATGGCCCTGGCCATCGGAGAGATGCTCATTGAAGATCGGGAGTATTTGTTCGGCCATAGCGACTCTGCCGTGGCGTCACTGATTCTTTGGCACTTTGTCGAAGAGATAGAGCACAAGAACGTCGCCTTCGACGTTTTCGATCATCTTTACGGTAGCTACTTTTGGCGAATTGTAGGCTTGGTCTACGCTACGTCGCATATTTTCTGGCGAACCGGCCAGGGCTATCGCGCACTTCTCAAAGAAGACGGTCTCTGGAAATCAACCTCCAGTCGCTGGCGTTTGCTCAAGGTACTCGGTCGAGTGCTGGGCAATATCGCGCCCAAGTGGTTGCGCATTCTTCGCCCGGGTTATCACCCCCAGAGCGTCAAAGACCCGGATTGGGGTATTGCATGGGCCGCAGTATTCGACACAGGAACAGAGAACATGGCACAACTGGATACCCGGCGGCTCAGCGAAGCGGTACCGGCAGGCGAAGCACAGGGAGTGAACTCATGAACGGTGCGGCTCCCACGCTGAGCGGGATCACTCCCAGAATGCAGGCGTTATTTTTTCTCAATGGCCTGGGCTTATTTGTCGTGGGTATTTTGTTTGGCTGGGCATGGTTTTTTAATCTGCTACAAGAGATTGTGCTGTGGCCCCTACCTGTGCAGATCGATGTACAGGTTCCGGGTGACTCCCGCGCTTATCGTATGGGCCATATGGAAGCCATCACCCAGGGCCTGCTGCTTATGGCCATAGCGTTTGGCGGGCAGTTTATGAGGCTCTCTGGAAAACAGTTTTGCTGGCTCTTCTGGACAACGCTAGTGGCAACATGGCTATTCACACTGCCTGCGATGGCGAACGCTTTTTTTGGCACGCGGGGACTGGCCTTTGGTGGAGGCCCCTTTACGTCAAGTCTGGCTAACGATGTGATCTACCTCTTTGGATGGCCGCCAATCATGGCCGTACACATTATGTTTGCGCTGGCGGTGCTGGGTGTTTGGCGGTATCTAAGGCAGGCGTCTTCGGCTGAGTCCTAAGCGCCAGCCGTTAGCTAGTCAGGGAATCAGTTGCACTGCGTGTCGGCATAAGCAGTAATAATCCACTGCCCGCCGGTCAAATCGGCGAGATACCAACCGCAGGACACTTCGGTATCACCACTCCTGTAGTGATCCTTCCACTGCGCAACAAAACTCGCGGTGCTGGCGTTGATATCTTGAGTTTCCAAACTCAAGAGCTCAGCCCGCAACCACCCCTCCTCAGTCCAACCCGCCATAGGCTCCACAAGCCATGCGCGGCGTTCGTCAGCGGTCACCGTGCCATCGTCATTGTGAGTAGTGATCGTGGACGAGTAATGAAGCAGCAACTTTTCGGCGTCTGCTGCGGGCGTATTGCCCCACAGGGGCGCATAGACAGTGCGATACCAGGTATCAGGGTCACTTGCCTCCTGAGCCCATAAAGAACCACTGCCCAGTACAACAGCAAGAACGGAAGAGCCGAGTAAAAGACGACGCATAACACACTCCTAAGACGCGCAGAAATCAATGTACTGACCTCATTCAACAGCCTTCGACCGCTGCACGTCAACCGCGCCTATAGGCAACGGTCAGTCTACTAAGCTGCCCCGACAAGCCCGCGGCGACAGGCATTTTCGAGCCTATACGCGATGCGCCCGCGGCGCGGGAATTTCCCTAGGATGAACGCAAAGACGTCAGCTGAGAGCAAAAATGGCTATAAAACAGATTATCGGTGTCGCGGAAATTCCGTCCTCACAACTCGATGAATGGGGTCCGGTAGAGCTGCCCTTGTCAGAGCAGACATCCCAGCTTCGGGGGCTTGTTATCAACGAAAATGCAGACGGTTCCGAGGCGGGTATTTGGGAATGCACGCCCGGAGTCTGGACGCGACAAATCATGGATGCGGAGATCAGCTCATTTGTTGCGGGCCATGCCCGCTTTCATCCAGAAGATGGCGAAACTATCGAGATCAAAGCGGGTGACACGTTGTATTTCGATGACAACAGTCGTGGCACCTGGGAAGTCATCGAAACGGTGCGCAAGGCCTACCTCACCTACAAGCGCTAGAAGACGACAGCTTGTCACAGGCCAGCAAGCCGCGCCTTTTGATTCGGCATTTAAATCAATAGGGACAAGGGATCGGGACATGAGTATTCAGTCGACACTGCTTAAAGCACCGCTTCTCATCAACGGCGACTGGCTGGAGAGCCAGGGCGAGCAAACGCTGCCTGTAAAAAATCCAGCAACGCAGAAATCACTAGGCGATGTCACCTTCGCCACAGCTGACGAGGTGGAACTCGCAGTGGCGAGCGCCAAAGCGGCGTTCGAAACCTGGCGGGAGACACCCGCTTCCGAGCGCGCGCCTCATGATGCGCTACCAGGCTCTCCTTAAGGAGCATCACGATGATCTGGCAGGACGCATGGCAGCAGCTAAACCC
>NZ_JBLGBE010000123.1:0-6200 GCF_047617445.1 Congregibacter sp.
GAGATCCGGCGCGTAGCTCCTCACCGCCTCCATCATTCGGCCGGCGGATCGCACGGTGAGAAGTGGCGGCGCGTCCTTGGGTCTGTAGGCCGAGTGCAGTCGGACTATTCGGTCGGCATGCTTGAGCAGGTGCTTATCAATCTCGTCCAGAATGCCCAGCACGCGCTGCGAGAGCGGTCAGGGCCTCGGTTGCTAGTGCGAGCAAGGCTTAACCGGCGCCGTAATATCTGTATCGACGTTATCGACAACGGCCCAGGTATATCCGGCGAGCTGAAACGGAAAATATTTGTGCCCTTTTTTACGACAAAACGTGAGGGGAGCGGCGTTGGCTTGGCACTGAGTCGACAAATCATGATCGCTCACGGCGGATCAATATCTATTGCGGATGCTGACCCCCAAGGCGCAATGTTTACCCTGACGTTCTAGCTCAAGCTCTCTTAAAAGGGTATGTCGTCCTCAAAATCAGAGGGGTTAGGGTAATACTGCTCTGATGGCGGGGGTGGTTCTTCGGTATTGCTTCCCAGTTGAGTGACCTTCCATCCCTGAAGATTGTTGAAGTACCGGCCGTTGTACTCCCGGCCACGAATATCAAATGTCACAGTTACTTCCTGCCCTGGCTCAAGAGCATCAAGCAAAGCTGCCTTGTCTTGGACAAACTCGAGATTGATTTCCTGGGGATATTTTCCATCTTCGACAACCACCACCATTTCTCGTTTGGTGAATCCACTGTCAAATGTCTTTGGATCCTGGATTAGCTTTACCTTTCCAGTTAACTCATATGCCACGCAGCTGTCTCCGGTTTGATCGTCGATCGATAAGTCTTCTCGAAATGATCGACACAATGAATAAGTGTCAGCAAACTAACTCTTCGTAATGCGTTCGCCAAGTTGATTCCGATAAATTTGTTAAATTGACTGATTAGTGGCGGATTAAAGACCTGGAATCTCTTGCATGACATCTCACCTCAATGGACTTAGGAGAGTTGGGGGAATCTAGAGCTTTGGGACGCGGAAGTGACCGATCCTTTGGAAATCGTCTCCAGCTGCAATCGCTTGAGAGTCATGGAGACCAATAAGACATCCTGGCATTCGGTAAATCCGGTGATAGCTCGCCAGAATCGCTGTTGTGTTAGCAACGATTACTTTTCAAAAAGCTCACCCGATGGTTCGGGCTATTATCACGAGACCTCTTTTCTTGGCCGCCCCAACCAGGCTCTTCGACGCGCCTGGGGGCGCTGTGATAATTTTCTGAGGCAAGAGCCTATCGTGTTAATCAACACCTCTGATGTTCATGTCGGCACGCGCCTGACTGACCACATAGGCACGGATTGCTTCCGCGTCTTCGTTAGTCAAATACTCTGCAAAAGACACCATGCCGTTTTTTGCAAGGATTCCATCGATTACCACGCTGTTCCATGCATCGGCATTTGCCGTAATAGGCGACCAGCGCAAATCAGGCAAGACCCCGGAGCTTGCTGCAAAGGGGCCGTGGCACACCAGGCAGTTTCTTGCGTAATGAACCAGTCCTTCACGGAGCATCTCCTCGCTGCCAAAAGCGACGGCCAGGGTTGAGCGATCTACCTGGGGTAGGTCCGGCTCAGCGATGCTCTTGGTGCCGCCAAGCTTGAAGGTGACTACTTTTCCAACCGTGGGGGCGAGCGCTTCATCGTAGGCATACCCTGCGGTGAGCGCATAAAGCGAGCCCCAGCCTGTAGTGATGGTGACGTACTGCGTATTGTCTATAGAAAAGGTCGCAGGTCCCGCGTTTGCACCGGAGTGCAGGTCGTAAGACCACAGTGCTTCGCCCGTTGCGGCATCGTAGGCCACGAACACACCGTCCAGTCGACCCTGAAAAACCAAGCCGCCTGCTGTCGACAGTACGCCGCCATTCCATGCGTTGGCGTGTTCTACCGACCAGCGCGCCTCTTGCACCTTGGGATCCCAAGCGATAAGTCGTCCTTTTAATGCCGCTCGCGCAGCTTTCAGGTCCGCAGGGCTCAAAATCGGTGGTGTGCCTGCCGCAAAGTCTGCTCCGGTATTCCATGCAGTTGAGCCGGCGGAAAAGCGGCTGTCCTCGGCGTAGGTGGCGGGGATTTCTTGTGCCGGTATGTACGCCAGCTCCAACTCGGGGTTGTAGGCCATGGGATGCCAGTTGTGAGCGCCTGAAGGCCCTGGGAGCAGTGTTACCGGATTTTTTCCGTAGCGCGCGCCTTCGGCTTCTATGGGTCGCCCATTCTTATCAAGGCCTGTGGCCCAGCTAACAGGGCCAAAAGCCTCACCGGATATAAACTCACCGTTTGTGGCATTGATGACATAGAAAAACCCATTTTTTGGCGCTTGCATCGCGACCCGCACAGGCGATCCTTCATCACCCAGGGGTAAGTCAGCAAGGATAATGCTCTGTGTGGCCGTATAGTCCCAGTTGTCGCCAGGCGTTGTCTGAAAATGCCAACGATACCGACCGGTATCTGCATCGACAGCAACAATGGAGGACAGAAAGAGATTGTCACCGCCTGCTGGATCGCGGAAGTTACGGTTCCAGGGAGAGCCGTTGCCGACACCGAAAACGATTTGATCATTGACGTCGTCATACACAATGGAGTCCCAGACAGTGCCACCACCGCCGTCGGTGACCCAGTGGCCGTCGTCGCCCCAGCTATCGTTGCCTAGCTTTGCAAAGACCTCGTCGGAGATTTCGTTATCGGGCTCTTTGTTGGGATTTGGCACAGTGTAGAAACGCCAGACTTTATCACCACTGTTTGCATCATAGGCGCTGAGATAGCCGCGGACACCTAGCTCGGCGCCACCGTTGCCGATCAGTACCTTGCCGTTGACTACGCGCGGGGCGCCGGTGATTGTGTAGGGCTTGCTCTGGTCTACGGTGACAACGCTCCAGTTACGCTTGCCGGTAGCCGCGTCGAGTGCCTCGAGGCGTCCGTCGATCACGCCGACAAATACCTGACCTTCGTAAACCGCAACGCCGCGATTGACCACGTCGCAGCAGGCATTCACGCCAACCGCCTTGTCGACCTCGGGGTTGTATACCCAAAGCTCTTTACCTGTTGCAGCATCCAGTGCATACACAAGCGACCAGGCCGAGGTGACGTACATCACGCCATCCACAACGATGGGGGTGGACTCGACGCCCCGATTGGTCTGTAGATCATAGGTCCAGGCGACGCCCAGATTAGTTACTGTTTCGCGGTTCAAAGCCGTCAGCGAGGAGTGCCGTTGCTCGTCATAGCTGCCACCGTAAGTGAGCCACTCGTCGCTAGCGCCGGTGTCAATGATTCGCTGCGTAGTCACTGCCGCGAACGCACTTTTATCGGGGCTGACTTGCGCTGCGCTTTCGGTCGAAGACTCAGGTTTTTGTTCTGAGCAGGCGCCCAGTATTGCCAAGGCGGCCAACAACATGAGTGGTCGCCCCAAGGCAGGCACTTTTCTGAGTCTTGAGATCATTCGCATAAGGTCATCTTTATAGTTGTGGTTGTTAATATGACTTGAGTTCTGAGTGTAGTGCGGCCTCAAAGCTATGTACAACTCGCTGGAGCGCAAGCTGCATAGAAGTCAAAACAAGCCTTCGCAGGTTCAATGGCGGCAAGTTATTACTGATACGGAACAGGTATTACGGGTCCAGCAAAACCGGGGCCGCGGACAAATCGTCCAGGCAAGGCGTCAGTATGTTTCCCGTCGCGAAGCACTATCGCTCCATTTACGACCACATCGCGTACTCCGGTAGCCAACTGGTGCGGGTTCGCGAAGGTCGCGTGATCCACAATGGCGGCGGGATCGAACACGACGATGTCCGCATAGTTGCCGGGCTTTAGTATGCCGCGGCCCCGGAGCTTGAGGTTAGCCGCCGGGAAGCCGGTGAGACGATGGATTGCCTCAGGAAGAGAGATAAGTTGTTCATCACGGACGTAACGCCCTAAAAGTCGCGCGAAGTTGCCGTAACCTCGCGGATGCGGATTGCTGTTGAGGAATACGCCCTCGGGCGCCATAGATCCTGAGTCTGAGCCAAAGGCCATCCATGGGAGGGTGATTTTGCGACGGACGTTATCTTCATTCATGAGGAAGTACACAGTACCCACGCGACTACCGTCTTCGATGACCAGGTCCATCATGGTATCGATGGGACTCTGCCCGCGATCCTTGGCTACCGCGGCCAGAGTCATGCCGGTGTACTTGCGTAAGTCTGGATTACGAAAACTCGTTAGTAGCAGCTTTTCGGCATCGCCAGCCTCAGCGTAGAGGTTTTCCCAGTCATCACCGGGGGTCGAGATTTCCTGTCGCAAACGTTCACGAATTTCTGGGTCTGCCAAACGCTGGGCCCATGCCTCATAGCCACCTTCTTGCACCCAAGGCGGCATGGAGGCATCAAGCCCCGTCGCACCGGCGGTATAGGTATACATGTCAGCGGTAATATCCAGACCTCGGGCGCGAGCCTCCTCGATGCGCGTGATAGCCGTCTCCAGCTTGTCGTGATTAGTCACACCGGCTGCCTTTAGATGGTAAATCTCGGCGCCAATGCCCGCTTCGTCAGCAATGCGAATCAATTCATCGATGGCTTCTGGAAGCTTGGCAGATTCGCTGCGCATGTGGGAGATGTAACGACCACCGTACTCGGCGGCCACCTTGCACAAAGCGATTAACTCCTCGGTGCTGGCATAAAACGCGGGAGCATAGATGAGCGAGCTTCCGACACCCAGGGCACCTTCTTCCATTGCCTCACGCACCAGCGCCTGCATGCGCTGTAATTCCTCTGCGGTGGGAGGGCGGTCTTCAAAGCCTATCTCGTGAATACGCAAAGTAGTAGCACCGACGAAGGAGGCCACGTTAGTCGATATGCCTTTATCCTCCAGATGTTGTAGATAACCTCCCAGCGTGCGCCAGGAGATGTCGTAACGAATATCGCTTTGACGCTGCAGTGCTACCGTTTTGAGCCGATCATTCACAGGCCCCATAGACCAGCCTTCGCCCATCACTTCAAGGGTTACACCTTGGCGAATGTCACTAAGAGAGCGGCCATCCTCTATGAGATCCTCGGTGGCCCAACTGAGCATGTTGATAAAGCCCGGGGCGACCGCAAGCCCCGTGGCATCAATCACCGTGTCAGCACCTCCGAGTCCCCAGCCCATGGCGACAATTTGATCATCGCGTATGGCGATATCCGCAACCACAGGGTCCCGACCGGTTCCATCGTAGATGGATCCTCCGCGAATGAGGAGGTCGAAATCACCGGCGTTAGCCGAGCCTGCGTGGAAGATAAAGCTTAAGACAATAGATAGAAGCGACAGGCCAATGAACGGTGAAGGAACTGACTTCATAGGGCTCACACCATGAGGAGGGCGGATGAGATAAGAGGCCGTCGAGTGTGCCGTCAGCGAGTTTTTGATACAAGCGCCGCTTTCTCCCCTGAAAAACGTGCTCACGATTTCCTGCATCTTGCCCCTATGGTGATTCTTGGGAGAACTAGGGCATTCTGCCGACGAGCATATGTGATGCGGCATCTAGGCTAAACTGCTCGAAGTATTAGGTGAGCAGCATAGATAATAGCTAAAGGAGCAATTCAATCATGGATCATCACACTTTTGACGATAGTCAAATTGATTGGCGTCAGCTAGAGGGTATTGAACACCTGCATTACCATATTCTGGATGTCGACGCGGACCAGCAGATCGTTGATGTGTTACTGAAATTTGAGGCCAATGAAAGAATAATTTTGCACCGCCACACAGCGCTCAATCACATGCTGGTCATCCAGGGTGAGCATCGTCTCTATGAGCCTGATGGCAGTTTGAAAGAAGTGCGGCCCACCGGTTGCTATACCGTTAGTCCGGCCAGTGAGGAACCCCATTGCGAAGGCGGTGGTGATCAGGACGTGGTGATTCTCTTTAGCATTCGCGGTACCGACGGCACCATGTATGAGTTCTTGGATGATGCGCAGAATGTGGTGGGCTCCTTCGGCATGAATGACTTCAAAGCGCTATATGACGGAGCGGCTGCTGCTTAGTAGTGTCATTCGCGTGCAAATCACCAGCTGAATATAGCTTGGCGAGTGTTATTGACGGATCAAGTCGGGTGACGGCTTAAGCCTCTGTTGTAGATGTGGCAGGCATCAAAAAGTTAGCTTGTAGTTAGCAAAAAGGAGTGAATGTGCGACCCATCCCCATCCGTGTCATTTCCGCTGTCGGTATCTTT
>NZ_JBLGBE010000124.1:0-5879 GCF_047617445.1 Congregibacter sp.
TTACCAGGTCGAACGCGCGCTAAAAACTCTCCGTCTACCTGAGAAAGCAAATGTAAGTAGCCCTCATAGTCTTCCACGGCCAAATAGCTGCTCACGGGTACGGGCTTGGACAAGCCCCGCCAAGCAAGCGCCGGTTGTTCCCACCGCACACCCTGCCCGTTACGCAAGAACGCTGTAACAGTGCCGGTCTCTTCAGCGATGTAAACATTGCCGAAGCCCTGAGAGACGCCATAAAACGACGACACATTGCGCTGCCAGATTTTACGTCCGGTACGCGTATCCAGGGCAGCAACACGGCCTTGATAGCTAGCGACATACAACTCAGTACCGGCCAAAGCCATGGTGCCATCAACATCCACAATACGCTCGATCTCAGAGCGACCCTGAGGAATCGCCACACGAGCCTCCCAACGCACAGTGCCGTCGAGGGCCTCAAAGGCCACAACTCTGCCGCTGGCGAATCCAGCGTACACCACGCTCCCGTCCAAGATTGGCGTACTGGTACCGCGAATAGTTAATACTGGCACGTTGCTGTCGTAGCGCCACAAACGCTCGCCGGACTCGTAGTCAAAGCCATAAAGCTTTCCGTCGTAAGTCTGCGCCACGACAACGCGCCCATTCCCCTGTGGAGCAGCCAGAACCTCGCCACTTACTTCACTTGTCCACAGAGTCTCGCCAGTCTTGGCATCAAGACGCATTACCAAGCCGTCACTGCCGCCAAGAAACAGAGAGTCCTCATAAAGGCCAACGCCACCCGACAAGCCGATATCAAGCTCCTGACGCCAGATTGTGGATCCACCCTCCCGCTCGACCGCTCGTATCTCACCCTCTGCGGCCGCGGCGTAAATCACATTGCCGTCAATAACCGGCTGGAGCTTATATAGCCCATCGCCTTGCCCATCTCCGACGCCCACAGACCACAACTTGCGGACATCGAGCTGCTGATCAAGGTCTATGAGTTCCGCCGGCTGCTGCGGATCATCCTCGTCACCCATCTCAAAAAAATCTGAAACAGTCTCACAACCCGTGAGCGTCGCCAGTATCAAAAGCAGGCCAGAGATACGTAGGATGGTCACCTCAACCGGCCTCCGCTACTGCTGGTTGCAAGCGCGCGCCCAGGTACTCCAACTTGTCCTGCAAAGTCTGGGGCATGGGCGAACCCACTTCCAGCGCCCCTGCGGCAGTTTCATAAGCGTCGAACGCCTCTGCCTCGAGACCCTGACTCAGTAGAATATCACCCCGCGCCATGGCGTAAGAGGCAATAAAGTCCGTGATAGCGCCTTCCAGAAGGCCAAGGGCCTCTTCCTGTTTGTCTTGAGAAGCCAGGACCCGCGCTAAGCGCAACTGCGCAACCTGTTGAACATCATCACCGGCATCAGCCATGGCCAATGTCCAGCGCAACTCCTGCTCAGCGACCTGTGGCTGCCCATCGTTTACGGCGAGTCGGGCCAGGTGCATCGCGGCAAACTGGGCGTAGACGCTTCCGCGATGACTATCCTTGAGCTCAACCGCTATCTGTCGCCCAATAGTGGTGCCCTGGTCTTCCTCTGCAGACAAGGCCTGAAGCATTTGCTGGTATAGGTTTGATGCGCTTTCGGCGGCAAGCTCCTGGTTTTTTTGCCAGCCCTGCCAGCCAAAACCCAGCCCCAAAGCCAGCACGACGCCTATCATCGTGCTGCGGCCGTTTTCTTTCCACCAGCGCTTCAGCGCTTCGACTTGTTCTTCTTCACTGCGGTAACTTTCCACGTGCAAATCCTGCCTAGTGCGTATGTTGTTGTAAAAGTGATGTGACAGTCTCTGCGAGAGAGACTAGCGGCAAGCGCAATTGCTCTTGCCCATCACGTAAGGGTTTAACTGTTACTTCGCCTGCGGACACTTCGTCTTCGCCCCAAAGAAGGGCCAGCGTTGCGCCGCTGCGATCTGCTTTTTTCATCTGACTGCGGAAACTTCCACCGCCTAATTGCTGCACGATCCGCAATGCGGGGTGTGCATCGCGCAATTCCTCGATTGCGGCAATCGCTGCTTGTTGCGCATCCGAGCCACTAGTAACGACAAATATGTCGGGTGCTTTCGCATCGGGCAACTGTCCACAGGCTTCGAGCATTAATAGTAAGCGCTCCAGACCCATAGCGAATCCCACGCCGGGCGTTGCACGCCCCCCAAGCTGTTCCACAAGCCCGTCATAACGCCCGCCAGCACAAACTGTGCCTTGCGCTCCAAGCCTGTCAGTCACCCACTCAAATACGGTCTTGTTGTAATAGTCCAGGCCACGAACCAACCGAGGATTGACGGTGTAGCTCACCCCAGCCGTATCAAGATAGCCACGCAGCGCCGCAAAATGCTCAACGGACTCTTCATCCAAATAATCCTGTAGGGCCGGCGCGTCATTCAGCAAAGCCTGAGTATCAGGGTTCTTACTATCAAGAATCCGTAGCGGATTAGTCAACAACCGCCGCTGACTATCGTCATCCAGCGTCTCTCGGTGCTGCTCCAGATAAGCCACCAGTGCGGTGCGATAAGCTGCCCGGGCCTCGGAGCTACCAATACTATTGATTTCCAGAGTAACCGCGCCCGCAATGCCAAGAATACGCCACAAACGCGCGAGCAAAATAATCAGCTCCGCATCAGCGTCCGGGGTCGTGTAGCCGAATATTTCCGCACCGATTTGGTGAAACTGTCTTTGCCGGCCTTTTTGTGGACGTTCGTAACGGAACATTGGGCCGCTATACCAAAGCCTGCAGGGGTTTGCGATGAGATTGTTCTGAATCGCTGCCCGTACACACCCCGCCGTACCCTCGGGGCGTAAGCTCATACTATCGCCATTGCGATCCTCGAAGCTGTACATCTCTTTCTCGACAATATCGGTGACTTCACCAATAGAACGGCTAAACAAGGCGGTGGGTTCAACCAGTGGAAGACGCAGCTCACCATAACCATAGCGCTCGAGCAGCTCGGCAACACTGTTTTCCAGAAACTGCCAATTGTTCGTGTCCGTCGGCAGGATATCGTTCATGCCGCGAATCGATCGCAGTGCGTCCATGCTGGTCTGTTGGTCCTGTCAGTAAATAAGAAGTAGTTATTTCGGCGTGCCCTTAGGACACCGATCGTGCGATGAGCTTCGCGTCAGCTTCTGCTCTCTCTTCGTCAAGCTTGAGCGCCCTAGCGCGAATGACACGTTCAAAGTGATCCACCAAATCCGAGTTACTGACTTTATGGTCTGGCTCACCATCTACGTAGATTAAGTTACTTGGCGAGGCGCCGGTAAGACCTACATCGGCTTCTCGAGCCTCTCCGGGACCATTCACAATACAGCCAATAACCGCGACATCCATGGGTGTGCGAATATCATCCAGACGTTGCTCTAACGCATTCATGGTCCCGATGACATCAAAGTTCTGTCGTGAGCAGCTCGGACAAGCAATAAAGTTAATGCCATTACTGCGCAGCTTTAGACTTTTGAGGATTTCAAAGCCCACCTTTACTTCCTGAACGGGGTCAGCGGCGAGTGAAATCCGAATGGTGTCTCCAATGCCTTCATAGAGCAGCATCCCAAGACCAATGGATGACTTGACCGTGCCGCCACGCAAGCCGCCGGCTTCGGTGATGCCAAGATGCAAAGGCTGGTCAATTTCTTTTGCCAGCAAGCGATAGGCATCCACCGCCATAAATATTTCCGAGGCCTTCACGCTGACCTTAAAGTCCGGATAGTTATGCTTATCCAGAATATCGACGTGATGCATCGCCGACTCCACCAGCGCTTCTGCCGTAGGCTCTCCATACTTGCGCTGAAGATCCTTACTGATAGAACCAGCATTCACACCAATACGAATCGGTATTCCTTTATCCCGCGCTGAAGCGATGACTTCTCTAACTTTGTCATCTCGTCCTATATTGCCCGGATTAATTCGCAAGCAATCGACACCGTATTCTAAAACTTTGAGTGCTATGCGATGATCAAAGTGAATATCCGCGACCAGCGGCACCTGAGACTGAGCGCGAATCTCTCTAAAAGCTTCCGCCGCCTCCATGCTGGGCACCGACACCCGCACAATGTCAGCACCTGCAGCTTCCAGCTCGGCGATCTGGCCTACCGTTGCAGCGACATCACAGGTCTCGGTGTTCGTCATGCTCTGTACACTGATCGGGGCGTCACCACCGACGGCAACGTTACCCACATGAATTTGACGACTCTTGCGTCGTTTAATCGGCGAGTACTTATTCATCACTACCACTCTCCTGCTCAAAGGCGCTGATAGAGCGTCGATAAGCCTCGTAATCCGGTGAGTCCGGGTAGATACTTCTCAGCGCCAAGGCATAACTGCTTTCGGCGTCGGCATCACCCGTCAAACGCGCCAATCGAACTCCCAGCCATAGCGCCCGGGAGCTTTGCTGTCGCACAAGCTCTCGGTACTTATCATAGTAGAGCGTGGCATTGCGACTATCGTTAGCATCAATCCGCAACTGGGCGACTTCCAATAGCGCCGTGGTATTGAGAGGCTGCATCGCCAAAGTACGCAGAAACGCCTCCTCAGCCCCTCTTTCATTAAATAGCTTGAGCCTGCAAAGCCCCAGGTTCAAAAAAGCCTGCGGTCTGGCACTGTAAAGTGAATCCTTTACGACTTCGCTCAGCTGGGCTTCCGCCTCCCGGTAGCGCTCCTGGCTATAGAGAAATGCTGCGTAATTGTTACGCGCCCGGGAGAAACTTTTATCCAGTCCAATTGCGAGCCGAAAACTCTCTTCCGCCAGTTCGAATTCACCCGTGCTCTGATACACCAAAGCAAATGCCTCATAAACCTCCGGATTGGTGCTATCGAGCTCTGCAGCCTTTTTCAGGTTGCGCTTGGCATCTTCCCAGTTACCCTGGCCGATGTACTGTCGGGCCAAAGACACACGAGTCTCCATCGCCTTTTGCGGCGAGGGCGGCGCGGTAAAAACTGATTCCGTTTCGGTCACGCAGCCCACAAGGGTGATTGCAACCAGTAGTAATAAAGAGCGGATCATAGACCTGTCTCCAAAGCGGCTTCGGCATTCTGACGATGTCTGGCGCTGCGTCGTGTTCTATCCACGACATCACCGACAAGCTGGCCACAGGCTGCATCTATATCATCTCCGCGAGTGGTGCGCACGGTTACTATAAATCCAGCATCTACCAACACTTGCCAAAAGCGTGACACGGCATTACCGCTAGGGCGCTCATAACCGGAATTGGGGAAGGGATTAAAGGGAATCAGATTGATTTTGCAAGGAAAGTCAGCGAGCAATTCAGCCAGCTCTCTCGCCTGATCTGGCTGATCATTGATCCCCGCCATTAGCGTGTATTCAATGGTGACAACGCGCTTCTTATCTTTTTGAGCATCGATGTAGCGTCGTGCACTAGCCAGAAGCTGCGCAATAGGATAGCGGCGGTTCACCGGAACCAGTTGATTACGCAGCTCATCATTGGCCGCATGTAGCGAAACCGCAAGGCTCACCTCACTCACTTTTGCCAACTTATCCAGAGCCGGCACCACGCCAGAGGTACTGAGAGTCACCCGGCGTTTAGAAATACCGTAGCCCAGATCATCCATCATCAGATCCATGGCTGTAACCACATTGTCGAAGTTAAGGAGAGGCTCCCCCATCCCCATCATGACAACATTGGTGACCACGCGACCGTTACCCGATTGAAAAGCATCGTAGGAATTGATGGCCAGCCAAACCTGACCAATAATCTCTGCGGCAGTGAGATCACGCTGAAAACCCTGCTTGCCCGTGGAGCAAAAACTACAGTCGAGACTGCAGCCTACCTGAGAAGAAACGCATAGCGTCGCCCGTTTTCCATCGGGAATAAGCACGGTCTCAACGAGACCGCCGCCGTCCACTTGCACTAACCATTTACG
>NZ_JBLGBE010000125.1:0-5622 GCF_047617445.1 Congregibacter sp.
TTATCCAACGCCCTGGGGTCCGACAGAGTGGAACATCATCGTGGATCCTCACGCCGCAGCGCAGGTGTTCTCGGCCGCAGTTCCAAAAATCAGCGCTATCGGCCTGGACATTACCTGGCAGGTCAGTATGAGTCCGGAACAAGTTGCCCGACACTTCCAACAAGATCCCCTCTTGGAGACGGTGCTGGATTGGTCGGCGGTGTGGTTCGCCGAGCGTGAACTTCTGCATTTTCATGACCCGCTGGCAGCGGCGCTGCTGTTTAATCCCGGCCTCTGCGACTTCATCGCCGGGAACGTCGCCGTGAACCTTGAGAGCGAGCCTATGCCCGGTGTGACATCGTTTATCGCGAACACAAAGAGCGCGACACGGGTAGCGAGCCACGTCGACCCCGAAGCATTTTTTACGGAGTACTTCAGCGTATTTGCCAGTCATCCATAGCTGGACGAGATCTAGTTGTAATAGTTTAGTTTGATGGCCCCTCTACTCCCGTTGGCTGCCATCAACTCTTAATCATGGTGGGGAGCGACTTAGACCCCTTTCGCCTACTTTGAGGCATTAGATCTAAGTGACTTCCACCACTGCTCCAGACCCAAAGTCAAAGCTTGCCAACTTCTCATTAATGAAATCTCTCGCCACAATTTCACCCACTAACGACGGATAACATTAACAAGGCCGTAGAATCTATCAACGAAAGTTGATGAACTGGGTGGCAGTATCCGACAGCGCAACGCATTGATGACGGCATTCCTCACTACGATAACGCTCCTGGGATGCTCGGGAGGCGGGGGAGCGCCTGAGAGTGCGGGTACGACGGCGTCGGCGCCTGAATCAATGCCCGACTCACCGGCTCAATCCCCCACTCCAACGACGCCATCAAGCGTCGTCGACCTTGTGTACGGTGAAGGCGTCGTAATGAACGGGTCTAAACCCTTGCTGCTGGACATCTATCAGTCCGGCGAGCCCTGCGAAGCCGAAAGACCCTACGTCGTGATGATCCACGGCGGTGGATTTACCCAAGGTAGAAAAGATCAGGCCCCTTTGCCCTCCTATGCAAAGTTCCTGGCGAATCGCGGTTACGTGGCTGTTTCAGTCAACTATCGTCTCGAAGGCGAAGAACCGACTCCGTCGACCCAATTTGTGCCGTTTCGTAATGGCCTTTTAGCCGCTTCTAACGCCGCTAACTCACCGCAGCTTGAGCGACGTGCAAATACCATTGCGAGCGCAACACAAGACGTTGCAAATGCAATACGGTACCTCGAGGCCAATAGCAGCGCACATTGCATAGACAACTCGAGAATGGCGCTTTGGGGTGGTTCCGCGGGTGCCTTTCTTGGCATGGCGGTGGCCTACGCTCTCGATAACTACGATGTCACGCTCACAAAGCCCAGAGCCTTTATCAATCATTGGGGCGGGCTCGTTGAGACGGGCGTGATGGCGAGTTCAGACGCGCCGATTTTCATCCTCCACGGCGATGCCGACCCGACCGTACCGTATTCCAAGGCGCTTGAGCTTCAACGAGAAGCCGAGGCCAGCTCTGTGCCGTACGCGTTCTACACAATCACAGGCGCGGGTCATGGATTTGACGAGATACCAGTGACGACATTGACTGTTGATGGCACCACCTTGCAGGAACTCGCTGCCCAGTTCCTGGATGCCCATCTCTTTGAGCAGGCCCCGCTATACGAGACTCGGACGGTGCCCATCACCGGCAGTTAGACCAATTATTTCCGAGACCGAACAGTCACTAATCGCCGAATATGGCCGTCAAAATCAAGCCCATCGTGGCGGGTCTTGTAGCCCCTTTGAGGTGTTCAGAGACATCGCCAGAGACAGCTTTCGCCTATCTCCTGGTCTATGGTGAGTTCGCGGGCGGTCTTTTAATCAAGCTGTCGCCGGTGGCAGGAGCCACAAAGTGTGGTCTTTCCCCCGGACTTACTCTCAAAAATAATGTTAATCGAGGGAGCGTAAAAACTATGGATCCAATAGGAATGATCTTTGGTGCGCCTGCGTTGTATCGTGTGTATAAACTTGAAAAAGTGTTAAACGAGAGCGGCATTCTTGATAAATATTTCGATTCAGAAAAATAGTGCGGCCTATAAAAATTAGGGGTCGCAACCAGCTGATGACTACTTTGATGTGATACGGGATTACATCCGAAGCCCAGACGGGCTTTTATTAACGACCGCTTTGCGGAACAAAGCAGCCGTTAACTGGAACTGACGAAGTTCTGTTCGTCGGATAAAGCCTGAGTTTTAAACTTAGGCTGCGCGGAGCGCCCTACCAAGAGTTTCGACTCCCAATGCTTGTGTGAACTCACCCTCCTCCCAGACCAGCTGCCCCCGGATCATCACTTCACGCACGATAGCTGGCGGCCGATTAACCATCTGGTGATGCTCAAACAGGTCCCGGAAAATATACTCCCGAGTGTCGTTGCAATCCCAGTCTCGCAGGACCTCTGGATCGATCAGCACCATATCCGCCTGCGCCCCAAGATCCAGCGTACCGACATCAATGTTGAAAAACTCAGCGGGCTCTCGAGTAAGGCGCTTGACCATCTTCGCGACCATCGCGTCGCCGTGCTGCTGCGCGAGCTTGAGAGACATGAGATTGCCGTCAAAGAACGCCATGTTCGTCAGATGGGCACCGGAATCATTAAAGCCCGGCAGTGCCTGGGGATGCATGAGGTAATCCAGGGTCGCGCGATTGCCAATGTTGGATACATCGGCCCAGTAGCGAAAGCTCTTGTCGTACCTTCGCATGAGGAAGAGCATGAAGTCTGCGTCATCGCTGGGCCGCTCTTCCAACGCCGTAAAGGCCTCCCGCTCGTCATCGGATCGAGCTTGGGCGGCATCGCCGTCCATGAAGCGCAGCAGCCGCTGATAAACCTCACTAAAAGTCTCACCGTCCCAATCAGACACCGGCGCACCGTCAAAGACTAGGCGATCGAGGTCTCGAATCACCAGATGATCAGGCATCCCCATTTTCGCCTTAAAGCTCGCCCAGTCTCCGCCGGTTCGCCCGTGCATCCAGTCACTTCTAAACTGGGTCACCCAGACAGGATCATGCATGAGCGCGTGTCGCCCTTCGGCGTCGTCATACTCAAGGGCGATGAGTTGCGCTGTTGACGGCAACTCTTCATAGAGAGGACTCACGATGCCATCGGACCAGACGCGAAAATTCGTTCCCAGCGCCTGAAAATGCAGGCTGCCTTTAAACAGCCAGCTGTTCATCAGCTTGGCAAAACCCAGAAAGGCCTTGGTCGCGCGCGGCGCCAACACCAGCTCCATGGCTGATAAGGCAGACACCTTTAGCGTCTTCTTGAACAATCGGCCGCTGGTCAGGGCAAAATACAAAAGCGCCGTGGCCCGGTTCTCGATAATCGGCGTGGTCTGCCACACTCGATCGTATTTGCGCACCACCTTGAGCAAGCGGCGTAGCTCCTTAAAGCTGGCAAACTGGGTGGGAATACGTTTGTCGGTATGCGGCTCATTGGCCAAGTAATGAAAAGGCAGCCCGTCTGTGGATAGGCCCAGATAGCCCTGCTGCATGGCGCGCTCAAGCACCGATTCCATTTTCTGAAACTCATTCTCCGTAGGGTCTCGGCTAATAGCAGCCTCCATACCCATCACCTCTACCCGGAGCATGGAATGCGGCACGAAAGCGCCAACATTCGGGCCCAAGGGCATGTCTGCAAAGTGATCCATGTAGCCGCCAGTATCTGACCAACTGATGGCATCGACGCACTTTCGCAGTACCGGTTTAGGAATGTTCTCCACGCGAGTAAAACAATCGACGATCGGATCCTGACCGCTGTCATCGCGCTGATGACCAAAACAGGTGCCTAGACTACAATTCCCGAAAAGCACGGTCGTGGTGCCATGTCGGACCACCTCCGTCAGCCGCGGATCCAGATCAACTTCCAGGTCGAGATGCGTGTGAATGTCCAAAAGCCCTGGCATCAACCACTGACCGCTGGCATCGATAATGCGTCTCGCAGGGGCCTCAGGAAGCGCCGTACCCTTGGCCGCTATACGTCCTCGACGCACCGCGATATCCATGCGCCGGGGGGCATCGCCGCTACCGTCAAAAACCGTGGCATTTCTAAACAGTACGTCCCAGCTAAAGTCATCGACTTTGTCTTGCCAGTCCTTCTCGCCTGCCTTACCTATCTCGTGTTTCTGGTTTTGCCCGTCTTGATCGACCAACTCCACGCTCTATCTCCTTTGAGTTCCCCACGGCGGTGGTTGCCGTGAGAGCCAAGAAGGGTAACCATGCTACGAGTGCAAGCCAAGCCAATTCCACCGGCGAATTTTCGGAGCATCAATGCCTATCCCCTTTGACAACAGCTTTGCCGCGCTGGGTTCGCCTTTTAGCAGCGTTCAGACACCCGTGCCAGTAGAAAAACCAGCGCTTATTAAGATCAACTCAACACTGGCAGAACAGCTAAATATCGACCCCCATTGGCTCGAATCCCACGAGGGCATTGAGGTGCTTGCGGGTAATCGTGTCGCCGAGGGCTCAGAGCCCACCTCCGCAGCTTATGCAGGGCACCAGTTTGGCCACTTCAATCCCCAGTTGGGCGATGGCAGGGCTATACTGCTTGGCGAAATTCTGGACAAAAACGGACATCGTTACGATTTGCAGCTCAAAGGCAGCGGTCGAACACCCTGGTCTCGGGGCGGCGATGGACGCTCCCCCATAGGGCCAGTGCTGCGAGAGTATATTGTGAGCGAAGCCATGGCGGCCTTAGGTGTGCCGTCGACACGCGCTCTCGCAGCGGTAAGCACCGGCGAGCAGGTAGTCCGTGACGGCGTAGCGCCCGGCGCCGTGCTCGCCCGTGTGGCCTCCAGTCATATCCGGGTAGGCACCATGCAGTACTTTGCCGCGCGCGAGGATCGTAAGTCCCTGGCAACCCTCGTCACCTACGTACTCGAACGCCACTACCCCGATCGCAGAGGCGCCGATAACGCTGCCACGGCGCTTCTTGAATCAGTGATTGAAGCTCAAGCCAGGCTGATAGCCCGCTGGCAGTTGCTGGGCTTTGTGCACGGCGTCATGAATACCGACAACATGCTGCTTTGCGGAGAAACTGTGGACTACGGACCCTGCGCCTTCATGGAGGAGTTTCACCCAGAAACTCTATTTAGCTCCATCGATCAGCAAGGCCGCTATGCCTACTGCAATCAGCCGGGTATCGCCCAGTGGAATTTGGCGCGTCTGGCCGAAGCGCTGCTACCGCTGATTAACGAGGATACGGATGCTGCGGTAGAAGCGGCCAAACAGGCTCTCCAGGGCTTTACAGAAACGTTTGAGAACGCCTATCAGGCGGGACTTGCGGACAAACTGGGCCTAAGCGATATGAACCAATCGGACATCACGCTTGCGGACGAGCTTTTTACCGCACTGCAGGAAGATCAGGCCGACTTTACGCTCGCTTTCCGGTTTTTGGCCGATGAGATCAATCCCGGCGCACAGAATACCGGCGCTGGAGCGCTCTTTTCGCCGGGACAGAAACTGCTGGAATGGATGCCGCGCTGGATGCAGCGTCAGCAGGCCCAAAACAGCGATGCTGCCACGCGGCAAATTCGAATGTTCGCGGCAAGCCCTGCGTTCATTCCCCG
>NZ_JBLGBE010000126.1:0-5584 GCF_047617445.1 Congregibacter sp.
CCGGTGATCCCGCTGCCAATCCAGCAACTGTGCTGCGCGGCCCGCAAGCGCAAACACGCTGTCTTCCACCCGACCCAGTAGATGGTAAAGGTTGCTCACCTGATAGCGCATGGTATCCACAGCAATAATGTCATCTATTTCTACTGCGAAGCAGGCCTGGCCTGCCCAGTGACCGATGTATTGCTCTCTAGCGACTTTCCAATTGTTCTGCGTGAGGTCGTCGTCCGTCAAAATACAGGGTTGTCGCGACTTCATATCCATCACCAGCTTGCCGCTCTGAAACACAATGTGCAGAGCGTCATTCCGATGGACGGGTGCTGACTGATCGAGATCCAGCATAGATCAATTGCTCCTGGCGCGATGAGGCGACTGTGACCACAGGCGGTAATATAAGAGGGGAGCTATCCTATGCACCACAAGGGACTGTCGCAAGGGGGATGCGCGTAATAATGCCCTGATTGCGCCCAATGATCGGTGTCCACCGACTTACGCGAACCCAAGCAATACCGTACACTTGCGCCATACATCTAGAGGAATTCCTATGAGCGAATCTGCAGCTCAAGCGCTTTGGCACAACTTTCTCGGGTCGTCACCAGACTGGTATAAAAAGGCGATTATCGGGTTCTTGTTGATCAACCCCGTGCTGCTTTACACCATTGGTCCGTTCGCTACCGGCTGGGTTCTGATTGGAGAGTTTATCTTCACACTGGCGCTTGCTTTGCGATGTTACCCACTGCAACCCGGCGGGCTTTTGGCCATCGAGGCTGTGGCGCTGGGTATGACCAGTCCAGACTCGGTGTTTCACGAAACAGCGGCCAACTTCGAAGTCATTTTACTGTTGATGTTTATGGTCGCCGGCATCTACTTCATGAAGGAACTGCTGCTTTTTGTATTCACGCGGATTCTTCTCAAAGTCCGTTCCAAGGTTGTGTTATCACTGCTCTTTAGTTTGGTAGCGGCGTTCCTCTCTGCCTTCCTAGATGCTCTGACCGTGACCGCGGTGCTCATCAGCGTCGGAGTGGGTTTCTATTCGGTGTATCACAAAGTCGCATCAGGCAAGGGTAATAATCATCAAGACAGTCATGACCATGGCGATGACGGTGGTGTACAAGACAACCATCGCGAAGATCTGGAAGATTTCCGAGCGTTTCTACGCTCACTACTTATGCATGGCGCCGTGGGAACAGCGCTTGGTGGCGTTTGTACTCTTGTAGGGGAACCTCAAAACCTGCTTATTGCATCGGTAGCCGATTGGGACTTCATAAAGTTCGTGACGGTTATGGCACCGGTAACCATGCCTGTTTTAGTCTGCGGCTTGATAACCTGTGCGTTGCTGGAGGTCACGGGTAAATTCGGCTACGGCGCTAAGCTGCCGGATTCGGTTCGTTCAGTGCTCAACGAGTTCCAGGATAAAGCTGATGCAAACCGTAGCTCCCGAGATGTGGCTCGCCTCGTCGTGCAGGCCCTGGTTGCGGTGATATTGGTGGCTGGGCTGGCGATGCACCTGGCGGCGGTAGGACTTATTGGATTAATGGTCATCGTGCTGCTCACGGCCTTTAATGGCATTGTCGAAGAGCACCAGATCGGCCACGCCTTTGAGGAAGCCCTTCCCTTTACGGCGCTCCTGGTGGTTTTCTTCGCGATTGTGGCTGTCATACATGATCAACACTTGTTTACGCCCGTCATCGATGCGGTGTTGGCGATGGATGCCGAGATTCGACCGGGGATGTTCTTTATTGCCAATGGTGTTTTGTCGATGATCAGCGACAACGTGTTCGTGGCAACGGTGTATATCAATGAAGTCAAAGCGGCCTTGGATGCTGGGGCTATCAGTCGACCTGAGTTCGACCAACTGGCTGTCGCGATCAACACCGGCACCAACCTTCCCAGTGTTGCGACGCCCAATGGGCAAGCCGCCTTCCTGTTCCTGTTGACCTCAGCGTTAGCGCCGCTGATTCGATTGTCCTACGGACGAATGGTGATTATGGCGTTACCCTACACCTTCGTTATGGGCGGTGTTGGTTTTGTCTGCGTCACACTGTTTATCTAGTAAAAAGCCTGTCGTTTAACCACCACTGTGGAGGGTTCTCCACAGTGGTTCGGTACCCGCTGCAGCAATGCTATCAAGCTGCGCTTCGTGAGCCGCTAGCTCACTCTCACTAGGCGCAATAACCGGTAGTCTCTGGCGTTCAGGCGGAAGTCTTCGCAGCCCTCGCGGGCGAGATCGTCCCTGGCTGTCGCCATCATCTCCCCCTAAGGCCAGCGCGGTCTGTCCACCGGTCATTGTCAGATAGACATCAGCCAGTATTTCGGCATCCAGAAGTGCGCCGTGAAGGTCTCTGCTTGAGTTATCTACCGCATAGCGCTTGCACAGTGCATCCAGACTGTTGCGCTGCCCCGGGTGGCGACTTCTCGCCATAACCAAGGTGTCTGTAATCTCACAGCGCTGCGCGAGTGGCACCGCCGCAGGGTCTAGTCGATTCAGCTCACTATCGAGAAAGCCAATATCAAAAGGCGCATTGTGGATGATCAGTTCGGCGCCATCGACAAAATCCACAAAGTCTTTGGCGACTGCAGAAAACACGGGCTTGTCAGCAAGAAACATGGCGGTGATGCCGTGTACCTCGATAGCCCCCGCGTCGATATCCCGCTCTGGATTGATGTAACGATGAAAATGCCGGCCGGTGAGCTGTCGGTTGTCGAGCTCCACGCACCCGATCTCGATGATGCGGTGACCCTGACTGACTTCGAGCCCTGTGGTTTCTGTGTCAAGCACGATCTGTCGCATAGTTGCAGTCGGTCCTTTAGCGCTAAGAGAGTATTTCATCGATGGCGCGGTTCGCCAGAGCGTCAGCACGCTCGTTACCCGGATGGCCACTATGGCCTTTTACCCATTCCCAAGTCACGGTATGCCGCTGATTCTGGACTTCCAAAAGCTGCCAAAGATCGGCATTTGCCACAGGTTTCTTGGCCGATGTCTTCCATCCCCGGCGCTTCCAGTTGGGTAGCCACTCGGTAATGCCTTTCAAGACATAGGTAGAGTCCGTAACCAGTCTGACAGCACAAGATTCACTCAGTGCCGCAAGCCCTTCGATGGCCGCACTCAGCTCCATGCGATTATTGGTCGTGTCGGCTGCCGCGCCATAGAGCTCCCGTTCTTTATCCGCATAGCAAAGCAGCGCACCCCAACCACCGGGTCCGGGGTTTCCCCGGCAAGCACCGTCCGTGAAGAGCTCAATCTTTTTCATGCGGTCTCATATGATTCGATAAAGGGGTCAGGCAGCTTGATCACTGTTGTCTGAGCGAGGCTGTCGTGGCGTGGGGGCTGGGGCTCCGGCGACACCGAGCCCCCGAAAACTCGCTCTAGCGCGCGCTCGCAGACTCCTGGGCCTGCGCACGCCAGCTATTTGCTTGATCGCATGGGCAATATAGACGCCGCCACCGGGAAAGCTGTGATCACAGGCCCATTGGTCGACGCGGCCGACAAAACGACGGAACCGCCCTTTGCCTGCCAATGGAAGAGGAAACAGCTGCTGAGTACTTTCTAGTTCACAGTCTAGCAGCCGCAACCAGTCTGTGAGCCGACCTAGGCTGACCGGGCGATGACGCCCTTTGTTCCAAAGGCTGCTTTTTCTCAGACCGCGTAAATAATGTGCCGCCCCCAAGAGACTCAGGGGGTTGAATCCGACAATGATCAAATGACCGTGTGGCCGCAGTACACGCTGCATCTCTCGCAAACTACCGTGGGGATGCTCATCGAACTCCAAGGCATGAAACGCGACCACTGTGTCGACACTGTCGCTTTCCAGCGGTAGCTCGTCACCATGACAAAACATCGATGCGCTGCGATCGGTCGCGGAGCAGGCGAAAATCCGATGATTAATCGGACTTTCGGCGATCAAACTGCGCGTAGGCAGCGAACCAATCTGTAAAATATGGTACCCAAAGGATAGGCCAAGCACGGGTTCCAGGCGCTCTATTATGGCTTCACAGAGCTCTTCTCCGGATTCTCTGGCATACCAGGATTCCAGAGCTCGGGAAATCTCGATAGACTGCATGTTCGCGACGCTTTTCACGATTAAGAGAGTAGCCAGTGCGGTGCCTGCATGCAACGCCCGACTACATTCAAATAGAGCGTTTTTTTGTTGAGCGCTAGAACACCCTGAGAATTCTTGCTTATGTCCAGTATCGTCGGCATTCCGGCCTTTAATGATAATTACATATGGCTTCTCCAAAACCGCGATGGTAGTGCCTGGGTAGTTGATCCCGGCGATGCGGCCCCGGTAGAGAAGGCACTGGCAGAGCGGAAACTCTCGCTTGCCGGGATTCTGATAACCCACCATCACTTTGATCACGTGGGTGGGCTTAAAGCGCTGAAGAAGAAGCACGCCTGCACCGTCTACGGACCGCCCAACCCATCCATAGAGGGCATCGATCGCGTACTGGTCGAAGGTGATCATGTAAGGGTGGGTGATTACGCTTTCGAAATCATCAGTGTTCCCGGGCATACGCTTGATCATATTGCCTACTATCAGGCGGGTGAAAATCCGGCGGTGTTTTGTGGCGACACACTGT
Organism: Congregibacter sp.; assembly: GCF_047617445.1. GTDB lineage: Bacteria > Pseudomonadota > Gammaproteobacteria > Pseudomonadales > Halieaceae > Congregibacter. Next base: position 4,576 of record NZ_JBLGBE010000126.1, read on the forward strand.
TTGCCGGAGGCTGCGGCCGCATTTTTGAGGGCGACCCGCCAATGATGTACGAATCTCTGAGCAAGCTTGCTGCCCTCCCCGCAGCGACAGCCGTCTACTGCGCCCACGAGTACACGCTGGCAAATCTTGCTTTTGCCAGAGCAGCGGATCCGAGCAACCTTGATCTAAAAGAACGCGAGATCAATGCCAGAGCCCTGCGCGCTGCCGGAGAATCAACGGTCCCGTCAACTATCGGAGTGGAGCTTGCGACGAATCCTTTCTTGCGCAGTGCCGACCCTCATCTTGCGCTGGGACTGGCGTCCGAAGGCCGCGAATCTGGCGCTGACCCCGTAGAGGTTTTTGCCGGGCTTCGTGCATGGAAAGATCAATTCTGAATACTCAAATGCTCCGCGCTACGCTGCTTCTCGCCTTGCTTACGCTGGGCGCCTGTAGCACACAAAGCGACAAACCTCTGGAACCAGAGGCATCTATGACTCCCGCGGCCGAGCTACTACCGCCTGCCGCCGATCACAGGGTCACGCAGGATCCGGGCCCGCCCGTCGACCTTTGGGACAGAATTCGACGACAGTTGGAGTTTCACACACTGCACAATGCGCGCATTGGCGCGGCTCGCGAGTACTACCTCAAGCAGCCACGATACTTTGAACTCGTGGCTCCCCGTGCAGAGCGCTATCTCTACCATCTGGTTTCAGAAGTTGAAGCTCGGGGTATGCCCATCGAAATTGCCATGCTTCCTTTTGTGGAGAGCGCAATGAACCCCTTTGCGTTTTCTAATCAGCGTGCCGCAGGTCTTTGGCAGATCATGCCGGGTACAGCGGACGATCTTGGGGTTCGGCGAGATTGGTGGTTTGACGGTCGCTTGGATGTCCGGGATTCGACCACTCACGCCTTGGATTACCTGGAGTCAATGAACGCTGACTTCGACGGTGACTGGCTACTCACACTCGCGGCCTACAATTCTGGCAAGGGGCGTGTTCAGCGCGCTATTAAGCGGAACAAGACTCAGGGC
>NZ_JBLGBE010000127.1:0-5158 GCF_047617445.1 Congregibacter sp.
CAGATCTCTCACCTGCGGCTCGATATCTCGTGGTACAGCGATGTCTATCATCAACATAGGCCGGTGACGTCGCACCTTGAGTGCCGACTCCACCGTACCTTTCCCGATAATAGGCAACTGGCTGGCAGTAGAAGTAATCACAATATCCGACGTCGGCAGATGATCCGGGATTTCAGCCAGAAGTACAGCCTCCGCACCGAACTTTTGAGCCAGTTCCCGCGCGCGGCCCAAGGTGCGATTCGCAATGACGATATTACTAACGCCGGCTTCAATAAGATGCCGCGTGACCAATTCGATCGTCTCACCGGCGCCGACGAGAAGCGCATTGCAATCGCCCAGATCCGTAAAGATCCGCCGCGCCACATCAACCGCCGCATATGCCACGGAGACCGGATTCTCACCTATCGCCGTATCGGTACGGACTTTTTTGGCAATGCTGAATACCCGGGGAAACAAGCGACCCAGTTCACTGCCCACTGTGCCCGCTTCGCTGGCCACTGCGTAAGCGGATTTGAGCTGACCGAAAATTTGCGGCTCCCCAAGTACCATGGAGTCGAGTCCGGCCGCCACATGCACCATATGGCGCAATGCTGCCTCTCCTTCGTGGTGGTAGGCGGCACCCCGTAAATCGTCCACAGACAGATGGTGATAAGCCGCCATCCAGTCAATCAACTCACGCGCCTTAGCATCTAAAGACGTGTTCGGCGGCGCGACGGCGTAGATCTCAGTGCGATTACAGGTGGAAAGCACAACAACCTCGTCAATATCCGCTGCACGACACACATCGTTCATGGCCTCAGAGACCTGCTCCGGCGCAAAAGCCACGCGCTCTCGCACATCAACATTTGCCGAGTTGTGGTTAATACCTAGGGCGATGAGGTTCACGGTTAGGACAGGCCAGCTTATTTGTCACTGCGGGTTTGGCGTGATTTTAGCAGTCTCAGCATAAAATCGCAGGGTAAATGTACGGATATTTTCAGGCAGCTTGCCGGGCCTTAAGGTGAAACGGCCAAGGGCAAGCTCACTTGTTAGCTCGGGCATCGAACCCAACGTGGGTTTCGTTGTCTCACTGTGTCATCATTCGATTTCAACGTTTCGGTCAATTTCATGCCCTTGTACGACTTGTTCAGCCTTGTTCCTGCCGCTTGCCTGGCCCTGCAAAGATGCGGGCCCTGTGGCTGTGCAAAAAACCGCCTCATCGCCCTCGTATTGGCACTTGCGGTACTTGGCGGCTGCGCGAGCAGCAGCCAAGTCGCAGAGAATACGGATGACGCGGAGGTCGATGCCACAACAGCCGCGGTGGATGAACCGCCTCCACCGCCTGTTCCCGAGCGCCCCATTCCCGACGCATCGGTCTACCCTTTGCTGCTTGCTGAGTTTGCGCTGCGACGCAGCGACTTTGACACGGCTCTCAACACCTATCTCGAACAAGCTGATGTGCTTAGGGACCCTGCGGTCAGCGCCCACGCTACGCACCTGGCGCAGTATCTCCAGCGCGAGCGCGAAGCCTTCAGAGCGGTACGACTTTGGGTAGAACTTGAACCCGATAATCTGGAGGCTAACGGCACACTTGCGACCCTACTGGCCCGACAGGGACGTAACCGTGAGGCCCTTCCCTATTTGGCCGTGGTCGCGAGGGCAGGCGAGCCAGCGAAGTTTCCCGTGCTGCTCAATCGATTTAAAGCGCTGAGACCCGCCGATCAGTTAGGCCTAGAGGGTGATGCTCAAGCCTTGATCGATGATGATTTAGGCGACAACGTATCACTGCTCCTGACTCACGCGCTCATGGCCGAAGAAAGAGGCGATGCTGCTGCGGTCAAAGCGCGGTTGGTTCCGGTCTTCGCTTTGGAGCCTTATCAGCAACAGGCTCTGGTATTAGAAGCCAAACTGAATCTCTCGGCAGGCACAGATGAGCCCTTGGCTCGCATAGAAGAGGCACTCACAAAAGATCCCGCGCGACCAGAGCTACGCCTACAGTACGCCCGCCTCCTTGCCAGCCAAGACATGCCTGCGGCCAGGAAACAGTTTGAAATCCTGTCTTCAGAGGCTCCGCACAATTCCGACCTGCTGTTCTCTCTGGCGCTGATCAACCACGAACTGGAAGACAACGCCGCTGCCACGGCCTACCTCAATCAGGTGGTCGCACTGGGTAAGCGCAATGATGAGGCGCATATGTTTCTGGGACAGATCGCCCGCAACGAAGGCGAACTGGACAACGCGATACAGCTGTTCCAGCAAGTTGGCGATGGCACCCAGTTGATGAAGGCGACTATCAGCATTGCGCAAATACAAGTCTCCGAAGGTCGGGAGCAAGACATGGCTGACTACCTGAATCGATTACGCGAGAGTTATCCGCATCGTAAAGAACAGCTGTTTGCCCTAGAAGCGAACATTTACAGTGAAACCGATCGTGATGCCCGAGGACTGGAACTCCTTGACCGCGCGATTGCTGACTTCCCCGAATCTGACAACCTCCGTTACTCTCGCTCAGTAGCTCATGAGCGCGCAGGAAACATCACGGAGGCAGAGATCGATCTGCGCGCGATCATCGAGCGCGATCCCGAGAATTCCACGGCGCTAAACGCCCTTGGCTACACCTTAGCCAATCGCACAGAGCGCTATGACGAGGCTCAGGCGCTCATCGAAAAAGCCCTGACGCTGTCGCCCAATGAACCCGCCATCCTCGACAGCATGGGGTGGGTCCTCTATCGACAGGGCGATCTGGAGAACGCGAAACAGTTTCTGAGCCGAGCCTATGCCAGCTTCCCCGACCCGGAGGTCGCGGCGCATCTTGGAGAGGTCCTATGGGCAATTGGCAATACCGCGGCTGCGATGACTGTTTGGCGTGGCGCTTTGCAAGAAGATCCACAGCATGTAGTCCTCAATGAAACCCTCACTCGTTTGGGCATAAGCCTCCAAGCCGACGCCGAGTCCTGATGTCTGCGCTTTTCACCGCGCGATGCTGCGAGCCCAGAAGCACCATACAAACCCGACAAACCGTTTACCGCGCAGCGCTACTGGCAGCACTCGTGGCGCTAGTAAGCGCATGCTCCACTGCCCCAGCTGCACCGCAGCGCTCCGCACCACTGCCCCCGGAAGCACCGCAACTCAGCGCGCAGGAGCGCTGGGCCACACGACTAAGCGCCATTGCGTCCATGCAAGCCTGGCGGGTACGGGGCAAGGTCGCGTATCGACTTCCGGATGATGCCGGCAGCGCAAGCCTGGACTGGCAGCAAGCTGAACAGCAGAGCGAACTGAGACTGTCGGGCCCCTTGGGCGTAGGCAGCACCGAGATTCACAACGAAGGGGCTTTGCTGCGAGTAAAACGCGAAGGCATAGAACGACTCTACCCCGCCGACGCCGCACCGTGGCTACCGGGTGGCACGCTACTACCGGTACCCATCGATTCGATTCAGCACTGGCTACTGGGTGTACCTGACCCCGCCCAGCCCGTCACCCTCCTGGACACCGATAATGCGCTAGCAAATCGCATCGAGCAAAACGGCTGGGTCATTCGTTACGACGAGTATCGAGACGTACAGGGCCTGGCACTACCTACGCGATTACTCCTTGAGGTCCCCAAGATCAAGCTCAGCCTCAAAGTTATTTTGCGAGCCTGGGAGTTGTAGATAACCCGACTACTTGCAACCCACCTACAGCGCAACAAAGAGCCTCAGTGCCGCCATGAAGGCTGCCCAAGCTTATGCAGGCGAAGATCATGGGACCAAAGGCTCACACCGGCCTGCAACTGACTGGAGGCGAGCAAATGCATGTCCACAAAATTCAGTCCCGTGCCCATAAGCGAATGCGCCTCGATGAATGCGAGTAACTCATCATTGGTGACCACCGGTGCTCTAGGCATGTGCTGGAGGCGCTCGAGAAAACCCTGTCGCTGCTGCAGGTATCCGCAGGCAAGCTCCGCAATAACATACTCATGTACGAGCACCTCGCCATCTTCGAGCAAATCCCTCAACGGACTAACACCCTGTCGCAGATGGTCAACCCAAACAGAGGTATCAACCAAAATCATGATTGTTCGAATTCCTCCCGGGTAACCGAAGCACGACGTCCCGGAAATTCCAGTTCGGGCATTGTTCCACCCATGCGCGCGAGGCGCCGTGCGGCTTCGCGCTCAACCAACTTCTGCACGGCAAAGCGAATCACCGCCGCGTTTTCATTGATACCGGTTAAGCGCTTCGCTTCGTCCAGCATGTCGTCGTCAATATTCACGGTTGTTCTCATCACCAAAACCCCACCATAACAAGCACGAGCATCATTTTAGGCATCAAATGAAGCCATTAAAAGCATCACTCAGCGTCGCACGCAGCCACCAAAAACCCATGAGCATGCGATACTCCGCGCCGATGCCAGCTCTCACTCTTCCAGCGCCTGCAAAACTCAATCTGTTCCTACACATTACGGGCCGGCGAGACGACGGCTATCACAAGCTGCAAACGGTTTTTCAGCTAATAGATTATGGGGATGAACTGGAATTCGAGTCCCGGGAAGACGGCAAAGTAACGCTGCATTGCGAGGGCCCGATGGCTTTCAGTGACCTGAGTGCTAGCGACAACCTTGTCGTTCGCGCTGCTCAGCTGCTTAGACAAATCGCAGCCAAGCCAGGGACCCCAATCCCCGGTGCTGACATCAAACTCTTTAAACGCTTACCCACCGGCGGCGGACTCGGAGGTGGCAGTTCAGATGCCGCAAGCACGCTCCTTGGGCTCAACAAACTTTGGAACCTCGATCGCAGTATCGAGGAACTGGCTGAACTGGGGCTTCAGTTGGGCGCCGATGTGCCGGTTTTCGTGCACGGGCATAGCGCCTGGGCGGAAGGCATTGGCGAGCAACTCACGCCTCTTGAGCTTCCAAAGCGGTGGTTTTTAGTCGTCCATCCAGGCTGCCATGTATCAACACATGAGATTTTTTCACACCCCCAATTGACACGCGACACCCCCGCGATCACAATGGCCGCCTTTTTTACGGGACCTACCCGTAATGACTTCGAAAGCCTCGTGCGACGCCTCGCCGACCCGGTTGATAAGGCGTTGAATTGGTTGGCGAATTTTGGAGAGGCAAGATTGACCGGCAGCGGAGCCAGTGTGTTTGCGATCTTCGATAACGAAGCTCAGGCACTGGTAGCGCAGCGGCAAGTACC
>NZ_JBLGBE010000128.1:0-5085 GCF_047617445.1 Congregibacter sp.
ACCCGGTTGATAAGGCGTTGAATTGGTTGGCGAATTTTGGAGAGGCAAGATTGACCGGCAGCGGAGCCAGTGTGTTTGCGATCTTCGATAACGAAGCTCAGGCACTGGTAGCGCAGCGGCAAGTACCCAGCGAATGGCGCAGTTTCGTCGCTCAGGGGGTAAACCGGTCCCCGGCCTGGGAACAGCTAGACACGTTACTTCCCGGCTAAAAACGATTTTTGTGTGCAGTTTTAGTTTTAGTTTTAATTAACTAACACGCCCGATTATTGGGGTGTCGCCAAGCGGCAAGGCACCAGGTTTTGATCCTGGCATTCGGAGGTTCGAATCCTCCCACCCCAGCCATTTTTCTGTGATGGAAAACGTGGCGCTGCAGTGACCCCCTCACCTGGGGATCACTGCAGCGCCGAAACCTTCGACACATTGATGATCATTTAGAATTGAATGGCCGCAGGAAGGGATAAGGTGTCCGCAAAGTTGATGGTGTTCACCGGGAACGCCAACCCGGAATTGGCTCGCAAAGTAGCAAGCCGCTTGTATCTGTCATTGGGTAAAGCTGACGTAGGTCGCTTTAGTGATGGCGAAGTCGCTGTAGAGCTCAACGAAAACGTGCGCGGCAAGGACGTCTTTGTCCTACAACCAACCTGCGCACCCACCAATGACAACCTTATGGAGTTGTTGGTGATGATTGATGCACTGCGACGTGCATCGGCAGGACGCATCACCGCGGTGGTGCCCTACTTTGGCTACGCCCGTCAGGATCGCCGCGTGCGCTCCTCGCGAGTACCCATTTCGGCCAAGGTGGTTGCGGACTTGATGAACACGGTGGGCGTTGACCGCGTACTCACGGTTGACCTCCACGCCGAGCAGATTCAGGGCTTCTTCGGATGCCCGGTAGACAATATTTACGGTTCGCCGGTACTGAATGACGACATTCAGGCCTGCAACTACGAGAACGTGATGGTCGTGTCGCCGGATATTGGCGGCGTGGTTCGGGCTCGCGCGATAGCCAAGCAGCTTAACGAAGCTGAATTGGCCATCATCGACAAGCGCCGACCCAAGGCGAACGAGACCGAGATCATGAACATCATCGGTAACGTTGAAGGCCGCACCTGCATACTAGTAGACGACATGGTCGATACCGCCGGCACACTATGTAACGCCGCGAATGCGCTCAAAGAGCGTGGCGCGACAAAGGTCGCTGCCTACTGTACCCACGCGGTACTGTCGGGCAAGGCTCTGGACAACGTTCGTAACTCACAACTCGATGAGTTGGTAGTGACGGACACGATTCCTCTTTCCGACGAGGCGAGATCGGTCAGCAAGATTCGGCAATTAACGATTGCTGACCTGCTGGCAGAGTCGATTCGTCGCGTCTCGAACGAGGAATCCATCAGCGCGCTGTTTACTTAGCTCTGGCAGCTTACCTAGCTCTAGAGCAGCAACAGCGCTTTTTAAGTGGACGGGGAAGCTGGTCGCAGGCGACCCCCAATCCGACACAATAGGAGACAGTCATGTCTAAACAACTGGCCATTGCAGCCACACTACGTAGCGACCTGGGGAAAGGTGCGAGCCGCCGCCTGCGTCGTAGCGTCGATCACATCCCAGCGATCATTTACGGCGCCGGCAAAGACCCTGCGCCGCTGACCATCATCCGCAAGGATCTGGAAAAAGCGCTGGAAAACGAAGCATTCTACTCGCAGGTTATCGAGGTCAGCGTCGATGGCGATGTGCAGCCCGCGATTCTGAAAGACCTGCAGCGCCATCCAGCGCGCAACGACGTTATGCATGCGGATTTTCTGCGCATTGACGCCAAGGTTGCTATCAAGGTCAGCGTACCGCTGCACTTTACCAACGAAGAGCAGTGTCACGGCGTGAAGATCGAAGGCGGCATCATCGAGCATATGCTCACAGAACTCGAGGTTCTCTGTCTGCCAGGTCTTATCCCTGAGTACATCGAAGTGGATATGAAAAACGTCACAACCGCTGACATTCTCCACATCTCTGATCTCAAGCTTCCCGAAGGCGTAGTATCCACGGCTCTGGAACTTGGTGAAGATCACGACATGGCGGTAACAACAGTGAGTGCCAAGCGTGGTGCTAGCGAAGACGATGAAGGTGCAGTAGAAGCTCCTGTAGCTGACGCTGGCGACGCCGAAGGCGACGCCGAGTAATCCTCTGTCTACTTGCTTTCTCGGTTTTTTGGGATAGCGCTAGCAGTACCTGATCGAGGGCAGCGTTACGCTGCCCTCTTTCGTTGTACTGTGTTTGTACTATAGATTTCGTGTTGCCAGATACAGGCATCTTGAAAGACAGGTGTAAAGAGACAGATTCATGCCCTCCAGCATCCAACTCATTGTCGGCCTCGGGAATCCCGGCTCACAGTACGAAGGCACTCGCCATAACGCGGGCGAGGACTTTGTGCGCGAACTGGCGCGAGTTGCCGGTGCAACCATGAAAACAGAGAGCAAATATCACGGCGAAGTCGGCGAGGTGTTTTTTGCGGGTCACAAGCTGCGTCTACTCATTCCCGCCACGTTTATGAACCGCAGCGGCCAAGCTGTTGCTGCCTTGGCAAATTTTTACAAGATCGAGCCGATCCAGATTCTTATTGCCCACGATGAACTGGATATGCCTCCGGGTTCGGCGCGCTTTAAGTTCGACGGCGGTCACGGGGGCCACAACGGCTTGCGCGATATCGTGCCAGCGCTTGGCAACCGCAAAGATTTTCACCGTTTACGGGTGGGCATCGGTCATCCAGGATCCGCCAAGCAGGTGAGCAACTATGTGCTCTCCAAAGCATCACCGGCGGATCGCGAGGCGATCGCAGCGAGCATCGATGAGGCTATTCGCGCCTTGCCCTTGCTGCTGGACGGTGATGCAGGCAAAGCCATGACACGGCTACACAGTTTTGATGGTGCGGACCCTTCCCTTGGGAATACGCCGCCGATAAAGGAATAGTTATGGGATTTAAATGTGGCATCGTTGGTCTACCCAACGTCGGCAAATCAACATTGTTTAACGCACTCACTCGTGCCGGTATCGATGCAGAGAACTTTCCTTTTTGCACCATCGAGCCCAATGCCGGTGTGGTGCCCGTTCCAGACCCCCGACAAGAGAAAATCTCTGAACTCGTCAAGCCCCAAAAACAAATCGCCACGACCATGGAGTTTGTGGACATTGCCGGCCTCGTTGCCGGTGCCAGTAAAGGTGAAGGACTGGGCAACCAGTTCTTAGCCAATATCCGCGAAACCGATGCCATCGCTCATGTGGTGCGCTGCTTCGAGGATGAGAACGTCATTCACGTGGCCAACGCGATTGATCCGGCCGCGGACATCGAGATCATCAATACCGAGTTGGCGCTGTCTGATCTCGATAGTTGCGAAAAGCAGCTGTCCAAAGTGGTGCGTACTGCAAAAGGCGGCGACAAAGAATCCATCGCCATGAAAGCGCTGCTGGAAAACAAGCTGCTGCCATATCTTAACGAGGCAAAACCCATTCGTGGACTGTCGCTGGACGACACCGAACAAGCATTGGTGAAGACGCTATTCCTGCTCACCAGCAAGCCCACCCTGTACATCGCCAATGTTGATGAGGACGGGCTGGAAGGCAACGCGCACGTGGATGTGGTGCGTGCCATCGCGGCCGAAGAAAACGCCGAACTCGTCGTGATCTGCAACAAGTTGGAGTCAGAGATTGTTGAGCTTGAGGACGACGAACGTGCCGAGTTCCTGGCGGACATGGGCATGGAAGAGCCCGGACTCAATCGCGTGATCCGCGCGGGTTATAAGCTCCTCAACCTGCAGACCTACTTTACAGCCGGCCCCCAGGAAGTACGAGCCTGGACCGTAAAAGTGGGAGCAACAGCACCCGAAGCTGCCGGTGTAATTCATACGGACTTTCAGAAGGGCTTTATTCGTGCCGAGGTCGTGGGCTACGAGGACTTCATTACCTATAAGGGTGAGCAAGGCGCCAAAGATGCAGGTCGCTGGCGCTTAGAAGGTAAGGAATATGTCGTGCAGGATGGGGATGTGGTGCATTTTAGGTTTAATGTTTAAACCATCCAGCGAAGGGCCACGTAGTTACACAAACCCTTAATTACATCGCCTAAGTAAACGCCCTTTGCAAAACTACAAGATCTACCACTCTCCGCCTCCCGCTCCAGCACCGACAGCCATGGGCTTCCCGAACCTTCGAGGAGAGTGGAAGGTCGGCCGTGAAGCGCTACGTTTGGGACTCTCCTCACCCAAGCTGATACGCGCACCCCGGGGCCACGGCGAGCCCGTGTTGCTTCTGCCGGGCTTCAAGGCTCCCGAGTCGTCTATGTATCCCCTTCGTAGGCTGCTACGGCTCAAGGGCTACGATGCCAGCACTTGGGGGCTGGGGGTCAATCAGGGGGACGTGCAGCACTATGTTGATGCTCTGAAGCCGCTGGTAAAGGACAAGGCGGAATCCAGCGACTCAGCGGTAGCACTAGTCGGCTGGAGCCTCGGTGGCGTAGTCGCCCGCGAAATCGCCCGAGAAATCCCCGAATACGTGAGTACTATCGTTACTTACGGCACACCGGTAATTGGCGGCCCCTCCTTTACTGTAGGTGCAAACTCTTACAGCGCCGAAGACCGCGAGGACATCAACCAACTCATCAAAGAACGTAACGCGGCAAACCCGATACAAACGCCCCTGGCGATTGTGTTTACCCGCGCCGACACCATCGTGTCCTGGCCGGCCTGTATCGATAGAAACAGCACCAAAACAACCCATTACGAGGTGGACTCGACGCACTTTTCCATGGGAATAGATCCCACGGTGTGGGGGATTATTTTGGAGCGGCTAGATCAAGCACGGTAATTGGCAAGCATGCCCACACCTCAATTGCATAACGGCATTTGCGGCAGGGCGTCCGGCTTAGGCATCACAATACAAGCAGTTTCACTAAACAGTAATTCAAGGCAAACACCCAACATTGGATCTGGTATGCGATTTGTCAGAATTATTTACAGTGGAGACAAGAGCCCGCAGTCAAAAACGCCAAGCCGAAATTTAAGCCATTGTTTTTAAATAACTTTTCCCCTCAGGAATGATATCTGC
>NZ_JBLGBE010000129.1:0-5067 GCF_047617445.1 Congregibacter sp.
GGAGGATGCCGTTTGTGAACTCGACGGTAGCGTGGGCGCTGTGTTGGCGTCATCAGGTACTGCATCCATGGCGAGTATCCTCAATTGTTATCTTTCCCCCGGTGATCACGTCTTGATGGTTGATAGCGTGTACGGACCCACCCGAAAATTTTGTCTCGGCAGCCTCGCACGCAGGGGAGTCAGCACAACATTTTATGATCCGCTCATAGATGACGAGCTCGATACCTTGGTGCAGGACAACACGCGGATGATCTTTATGGAGTCTCCGGGGTCGGCGACCTTTGAAATTCAAGACGTTCCGGCAATTGTTGCCGTGGCAAAGCGACGTGGCTTGCTCACCGCTATCGATAACACCTGGGCAACGCCTTTGTTGTTTAACCCGCTGGAGTTTGGCGTGGATTTAGCGATGCAGTCGGGCACTAAATATCTGAATGGTCATGCGGATTGTTTGTTTGGTGTTACGACCACGGCTAGCGCTGAACTGTACGCACAGCTCCATCACCACACACTCGCCCACGGCATGCACCTCGCGCCGGATGATGCGATGTTGGCGCTGCGTGGGATGCGAACACTGGCCATTCGCCTGGAGGCGCACGACCGGGGCGCGCGGACCGTCGCCCGATGGCTTGAGACACAATCGAGAGTTCGACGTTTACTGCATCCAGCCTGGGAGTCCTGTCCGGGGCACGCAATTTTTGAACGAGATTTTCAAGGTGCAAACGGGCTCTTCGGCATAGTCATGCAGCGAAAAGATGAGATGGAAATTGCGGCCTTCGTCGACGCACTGGAGTTGTTCGGCGTCGGATTCTCCTGGGGAGGTTTTGAAAGCCTGTGTCTGCCTATGCACGCTACCCGCAATCTACCCAGTGTCGCCTTGGCTGATGACGAGACTTTGATCCGATTACACATCGGGCTTGAGTACCCCGGTGATTTAATAGCAGATCTGGCGCGGGGCTTCGCCGCGATGGATGCGCTTGCGGACGTCTAGGCTTAGGCCCCAGCCTTGGCAAAGGCGAAAAAGTCTTCTCGAAGTGCTCGCGCAGCCACAGAGATAATTTCTTCGCCGGCGGCGATGGTTGCCTGCGTCGGGTCTGACCCTATGCGGCCATCAGCAAAGCGACGACGATAGTCTTCAGCGTCGGTAAACCCGCCGCTGGGAGCAACTTTAGGGTCGAGTACTAGATCGCGAACCTGCTCTGGGTAGGCCGCATACGTGATAGCCACTTCCGAGGCTGTGGCGTGGGAACCTTCGTGCCTGGGGTGCAGGCGTTGGCAGGTACTCATAACCCCAGGCAAATCCCACCAGTTGCGTTGGCGCATGCTCAGCGGTGCAATGTCCGAGTTGGGGCCACTCAAGCTCCGTTCTGCATAGACCTCGGCAAACGCTGCGGCGATGGTGGCAATGTTGCCTCCGTGACCATTGATCCAATAAATTCGTTCAAAACCGTGTCGACGAAGAGACGCGCACCAGTCTGCGATAGCCGCGATCATGGTGCTGGGGCGCAGTGTCATGCTGCCAGGAAACCCGAGGTGGTGCTGTGCGCATCCGACGCTAAAGGTGGGCCCCACAAGGATGTCCGGGTTCTCAGCCGCCGCTGCTTCAGCAATGACCTGCGGACAAATGGCATCGGTTCCTATGAGGCCCGTGGGCCCGTGTTGCTCCATAGATCCTATGGGCAGCAAGATAGTGCGGCTGCGTTCCAGATAGGCTTCTACATCACACCAGGTAGAGAGTGACAGCAACATGCACGGCTCCTTGTTAGTTGTCTACGAAGGCATCTTGCGATTGCGCACAAAGCCTTAACTACTCGTTCTTTGTGAGCATAACAGCTCTTTGTACAGCGTCAGGGTATCGCGGGCCATGATATCCAGTAGAAAGCGATTATTGCGCCGGGGCGGGGCAATCTGTCCCGAGAGAATGGCGGTGATTTGCTGAGCCGCCGCCGCTGTGTCGCGCACAGGCACTGCACCTTTGGGGTACAGGGCATCTAGAATTTCTGCAACGCCGCCATGATCGTAGCCCACTACCGGCCTGCCTTCGCTGAGGGGCTCTAGCACCGTACGCCCGAAGGATTCGGCTTGGGTGGACAATGACAGCACTATGTCCGAGACCGAGTAAATATCACGAAGATCACCGCGATGTCCGGCAAAGCTAATATGTGCCGCAAGACCACGCTGCTCAACGGCGGCATACAATTCCCGGGCGTAGGCTATGCGCTTGGGATCTTCTCCACCGACTATGAGCCCATGTACATTTTGGCCTGCATCACGCAGTTGCTCGATCACGTCCATAAAGTCGTGATGGCCTTTTAGTCGGGTGAGGCGGCCTGCCATGGTCACTACCCGTTGATCCAATAGCTGCGGAAACTCTCGATACCATTCCGACAACCATCTTTCGCTAGGCTGATGCCCCCGGGGAAACTCCAAGGGATTGATGCCTCGATAAATAAGCTGGAGCTTGCTGGGGTCACAGCGCGGATACTTGTCCAGTACGTAACGACGGATGGATTCGGAGACAACGATGACACGCTCACCGCAGGTCACGATTTCGCTATAGCGACTCACAGAGTGCATTCCGTGTACGGTGGTAACGAGTCTAGGTCGAGTCTTTGGGTCCATGCCTCGCCAGGCAAGCCAGCAGATCCAGCCCGGCATTCGCGATCGTAAATGTAAAATGTCGAATGCTTCAGAGCTAAGCCAGCGGCGAAGTGGCCGAACGTGGCGAAGCGTTAGCGGTGACTTTTTGCCCAAAGACCAAGTCACATGTTGTGACCCCTGTTTCTCCAGACGGGTGACCAATCGACCGCCTTGAGAGAGCACGACGGACTCATGTCCGGCCTGCACGAGGGCCTTGGCGATGTCCAAAGTTCCGCGCTCGACACCCCCGGTATCCAAGGCGGGGAGTACCTGTAGAACCTTCATGAATAAAGTGTCGCTGGGAGTGCCTGCTTCATGCCTGCAGCTGCTGCCGGTGAAGCTGTGCATAAATACCCAACTGGGACAGCAGTTCCGCGTGAGTGCCTAGCTCAACAACACGGCCCTGATCCATCACGGCAATACGATCAGCCTGTTCCACGGTGGATAATCGATGGGCGATGATCACGGCTGTACGTCCTTCGAAAATTCGCTGCAATGCCTGCTGAATCAGAGTTTCGCTTTCGGCGTCCTGAGCCGAGGTCGCCTCATCAAGAATGAGAATCGGCGCATCTTTCAAAAATGCCCGAGCCAGAGCGAGGCGTTGTCGTTGCCCACCGGAGAAATCGTCACCTTCTTCACGCAGTATTGTATTCAAGCCAGCGGGCAGACGCTGAACAAACTCCAGTGCGTTGGCTTGTGCTAGCGCGGCATTAATGGCGTCGTCACCTGCGTCCGCAAGATCACCATAGGCAATATTGTCCCGAACACTCGCGGCAAACAGTGTTGTGTGTTGGCTCACAAAAGCAATTTGCCGGCGCACAGAAGTGAGCATGAGCGACTCCATGGCTTGGCCGTCTAAAAGCAGTGTGTGAGGCGGGGAGGGAAACTGCGCCGCCAAAAGGTTCGCTAAGGTCGTCTTTCCGGAGCCTGAGCGTCCTACCAGAGCTAAGGTTTCTCCTGCAGCCAGGTCAAGTGAGATACCGTGCAAGGCATCCTCATCAGCACCGGGGTACCGAAAGTGGAGGTCTCGTAGTGCATAGGCTCCCTTGGGTGCAGTCTCTAAAATCTTGCCTGATGTGCTCTCGGTTTCCTGGTCGAGCACGTCGAAAATGCTTTCTGCAGCTGCGATGCCTCGCTGAATGCGCGCATTCACCTGTGTGAGTTGCCGAAGAGGTTTTGCGACAAGGCTGGCAGCTGTGATGTAGGCCAGAAACTGACCGGCATCCATGCTGCCGCGCAGCGCGGGATCGAGACCAAACCAGAACAAACCCGCCAGGGCGCTGTAGGTCAGCCACTGAATGATGGGCGTACTGATTTCATTAACTCGAGCCAGCTTAAGATCCTGACGCAGCGCATAGCGACTGCGTTCTTTAAATCGGGCATTCTCCGAGGCGGTCCCTCCGAATCCGCGAACCACTGGAAATCCACGAATAGCTTCTGCTGCGACTCGCGTGATGCCCCCCATAGAGTCCTGAATCCGTCGGCTGTACTTTTTGAACTGTGATGAAGTAAGGCCGATAATTCCGCCGATGAGCGGGGCTAATACCACAAACAGAAGCGACAGCTTCCAGTTGAGAAAGAAGATATAGCCCATTAGCGCAATGACCGTGAGTCCCTCACGAACAATGACCTTGATCGCTGTCGATGCCGCTGCGGCAACTTGTTCGATGTTAAAAGTGATCAGGGATATAAGGTCCGCAGAGTTTCGCTGCGTGAGGTAAGCCGCGGGTAAAGTGTTGATATGAGCAAACACATCCAGGCGCAGTTGATTGACGACATGCCGGGCCACATAGGTAATGTAATAGCTGCCCAGATACGAGCCTATGCCGCGCACAGTGACAATCGCGATAAGCGCAAGAGGTAAAAAGCTACGGACCTTGTCTGCCTGATCCAGGCCGAGACGTCGCTCCCAGCTGCTCAGCATGTTTGCACCGACAACAGTGCTGTCCCCGAGGGTGTTTCCTTCAAAGGCCGCTGGAAGGTACTGCATCAACCCGGCGAATGCGGATTGAGTGAGCGCATACAAAACGAAACCGAACATACTTACCAAAAACGCTGGCCACAGCGGACGGACATAACGTAGCAAGCGAGCATAGGTCTCCAGTCCACTACTGTGGAGGGAGGCGTCGGGCTGTGAAGATTCTATATTCAAGTTCGATTGGCAAAAGTGGTGTTGAGCGCATTGTACGGGATGCACCGGGAACGGGCATCTGCCTGGCGCTGACTTTGTTAGACTGCGCACTGGATCTTTTTGAGGTTACTCCATGCGCCAATTTTTCCAAGCATCGTTACTCTCCGCTCTTTGCAGCTTTACGGCTCAGGCCTGGTCCTTTGATGCACTTAGCTATTACAAGCATCTGCATGAGAACCCTGAGTTATCGTTTCAGGAAGAGCAAACAGCCGCAACGCTTGCCAAGACCTTTATGGATG
>NZ_JBLGBE010000130.1:0-5016 GCF_047617445.1 Congregibacter sp.
AGTTCTTTACCGATCCGGTGTTCGCGCTTGAGGCCGAAACAGGTCTTGCGTACATCACGGAAGATTTTATCAGCGATGAGGATCGGGAGTATCTAGGTAGTACCTGGGACGTCCGTATGCAGAGCACCTATCTCGGCGGCGATTCTCGCATGTACATCAATCACAAGGGCATCTGGAACCTAGATGAGGCGTCCAATATTGTTCTGAATACGACTTTCGGACTCGCGTTCCCCTTACTCTACGGTGTAGAAGCCTCAGCAGAACTCGTGCTCGATCTCAACACTGGCGCCGTAGCAGGCACCGAAGAGCTTGATCAAACCTACCGTGTTCGTATCGGCTACACCTGGTAAGCAGGCTCTAAAGCCTTGCCCGGCGCACGGCCGCGGCAAGGCTGTCTAGAACGGGCAAGGTCTCTTCGAGGGACAAACAGGCATCCGTAATGCTCTGCCCGTAGCGTAGGGATTCTCGCGGCCCAATGGCCTGATTGCCAGCAACGAGGTGGCTCTCCAGCATGACACCGCGCAGCGCAGACTGCCCTTGCTCGATCTGATCGCTAAGATCTGCCGCAACGATCGCCTGACGCTGTGGGTCTTTCTCACTATTACCGTGACTACAATCGACAATGACACCGGGTTCTAGATTCGCTGCTGTCATGGCCGTCGCAGCTGCAGTTACTGCTGCGGCGTGGTAATTGGGTCCACTGGACTTGCCGCCACGCAGGACGAGATAGCTGTGAGGGTTGCCATCGGACTGCAGAATTGCCGGAGTACCCTCTCGGGTCAACGACGGAAACCAGTGACTGTGATTGGCGCTGCGAATCGCATCGATGGCCACGCCTACGTCACCGTTTGTGGCGTTCTTAAAACCCACGGGCATGGACAAACCTGAGGCCAATTCCCGGTGAATCTGGCTTTCTACCGTCCGTGCGCCAATAGCCGCAAAGCTCACAAGATCGGCGTAGTACTGACCAAAGATGTTATCCAAAAACTCACTGGCGGCAGGTAAGCCCAGACTGGCCACGTCCTGCAGAACGTTCCGGGCGAGGCGCAGGCCTTTGTTGATATGAAAGCTGCCATCCAGGTCCGGGTCGTTGATCAGTCCTTTCCAGCCGACGACGGTTCTCGGTTTTTCAAAGTACACACGAAGCACTGGCAGGAGCGCGTCGTTAAGATCAAGGCAATGTGACTTGAGGGCTGCTGCAAACTCCAACAGTGCCGCCGGGTCATGCACGGAGCAGGGCCCCACAATCACCAATAGCCGAGGGTCTTTACCCGACAGTACGTCTTCAATTTGTCCTCGGGCCGTACTGACCGTCGCGGCCTGCGCGTCAGAGAGAGGCTGCTCATCGGCAAGCACCCAGGGCGTGATCAAGGGCTGTGCCTGACGGATGCGCGTATCGTAAATAGCTTGATTCATGGTTTGGACCGTGAGGTTCTGAGGCGCGCATTTTGCGCCGCGTGACGTCTACTCACAAGCCCGATTCAGGGCGGTGAGGCGGCTGCGCGCTCGCCAAGCATGCGCTGCAGGTCGGCTACGCGCGCTCGGCTGATCGTAATTCTTGTGGAAAACAGCAGTGCGAGGAGCATGCCCGGGAGAGATCCCAGTCCAAAAGCGATAACCAACCCATCGAGGATAGAATCGTCCAATGATCCCGGCAACATACCTGATTCAAGTCCGATAAGGTCCAGCGCGAGACCGCCATACAAAGGACCGAATACGGTAGCGAACTTCTGTGCAAAATTGCTCGCTGCGAAGAAACCCGCTTCCTGACGCATGCCGTGATCCCACTCATGCTCGTCGCTAAGGTCTGCGATGATGGACTGCGCTTGGATGCCGCGCATTAAAAAACAGTACATAAAGATCAACATAAAGACCAGGTTCAGCGCGAACCAAAGTTCGCCATTGTCGGGTAGTAATCCAAGTATGTGCAGCGGGTATAGCCAGAGGCAGTTAAGGATCAAACCGACTGTTGATAGCTGTAGTAACTGATACTTCTCAAGATGGCGTCCCAGTGGACGCAGGCTAAGCATAACCAAAGCCACCGCGAGGAGGCTCGGCAGGGACAAGATGATCGAAACCTCTTTAGCATCAAATTCCCAGTAGTAGGTCCAGACCAACATGTTGAGCGCCGATATCGCGCCGAAGCTCGCCATCACCGATAGTTCAAAGCCAATCAAGTAGCGAAAGCTGCGATTACCCAGGGTGCGCAGGAGGTCTTGGGTGAGTGTATTGCCCGCGTGTCGAGGCGGAGGTATGGGCTGCGTATGTGAAGGGCGTGCGTAGCGGCGTGTTCCGAAGGTCGTGATACTCGCGAGTAACCAACAGACCGCGCAAGAAAAGGCCCCATAAATGGGATAGTTGCCTTGCACAAAGCGACCGTCGTCACCCCCACTGGACTGAAAAATCAGCGTAAGTGCTACGGCCGGGATCAATACCGAAAACAAAAACATATAAGCTAGTCGCGCACCGAGGATCTGACTGCGACCTTGATAATCGTTGGTGATTTCGGCGGAGAGGGCGAGGTGCGGGATGGAAAATGTCGTGACAAAGGTGCGCACCCAGAGGGACCAGAAAAGAAGCCAGGCTGCGAGAAGCGCATCGGAGCCCAACAGCGCATCAGGTGGGGAGAACAAGCCGATAAAGCCCAGTCCCAAAGGAACAATACTTAAGGCCATATAGGGATGGCGCCGGCCATGTTTGCTGCGCAAACGGTCCGATAGGGTGCCAACGAGCGGGTCTGAGACCGCGTCCCAGATGAGGCTCAGAGCGACAATCAGCCCAGTAAGCGTGCCGTTGAGTCCAAGCACCTGAGTGTAGAACAGCAGGATGAACATCGTGTAGGCCGCTTCTTTGACGGCGTACACAGCGCCCCCGGCGCCATAAATAAGACGGGTACTTAGTGGGGGCATGACGTTACCGCTGGCATGCTCGGAGTCTGTGTTGCCAAGGGGAAGAAGTAAAGTATCACCCATCCTCAAGCGACGCTTGTGCGTATGGATCACACAGCAGATGTAACAAGGACATGCAGACTAATGCCCGAGGGCCCAGAAATACGCCGTGCGGCGGATCGTATCGCCGACGTACTGGTTGATGAGACCATTGAGGCGGTGGCATTTGCCTTTCCGGAACTGCAACGATTTGAAGTCTCACTTACGGGTCAACGGGTCATGGAGATTGAAACGCGCGGCAAAGCTTTGCTGACGCACTTCGATAACGACTATGCTATTTACTCGCATAACCAGCTTTATGGCGTTTGGAAAATTGTTAAGCGAGGTAAGACGCCCGCTACCAATCGATCCCTGCGCCTTGCGCTGCACACGGCGAGTCACAGCGCATTGCTGTATAGCGCCTCGGATATCAGCGTGTGGGCTCGCGACGATTTGGGTATGCATCCTTTTCTTGCAACACTGGGCCCAGATTTGCTGTCCGCCCAATTGAGTTGGCAAGACATCAGCGAGCGTCTCCAGATGCAGCGATTTGCAGGCCGTTCTTTGAGTGCACTGTATCTGGATCAACATTTTCTGGCGGGCAGCGGCAACTACCTGCGTTCAGAAATTTTGTTTTGTGCAGGCTTGTATCCTAAGCGACGGCCTTGTGACCTCAGTAAAGCTGAGCGGGGCTCTCTGGCCAGGGAAACCCTGAAATTGCCTCGGCGCAGTTATGAAACTGGCGGTATTACCTTGCCAGCACGCTTAGCCGCATCTCTCAAAAAAACCGTCAAGGGCTTTGAGCGTCGACGCTTCTTTGTATTTGGCAGGGACGAACGGCCTTGTTATCAATGTGGGGACACTATCCGCAGAGACAGCATGGGCAGCCGACGCATTTATTGGTGCCCTACTTGTCAGCCACAACCATGATCCCGGGTGTGAAGGACTTGTGGTTTCTACCGCTTGGAGGCTGCGGTGAAATTGGCATGAACCTGAATCTTTACGGGCACGATGGCGCCTGGCTTATGGTGGACTGCGGTATCACTTTTGAACGGGACTCCACAAGAATCCGCCCTCGAGTTCAGACGCCGGATCCCCAGTTTATTGTCGATCGCAAGGACTCTCTTGCAGGAATTGTACTGACCCACGCCCACGAAGATCACATCGGCGCTTTACCGCTGCTATGGGAGCGCTTTCCCGTGCCCGTGTACACCACACCTTTTACGGCGGAAGTATTGCGACGAAAAGCAGCCGGGCGTGGGGGCAAGGTGCCCAGCCCTCTTATTGAGTGCATTCCTGGTGATGAGCAGTCCATTGGACCTTTCGATGTCCGTTGGTTACCTATTACACACTCCACACCCGAGACCTGTGCACTGCATATTCGCTGCGCGGCGGGTAGCCTGCTGCACACCGCGGATTGGAAAATTGATAAAGCCCCGCAAGTCGGTCCTGCCTTCTCGCCCGAGCTCTTTGCCGCTACTGGGGAGAGTCGCCTTGATGCCGTGATCTGTGATTCCACGAATGCAGTCGTACCGGGTCACTCCGTGAGTGAAGTTGCTGTGAGAGATGGTTTGTTAAAAGCCGTGGCTGGCTGTAAGGGGCGAGTGGTCGTAGCCTGCTTTGCCAGTAACATCGCCCGGTTACACAGCTTGTTTTATGTGGCGGAAAAAACACAGCGCTATCTGGGCTTGCTGGGACGATCTTTGCAGACCATGCACTCCGCTGCCTTGAGTGTTGGACTGCTAAGCCGCTCAAAGCGTTTGATCGAAACAGGACATCTGGGCTACCTGCCCAAAGATGAAGTCCTGGTTGTAGCTACCGGTAGCCAGGGAGAGCATGGGGCTGCTTTGCAGCGTCTGGCGGCGGGATCGCATCACCAGCTAGAGCTAGAATCTGGCGATACCCTAATACTCAGTTCCCGGGTGATTCCGGGCAATGAAGAGTCAGTGGAAAGGCTCTTGCAGCGCTTTCGTGCTCAGGGCATTCACATTATCGACGCGGACAGCGCAGCAGAGCCTGTTCACGCGTCCGGTCATCCCTGCGCCGACGAGCTCGCGTCGATGTATCAATGGTTGAGACCCCGACTGGC
>NZ_JBLGBE010000131.1:0-4690 GCF_047617445.1 Congregibacter sp.
CGAACAGCAGCGCGCCAAGGCGGTTCTCCAGGGCCTTCACCAGTTTGCTCGCCGACTGTATGGAAATACCGGCACGCTCGGCGCCCTGGGTAAAGGACCCTTCGGCTGCCACGGCACTAAACACTCGCATCGCGTGTATGACGTCCATACTTTCCCTTTTTAGTGGATAGTTATTCCATTATTCATCTATTTATCAATTTTTTAAAGAACTTAAAGTGTCTCTCGTGGACGGAGTGACCCGCCACCTGAAAACAACATCACACTTATACAGAGGAATACACCGATGAAACTGTTTAGCCACCCACTGTCCGGCCACTCCCACCGCGTCAGGCTCGCGGCGAGCCTGCTAGGGCTCACGCCAGAAATAATCGACGTCAACCTGCTCGCTGGTGCACACAAGCAAGCGGAATTCCTGGCTCTCAATCCCTTCGGGCAGGTCCCGGTACTGGAAGACGGGGACGTCACCCTGTACGACTCCAACGCGATTCTTGTCTACTTGGCCGCGCGCTATGACGACAGCCGCCGCTGGTATCCGCAGGATGGCGAGACGCAGGCCCACGTCCAGATCTGGCTATCCAGGGCAGCCAACGAGCTTGCCAACGGCGCCGCTGCCGCGCGCCTGGTCACGGTCTTCAAGGCGGGCCTGGATCACGCCGCTGCGATCAGCAAGGCCGAGGCACTCCTGGGCGTGCTGAACACGACCCTGGCCAATAGTGACTGGCTGGTGGGTGAGAACCCGACCATCGCCGATGTTGCCCTCTACAGCTACATCGCCCACGCCCCCGAGGGTGGCGTCGATCTTCGACCTTACACCGCGGTGACTGTCTGGCTGTCGAGAATCGAAGCCCTGCCCGGTTTCGTGCCGATGCAGATCACTGAGACCGACGCGCTCGCAGCACTTGCGGCGTGACGCCGGATAACTATCTGCTGCAACTAGCCACCGAGTGGCAGTTGACTATCTGCGAGCACCTCGACTGTTCAGATAGTCGGCCGCCTCCCGGTCATCCCCAAAACCCAAGCAATGAGGAACGCCAAGATGAACAAGACAAGGGGCTGGACTCGAGACACTTCACCTTTCCATCGTGGCGAGACTGCCGTCCAGGAACGCCTGGGTGTCCGTGAGGGCGCGGAGCGTCTCGGCCGGCGAGTAATCCGCGATTTCTTCCCCGAGCAGCACCGCGACTTTTACAGTCAACTGCCCTTCCTGATCGTCGGTACGCTCGATGAACAGGGCTCGCCGTGGGCGTCACTGATTGCGGGTCCCGAGGGCTTTATCAGCTCTCCCGATCCGCAGCACCTGAACATCGACAGCGCACCGCTGTACGGGTCGCCCCTCGCGCACCAGGCCATAAAGGGCGCCGCTATCGGCATGCTCGGTATTCTCCCCGAGGAACGCCGTCGCAACCGCGCTGCGGGACAGATCGTTCGGCGCAGCGCTGACCGGCTCGAAATTGCCATCGACCAGGCCTTTGGTAACTGCCCACAATACATCCAGAGTCGGGAAATCGAAGCACTGCCAGGGCTAGCGTCCCCGGCTGAGCCTAGGCAGATTGACCAAGGAGAAAATCTGGATGAGGCTGCACGCCAGCTGATCCGCGAAGCAGATACCCTCTTTATTGCCACCGCCTATGGGGACCGTCAAGACGGCCCGCAGCTCGGCGCCGATGTCTCACACCGCGGCGGCCGGCCGGGGTTTGTGCGCGTTGATGACAACGGCGCGCTTATCTTCCCGGACTTCACCGGTAACAACCATTTCAACACCCTGGGCAATATCGAGCTGACCGGCCGCGCTGGCCTTATGTTCATTGATTTTGACAGCGGAGACCTGCTGTACCTCACGGGTCGCGCCACAATCATCTGGGAAAGTGAAGACATCGAGGCCTTCGCCGGCGCGCAGCGCTTCGTGCGCATAGAGCCGACGCAGTGGCGACGCGTGAGTAAAAGCCTGCCACTGCGTTTTCACTTTGACAGCTACGCACCGTTACTCGAGCAATTGGGTAGCTGGGAGGACGTCGATAAGCGCAGGGAGGAACTCAAATCAGAAGGCGCCTGGCAGACCGTGGAGGTTAGCCGTCTCGAACAGGAAAGCGCTGACATTCGCTCGGTGTATCTACGCCCGCTGGATGGCCCGGTCATCTCCCATGAACCCGGCCAGTTCCTGCCTGTTCGCCTGCCGATCAACGAGGGTGTCGAGCGTGTGTATTCCCTGTCATCTGCCCACGACGGGCGCTGGTATCGCCTGTCGATC
Organism: Congregibacter sp.; assembly: GCF_047617445.1. Taxonomy (GTDB): domain Bacteria; phylum Pseudomonadota; class Gammaproteobacteria; order Pseudomonadales; family Halieaceae; genus Congregibacter. The sequence continues at coordinate 2,249 of NZ_JBLGBE010000131.1, forward strand.
AAGCGCGATGCCGACGGTGTGGCGTCTGCTTACATTCATGATGAACTAAAAGTCGGCGACCGATTTAAAGCCCGCATCCCGGCTGGACAGTTTGTTCTTGATCGAAAAAGCGCCCGGCCTGTGGTTCTGCTTTCTGCCGGCGTCGGGATCACCCCGATGCTGGCCATGGCACAGGCTCTGAGTGCCGAGGCCACAAGCAACGAGAGAATCAACGGTAATGGCCGCCCACTGTATTTCATCCACGGCACAAGCAATGGGGCTACCCATGCTTTCGGCGAAGAGCTCGCGGAACTTCGGCGACGCAACAAAAATCTGCGAGTGCATACCGCATACAGCCGACCGAGAATTGAGGATCGGGTGGGCAGGGACTTCAATGCGGTGGGCCGCGTGAATATCGACTTGCTGAGGTCAGTGCTGCCTTTCGATGATTTTGATTTCTATCTCTGTGGCCCCGGGGAGTTCATGCAATCCCTGTACACCGACCTGAGGAACGCTCAGGTTCCCGACGAGCGCATACGTTTCGAGGCGTTTGGTCCATCGACGGTGAAGCGCAGCATGCCGAAGACCGAGCCCGAAGAAAACGCTCAGCCGCTCAGCGTTGAATTTGCACAAAGCGGCATCGTGGCCCAGTGGACACCGGCCTCCGGCACCCTGCTTGAACTGGCAGAAGCCAATGGCATTGATGCTGCCTATTCATGCCGCTCTGGAGTATGTGGAGCCTGCGCCACCAAGCTTGACACTGGCAACGTTGACTATGTCGAGCAGCCCGCCGCAGAGCTTGCGAGCGGCGAGGTACTGATCTGCAGCGCGCGACCCCGCACGCCGAATTCGCAAGAACCGGAGCCGCTGGTGCTGCAGCTCTAGCAGCTCACGCCCTGCGCAATCTACCGTAGCGGGACATGGCGCAGGACTGCTTGTATAACAACACCTTGACCTTCCATCTACTGGAAGCCTAATACTGTATGGGTATTCAAGAGCAATAGGTCTCACCATGGAAAGCAACAGATCACTAACTTTCGGCGTGCGGGAGATGAGCTGCGCCTCATGCGTTGGGCGTGTGGAAAAAGCCCTAGGTGCTGTACCCGGGTTGCAAGAAGCGCATGTAAACCTTGCTGCAGAAACGGCCACTATCAGCTTCAATGATACCTTTGAGGCCGCTGACGTAACCGCAGCACTGGACGCCGCTGGTTATCCTGCTGAGCTGCGAACATATCGCTTTAGCATAGAAAACATGTCCTGTGCGTCATGTGTTGGCCGTGTCGAGCGTGCCTTGGCGGTCGCTCCTGGTATCGCTTCTGTTGTCGTCAACCTGGTAAAGGAGGAGGCGACCGTTCGGGTGATCGGAACGTCCCTGTCGCCTGCTGACATTGCCCAAACTGCTAATGCGGCGGGATATCCAGCTACTCTGGTCACCGATCTGGTCACCGATCAGGTCACCGATCAGGGCGCAGCAGATGCGACCGCAGACCGAAAGGCAGAAGAGGCGGCTCACCTGCAACGCATGACGCTGGTTGCCGCAGTCCTGACCATGCCCGTCTTTATCCTTGAAATGGGCAGCCATATGGTTCCCGTCATTCATGACTGGATAATGGACACCCTGGGCATGGAGATCAGTTGGACGATCCAGTTTGTCCTAACGACGATTGTTCTGGCGTGGCCCGGAAGGCAGTTCTACCTCAAAGGTTTCCCTGCGCTCTTCAAAGGCGCCCCCGACATGAACTCTCTGGTCGCACTTGGGTCGTCGGCTGCATGGGGGTTTTCCGCAGTGGCCCTCTTTGTGCCGACACTTTTGCCCGATGGCACGCGCGCGGTCTACTTTGAAGCGGCAGCGATGATTGTGACGCTCATTCTTTTGGGTCGCTTTCTTGAAGCGCGTGCGAAAGGACGTACCGGCCAAGCAATCCGCAAACTCGTTGGCCTGAGGGCCAAAACTGCGCAGGTGGAACGGGATGGGCAGCTGATCGAGATACCTGTCGACGATATCGGAGTCGGTGATCTCATCCAGGTGCGTCCAGGCGAAAAAATTGCAGTCGATGGGGTTGTCATCAAAGGAATGTCTTACGTCGATGAAAGTATGATTACGGGTGAGCCTACTCCAGTAGAGAAATCCGCTGACACCGAGGTCGTGGGCGGCACTGTTAACGGCACTGGCGCACTAACGTTCCGGGCGACCAAGGTGGGTGGCGATACGATGCTAGCGCAAATTATCCGTATGGTTGAAGACGCGCAGGGCGCAAAATTGCCCATACAGGATTTGGTCAACCGTATCACTCTCTGGTTCGTACCAGCAGTCATTGGGGTCGCCTTGGTAACTTTTCTGACTTGGTTACTGGTTGGCCCCGATCCTGCACTTAGCTTTGCCTTAGTGGCGAGCGTCGCCGTTTTGATCATCGCCTGTCCTTGCGCAATGGGGTTGGCCACGCCCACGTCCATCATGGTGGG
>NZ_JBLGBE010000132.1:0-4460 GCF_047617445.1 Congregibacter sp.
TCGCTCTGGTTGAAGCCCCGCTGAAGCTGGCGCCTCCAGTGCAGGGGCGTTGGCAGCATTATTTCGGTAGTTTTAGTAAAAATAGGCTCTTTTAGCATCAATTTTGCGGCCGTTAGCGAAAGTCTTTGCTCTCCCAGGTACTTCCATCGGTGCATTAAGTACGCTATTGCTGCGTCGTACTCATAGGCGGCAGTCACACGCTGTAAAAGCGGCGGCTGTGTGATGCATGTGGGACACAGGCGGCCATCCATACCTGGGAGCGCACATCTCGGGCATGCCGCCTCATTAGGACAGAGGGCGTCTTGGCATACCTCACAGACGGCTTCGGCCAGGTAGCTGGGTTGATCGCAATAGATACAGCGCTGTGGCGCCACGTAGTCGAGGGCGTGCATCCATGCGTTTTTTAGGGCGCTGTTAACCACGAGTTTTTATTTTGGTTGACCATGCTGCTCCATGATCTACTATGCAGATTCTTACTGAGAGCCTTGCCATGACTGTTCCCCTTTCATCTGAATTAACAAGCCAAACCACGTCTGGGGAGTCACGCCCAGCCGAAAACGACATCGCGTCGGCAACTGTGCGTCATGACTGGCAGCGAGACCAGATTGCCGCGCTGTTTGCGTTGCCCTTCAGTGATCTGGTGTTTCGCGCCCAATCGATTCACAGGCAGCATTTTGATCCAAACGAAGTGCAGATAAGCACTTTGCTTTCGATCAAAACCGGCGCTTGTCCTGAGGACTGTGCCTACTGCCCTCAAAGCACGCGCTTTGACACCGGCTTGTCGGTAGAGGCTCTCATGGAGGTAGATGCGGTGGTGGAACAGGCACAGGCTGCGCGCGACGCCGGGGCCACCCGGTTTTGCATGGGCGCAGCCTGGCGGTCGCCCAAAGATAGAGACCTGCCGGTTCTCACCTCGATGATCGAGGGGGTCAAAGAACTGGGCTTGGAGACGTGCATGACGCTGGGCATGTTGACTGACAGTCAGGCCATAACCTTGGCCGATGCAGGTCTGGATTACTACAACCACAATCTGGATACGTCTCCTGAGTACTACCGCGATATCATCACTACACGAACCTATGAGGATCGTCTGAATACCCTGGAGCAAGTGCGAGCGGCGGGCATGAAAGTCTGCAGTGGCGGCATCGTGGGGATGGGGGAGAATGCGGCGGATCGTGTGGGACTCCTGCAACAACTGGCAAATCTGCCAGAGCACCCCGAGAGCGTACCCATCAATATGCTGGTCCGTGTCGAAGGAACGCCGCTCGCGAAAGAGCGCGATCTTGACCCCTTCGAGTTTGTGCGCACCATCGCCGTGGCGCGCATAGTGATGCCACTCTCTCATGTGCGCTTGTCTGCGGGACGCGAAGACATGAACGAGCAGACTCAGTCGCTGGCATTTTTGGCGGGCGCAAACTCAATCTTCTATGGCGAAAAACTGCTAACTACAGCTAACCCAAAAGCCAATAGTGATTTGGCTTTGTTTGCGCGTTTGGGCATTAACCCTGAAGAGCGTGAGACGGCTGCTCCGGAGTTCTCGGATCCGCGGTTTTATGATGCAAACGCGTCGATGCAGGCCTGACGTGGTGTTTATCACAGTTATCGCTGCTCTTTAACGTAAGTAAGTGCACACTTACAAGCTTATTCTATGGTTTCGGGCGCTAGTTCCGGCCAAGCAGCCAAGGCAGCTTTTGCCTGCAAATTCACACTTTGGAGCATGCATTCGCCTGAAATTGGACTATACTCAACCCTAAGTTAACACTGAACACATGGGCGATAAGCCTTGCGATTGGCGATCCGAAAATCGTCACCGTAATAGGGGAGAGGGAAATGCCAAGTTATAAAGCGCCGCTGCGCGATATCCAGTTTGTGATCAATGAAGTACTTGATACCGAAAACTTGTATCAGGGTTTGAAAGGCTATGAAGAAGCCACGCCAGATCTCATGAATGCGATCATCGAAGAGGGTGCAAAGTTTGCCGAGAACGTTCTTTCTCCGCTGAATCAAAGCGGTGACGAAGAAGGCTGCGTGTGGTCCGAAGAGGGCGTAAAGACACCCGCAGGTTTTGCAGAAGCCTATAAGCAGTATGTTGATAACGGTTGGCCATCACTGTCTGCAGAGCCCGAGTTTGGTGGTCAGGATATGCCCAGCATGCTCGGCATTGTTATCAACGAGCTCGCCGGTACCGCCAACTGGTCCTGGCTCATGTATCCCGGACTGTCTCATGGTTGCATCAAGACGCTAGAGGCCCACGGTTCACCCGAGCTGAAGCAGCAATATCTGCCCAAGCTCGTGAGCGGCAACTGGACGGGCACCATGTGTCTTACCGAGTCGCATTGTGGGTCGGATCTCGGTCTCCTGCGCACCAAAGCCGAGCCCCAGGCCGACGGCAGCTATGCGATCACCGGCACCAAGATCTTTATCTCCGCCGGTGAGCACGATATGTCAGACAATATTGTGCATATCGTGATCGCACGTATGCCTGATGCGCCAGAGGGTACCAAGGGTATCTCGCTGTTTGTCGTGCCAAAGTTCAACGTTAATGAAGACGGCAGTGTCGGTGATCGCAACAGCGTGCACTGTGCGTCCATCGAAAAGAAGATGGGTATCAAGGCATCCGCAACCTGCGTGATGAACTTTGATGGCGCCAAGGGCTATTTGATTGGCGAGCCCAACCGCGGTCTGAACATGATGTTCACCTTTATGAACACCGCCCGAATCGGTACAGCTATTCAGGGATTGGCTCACGCAGAACTTGCGTATCAGGGATCTTTGGAATACGCCCGGGAACGCCTCGCGATGCGCAGCCTGACCGGCCCCAAGAATCCTGATGGCCCAGCGGACCCTATCATTGTGCACCCCGACGTGCGTCGCATGCTGCTGACGCAAAAGTCTATCGCCGAAGGCAGCCGTGCAATGCTGTACTACCTTGCTCAGCTGGGCGATATCGTGGAGCGCGGTGACGAAGAGAGCGCGAAGAAAGCCGACGACCTGATGGCGCTGCTGACACCGATCGCCAAGGCCTTTATTACCGAGGCCGGCCTTGAGGCTGCTAACCACGGCATCCAGATTTACGGTGGCCATGGCTTTATTCGTGAGTGGGGCATGGAGCAAATCGCTCGCGATGCACGTATCGCCACATTGTACGAAGGCACTACGGGTATACAGGCGCTGGACCTCATTGGCCGGAAAGTCCTGGGTTCTGGTGGCAAGCTGCTCATGGGCTTTACCGAGATGATGGGTGAATTTGTCGCCGAGAACAGTGATGAAGCTTATGCTGAATTCACGGCTCCGCTGACCAAGTACGCAGACGAGTGGCTGACCATGTCTCTGGAAGTAGGCGCTAAGGCCATGGAGAATCCTGACGAGGCTGGTGCCGCATCAGTGGACTACCTCATGTACTCAGGTTACGTGGCGCTGGCTTATTTCTGGGCTCAGATGGCTGTGGTCGCGCACAAGAAGATTGCAGAAGCCGCGGGCGGTGATACCGCGTTTTATGAGGCAAAACTCATGACCGCGCGTTTTTACTTCCAGCGAATACTGCCGCGGACTATGTCGCATAAAGAGTCCTTACTCTCTGGAGCGGACAACCTTATGGACATGCCAGAGGCGATGTTCGCATTCTGAACGGCTTGATATCCCCCAGGATTCTCTGGGGGGTGCAATCCAAAGCTACGGGCGCGATAATTCGCGTTCGTTTTCGTTGTTACGAGGCTAAATGCATGTCTCAGAATGAAGAACAGCCACAGCGCCCGGCTGAACCTGTTACCGAAGGCTCCGAGCGTCAGTTGTATCCAGAGGATCAAGCCAAGGTTGACGCGTTTCTGAAGCGTGGCGTCAACTCTGTCGAGAGAAAACCCTTCAAACCTTTATATTTATTGGTAATGTTGATCGTTGCAGTGCTCAGTTTGAGTTTCTTTAGCCAGTGGTTGGCGCACCAAGCAGGTGTGTTCTGAGTTATTGAGTTTGCTATGCTTGCTGGCCTCGCAGTAGCGATCTCGGTGTGTGGCGCAGCCTGGTAGCGCACTTCCTTCGGGAGGAAGGGGTCGGAGGTTCGAATCCTCTCACACCGACCATTTCAAATATCCAAGAACACCCAAAACCCACCTAAACTACTGAAATAACTAATTTTATACTGTAACCTCCCTTCAGGAGGGGTCAGCATCCGCCACTAAATACCAGCTCCAACGATGGTATATCGGTTGGTATCTCGCTAGCTCCGAATTCATATACCAGCAAAAGGGCCCATCTGGGCGTTTAGCTAAATCAAATCGGGGTATCGGCAGTGGGCAAGCTAACCGCAAAGACCGTCGAGGCTGCCAAGCCAAAGGACAAAGTCTACAAACTAAGTGACGGACGGGGGCTCCAGCTCTGGGTGTTCCCGGATGGAGCAAAGAGATGGCGTTTCAGCTACCGCCATGTCGGCAAGCAGCGCACGCTGGCACTCGGGGTGTTCAACG